>JAJDDI010000099.1 GCA_029260375.1 Phycisphaerales bacterium | reverse complement strand
GCGTCGCTATCTTCTCGGCCCTGGGCCGAAACGGTCCGCGTCGCGGGTGGGACGGGTCAATCGTCGGGAGGCGAAGGCCCACACGCAGACGCCGCGGGTTGGGTCGGCCCCACGAACACCGACCCGTCCGCCGAGCGGACGCCGCTCGGTTCAGGGATGAACCCGCACGAATCCTCCGGCACGTGACCACGCGCCGGCACACACCTCCGTCCAGTGGAGCTCGGGATGACCAACTACGCGTATCGAACCACTCGTTCGCTCGTACTCGCTGCCACGGCCTTTGCCATCGGCAGCGCGTCGAGTTCTGTTCTCGCCGAGCCCAGCGCGCCAGCGCCCGAGACCGCGGACGTCGCGATCGGAGCCGACGCGATGCTCACGCGGGCCAGCGACCTGATGGTCGAGGGCAAGCTGGTGCGATCCAAGGCGATGCTCGTCGAGCTCTCCCGGGGCAGCGCCGCGGTGTCGCTCACGGACAAGCAGAGCCTGCGGCTGTTCCAGCTCCTGTCGTCGGTGAACACGAGGCTGCAGGCGGCCAACCCGATTGACGTGGACCTGCAGAAGGCCGAGCTGGCGATGACCCGCCAGGATCTGGTGTCCGCCGAGCGTCACGCCCTACAGGTGAGCCGGGCGCCGGGCGCCAGCGCCGAGCAGCGTGACGCGAGCCAGGCGGTGCTGATGCTCGTCCGGGGGCAGCGTCAGTCGATGCGCGGGTCGATGGCCCGCCTGGCCGAGCAGGGCGGTCAGGACTTCGAGGCCGGGCGGTACGCCGAGGCCAAGGCCGCGTTCGAACGGGTCATGGGCGTGGGGGCCGACATCGGCGCCCAGCGCCAGGCCAGCGCCGACAAGTACCTCGGGCGGATCGTCGAGCTTGAGCAGATCAACGGGCGGCTGTTCGACACCTCGGGCGTGAGCCTGGGCGTGCTCGAGGGCGGGCCGGCTGAGGACGCCGAGTGGCTCCTGAGCCAGCAGCCCGACGACGTCACCGAACTTACCGGGTCCGACCTGATCGACTCACAGCCGGCCAGCACCGAGCCCGCGCCCGCCGCCCAGCCCGCGACCACCCCCTCGGTGGACCTGGTCGAGGTGGACGTGCAGCCCGAGAGCGATCCGATCGATCGCGCCGGCGACTACCAGGCCAACGTCCTGCTGGGCGAGGCCGACCAGGCGTTCGCCGAGCGTCGTCTGGTCGAGGCGGCGGACAAGTACCGCCAGGCCCTGAGCATCTACGGCTCGCACCTGACGGGCGATCAGCGTCAGCACGCGCAGGACGCCCTGGACGAGATCGCTGTCGAGCTGGGCGCCCAGCCCACAGCGGGCGGGCCTCTTGATGAGCTTGAACAGACCAACGATCTCATCCGTCAGCGCGCCGTCGCCCAGTTCAATAACCAGATGGAGCAGGCCCGGGCCGCGCTCGAGTCGGGCGACGTGACCGGGGCAAGGAACCTGACGGCCCAGGCGCGCCTGACGGTCAATGAGGCGGCGGGCCCCCTGGGCGAGTCGACCCGCGAGGGGTACCTCGACGAGATCGACGAGCTCAACTCGCTGATCGCCCAGAGCGAGGAGCAGATCCGGATCCAGGCGGCCGAGGACCGGGGGCGTCAGATCGCGGACCAGCAGAAGGCCATCGCCGCGGCTCGCCAGTCCGCCAACGACCAGCAGATCATCGACAACATCGAGCGGATCCGCCAGCTGCAGCTGGAGCTCAAGTACGAGGAGGCGCTGCAGGTCGTCGATCAGATCCTGTTCATCGACCCGCACAACCCCGCGGGGCTGCTGCTCAAGGACGTGATCCAGGACACGATCATCTACCGGCGCTACATGGATATTCAGCGTGAGAAGGCGTACTCGTACGCCAACCAGTCAGTGGACAACGAGGACGCGATGATCATCCCCAAGCGGTTGATCGCGTACCCGGACGACTGGCCGGCGATCAGCTTCCTGCGCGGCGAGCCCTCGCAGTTCGCCGAGAGCGCCGCCAACCGCGCCACGCTCGCCTCCGTCGCCGACAAGACCATGCCCGTCAACTTCCAGGACAACGCCCTGGTCGACGTGCTCGGCTTCATCGAGAGCTTCGCGGGCATCAACATGGACATCGACTGGCTCAGCCTGGACGACATCGGCATCGACCAGGAGACGCCCGTCAACCTCACGCTCAGCGCCGTGAAGGTTGAGACCGTGCTCGACCGCGTGCTCGACAAGGTCTCCGACCCGGACCTGCCCGCGTCCTGGGCGATCAGCGACGGCATCCTGACCATCGCCTCCGACGAGGTCCTCCGGCGCAACACCAGCCTCGAGATCTACGACATCCGTGACCTGCTCATCGAGGTCCCCGACTACGACGAGGCCCCCGAGTTCGATCTTCAGTCCGTCCTCCAGGCCGGCACCGGCGGCGGCGGCGGGCAGAGCCCCTTCTCCGGCCAGACCACTGACCGCGAGCGCGTCCCCCGCGAGGAACGCGTCGAGCAGATCACCACCATCGTCCAGAACACCATCGACCCCGACGGCTGGACCGACCTGGGCGGCAACACCAGCTCCATCCAGGAGCTCAACGGCAACCTCATCATCACCACCACGCCCAAGA
>JAJDDI010000098.1 GCA_029260375.1 Phycisphaerales bacterium | reverse complement strand
CCATCTGCACGCCCGTCTACCAGACCTCCACCTACGTCCAGCCCAGCCCGGGCGTGTTCAAGGGCGAGTACGACTACTCCCGCTCGGCCAACCCCACACGAACCGCCCTGGAAGCCAACCTCGCCTCGCTCGAGGGGGGCGCCCACGGGCTCGCGTTCGGCTCGGGCGTCGCCTCGCTCGCCGCGACGCTGCACCTGCTGCGCTCGGGCGACCACGTCATCCTCTGCGACGACGTGTACGGCGGCACGTACCGCGTCTTCAAGACCATCTTCGAGCAGTTCGGGATCAAGGCGACGCGCGTGGACATGACCAACGCGGGCGCGGTCGAGGCGGCCGTAACGCCCGAGACCAAGCTCATGTGGCTCGAGACCCCCACCAACCCGACGCTCAAGATCATCGACATCGAGAAGATGGGCGAGATCGCCCGGACGCACGGCGCCCTGCTGGCGGTGGACAACACCTTCGCCACCCCCGCGCTGCAGAACCCGCTGGCGCTGGGGGCGGACATCGTCAGCCACTCCTCGACCAAGTACATCGGCGGGCACGCCGACACGGTGGGCGGGGCACTGATCACCAAGGACGAGGGCCTGCACACGCGTCTCAAGCACGTGCAGAACTCCGTGGGCGCAGTCCCGGGCCCGTGGGACTGCTTCCTGCTGCTGCGCTCGACCAAGACGCTGAGCATCCGGATGGAGCGTCACTGCGACAACGCGGAGAAGGCGGTCGCGTTCCTGGAGCAGCACCCCAAGATCGAGCGCGTCGTATACCCGGGCAGCGAGTCGCACCCGCAGCACGAGGTCGCCAAGCGTCAGATGAAGCGGGGCGGGGGCATGATCACCGCGTACCTCAAGGGCGGGCTCGACGAGGCGCGACGCTTCCTGGAGCACGTCAAGATCTTCTCGCTGGCCGAGTCGCTGGGCGGCGTCGAGTCGCTCATCGAGCACCCCGCGATCATGACCCACGCCAGCGTTCCCAGCGAGGAGCGGGCCAAGATCGGGATCACCGACGGCTTGGTGCGGTTCTCGGTCGGAATCGAGGACTCGCAGGACCAGATCGACGACATCGAGCGGGCGCTGGGCGCGGTCTGAGTCGTTTCGGTCGATCCACCGCCGCGGATACGGTATATTGACGTGTCCACCCCCATGGAGCGCCGGATGTCGCAGCTGTGCAGTTCAAAGCTTGAACCCCTCGTCGCGTACCTCGATGCGCTGACGGGGCGCGCGGACCTGTCCGTGCTCGAGGAGCTGCTCCAGGGGGCGGAGGTGTCGCGCGAGGATCTGAAGACGGTCTGCAAGTTCAAGTGCGAGTGCTACCAGCGGAACCGGATCCGAGCCACCCAGTGGTACGAGATGGTCGCCCTGTGCTGGCGGGCGGGGCAGAAGTCCCCGATCCACGACCACGCGTCGTCGAGCTGCGCCTTCCGGGTGATCGAGGGGACCGTCACCGAGCGTCGGTTCGAGAAGAACCCCGACGGCACGGTCCGCCCCGTCGAGCACAACACGCTGGCGTCTGGCTCGATCTGCGCCGCGGAGGACGACGCTATCCACGAGGTGCGCAACGACGACCCCGAGGGGGACCTCGTCACGCTGCATATCTATTCACCACCGCTCAAGATGCAGACCTACGACATGGGCGTGGGCGTGTACGACGAGCAGAAGCCCTGCGGCTAACACTCAGCAGGAGCAGGCCAGGGCGGGCTCGAGGGCGTTGTCCTCGTCGGGCAGTTCCGCCGCGATCGCGCGGATGTCAGCCAGCAGCGTATCGACGTGCTCGGTCGTGACCTCGTTGTTGGCGTAGACCATGCGGATGGTCTTGCGCCCGTTGACGATGCCGTAGCCGACCTTGGCCTTCTGGCGCCGACCCAGCTCGAAGCAGATCCGCTCGCTCGACTTCCCGTTGACCTCGAAGCAGACGTTGACGTACTGCGGGTCGTGTGAGAGGGTCATGCCCGGGTCCTCGCGGACGCGATCGGCGGTGTACGCCGCCAGGGCGTAGAACTGGCGGATCATCGCGTCGTAGCCCGCATCACCCCGGTACTTCCACGCGGCCCACAGCTTGAGCGCGTCGTTGCGCCGCCCGCACTGCAGGCTGCTGCGCCCGGGGTTCAGGTCGTCGTCGTCTTCCTGGTACAGGTAGCTCGCGGCCTCGTCGAAGTGCTTCTTGCACATCCCGACCTCGCGCGTGAGCAGCACAGCGCTGGTCAGCGGCGCCCCCATGAGCTTGTGCGCATCCCACGTCACCGAGTCGGCGCGGTCCACGCCCGCCATCAGGTGGCGTTTGTCCTCGCACAGCAGCACCGCCCCGCCCCACGCGGCGTCCACGTGCAGCCAGACGCCCAGCTCCTGGGCGATATCCGCGATCTCCGCGATCGGATCGAACGCGCCCTGGACCGTCGTGCCCGAGGTCGCGTTGATCATCACGGGCGCGTGCCCCGCGGCCATGTCCTCCTGGATCATCGATCGCAGGGCGCCCGGGTCCATCCGCGCGTGCCCGTCGGTGGGCACGAACCGGACGATGCCCCGCCCGATGCCCACCATGCCCGCGCCCAAGCGGACGCTGTAGTGGAACTCTTAGGACGTGTAGACAACCGGGCGGACGCCCGTCGGGCCCGACTCGCGCGAGCCCTCGAAGGCCTCGTTGCGGGCGATGATCAGCGCGGCCATGTTCGAGAGGCTGCCCCCGGGGGTGAAGATGCCGTCGCCCGGGTCGAAGCCGACCTTGGACGCCATGCGGTTGATGCACGCCCGCTCGAGCAGCACCTGGGGTCCACCCGCCTTGAAGGTGTACATCGGGGTGTTGGCGATCACCGCCAGCACGTCGGCCATCGTCGCGACCGTGTCGCGACCGGCGAAGAGCTGGTTGAAGAACTGCTGGCTCGTGGTCGAGGGCGTCGCGGTGAGCAGGCCCGCGAGCGCGTCGGTCACATCATCAAACGGGTGGGCCTCGCCGTTGAGCTCCAGGTCCAGCGTGTCGCGGAGCGTCTCGGGGCTCTTGTGCGGGCGGACGGGGATCTCTTCGTCCAGGCGGTTGTGGACCCGGACCAGCTCAAGGGTTTTCTGGACGACGTGCTCGTCGATACTCAAGGCGTTGGCTTTCGAGTCGTCGCTTGTCGTTCCCGGACGGAGTCCACCCGCCGACGACGTCGGGTGGCGCCCGGGAGAGACTAGGGTCGCCCCCGGTGCGTCGGCAGGATCCTACCGCTCATCGCCCCTGATCGCACGTGAGGCGCATCGCTTGTCCACCGCCGACGCGCCGTCAGACGCTGGGTAGACCGCAGACGCGCCGCCAGGCGCTCAACTGGCCCAGGTGGACGCTCTCGTGATGGATCATCAGGTGGACGACCACGCCGCTCAGGGCGGACCAGCGGTCGCGGAATCGCGCGATAGAAGGCGGGGCGTTGAGCGTGTCCGCCCGGGCGTTCTCAAGGGCGCCGGGCACGAGGTCGTGGGAGGAGAGGTAGTCCTCGCGAACCTGCTCCCACTCGGGGTAGGCGCCCGGGTCGAGGGTGGGCGTGGACCTCTTCCCGAACGGGTGGTCGAGCGGGTCCTGGGGCGCCTCGCCCCGGAGCATCGCGGCGAGAACCGGGGCGTACGCCGTGAGGTGGCACAGGACCCACGCCGGGTGGTTCATGACCACGCCGCCCGGCGGCGTCTGGAACACATGCTCTGGCGTGAGATCCCCCGTCAGGCGATCGGTGTAGGCGCGCTGGTGGGTCCATGCCCGAAGGAGTGAGGAGCGAAAGTCAGCTGCCATTTGTTGCTCGAACGCCACTATCGGCGTTGGAGTTTACTGGAAACAGGGGTGGGCCAGCCACTCCCTCCCCCGGCCCACGCGGGCGAAGTTCGCCACGCCGCTATCCGCTGAGATCCCTCCGGGACGTGAGCTGGCATCGAGATTCGGAATAAGCCTCGCTCACCGAACGCCTCGCATGTCGCTTCCTTTCCACCAAGCACCCGAGAGCTCAAAAAAACTTGAAACTCATTGCGCTCACTTCGTCTGATTCTCGCAGTCTGAGGTGACACCAGGAATCTCGGTGTGAGCAATTCAACCCAGGAGGACCACATGAATCACATGAACTGCCGCTCAGCTCGGGTCGGATCGTATTCGCAGATCTCACTTATGGCTGGGGCGGTGGCCCCTTTGCTCATGATGGGCTCGGCGGACGCCCAGGTGACCGTGCTCGAAACGAGGAAGCTGCTCTCGGCCGATGGCGCGGCCTTTGACCTCTTTGGCGCCGATGTTGACATTGACGCCGGAATCGCGATCGTTGGGGCGCCGCTCAACGAAGTCGCGGGTCTGAGCGGGAATGACCATGGCGCCGCCTACCTCTTCGACGCATCTACAGGCGCCCAGCTCCGCAAGCTCATTCCAGATCTTATCACGCCGCAATCGCTGCGCCCCGGAGATCGGTTGGGCTCCAGCGTCGCGATCGATGGTGGCATCGCCGCGAGCGGAAGCCCCTCCACTGGCAATCCAAGTCGCGGGACCGTGTTTTTGTTTGACACTCTATCCGGAGCCGAGCAGTTCAAGCTAACCGCCGCCGGGAGTACCCTCCAACAGTTCGGGAACTCTGTCGGACTCGACAACGACCTTGTTGTGATCGGATCTCTGACGGACCAGGACAACGGAATCGATTCCGGAGCCGCGTACCGATATGACGCCGCGACAGGGCTTCAGATTGATAAGTTTTCCGGATCCGATACGGGAGGTTTCGATCTCTTCGGGTTTGAAGTGACCGTCGATGATGGACTGTACTTGGTGGGCGCGCCGACAATCGGAATCACCATCGACCCCGGCGCCGCCTATCTCTTCGACGCGGCAACCGGCGCCGAGCTCCACAGGCTCGCCGCTTCGGGCGGAGTATCCTCCGATCTGTTCGGAAGAGGTGGCGCAATCGGTGACGGCCGTGCGTTCGTTGGCGCCCCCGGCGATGATGAAAGTGGCCCGCTTTCAGGATCCGTTTACGCCTACACGGCAAGCACTGGCTCCGAACAAAGGCGATTCAATGGGAACGACACGACGACCGGAGACTTCTTCGGCGCCTCGGTCGCTGCCGCCAGCAACCTGGTCATCGCTGGCGCTCCATTCGATGATGACTCCGGGATCGATTCCGGATCGGTTTATGTGTTCTCGGCGGGCACGGGAACTCAACTCGCCAAGCTCCTCCCCTCCGATGGCGTTGCGGGCGCCAAGTTCGGCCAGAATGTTGCCTTTGACGGCAACTGGCTTGTCGTCGGCGCCCACGGTGCGCTCGATGCGTCCGGTGTGAAGACCGGAGCTGCGTACGTGTTCGACTTTACCCCGTGCAGCGTGGCCGATATCGGCTTTCCACGCGGCGTGATCAATCTCAATGACCTCGACGCCTTTGTCGCCGCGTACTTGGCTGATGATGTACTCGCGGACTGCAACGGCGACAACTCAGTCAACGGTGACGACCTGGACTGCTTCACCGACGCGTTCCTCGCCGGATGCCCCTAGAGCACAGGGCCTGAAGCGGTACTCCCCAGCAGAGCCGCTTCAGGAGCATGTCCGCATATGACCTACATGGGGGGGTGGACCAGCCTCGCACTGCGAATCCACCCCCCCTCGTTTCGTGCCCCGAACCCCACTCGGCGCGTGGCATGAAGCCCAGGAGTACCCCGACGCCCTGCACAGCATCTCAAGGCGATTTGCGCATGAGGAAGCCTCCATTGAGCCGGGGAACACCTCATGCTGGCAAGCAGGGGCTAGATGAAGTCGGTTGACATCAGTCGGTCCCCTCGCGCCCGCGCGGCCTCACGATCGGCTCAACTGTGGAGTGAGATCACCGTCGGAATCGTGCGCTCACGGGTCGACACCCTGAGGCGCCCGGGCCTCAGTCCACGCGTCTTGGGCGATCATCCTCATAGAACGTCTCGGTCGCGGTCCAGATCCGCTCGAGCTGATCGATCCGGTCGCGTGCTGCGGGTCCGAGCCGATCGACGACCTCGAGGATGAGCAGCTCCGCCGCCATGACCGACGGGATCGAGCTGTCGAACGGGCCGACCGCGGGAACGCGGAGCGCGCACCAGTTCTCGGTCAACGCCGCCAGCGGGGAGAGCGGGCCGTCCGTGATCGCGACGAGCTCGACGCCGAGATCGACGAGGGCCTGGGCGGCGAGCACTGAGCGCCGCCGGTAGCGGGCGAAGTCGAACACGACCGCGGCGTCGCCCTCCCCGGCGTTGCTCAGGTCTCGCCCGACGTCATGCTCGTCGACCAGATGGATCCCGCCCCGGACCATCGAGAGCCCGCTGCGGAGGACGTGGGCGCCGGAGCGCGAGGTCTCGCCCGACAGAACCCAGACTCGCTTCGCGCCGACGATGGGCGCCGCGAGCTTTTCGACGCGGTCCTTGTCGAGATGGGCGAGCGTTTCATGGACCGCCTGCTCGATGTCCAAGCGCAGGCGGGCGGGCTCGCCGCGCGGGCGACGGATCCGGTCGCTCGGGGTGGTGAGCTGGCGGGCGACCCCGTCGCGGACCCAGCCCTGGAGGTCGGTGTACCCCTCGAACCCGAGCTTGGTCGCGAAGCGGACGATCGACGGGCGGCTGGTGTCCACCCGTGCGGCCAGGTCCGATACCGTCCCGAAGGCCAGGAGCATGGGGTCCGCGAGGACGACCTCGGCGATCCGGCGCTCGGTCGGGGTCAGCTTGGCCCCCGCGTTCGCGATCAGGTCCTGGATCGTCATCGCCCGCTCCCGTGGTCATCTTGTTGCATTGGCCACACAGGAGTGTACACTTGGTTACAGAAACTGCCACCCCCGTTGCCCTACCTCCACGGAGCCAGGCCCATGATCCAGGCGCAGAAGTACGTCCCCACCGATCGCGAGCAGACCTTTCTCGACACGGTCGAGGAGTCCCGGTACGAGCGTGAGATCATCAACGGCCTGGCGCCCTTCTTCAGCGAGAAGGCGCCAGAGGACATGCTCAGCTTCTACCACAAGGACGAGGTCGTCAGCCTCAAGGTGCTCAAGGGCACGGACCGCGACGTTGAATCGCGCATGCCCGTGAAGATCACCCGTCACTACTACGAGATCGCCAAGACCAGCCCCTCGATCCAGCGCATCGTCAAGGCGAGCCCCGACGAGACCAACGACCTGGCGGGCTCCGAAGACCCGGGCAACCAGATGGACTACAGCCCGGTCGAGGGTCTGCTGCACAAGTACGAGATGGGGCTGATGTACGTCGTTTCGACCTGCTCGGCCCACTGCCGCTTCTGCTACCGCGAAGAGCTCATCGCCCGCAAGGAGATCGCGCGTCAGGACGGCACCGTCAAGAAGAAGGGCCTGGCCAAGATCCCCGAGATCACCGCGTACATCCGCGAGCACAACCAGATCGTCGCCGACAACGGCGGGCGCCACCCCGAGTCCGGGCGCGAGAAGCTCCGCGAGATCCTGCTCTCGGGCGGCGATCCGATGGTGCTCAACAACGGCAAGATCGCCGCGTGGCTGGGCGCGCTGGCCGAGGCGGGCGTCGAGTCGATCCGCATCGGCACCAAGGAGATGGCCTTCTACCCCCAGCGGTTCGACCGCACCTTCTTCGAGATGCTCGACCGATTCCACGAGACCTACCCGCAGGTCGGCCTGCACATGATGCTCCACTTCGAGCACCCCGACGAGATCCTCGCCAAGGGCCCCGACGGCGAGTACATCCGCGACGAGCAGGGCTTCCTGCAGTGGATCCCCGCGACGGGCGAGGCGATGCGTGGCTTCGCCACGCGGGGCTGGATCACCGTCGAGAACCAGGCGCCGATCATCCGCGGCATCAACGACGACCCGGACGCGCTGCGCATCCTCCAGCGTGAGTTCAAGCGCGCCGGCGGCGAGAACCACTACTTCTTCTGCGGGCGCGACATCGTCGCGTACAAGGCCTTCAACATCCCGATCGAGAAGGCCTGGCAGATCCTCAACGACTCGCAGAAGGGTTTGTCGGGCATCGAGAAGCACGCGCGCCTTTCGATCACCCACTACAAGGGCAAGACCGAGGTCGCCGCGGTGACCAACAAGCCGATCCCCGGCCTCAAGGGCAGCGAGAACGGCGTGGTGATCTTCAAGATCCTGCGCAACGCCGGGGGGGCGCCCGACGTGGGCAAGGTCTGCATCGTCGGACGCAATCCCGACGCGCTCTGGTTCGACGATTACGAGGACCGCGTCCTGTTCGACGAGGCGGGTCTGTTCGATTACACGCGCGTGTCCAAGTCCGGCGAGGCGCCCAAGAGCCTCGCCAGCTCGATGCCGATGACGGGCGGGTGCGGCGGATGATCGACAAGCGGGTGTCCAGCGTCGCGGAGGCGGTCGCGGACGTCTTCGACGGCGCGACGGTCATGGTCGGGGGGTTCGGCGAGGCGGGCAGCCCGATCGAGCTCATCCACGCGCTCATCGACCAGGGCGCCAAGGACCTCACCGTCGTCAGCAACAACTGCGGCAGCGGCGAGGTCGGGCTCGCCGCCCTGCTCAAGTCCCGGCGCGTGACCAAGGTCATCTGCTCGTTCCCGCGGACGGCCAACTCGACCGTTTTCCCAGAGCTGTACCGCGAGGGGTTCACGGAGCTGGAACTGGTCCCCCAGGGCACGCTGGCCGAGCGGATCCGGGCGGGCGGCGCGGGCGTCCCCGCGTTCTACACCCCCACCGGGGTCGGCACGCCCCTGGGCGAGGGCAAGGAGTCCCGAACGTTCGACGGGCGTGAGTACCTGCTCGAGTACGGGCTCCGGGCGGACTTTGCGCTGATCAAGGGTCGCGTCGCCGACGCGCACGGCAACGTGCTGTACAACAAGACCGCCCGCAACTTCGGGCCCCCGATGGCGATGGCGGCCAGGGTCGCGATCGTCCAGGCCGAACGCATCGTGGACGCGGGCGAGCTGGACCCCGAGGCGGTCGTGACGCCCGGGATCTTTGTCGAGCGGGTGGTCCGGGTCGCGCAGCCGGCGCACGAGTCCGCGCTTGTCGAGGCGGGGGTGACGTACCCATGAGCGAGCAGGCTTCGATCGCGGGCTGGACGCGAGAGCAGATGGCCCAGCGTCTGGCGCTGGACATCCCCAATGGGTCGTACGTGAACCTGGGCATCGGCATCCCCGAGCTGGTCACGCGCTTCGTCCCCGAGGGGCGGACGCTGATCTACCACACCGAGAACGGGCTGCTGGGCATGGGCCCGTCGCCGAGCGAGGGCGAGGGCGACCCGGAACTGATCAACGCGGGCAAGCGCCGGGTCACGGCCAACCCGGGCGCCGCGTACTTCCATCACGCCGACAGCTTCGCGATGATCCGCGGCGGGCACCTGGACCTGTCGGTCCTGGGCGCCCTTCAGGTCGCGCAGAACGGGGACCTGGCCAACTGGTCCACGGGAGAGCCGGGAGCCATCCCCGCCGTGGGCGGCGCGATGGATCTCGTCGCGGGCGTCAAGAAGGTCTACGTCATCACCCAGCACACCACCAAGACGGGCGAGCCCAAGCTCGTCAAGTCGTGCACCTACCCGCTGACGGGGCTGGGCGTCGTAGACCGAGTGTACACGGACCTTGCGGTCATTGATATCACGCCCGAGGGTTTCAGTGTTGTCGAGCTGGCCCCGGGTGTCGGGTTTGACCATGTCCAGGAACGCACCGGCGCCCCCCTGGCTCCCCCTCCCCACTGATTAACGGAACAACCGAGATGAGCACAAGCATCGGTACGTCGCGCAGCGCCGAGCTCTACGAGCGGGCGCTGCGGGTTCTTCCCGGCGGGGTCAGCCGCAACGCGGTGCTCCGCGACCCGCACCCGCTGTACGCCTCGCACGGCGAGGGCTGCCGCATCATCGATATCGAGGGCGTCTCACGCATCGATTTTGCGAACAACATGGCCTCGCTCGTGCACGGGCACGCCGACCCCGACATGGTTCGGGTCGTGGGCGAGCAGATCGCCAAGGGAACGGCGTTCAACGTCGGCACGGAGGTCGAGATCGAGTACGCCGAGTACCTGCGCTTGAGATGCCCGGGCTTCGAGAAGCTCCGGTTCGTCAACTCGGGGACCGAGGCGCTGATGGTCGCGATCAAGGTCTCCCGCGCCGTCACAGGGCGCCCGATGATCGCCAAGGCGGAGGGCGCGTACCACGGCGGGTACGACTATGTCGAGGTCAGCCAGACCCCCGCCCCATCGTCATGGGGGGACGCGGACACGCCCGAACGTGTGCCGCTCGTGCACGGAACGCCAGATTCGGCGATCAACGAGGTCGTCGTTTTGCCGTTTAACAACGCCGAGCGATCGATCGCGCTGCTCGACCAGAACAAGGACAAGCTCGCCTGCGTGGTGCTGGATCTGATGCCCCACCGCGTGGGGCTCAACCCGGCGGACCCCGAGTACGTGCGTGCGATCCGCGACTGGACGTCGAGCAACGGCGTCCTGCTCGTGCTCGACGAGGTCATCACGTTCCGCAGCGCCTTCGGGGGGCTCCAGGAGGACTACGGCATCACGCCCGATCTCACGGCGCTGGGCAAGATGATCGGCGGCGGGTTCCCCATCGGCGCCGTGGGCGGGCGCGACGATGTCATGGACGTGCTCAACCCCAGATCGCCCCGGTACCTTTACCCCCACTCGGGAACGTTCAGCGCCAACCCAGTCAGCACGGGGGCCGGGCTCGTGACGATGCAGAAGTTCGATCGGGAGGGCGTCAACCGGCTCAACGCGCTTGCGGACCGGGCGCGCACCGGGATCGCCCGAGCGATCGAAGAAACGGGCGTGAAGGCGAGTGTCACGGGCGCGGGGTCCATGTTCCGTGTGCACATGAAGGCCGCCGCGCCGCGGACCTACCGGGAGGCCTACCCGACGCCCGAGGAATCCGCCCGGCTCAAGGCGCTGCTCGATCACATGTTCGAGTCGGGGTTCATCCTGATCAACTCCTGCTCGGGGGCGCTGTCAACCCCTATGTCGGAGACCGAGATCGACGGGGTGGTGGAGGCGCTCAAGCGCGGCTTTGCGAAGCTCGTCGCGGCGAACTGATCGGCTCAGGCCCGCTCGAAGACCGTCGCCAGCCCCTGCCCGACGCCCACGCACAGCGAGGCGACGCCGTGCTCGACGCCGCGCCGGTTCATCTCGTGCACCAGCGTCGCGGCGAGCCTGGCGCCGCTAGCGCCCAGCGGGTGGCCGATGGCGATGGCGCCGCCGTTGACGTTGAGCGTGTCGCCGTCAAGGCCCAGCTCGCGGGCGCACGCGAGCGACTGGGCCGCGAACGCCTCGTTCAGCTCGACCAGCCCGATGTCCGCGAGCGACCGCCCCGCCCGGTCAAGGGCCCTGCGGATCGCGGGCACGGGGCCCAGGCCCATGTACGCGGGGTCAACGCCCGCCGAGGCGCTGGCGCCGACAAAGGCGAGGGGGGTGAGCCCGAGCGTCCGGGCCCGTGATTCTTCGACCACCAGCAGCGCCGCGGCGCCGTCGTTGATGCCCGACGAGTTGCCCGCGGTGACCGTGCCCTGACCATCGGTCGCGAAGACCGGGCGGAGCCGGGCGAGCGTCTCGGGCGTCGTGCCGGGGCGCGGGTGCTCGTCCGTGTCCACGATCGCCGGGTCGCCCTTGCGCTGCGGGATCTCGACCGGGATCAGCTCGTCGGCGAATCTTCCAGCCTCGTGCGCCGCGGCCCACCGCTGCTGGCTGCGAAGCGCGAACGCGTCCTGATCCTCGCGGCTGATCTTGTGCCGACGGGCAACGTTCTCCGCCGTCTCGCCCATCGCGTACGGGTGGTGCAGCGCCGAGAGCTTTGGGTTGAGGAACCGCCAGCCGATCGACGTGTCCTGGAGCGTCTGCCCGCGCCCGAACGCGCTGTCGGCCTTGCTCAGGACGTACGGCGCCCGGCTCATTGATTCGACCCCGCCCGCGATGAACACGTCCCCGTGGTCCGCCTCGATCAGCCTGGCCGCGAGGTTGACCGCCTCGAGCCCCGAGGCGCACAGGCGGTTGACGGTCGCGCCGGGGACCGACTCCGGGAGGCCCGCAAGCAGGGCCGCCATGCGCGCGACATTGCGGTTGTCCTCGCCTGCCTGGTTCGTCGCGCCCAGGTAGACGTCGTCGATAAGGCTCGGGTCAATGCCCGACCGGTCCACGACGGCGCGGATCACATGGGCGGCCAGGTCGTCCGGGCGGACGCTGGCCAGCGCCCCGCCGTGCCGCCCGATCGGTGTCCGCAACGCGGTGATGATGGCTGCTCTTCTCACGACGGATCATAGCGTGAAGGACCCGCGCCAACCCCGGGGCGGACCGGCCGCCGGACGGCGCCTGGATCAGCTGCAATACTGAGCCCGACCCGGAGGTTGGGCCTGTCACGCGGGGCCCAGCGAGGACGCACATGGCAATCCAGATCAAACGAATCTACGAGGAGCCTTCGCGCGGTGACGGCTTCCGAGTCCTGATCGACCGGCTCTGGCCCCGGGCGATGAGCAAGGAGCGGGCCGCGCTGGACCGCTGGGACAAGGGCGTCGCCCCAAGCACCGAGCTGCGAAAGCAGTTCAACCACCAGCCCGAACTGATGTCGGGGTTCCGCAAGGCCTACCTCGCGGAACTGAAGGCCAACGCGGGCGCGATCGACGAGCTGCTCGAGGCCAAGAAGAAGAGCCGCAAGAAGACGCTGACGCTGCTCTACGCCGCAAAGAATCCCGAATGCAACCACGCCCTCGTGCTCAAAGAAGCGATCGAACGTCGAGCGGAGTGAGCAGCGCCGACATGGGCGAATGCCCGAAAGGCGAGCAAAAAAAGAGGCGGCCTCCCGTGAGGGAGACCGCCGAGAAGAGTGATGCGTGCTCAGGAGTTCGGGTTACGGGCAGCCGGCGCCGAAGGAGGTCAGGAACCGGAGAATGTCGTCGAAGTCGAAGGTCCCGAATGGGGGCGCCAGGTCGGCGGTGCTTGACTGGCTCCCGAAGGCCGTGAGGAAGGCGAGGACGTCGTCGAAGTCGAGTACGCCGTAGGCCGGGGCAAAGTCGGCGACACACTCGGCGACGGTGATCGGGATCGCGTCGAAGGTGGAGTTGTTGCCGTTGTTCACGTCATCGCTGGCCGAGGCGATGAGGCCGATGTAGTAGGTCCCCGGCGCCATGGTGGGGGGCAGGGTAACCACGACGCTGTTGGCCAGGGTCGAGTTGCCCGAGAGACCGGCGTAGTTGAACTGGCCGATCTGCACGTCGCCCGTGGAGATGATGGTGTTGAGCGATGCGCGGACGTCGAGACCGACGGCGTTGGACGAATCACCCCCCTGGTTGTTGACGTTGTAGGAGATGACGAACGACTCGCCGGGGTTAAACGTGCCGCTGGGGGCGGACAGGCTGTTGGCCACCAGGTCCGCGACGCCCGAGACGGTTACGGGGAACGAGTCCCAGCCCGCGGTGTTGTCGTTGCTGTCCACGGCGTCGGTCGCGGGATCAAACTCAACACCGATGTAATAACTGCCCGAAGGGGTCCCGATCGGGATGGTGACGCTGCCCGAGTTGATGTGGACGTTCTGCATCGCGGCATAGTCGTAGGTGTAAACCCACGACCCACCCAGCAGCGTGTCGAACGACGAGATAAGGTCGTTGCTGGAGAGGTAGTGGCGGAAGGTGTAGGTCGCGCTGCCCGGGTTGGCGTTGGTCGGGTTGGGGGCGTCAAACTCACCGGTGATCGTCTGGCCGGCCGTCGGCGTGCTGTCCGTGTATCGGGCCTGGAGGGCCTGCAGATCGAAGGTGCTGCCGCGGCTGCCGTTGACGAAGTCAACGCGGTAGTCCGACCAGCCCTCCCACTGCTTGACGTGTCTGGCGAACGTCGAGTTGTTGGAGTTGGAGATGACAGAGTGGACGTTGCGCGAGCCGCCGTCGATGAAGTATGAGCCGCCGCCGCTCATCCCGCCCCACTGGGCGGTGAAGCAGCCCGGGGTGGTGGTGGTCTGGAGCTGCTGCCCGGGGCAGCTGTCGTAGGTGCCCCACCAGTAGTACTGATCGCGCCCGTTGTGCAGGCCCGAGATCCCGCAGCCCTCGGCGGGGTAGGACCCAACGTTGTACGTGCGGCTCTGGACCGAGGCGCAGTCTCCGCCCCACCACCAGCCGTACCAGCCGGTGAGCATGCCCACGGCGCGGTTGACGCGGATGAAGCCCAGGTCGTTCTCGAAGGAGGCGTTGTTGACCCAGCCGGTCCAGGAGCCGAGCCCGGTGCTGTGGGCCTCGCCGAAGTTGCCGGAGAACTCGTCCGCCGAACCGACGCCGTCCCAGCCCGGGTAGACCCAGATGTCCGCGGCCCAGTCGTTGATGGCGATGCCGTTGGGCGAGTGGGCATAGACGCAGTGACCGGCGGTGAGCACCGTCTCGGCGTCGGCCATGCTGCCCGAGGCGACGAAGAAGCGGTCGGTCCCGCCCTCGTCCACGAACCGCATGACCAGCTTGACGTTCATGCGCCACGGGAAGTCGCCCGGGTTGACCTCGGTCATGGTCCCGAAGCTTCGGGAGATACCGTCGTCGTTGGACACGGCCAGGTCGGCGCCGTTGAAGCCTGACCCGCCGCCGCTGGTCGCCCGCGACTGCGAGGCCGGCAGCTGGACGATCCGCTCCTCTCTCGTGTCCACATCGAAGAACACCGGGGCGCCCTCGCCCACGTCGGCGGTGAGCGGGGGCATGTCCAGCACGTGCGACAGGGGCATCGGGGGGATCTGGTCGATCGGGGGGTGCGCCCGGCGGTTGGGACGCTCCATCTCGGCGACGGGCGGGAGCGGGGTCGTGTCGCCCGTGGGCGTGGCATCAACCCAGCCTGCGTGCCCGGTCGTGTACACGGGCTGGCTGGACCCGATCGGACCGGCAATTGCCATTCCCGCCGCCATCGTCAGCGTGAGCAGAGCGCCATAGTTCATTGCGTGTGACATTTCGTTCTTCTCCGTTGAGTTCGCGCTACTCCCAGCGCGTGTTTCCGAGCGGGCCGGACACCATGTCCACCACCTCGGCTCACAACGGATCTGCGCCCCAGTCCCCCTTCTCTCACCAGTTTCACAAAATAGTCACCGAGGGCGGCGGAGCGTCCCCTCGAAGAGCTTATAGACCCGGCGGTACTCATCCAGCCAGCTGCTTGCCTCCGTAAACGAGTGTGGCTCAAGGGGATACGCCGCGACCTCCCAATCCTGCTTGCCCAGCTCGATCAGTCGCTGGGCCAGGCGGACCGTGTCCTGATAGACGACGTTGTCGTCCAGCATCCCGTGGCAGATCAGAAGCGGGTCATCGAGCCCCTGGGCGAACTCGATCGGGCTGGACCGCTCGAAGGCCTCGGGATCGAGCTCGGGGGTGTTGAGGATGTTGGACGTGTACCCGTGGTTGTAGTGGGCCCAGTCGGTCACGGGCCTGAGCGAGGCGCCGCAGGCGTAGGTGTCGGGCTCAAGAAACAAGGCCATCAGGGCCATGAAGCCGCCGTACGAGCCGCCGTAGATCCCGATCTTCTCCGGATCGACAGCGTGCTCGCGGACCATCCAGTCGATGCCGTCGCTGAAGTCTTCCAGCTCCGGGCGACCCATGTTGCGGTAGATCGCGGTCCGCCAGTCCCGCCCGTACCCGGCCGAGGCCCGGTAGTCCATGTCGATCACGACGTAGCCCAGGTAGGCGAGCATGGAGTGGAACATCTGCTCGCGGAAGTAGTAAGGCCAGGCGTCGTCGGAGTTCTGCGTGTACCCGGCGCCGTGAACGAACACCACGCCCGGGCGCCCCCCGCCCTCCCACGATCCGTCCACCTCGTAGACCTTGGTCCAGATGGGCTGGGCGTGGTCGCCCTCGATGGCGACAAACGTGGGCTCGATCCAGGGCATGGCGAGGTACGCGTCGGTGACAGTGCTCGTCAGATTGTCGTGTCTGCCGGATTCGAGACGAACCACGCCCAGCTCCGGCGGGCGGATGGCGCTCGAGGCGGTGAGCAGCAGTCGCCCGCCGTCGGGTGACAGGCGAAACGACTCGACCGACCCTTTGACGTCGGTCACCCGCTCGACGTCCTGCCCCTCGAGCCCGACGCGGTGGACCTGGTGCTCGATCGGGCGCTCGCTGTTGCCACGGAAGTAGAGCCAGGCGCCGTCGGGAGACTCGCTCACCGACGAGACCTCCCACCGCTCGCCGGCGATCCTTTGCGTCTGGGCGCCCTGGGGTGTCCATAGGTACAGGTTGCCGTAGCCCGACTCCTCGGAGAGGTACCACAACGCCGAGCCGTCCTCGAGCCAGGCGTACTCGTTGAAGTTCCAGCCTATCCAGGCCTCGTCGCGGAGGTGATGGATCGATTCGAGCGATGGCTCGTCGTCGCCCGGCTCGACCATCGCGATCCACCGGTCCTTGTTGTCGTTGGACCGGAGCATGACCGCGGCCATCGAGCCGTCCGGACGCCAGCGAACGCTCCACACGCTCACCGGGCGTGGCTTCTGCTCGCCATCGGTGTCGTCCTCGTCGTCGTCCTTGTCATCGTCGTCCTTGTCGTCCTCGCCTTCGGCGTCCTCGTCCGGTTTCTCATCGTTCTCATCAGCCTCGTCCTCGTCTTTGGCCGCCTTGTCGCGCAGCCATGCGAGCGGGTCGTCCTTGATCGCGGGCAGCGCGTCGCGTTTGAGCTCGCTCCAGGACTCGCCCACAAGATCGAGCAGGAAGACGCGGTGATCCCGCTCCGACTCGACGCCGACCTTCGGGCGCACGCCGACCGTGTCCACGTACCCGCTCTCCGTGACGTACTTGGGCATCTCGTCGCGCTTGTCGCCCTTGACCGGCTTGGCCGCGATGACGATCAGCCACTTCCCGTCCGGCGAGAGGTGGCGCCCGCGCTCCTCCAGCCCATCGGGAAGATAGAACGGGCCCGGCACGTCGGAGCGGTCGATCTCCCGCAGCTCGCGCCGTCGCTTCTCCCCCTCTTCCCGTGCCTCATGCTGATCGCGCAGCACCTCGAAAAAGCGGTCCTGCTGGCGGTCGAGGTACTTCTTGTCCTTCTCCTTCTTCTTCTGCGCCTCCTCGGGCGTCTTGGCGAACTGCACGTCCGCGGCCTCCCACTCCAGCCCGGACTCAAGATCACGAACAAGCAGCGTGCCGCTGCGCCAGAACATCACCATGGACTCGTCGGCCATGAACCGGGCGTTCGACTCGCCCGCGCTCGTCCGGGTGATCTGACGCTCCTGGCCGGTCGCGAGGTCCTTGATGAACAGATCACCTTCGCGGGAGAAGACCTTGCGGGATCGGTCGCGGGTCCAGTCCCCTCCGGCGACGTCGATGCCCGCAAGCCTCTCGTCCGCGACCCGCTCCGCCTCGTCCCCGTCGAGCCCGAGTGTGTACAGGTCGCGCAGGTCCGAACCAACCCGCTGGCGTCTGAAGTAGACCGCGTCCCCGTCGTCCGCCCAGTAGGCGCCCTCGGGCGAGCGGGCGAGCCACGCCGGGTCCTGCATGATGAGTTCCAGCGTGATGCCGTGGGTGTCGGCGCCGACGCGGCTGTCCGGGCCGGCAAGCAGCCCCGGGGCGAGCAGCACGCCCGCCCCCAGCGCACAGATTCGGTTGGTCTTGAGCATGGCGCGAGCGTACGGACCCGCCGAAGCCCGGTCAAAGCGTTCCCTGCCCGCGCGGGCGGTACCATCGATCCTTGCAAGGAGACCGCCGTGCCCCAAGCTAGCCGCCTGCCCCGCGTCATTGCGGGCGCCCCGAGCCACAACCTCACGCTCTACCACCAGACCCGCTTCCAGTGCGGCGACCCCTCGGCCCTGGTCCTCTTCCCCGACGAGCGGGGCAAGACGCTGATCATCCGCGACATCGAGGCCGACCGGGCCCGGGCCCAGACCGACGCGAAGCGGGTTCTGATCCCCGCGGACCTGACGCCCGGGGGCGGGCTGTCCGCCGAGCGAGAGACCGCGACGGCCCAGGCCCTCGCGGAGCTGCTCGTGCGTGAGGGCGCCAGCGCCGTCATCGCCGACCGGACATTTCCGCTGATCTACGGCGAGGCCCTGCGCGAGCGAGGGATCGCCATCGAGTACGACCCGCAGATGGGCGTGCGCGAGCGCCGCGCCAAGGACGAGCAGGAGATCGCCTGGCTGCGCGAGGCGCAGCACGCGACCGAGAAGGCCATGGAGCTGGCCTGCACGACCATCGCAAGAGCCTCTGCCAACGCCGCCGGCGTCCTCCAGCACGACGGCGCCGACCTGACCAGCGACCGCGTGCGCACGATGATCGATATGCTCCTGCTCGAGCTTGGCTACAGCAACGGGCTGTGCATCGTCGCGTGCGGCCCCGAGGGCGGGGACTGCCACAACCGGGGCGACGGCGCCATCCGCACGGGCGAGAGCGTCATCGTGGATATCTTCCCGCAGAACCGGGTCACGCTCTACAACGGCGACTGCACCCGCTGCGTCGTCCACGGCGACATCCCAGACGACATCCGCGACGTGCACCGCACCGTGGTGAAGGCCAAGGCCGCCGCGACGGCGCAGATCCGCGCGGGCGTCACCGCCGACAGCGTCCACGCCGCCACGGTCGCCAGCCTCAAGGGCGACGGCTACCGCATGTGCTCGCCCGACAAGGTGACCGATAACCACGAGTTCGCCATGGTCCACGGCACCGGACACGGCATCGGGCTCGAGGTCCACGAACAGCCCCTGATCGACCACGGCGGGCCCGAACTCGTCGCCGGCGACGCCCTGACCATCGAGCCGGGCCTCTACGCCCGGGCCCGCGGCGGCATCCGCATCGAAGACATGGTCATCGTCACAGACTCGGGCTGCGAGAACCTCAACACCCTCCCCGAGGGGCTGGGCTGGGCCTAGGCCCGGAGTTGGCTTCCGGAGCCCCACGCCACCCGATACCTTCGCCTGCAACTGATCGCTCCTCGGCGCGTAGAACTGGGGTTCGAAGTCGCCGATTGATCCTGCACGGAGGTTCCCAACGATGTCACGTCCCGCCCCCCGACTCCGCGTCGCGGCCATCGCCGCGCTGACCATGTGCGCCGGCGGCGCGATCGCCGGCGATGACCTGCCCGACTTTGAGAAGGTCTCCGAGGGCTACGAGAAGGTCACCTCGACCGCCGAGGGCGAATCGCTCATCGGCATCTGGAAGCGTGACAAGGACGCCCAGGTGCTCGCCGAGATCCCCAAGAGCATGGTCGGCAAACGGTTCTACATGGTGCCGACCATCGTGTCGGGCTTCACGACCGCGGGCACGGCGACGCAGTACGCCGTCCCGGGCGCCGCGGGCACGCGCCAGGTCTACTGGAAGAAGTACGACAAGAAGCTGGCGCTCATCGAGCCCAACATGGACTACCGCTCCAGCGGTGACTCCGAGTCCAAGGCCGCGACGGACCGCGTGTACACCGACCGCGTGCTGCTGACCGTGCCGATCATCGCCAAGGGCGAGTCGGGCGGGTACGTGGTCGACATGGACAAGATGCTCCTGGGCGGCGCCGGCTCGTTCTTCGGGAGCTATCTCAAGGGCGCCGACACCGGGCTGAGCGAGCTGGCGATGTGCAAGGCGTTCCCCAAGAACGTCGAGATCCGCTTCCGCCTGCCGCGGGCCGGGGGCACGCTGACCGAGGTGCACTACTCGCTGGGCATGCCCGACAAGAGCGCGGGCTTCAAGCCCCGCGAGGCCGACCGACGCGTCGGGTTCTTCTACACCAACTACACCGACCGCGCCAAGAACGACGGCGAGAGCCAGACCATCCGCTACGCGCACCGCTGGAACGTCGAGAAACGCGACCCCAAGCTCAAGATGAGCCCCCCCAAGGAGCCCATCGTCTATTACATCGAGCACACCACCCCCATCCGCTACCGGCGCTGGGTCCGCGACGGCATCCTCGCCTGGAACCGCGCCTTCGAGCAGATCGGTGTCATCAACGCCATCGAGGTCCGCCAGCAGGACGCCCAGACCGGCGCCTACATGAACATCGACCCCGAGGACATCCGCTACTCCTTCGTCCGCTGGACCAACTCGCACCAGGGATACGCCATCGGCCCCTCCAACGCCCACCCTGAGACGGGCGAGATCTACGAGGCCGACATCGTCATGGACGAGAGCTTCATCTCGGGCTGGGCCAACAACTTCCTCGACGTCGAACTCGCCCGCGAGGCGATGCGCGGTTTCGACAGCGAGACCATCGCCTGGCTCGACGCCAACCCGGAGTGGGACCCGCGGGTCCGCCTCGCCGAGAGCAGCCAGCGCGCCAACGTCATGGCCTACCGCGAGGCGCTCGCCAACGGGAGGGACTGGGAGGGCGATGTCCCCCGAACCATGAACCCGACGCTCTGGCAGGACGCCATCGGCGCGACCGGAGAGCCCAGCTTCCGCTGCGAGTGCGCCTCGGCCCAGTCGCTCTCGATCGCCACGCACCGCCTCTCGATGGAGGCCGGCCTCTTCGATGACGACGAGGCCGATGGCGACGACGACGACCGCTCCATCATCGACGGCCTGCCCGAGGACTACGTCGGCCCGCTGCTCAAGGACGTCATCATGCACGAGGTCGGGCACACCATGGGCCTGATGCACAACTACAAAGGCACGAGCCGCTACACCTTCGATGAGATAAACAACGGCCAGGACTCGACCCCCATCGGCGTCTCCGTCATGGACTACATGCCCACCAACACCATCGTCGATCACGGCGAACTCAAGCAGGGCCACTGGGCGATGATGGACATCGGCTCCTACGACATGTGGGCCATCGAGTGGGGCTACACCTTCGACGATCCCGACAAGGTCGCGACCCAGGCCGCCGACCCGGACCACTGGTTCATGTCCGACGAGGCCAACTCCACGCCCGACCCCACGGCCAAGACCTGGCTCATCGGACGCAACTCGATCGACCAGGCCGAGGCGGACATCGTCTGGGCCGACCACATGCGCAGCCGCATCGTGGACAAGATCGTCGAGGACGGCGACTCCTGGTCCAAGGCCCGCACGGCATACAACAAGACCCTCTGGAAGCAGTCCAGCGCCAACTCCAAGGCCGCCCACTGGATCGGCGGCGCCTACGTCAACCGCTTCCACAAGGGTGACGAGAACGCCCCTGATCCCGTCCGCCCCGTTGAGCTGGACCAGCAGCGGCGCGCCCTGCAGTTCATCATCGACAACGCGTTCGACGAGAACGCATACGGCCTGACGCCCGAGCTGCTCGCCAAACTCGGCGCCGACCGCTGGTTCGACGACTCGGGCTGGGGCTCGGAGGCGGACCTGCCCGTGCAGGACACCATCCTGGGCGTGCAGTCCAGCGCCCTCACGCAGGTCATGAACCCGATGCGCCTGCGCCGGGTCATGGACAACGAGGTCCGCGTGCCCGCCGGCGAGGAGGCGTTGACCGTGCCAGAGGTGCTGGCGGCTCTGCGTGACGCGATCTGGACCGAGAGCGACAGCTCGACGACCCGCTACACCGCGCGGGCGCCGATGATCTCGCCCTTCGACCGCAACCTCCAGCGTGAGCATGTCGATCGCCTCATCTCGCTGGCGACCGGGCGTTCCTGGGGATCGGCCTCGGGGCGCACGATGGCCTCGCTCGCCCGCCAGGAGCTGCGCGACATCCGCTCGTGGATCAACGAGGCGTCGAGCGTGGAGATGGACGCGTACAGCCGGGCGCACCTGGCCGACGCGAAGGAGCGCATCGACCGGGCCCTCGAGGCCGGGTACATCCGGCGCGACTGAGATCCAGACCCGATTCGATCATCACCGCCCCCGTCCGGAACACCGGGCGGGGGCGTTTCGTTGGCGCTCAGGCGAGCATGCCCTTGATCGCCTCGACCATCCTGTCGCAGCCCTCGAAGACCTCCGAGACCCGCTGGGCGGACATGTAGCAGGGCGTGGAGACGATGCGGTTGGCCTCGTCGATCACCACACCCGTAGGGTCGCGGTTCTCATGGACGGCGCCGAGCTTCTCAAGCCCCGCCGCCGTGCCCGCGTCCGTGCCGATGGTCAGGCGGGGGTGCAGCGCCTTGCCGAAGACCGCCGCGGCGACGGCGGGCGCGATGCACGCGAACCCGATCGGGCGCCCAGCATCGTGCGCCTCTCGCAGCACCCGGGCGACGTCCTCATCGACGGTGCAGTCGGGCCCATCGACCGCGAAGGTGCAGAGGTTCTTCGCGGCGCCGAATCCACCCGGGAGCACGATCGCGTCGTAGTCGCTGCCGCTGACCCTGCTCAGGCTCGTGATCTCGCCCCTCGCGATGCGGGCGGCCTCGACAAGCACGCTACGGCGTTCACCGGTCGGGGTCTGCGTGAGATGGTCGATAGTGTCCAGCTCACGATCGGGCGCGAGACAGGCGTAGGAGTCCCCCCTCGTGTCGATCGCGTGCATGCACGCGACCGCCTCCTGGATCTCCGATCCGTCAAACACGCCACACCCGCTCAGGACTAATCCAAACCGCGCCATCACCCGTCCTCCTCTGTGGATTGCAGTCTACGGCGACGAAAGAGGCGAGGGGCGATCTTTCGATTCCCCCCGCCCGGGTCTGGGTTAGACTCGTGCGCCGCCTTCTGCGGGCTCACCACGTGATGCCGATCGACGCACGGGTGTACGGGCGCCCGCGACGGATCCAGGAGCCGCGGGAGCCGTGTCTGCGCCCGCGCCCCTCGCGCCAGACGGGGCGACCGTGATGCGCGGGCTCGTAGTGCGACCTTGCAGGGGGGAGGATCCGGATCACCAGGCAGTCGCCCTCCGTCCAGGTCTTGATCTGGTGCGTGCCCGACTGCCAGCCGATCGACGGGCGGTGGCGCCCGCGGAAGCGGACGTAGACCTTGTCGCCCGAGCCCCATGCGTCGAGGCCCAACTGGCGGAACCGGTACGCGATCTCGTCACGGACAAACGTGTCGCTTCGGAACACGAACCGGTGATCGCCGATCCGCAGCGTGCCGGCGTAGAACCGGTCGGGTTGCGTGTGACCGTTTCGGACAGCGCCGCGTCGCCCGCCGTCGCTGGCCGACGCCGGCGAGGCCAGCCCGCCCAGCGCGACACTCGCCGCCAGCACACCCAGCACGCCCAGCCTGTTCTTGAGATTGGTTCGCATATAGAACCTCCTTGTCATCGAAACTCGTGGTCCCGGGCCGGCGGGGGGCGCGCCGTCCCGCCGGCCCGGAAAGGACGCAACCCACGCCCGGAGCTCAGACCGTTGCGAAAATATGTTTGCTGACACAAACATAGAGAAATGGCCCTGAAAGAGCCTCAGGGGCGTAGTTTGGAACCAAACCGGCCGGAATCCGAACAGGCTTGCGTGAAATCCGCGAGATTGGTGTCATACACGGGCACAGAGAGCGGTTCTGCTCGTAGAGACACGGGCGCCACGCCCGAAGGAGCCGACCGATGGCACAGTTCAACACACAGGCAAGCAAGGACGTCACGCTGGTCACGGCCCCGTCGCCGAGCGACCTCTCGCCGCTGGAAGCCGCGATCATGGACGCCTGCAACGAGATGCACGAGGCCCGCGAGCAGGGCGACGCGCCGGGCGCCGCCCGGGTGCGGACGCTGCTGATGAAGCTCGTCGGTCGATACGACGAGGCGGACGCCGAGGGGCATCCCAACTCCGCGTGGTCGCGACCGAACCAACGGGCGCTCGCCCTGAGCGCATGCGGCGAGGTCGAGTCCGCGGTAGACGCGGAACTGATGGCGCTCAAGTACGCCGACACCCCGCGCCGGCGCGAGATCAGCCTGGGCAACCTGGCCGACCGCTGCATCCGCCTGGGTCGGTACGAGGACGCGGTCCGCTTCTTCCTTGAGGCCCGTGAGGCGTCGCCCGGGAGCGTGCCTGTCATGCTCACCGGCGCCCAGGCGCTCTTCCTGATCGGGCATCACGCCGCCGCGGACAACATCTTCGCCAGCTTCCTCGATCGCCCCGAGATGCTCGCGCCCCACACCGAACTCACCGCGTACCTCGACTGCGAGTGCCGCCTGCGTGAGATGGCCCTGGACCTGCCCTCACTCCGCGAGCTGCTGATCCGCTGGAAGGACCTGAGCCCGGCCTAGCGCCGAGGCAAGCCGCGTCCTCCACGACAACCGAAACACCTCGACCGGAAGGGTCGATCATGAACGCTCAAGACCAAGACAGATTCTGGCAGCTCTACGAGTCGCAGGCACGTGCGCCCCTGGCGGGCGCCTGCCGCAGCGCCTCACGCCGCCTCACGGACAGCTCCATGGACGCCGACGACATGGGCGCCTGGATCGATCAGCGCATCTGGAAGATGCTCGAGCGTAACCGCTTCCCCACCTTCCACGACGACCCGACGCCCGAGCAGGCGATCGAGCGGATCGTCGCCTCCGCGGGCGCCCTGGCCCGCTGGGCGTACCTGGCCATGTCCCGCCAGCACTTCCGGCGCGCCGAGCGTCAGCGGACGTACATGAACAGCATGTCCAAGGCCGAGCGTCTGTCGATGGTCTCCGACGCGGGCGGCGCCTTCGAGGCCAGCGAGCAGCTCAACGACGACCTGGCCCTGATCGCCAAGGCGCTGGGCACGAAAGCAAGCGCCCAGCTCGCCGCGTCTTGGCCCGAGAAGAGCGAACGCACGCGCATCGCCATCGCGCTGGGCGCCACCGACGACGAATCCCAGCAGCTCATCGATCGCGCCACCAACGGCGAGATGAAGGAAAACACCGTGCAGCAGATGCGCAGCCGGACCCGCAAGCGGGTCGCCGAGGTCGTGGCCGAGGCCCGCAAGCACGCGACACTGATCATGGCGATCGCCGGCCTCTCCGTCTTCTCACTCGCGTCCACCGACGCCATGGGCGGAGAGCAGTCCGGCGGACGGCGCGGCGGGATGACGGCGCCCGCGATGTTCGACGTCACCTCCAAGGGCGGCGAGCAATCAGGCGGGCGCGGCGGCATGGTCGCCCCCGAGCTGACCCCCCTCTCGCAGGGCGGCGAGCAGTCCGGCGGTCGCGGCGGCTGAGCTGACCCGCCTTAACTCCGACAATCCCTGATCCGCCGCACACCTGGCCAACGCTATTCGATTGCCTGCTCAATTATCGTGCGAAAGTCTGTCTCGCGCAGCACTCGAATATTCTGGCCGTTATTGATTAATGCTTCTGCTTTGCGATGCTTTGAACTTTTTTCGTGGCCAGCGAGCAACCGTATGTCCTGATCACCCACAACCAGCAGCGTGGTCTTCTTCGAGACCGAAGAAGAAACCTCGCATCCTGCTGTGGCAGCAAGGTCGGCGGCCTCACGCCGCGGGATCGAGAGAGCGCCAGTAAATACAGCGACTTCTCCCCCAAGTGGACCATCAGACACCACTTCCGATGCCGCACGCCGACCCCCTCGATCAACCTGCCCCACCGTGATGGGCAGCTTCGCTTCAACCACCCACTCTTCTACCGAAATCTTTGATTCGCAAATTGCATGGACAAGAATCTCTCCCGCAGCGCGAGCATCTTCTGCGGCATTATGATGCTGAAACTCGATTCCAAGTCGTTTTGCAACTGGAGCAAGCCCGTATCCGCGCCTTGCCAAGTCGGACCAAGTCCGGCGGACCACTCGTGCAGAATCCAGCCATGTGATCTCGGGCACTTGCAAGCTGTACCGGGCGCAGGATGCGCGTATCGCGGACTGGTCAAAGGTCGTATGGCACACAACAACGGTGCCACTGACATAGCCAACGATGGTGTCTAGAATCGCCGGAAAATCAGGGGCCCCATCCA
Source organism: Phycisphaerales bacterium (assembly GCA_029260375.1). GTDB lineage: Bacteria > Planctomycetota > Phycisphaerae > Phycisphaerales > UBA1924 > JAJRXR01. The sequence continues at coordinate 2,035 of JAJDDI010000098.1, read as the reverse complement.
CTCTATCTTCGTCAATGCCATGAACACGAACGTTCATGGGATCGAAGTGATCCCGAGGGTTAACAATGCTTTCCCAACTCTCGACGTGGCGTCCGTTCTCGAACTTTGCAATTCCGACTTGGCAGATGCTGGCCAAGTCGGCATTCGCTGTCTCTACATCGATCGCCACAAACTCCATGCCCACACCCCCTCAGAAGTCACGAATGGCCCTCATCACACATCTGATGGTGTAGCAAATGTTTGATTATGCGGCAAGACTATGGCGCCAGTTACCTTGCTCAGTCCGACTTGAACTCGCCCACGAGCGCCTCGATCGTCGCCTTGGCGTCGCCGAAGATCATCGTCGCGTTCTCCAGGAAGAACAGCGGGTTCTCGACGCCCGCAAAGCCCGAGCGCAGCGACCGCTTGAGGATGAAGACATTCCTCGCCCGGTCCACCTCGACAATGGGCATGCCGTACAGCGGGCTTGACGGCTCGTTCTTCGCGTCGGGGTTGACCACGTCGTTAGCGCCGATGACCAACGCCACGTCCACCGTCTCCATCGACGGGTTGACGTCGTCGATCTCGGCCAGCTGCTCGTAGGGCACGTTCGCCTCGGCCAGCAGCACGTTCATGTGCCCGGGCATCCGACCCGCCACCGGGTGGACCGCGAACTTCACCTCGCACCCGTTGGCCTCGAGCCGGTCGGCCAGCTCCTTGACCGCGTGCTGGGCCTGGGCGACGGCCATGCCGTAGCCGGGAACAATCAACACACTCGACGCGGCCTCGAGCACGTAGTACGCCTCGCCCGGCCCCATCGAGCGGGCTTCCTTCTGCTCGCCCTTCTCGCCCGCGGCCTGCGTCGTCACGCTGCCGAACCCGCTGAAGAGCACGTTGGTCAGGCTGCGGTTCATCGCCAGGCACATGATCCGCGTGAGGATGATCCCCGAGGCGCCCACGAGGGCGCCCACGATGATCAGCAGCAGGTTGTTGGTCGCGAAGCCCGCGGCGCAGGCGGCCAGGCCCGAGTAGCTGTTGAGCAGCGAGATGACGACGGGCATGTCGCCCCCGCCGATCGGGATGACCGCCGCGACGCCCAGCACGAAGCTCAGCCCGATGCACGCGGGCAGGACCCAGCTCTCCTCCGGGTTCATGACCAGCAGAACGCCCGCGCCGACGATGATCAACAGCAGCAGCCCGTTCACAAAGTTCTGGCCCTTGTACAGGACCGGTCGTGTCGGGATGAAGCCTGAAAGCTTGCCGAAGGCGATCAGGCTGCCCGTGAAGGTCACGCCGCCGATGAGGATGGCCAGAAAGATCGTCGCGGCGATGAAGTGCCCCTCGCCGCCGCCGAGCGCACCGAGCCAGCTCGTGAGCGAGGAGGAGACCTCCACGCTGACGGGCGAGCCCTCCACCGCGTCGATCGCCGACCGCGCCGCGCGGTGCGACGTACTCGCACGCTGGAACGTCCCCCACCCGACCAGCAGGCTCGCGGCGCCGCCGAAGCCGTTGAAGATCGCGACCATCTCGGGCATGGACGTCATCTTCACGAGTCGGGCCGCGGGGATGCCCACGAGCACGCCCACGAGCAGCCCGCCCGCGACGTACAGGAGCGCCTCCGACGAGGCGTTGGCGGCGCCCTCGATCGCCATCCCACGCCGCTCGTCAAGGATGACCAAGAGCGTTCCCAGCACCGCGCTGCCCATGCCCGCCGCGGACACGAGGTTGCCCTTGCGGGCCGTCTCCGCGCGCCCCAGCATCCGAAGGCCCAGGATGAACCCGATGCCCGAGAGCACAAACAGGATGGTGGCCAGAACCTGCACGCGCTCAGCCCCCCTTCTTCTTGAACATCGCCAGCATCCGGTCGGTCACGAGGTATCCCCCCACCACGTTGACCGCCGCGAACCCGACGGCGGCGCTGGCCAGCCCCAGCCCCAGCGCCGACTGCGCCTGGCTGGCGACGAGCATCGCCCCGATGAGCGTGATGCCGCTGATCGCGTTGGACCCGCTCATCAGCGGCGTGTGCAGCTGCGCCGGGACCTTGCGGATCAGCTCC
>JAJDDI010000097.1 GCA_029260375.1 Phycisphaerales bacterium | reverse complement strand
TCTGCACGTCCACGATCCACATCTCCCAGCGCTGCGACGTCTGGCCCAGGCGGCTGAACACCACCTGGCTGCCGTCGGGCGACCACGACGGGTGCAGCTCGTTGCTGTCGTCGTTGGTCAGCTGCACGGCCTTGCCGCCCGACGCGGGCATCATGTACAGATCCCAGTTGCCCGAGCGGTTCGAGCTGAACACCACGAACTGCCCGTCCGGGCTGATCGCGGGCATCACGTCCTGGTTCACGTCTTCCGTGAGCCGGGTCACGACGCGCGAGTTGGCCGCCTTGATGTAGATGTCGCTCGTCGGGCGGTGCTGCGTCGACGCGAAGACGATCGACCGCCCGTCGGGCGACACGCTCGGATCAAAGTCCGCGCCCTCGTGCGAGAACGTGACCTGCTGCATATTCGCCACGGCCCGCGACAGCGCGTCCGGGTTGATCTCCCGCGGCATGTTCTCGCCGAGCTCCTCGCCGTACAGGCGGACGCTCAGCTCCCGGTTCTGCGGGTCGTGGTTCTTGAACGCGCTGCCCGCGTACGGATCGGTCTTGGGCGTGGGGGGGGCGCCCTCGGCCGAGGTCGCCACGCCCACCATCGTCCAGCCGTCACTGATGTCCGACCACGCGTTGCTCGAGAGCCCGCCTCCCTCGTTCGTGCTGGTCCGGGCCTGGCGACCGGCGTTCTGCCCGGTGTTGTTCTGCCCGGCGTTGCGCCGCCCAGCGGTGGGGGGCGAGACCCACTGGGCATTGGTGTCCGTGTTGGACGCGATCGTGTGGCTCGGCACGCTCTCCATCAGCTGGATCGGCGGATCCTCGCTGCGGTGCGAGTCCGAGTTGCTCGTCGTCGTGGACGACGTGCACGCGCCCATGAACAGCGCGAGGCCCGCGGTGCTCATCAGGATCGTCGGCGACAGATTCTGCGTCGGGGCCATGTCTGCGTCTCCGTATGTCTCAACACCCGACGGACCAAAGGCCTCGCGGGCTGCGTGCTCGGTTCGGCAGGCCGGGGTTCCACCCGCGACGCCGCTCACTCGTAGGAACTCAAGGACCCCGTCTCCGCGGGGCCGATCTCTGGGGCCTTATCGGACGCCAGGACGCGACCGCTTGAACCCCCAAACGTCCGGGAACTTCATCGGACAAATCGCCTCAGAGCATGAGTCCGAGAATCCGGCCGCGGACGGGGGCCCACCACGGTCCCCGTCCGCCGTCGCCGCTCTCACCGCCGCCGCCCGTGAGCGCCGCCGACGATCGCCGGGGTGTCCCCCCGACGGACGAACCGAGATTCCCCCCCCCGGGGGCTGCTGGCGTTAATCAGGCGGTCCAGGTAATCGCCCAGACCGTCCGCCCCGAACTGCTCCAGGAAGCCCCGCCCCGCCGAGGGGTTGATCGTCAGGATCTGATCGACCACCTGCTCACGGCTCAGGCGCCGGGCGCCGGCCTCGCAGGCCGGGGCGTCAACCGCGAGCGAGGCGTGCCGTGTTTCGAAGAGAGACTTCATCATCGCGTGGCCCCTGTCTGCTTCCCCCGCTCAACGCCAAACAAGCGTCCACCGCGTGGGCGAACACGTATCGGACCCCCCCCAGAGCACGCTGCAGGGTGTAATCAGCGCGGACATTGCCTCTGCGCCGCGTCCGCCGCGCACGAGCTGCGCCCGCCTACCGTCCCCCCGTGCTCATCAGTTCGACCATACACGCGCTGCGTCCACAACCCCTCGGGGGCGCCCTCGGCTGTGACGCTCTGGATGGGACGGCCCAGCTCATCCTCATCCAGCCCGTCAACGGCGGCGAGCCCCTCGCCCAGTGGCGCGAAGAAAACCCGCTCGCCCACGTACCCGCCCTCGCGCCCGAGGCGCCCGCGTCAGTTCTTGCGCTCTGGTCGGGCTGGATCCCCAGCACCGCCGACCCGCGCGCCACGGGCATCCACACATGGACGGGCCAGGGCTGGAGCCAGTTCGCGTCGCTCTGCGACCGCCTGCGCCCCCGCCTGACCGAGCTGGGCCGGTCGGTCCTCTTCCGTCCGCACGCGTCGCACGTGCTCTCCGATCCTCGCTCCTGTCTGACCTTCTTCAATGAGCGGGACACGCCAACGCTCGGGCTCCTGCTCGACCCCGTCGCGATGCTCACGCCCTCCATGCTTGCCGACGCGCCGGACCATCTCGATCGGATCCTGGGCACGCTGGTTTCCCACCCCGCGACCCGGGCGGTCATCCTCACCGACGCGGCGCCGTCTGGGGAGGACCGCCTGAGCCAGGTCCCGCTGGGGCGGGGCGAGCTGCCGCCCGCCCTGATCGCCCGCATCGCCCAGCGGGCCAGCGACGCGGGGCTGCCCATCGTGCTCGTGGGTGATCCAGAACCCCAGCTGGCGATGCTCAACAACGGTTGACCCGCTAGAGTCAGCCCAGCACCGAGGACCCCATGAGCCAGACAGACACCCAGACCGCCAGCCCAGCCCCGACGCTCGACCACCCCGTCTTCGCGATCCTCAAGTCGCAGTTCCCCGAGCTCTCGCTCCGCGGGACCGAGTTCCGCGGTCAGGCGTCGGTCATCGTCGAGCCCAAGGACCTGCACCAGGTCATGGCCTTCCTCAAGAACGACGAGCGCTGCGCCTTCAACTTCCTCTCGGACGTCACCGCCGTGGACTACCTCGACTACCCCGCGCAGACGCTCGGGCGGTTCGCTGTCGTTTACAACCTCTGCGCCTACAGCCGCGACGACCGGCTCATCGTCAAAGCCTACCTCGACCCCTCGATCCCGACCGACGGCATCGTCCCCGACCCCGCCCTCGAGGTGGACTCGGTCACCGACCTATGGCCCGGCGCCGAGTGGCCCGAGCGGGAGGTCTACGACATGTACGGCATCCGCTTCGCCAACCACCCCGACCTGCGACGCATCCTCACCTGGGGCGACTTCCCCGCCCACCCGCTCCGCAAGGACTACCCCCTCCGCGGGCGCGGCGAGCGCGAGGCCTACCGCGTCGTAGACCGCACCTCGTCCTAATGTCTTGGAGGGGAGGGCTCCAGCCCTCCCGCGATCGAAATGTCCCGGATCGCTCAGCCCCCGCCCCGAGGCGCCGCCACCGGCGCCGGGCGATCGACCTCGATCCGGTCGCGCACGAGATCCCAGAAGATCGTCTGCGCGCTCACCGGCGCCGGACGCGCCGCGTCGAACATTGTCACGCGGTTCCCCGCCGCCGCCCGCGCAAACGCGCTGCCCGAGACCGCGTCGTACTCCAGCTCGTCGGCGATCAGCTCCCGCTGCTCGCTCTTGAAGTACACCGCCCCACGCGCGTGGGCGTACATCAGCTCGCCCCGCAGCGCCCCCGCGGGCCCCGTTTCACTGGTCTCGCGAAGCTGCGCGACCAGCCGCTCGGACTCCATCTCCGTGAACCCGCCGTTGGACAGGCTCTGGTGGATGACCCGCACCTTGCGCTCCAGCGTCGCCTCGCCGCTGTCCCGGTCCAGCATCATCGAGCCGCCCCACGTGAAGAGTGTCTGCCCGGGACCCCGCGCGATCAGCGGCATCCCCTCCACGTGCCCGCGCGTCTCGTCCGGGCGCCGGTCGAGCATCAGCATCTTGCCCGTCGTCGGCACGTCCAGCCGCTGAGCCGCCGCGTTGGCGTAGATCTCTGACCCCTCGAGGTAGTAGATCTGCTCGACCCGCTCCGGGTCGTCCGCCGCGAACACACGCGTCTCGGCGCTGGCCATCGTGCTCGCCGGCCCCGCCTTGCCCAGCGCGCTCACGCGCAGAAGCTCACGCGGCTCGCCGCCCTCGCTCGCCCCGCCGACCTGCGTCAGCGGCGTCATCTCCACCAGCACCCGGTCGGCGCTGAGCGTGTCGAGCGTCAGCGGGTCCGGCCGCGACTCCGCCCGCGCCTCGCCCACGCACTCCAGGCGCCCGCTGTAGTCATCAAACGTCATCCACTCCGACCAGCTCGCCCACGCGAACCCGCCGAAGCGACCGCCCGCGTCCAGGCTCTCATCCTTCTCGAACCGCCCGGGCCCGTAGACCTCCGCGGTCCGCTTCTGCGCGTCGAGGATGATCTCAAAGCCCGAGATCAGCCCGCCCGAGCGCCCGACCGACGCGGGCGAGCCCAGAAACGTGACAATCTCCAGCTCCCCGTCGCCGTGCATCTGCTCGGCCTTGGCCCAGCTCCCCTGCTGACCCTTGAAGTCCACGCCGCCGCGCGCGTTGACCCCCGAGACGACGATCTCGCCCGCCTCGTCGCGAGCCAGGATCGCGTCGAGCTGCTCGCCCTTGAGCTCAAGATCCTCCGCCGCCATCCGCACGCCACCCTGCGCCGTGAACCGCACCGGGTCCAGCTCCTCGCCGTGGGTTCCCGGCGCGAAGTGCACGCGCATCAGCTCGCCCTGAGCGCGCCGCCCGCGACCGTCGGTCGCCAGCCCGCCCTCGATCTCGACCTGCGCCAGACGCAGCCCGCCGTCGCTGTTCTCAACAAACAACGCTGTCAGCGCGTCGCCCCGCTCGAGCTTCGCCAGCCCGTCGGTCGCCTCGACATCGCCCAGGAACGTCGCGATCTCCAGCTCCTGCGTCATCATCCCGTCCACGACGCGGAACTGGAAGTCCGCCTGCTCCGTGCACCGGATC
>JAJDDI010000096.1 GCA_029260375.1 Phycisphaerales bacterium | reverse complement strand
GCTCCGCTCCGGGCAGATCAAGAACGGGGCGATCTCCATCGCCAGGAGCATCGACAAGGCGATGGAGGGCGACGAGGCCCTGCGGGAGGCCCTGGCGAGGAACGCGAACACGCTCCGCTCGCTCCAGACGCCCACGGCCCGCAAAATCGTCGATCAGGCCGGATCGAGAAACCCTCTGGCCATGATGCCGATATGAATACATGAACGCCTATGGGTCTTGATCGCTCCATCCCCCCGATCCAGCGCCGCTGTCTTGGCGCCTTCACGCTCGTTGAGCTGCTGGTGGTCATCGCCGTCATCGCAACGCTGATCGGCATCCTGCTGCCCGCGCTGGGCAGCGCCCGCGAGAACGCCAAGCGGATCGAGTGCCTCAACAACCTCCGCCAGATCGGAATCTCGGTCACGATGTACATGGACAGCGAGTCCAGGGGCCAACTGCCCGAGATCCTCCCGCTGATCGACCCGGGCGACTTTGGCAACCAGAACGACGCGTCGCTGCTGCAGATCCTGGCCTCCTACGCCGACGCGGCCCAGCCCGTCCGCGAAGACCCCGACGACCCGGACTCGAGCTGGCTCGTGCAGTCCCCGTACCGCTGTCCGTCGGACCGAGACTCGGACGACCCTGGCTCGGGCTACCGCCCAATCCACGAGGTGTACGGCACCTCGTACGCCTACCTCCCCGGCTACGTGTACCTCGCGCTCGAGAACCTGCTCAATATTGATCGCCCCTGGGCCAGGGGCGTGACCACCGCGTGGAACCAGCGCACCGATCGCAACCGCGAGCCCGCGCTGCTCTTCGACGCCGACCAGTGGCACCCGCGCGGCGACGGGCCCGGGCAGCACGCGCTGTACATCTCCGACGGGCACGCCGACTGGATGGACGCCCAGGACGGGACCGACGCGCTGCCCGAACTCATCGAGGCCTCCGCCCGGGCCCTGGGGACCCCGTGATGACCGACCCGCGCGACACGCCGTCCGGGCCACCGCTCGGATCCCTCCTCGACGAGCAAGTCCTGGCGACCCCCGCGCGCCCGCCGCGCCGGAGGCTCGCGCCGCCGAGCGCCCTGCGAGCCGCCGGCGTCCGCGCGTGGGCCAGGCCCGCGGTCCGGCGCGTGATCACGGGCGTGATGGGCGTCTCGATCGGTTTGGGGATCGTCGGGGCGTACCTCGTCCTGCGCCCCGTGCCCCAGCCCGACTACGACGCGGACGCCATCGACCGCCTGTTCGACTACACGCTGCTGACCGACGAGTTCAACCGCCTGTCGGTGGACGAGCGCCTCGCGCTGCTCTCGCAGCTGCGCGAGCGTCTCGAGGGGATGGGGGGCAACGACTCGGTGCTGCTCGCCGCGTTCGCCGCCCGGATCAAGGGCGAGCTGCGCGAGCAGCTCATGGAGAACGTCTCGCGCCTGGGGATCGACCTGGCGGACATGTACGCCGTGGGCTACGACCCGCGCGCTGCGCCTACCGCGCGTGAGGCGTTCCTGGAGGCCTCGTTCGTCGATCTGCACAAGCGGATGGAGGCCCTGGGAGGATCGACGCGCGAGATGTCCGACGAGGAGCGTCTGGCCGAGGGGCAGCGCCAGGCCGAGCGGGATCTGGAGGTCATCGAGTCGGGCGCGATCTCCGGGCGTCAGGCCGGGGAGATCTTCGCGTTCATGAACGACGTCGTGGGCCAGCACGCCAGCGCCCACGAGCGGGCGCGCACGAGCGTGTTTATGCGCGACATGTCGCGCATGCTCCGCGGCAACCCGCTCGGGCCCTAGGGCCCGGTTGTCAGGGGCGCAGCTCGGTCACGCAGGTGATCTCCACCCACCCCTTGTCCGCCTTGAGCTTGAGCAGGCGCACCAAGCGACGGTCGGGCAGGCGGACCACCGGGCGCTCGGCCACGGGCTCGATCCCCGCCATCACGCGGAAGAACGACCTGGCCTGCGGCAGGTTCCGCAGTTCCTCGGGGATGATCTCGTCCATCCGCGCCTCGGCCCCGCCCAGGACCCACGACGCGGGGATCGGCAGGCGCCCCAGGTGCACCCAGTCCGCCTTGACCCAGAGCGAGCCGTCCTCGCGCAGGTCGGGCGTGAGTGTCGCGCTCAGGTACTGCTCCTTGCCCCGGACCCGGATCTTGGCGCCCAGGCGCACGTGCGGGGCGTCGAACTGGACCTGCAGATCGGTCACCTCGTCGGGCCACCGGAAGTGCTCGTTCTCGCCGGCGAGCCACACGGGCAGGCGCACGTTGAGCCACGCGTTGGCGTCCTCGCTCTTGAGCGCGACGCTCCAGGGGTCGGTCGCCCACGGCGCGTCGTTCTCGCCGTGCGGCGTGTCAACACCCTCCTGGCGGACCTTGGTCACGTGCCGGCTGATCGCGGCCTCGAGCATGTTCGCCCGCTCGATCGTGCGCGCGTCGCTCGCGTCGGTCCGCCGCCACCACTCGGGGGCGATGCTGGTCATGGATCCGACGATCACCCACACCGTCACGCCCAGCAGGCTCAGCACGATCACGCCCCAGATCGCCAGCAGGGCCATCTTCCGGCGCCGCTCCCGCTTTCTGGGCGAGAGCGACAGTCGCGGGTCGGGACCGAGCGGTCGGTCCGCGCCATCGCGCTGCCCGTACTCGACGGGCACGCTCGCGGCCCGCCCGATGACGGGCGAATCCGCAGAGATGGGTTGTGAACTCGCGACCATCCGTGGCTCCAGATTCCACACAATACCCCAAAAACAACGCACGCCCCGCGTGAGGGGCGTGCGTGTGGAATCTGACGTCGTGAAGCGGACTAGCGCTTCGAGAACTGGTACCGCTTGCGGGCGCCGGGCTGGCCGTACTTCTTCCGCTCGACCTTGCGGGCGTCGCGGGTGAGGTACCCGGCGTCACGCAGGGCGGGCTCGAAGTTGGGGTCGTAGGCGACCAGGGCCCGGGCGATGCCCAGACGCAGGGCCTGGGCCTGGCCCATGTAGCCCCCGCCGTGCAGGCGGACGAAGACCTCGAGCTTGTCGAGGGTGTCGGTCAGTTTCAGCGCGGCCTGGGCGTCGTTGCGGTCGCGGATCTCCGAGAAGTGCTCGTCCACGTCCTTGAGCTTTTTGCGGGTGGACTGGATCTTGATCCCGGCCTTGCCCTGCGCCGGGCGGAGACGGACGCGGGCGACGGCGGTCTTGCGCCTGCCCGTGCCCCACCACCAGCCGTGCCGGTCGGCGGGCTTGGGATCGGGGATCACGCGCTCGGCCTTCTCGGCCGGGCCCTGGTCGCGGACGCTCTCGCCCACCAGGTCCGGGTTCGTAATCGTCGTTTGGTAGCCTTGCTCTGCCATGCGGGTCTCGCTCGCTTGCCGGCGCCCTCTTCATCCGGGCGGTGGCGATTCGGTCAGTCTCGTGCGTTACATCTCGATCGGGATCGGCTGCTGCGGGGCGTGCGGGTGCTCGGACCCGGGGTACACCTTCAGCTTCTTGAGCATGACCCGCCCAAGACGGCTCTTGGGGAGCATGCGACGGACGGCGTCCTCGATGAGCCGCTCGGGGCGGTTCTCGCGCACGTCGCCGTAGGTCTGGGCCTTGAGCCCGCCCGGGTAGCCCGAGTAGGTCATCTTCAGCTTCTGGGTGGCCTTGTTGCCCGTCAGGCCCACGCTCTTGGCGTTGGTCACGATGACGAAGTCGCCCGTGTCCACGTGCGGCGTGTACTCCGGGCGGTGCTTGCCCATGAGCACGACCGCGATCTCCGAGGCAAGGCGTCCCAGAGGGATATCCGTCGCGTCGATCTCACGCCACTGGCGGGGCACGTCGCCCTTCTTGGCCATCCACGTTTGTCGTCGCAGGTGCGTCGCCATTGCAGCGCTCCTGAATCTGCTCCGTCGGGCGGTTTGGCGCGGATACGCACAGACCCTCGGGATCGGTTGACGCCGCCTACCGGGCGGGGCGGGGCGCCCGGGGTCCGTCGTGGACGCCGGGAACCAGGATTACAACTCGTTCGCCGGTCTGCCTACGCCTCCCAGCGCGGCTCGATCAGCGAGGACAAGGGTAGAGCGCCCTCCCGCCGAGTCAAGACAACCGATTCAGGCGATCGACTGACCCCCCGGCGGCTGCCCACATCGGGCCTCCCTATGGGCAGGCGGGGTCCGGGGGGCCGATGATCTGGGCGATGGAATACCCCCCCACAGACCCCACCGCCTCCGTCGACCCGACCCCCCAGCCCCCCGCCCGGGTTCGAGACCCCGGTTCGGGCGCCTCGCGGGCGCTGGCGATTCTCTGTGCGATCCTGTTCGGCGGTCTGGCCATCCTCTGGCAGAACCTGCCCGTCGAGACCCAGTACCGGGCGATCGGGCAGACCCAGCCCGCGGCTCCCGAGAACGCCCCGGCGATCGGGACCGCCAGCCAGGTGAGCATCCTGGGGCGGGTCTACATCCGCATGAATCACCTGTACGAGGGCATGAAGATGCCCCTAGGGCAGCAGTCGATGCCGTTCATCGACCAGTCCGCCGTGACGTTCGGGGACCAGATCGCCGCGGCGATCGCGGCCGCGGAACTGCTCGACGACCCGCAGGAAGCCATCGACCGCCTCGAGACCGTGCGCCAAGACCTGCAGGACCTCGTCGCCGAGGCGCCCGAGGCCGCGGACGGGTTCACCTTCGAGCAGGCTCAGGCGTTGGACGAAGAACTCAAGCAGCGCGCTGAGTACCTGGTCGACACCAAGCACCTGCTCTGGGTCTACACCGGCGAGGGCGAGCTGCTTACCCAGGAGAACCGCGAGCGCCTTGTCACCCGCTACAGCTACTTCGGCAGGCTCGCCAACACCTACGGGCTCGACGACGATGACCCCGCCCGCGCCGAACTGCTTGAGGGCGGGGGCGTGATCATCACGGTTCTCCTGCTCATCGGCCTGCTCATGCTGGTTGTCTTCCTGACCGGGCTGGTGCTGCTGGCGGTGGGCGCCGTCGGGCTGAGCAGCCGTCGGCTCAAGATGGCCTTCGTCCCCCCCGCGCCCGGGGGCAGCGTTTTCCTCGAGGTATACGCGCTTTTCGTCGCGGGCTTCCTCGTGATGACGGTGGGCACGACGCTCGTCTCGACCCAGAACGACACGCTCGCCGCGCTGCTCTCGCTCGCGGTCCAGTGGACGCTGCTGCTCGTCCCCTTCTGGCCCCTGCTGCGCGGGATGAAGGGTAAGGAGTACCGCCTGGCGATCGGGCTGCACCGCGGGCGTGGGGTCATCCGCGAGATGTGGGCGGGCCTGCTCGCCTACCTCGCGTCGATCCCCGTGTTCTTCCTCGGCGTGGCGATCACGGTGCTGCTTATGGTTGTCGTGCAGGCGATCCGCGTCTCGCGGGGCGCCGACGCGGGCCCGCCGCCGGAGAACCCGGTGATCGACATCGTCAGCCAGGGCGATCCGGTCGTGCTGATCCTGATCTTCCTGCTGGCGACGGTCTGGGCGCCGATCACGGAAGAGCTTGTGTTCAGGGGCGCGCTCTACCGCTGGCTGCGCGGGCGACTGGTCTGGCCTGTCGCGGCGCTGGTCGTGGGGCTGCTGTTCGCGTTCCTGCACTCGTACGGCCCGCTCATGGTCTCGCCGCTGATCGCCCTCGGGTTCATGTTCAGCTTCATGCGCGAGTGGCGCGGCTCGATCATCGCGTGCATGACCGCC
>JAJDDI010000095.1 GCA_029260375.1 Phycisphaerales bacterium | reverse complement strand
CGGCGACGATCCGCCGGAAGCTCTCGGCCGTGAGCTCGCTGTTCGACTACCTCTGCAATGCCAACGCCGTCGAGTCCAACCCCGTCGCCGGCGTCAAGCGGCCGACCGAGGGGGCCAACGAAGGCAAGACCCCCGCTCTTTCAGACGCTCAGGCTCGTGCTCTCCTCAAGGCCCCGGACGGCGACGATCTCAAGTCTGTGCGGGATCGGGCTCTGATTGCCACCTATCTGTTTCACGCCCTCCGCCGGTCGGAGGTCGCGCAGTTTCGTGTCCTCGACCTGCGCGAACGCCGCGGCGTGATGCACTTCACCGTCTTCGGGAAGGGATCGAAGACCCGCTATGTCCCGGTGCATCCGGCTGCTCTGTCGGCAATCCAGGAGTACCTCACGGCTGCGGGTCACGGGGACGATCGCTCTGGCGCCCTCTTCCGCCCGGTCCAGAACAACGCCACCGGCCGGCTCGACCAGGCGATCACCGGCGACGGCATCTACAAGCTGCTCAAGCGGTACGGGGCGAAAGCCGGCATCACGATGGATGGCCTCTGCCTCCACGCTCTTCGCGCCACCGCTGCAACGAACGCCCTAGAGCACCAGGCCGACATCGCGTATGTGCAGATGTGGCTCGGCCACTCCAGCATCGCGACCACGCGGCTCTACGACCGGCGGCGTTCGCGCCCAGAAGACTCCCCCACCTTCAAGGTCAACTACTGACGCGGGGCAGTAGGAAGAGGAATGCCTGTCGGTTTTTCTTGACATAACGCCTCGATTTGTGGCATGGGTTTTCCCTCACACAGAGCAGGAGGAAAGCCATGCAGGTCTATGAAATCGAGGTCAAGAGAACAACCCGAGCCGTCTACGGCGTTCGGTCCAGGTCTCCAGAAGAAGCCCGATCTATCGCGATCGGGGTCGATGAGCTGGGCGGGTTCCGCCCGCGCCGCACACGGCCTACCCGGGTGGAAGCCCGCGACGTGACGAAGCGAGCTTCATGAAGAGCATCACCGTGAACATCGTGAAAGCCTTCACCGTGGCCCACGACAGGCCGGCAACACCGGGACGCCGGCGAGGGTTCCGGCCCAAGGTCCGAACGGGACCAAGGCCAGGTGGCGGCCGGCGACAGCGACGGCATCCGCGGCCAAAGCGGTAGGCGCGAAGATTCGTTGTGGGAATCCATTCGAGGAGCTTGACAAACCCACTTGGAATGATGACTATAAGTAGCACACATAGACCAAGGACGGCACCATGGCCCAACTCAGCACCCCCCGATTCACCACGCGCTATGACAGCGTGACAGAGGCAAAGTCTTCTGGCTCCACCTACACGCCCACAGAGCTCGCTGATTTCGTTGCTGCCGAGATGATCAAGGAATGGGATGGTGGCTCTTCCAAGACCATCCGAATTCTCGACCCCGCCGTCGGCGAGGGTTCACTATTGGCAAGCCTGCTGCACCAACTCCCGAAGAACAAGCGGGTTGAGGTTTACGGATTCGACAACAACCAAGCTGCCCTCGATGCTGCGGCAAATGTGCTCACGAATCTACACCCAAAGGCCCAGCTCAAACTCAGCTACGGCAACTTCTTGAAGGTGGCCTGTGGCGATCTCCCGGCGGGGGGGCTGTTCGATGGCCCCGCGGACGTCGCGAACACCTTTGACCTCGTGATCGCGAACCCCCCGTATGTACGAACACAGGTCATGGGTGCCGATGCTGCACAAGCCCTTGCGTCACAGTTTGGCTTGACCGGCCGCGTGGACCTCTATCACGCCTTTGTGCTCGCCATTGCTCGGGTCCTCCGGCCCGATGGCGTTGCCGGAGTCATCGTGTCTAACCGGTTCATGACCACGAAAGCCGGGGCCACCGTTCGGCGCATATTCCAAGAGCAACTCAGCCTCCGGCATGTGTGGGATTTGGGTGACACGAAGTATTTCGATGCAGCAGTGTTACCGGCAGTTTTGGTTGCCGAAGGGCTAAACGGCTCTCCTCGCACCGGGCCAACGTTCACGTCCATCTACGAGACGAAAGATGACGCCACAGCTGATGCCCCTAGCATCGCCGCTGCGGTCACGAAAGACGGCGTGGTAGAAGTACCGGATGGCCGTCGGTTTCGCGTGCAACGCGGAGCCCTAGACACCTCGAATGACATCGAGGGAGTCTGGCGAGTGGCGACCAAAGAAAATGATGCATGGTTGGCCACGGTAGAAAAGCACTCTTGGGGGACATTCCGTCGCCTTGGCAAGGTCCGTGTGGGCGTCAAGACCTGCGCCGACCGCGTGTTCATCCGTCGCGATTGGGATGATCTCCCGCCCAATGAGCAGCCTGAGCTGCTTCGGCCCCTCACAACCCACCACATCGGCCGTCGGTTCCGAGCCGATGAGGAGGACGCCTCCCGGAAAATCGTCTATCCGCATGAGTGCGTCGGTGGCAAACGCCGGGCCTCAGACCTGACCAAGAATCCGCGAACACTCCGTTACCTGGAGGCTCACCGGGAGAAGCTGGAAAGTCGCTCATATGTGATCGATGCGGGGCGTAACTGGTATGAGCTGTGGGTACCACAAGACCCATGCCTCTGGCATCGTCCGAAGCTCGTGTTCCGTGATATCTCGGAGGAACCCTGTTTCTGGATCGATCGAGACGGGACGATCGTCAACGGAGATTGCTACTGGCTGGTCTGTGATGACGAGGCCCAAGAAGAGCTTCTCTGGCTCACATTGAGCGTCGGAAATTCGACATTCATCGAGGCCTTCTATGACCACCGTTTCAACAACAAGCTCTATGCAGGTCGTCGCCGTTTCATCACTCAATACGTCGAGAAGTTCCCGCTTC
This sequence comes from Phycisphaerales bacterium, assembly GCA_029260375.1. Classification (GTDB taxonomy): domain Bacteria; phylum Planctomycetota; class Phycisphaerae; order Phycisphaerales; family UBA1924; genus JAJRXR01. The sequence goes on along the minus strand of JAJDDI010000095.1, from coordinate 13,591 downwards.
CTGACCCTGAGTCAAGCGTGGCAAAGTCGATCATCAAAACGGCGAAACGTGTCTATGGCGTGGTGGGAACCGACGAAGCTGACAGCCTAGCCGCAAAGCTCGACGGGCTCGTGTGGGAAGCCTTTGGGTTACCCATCAAAGAAGTCCGCCGGTAGCGGAATTTGAAGCTTCTTGTTCAGCACTTTGCCCTGAAATTGCGGGAATCGTGTGAAGAACGCTTCTCCGGTCGAGACGAACAGGTGTGTCAGTTCCACCCGCGTCCCGTCGGTATTGGCGTAGAACACGGCGTAGCGAACGTCACAATGGCGAATCACATTGCCGTTGATCTGCGGCACGTCGAGAGGTTCTGTGCTACTCGGAGTCACCAGGCCCAGGTCAATCGTCGGCGAGGTCTGGAGCTTCACTTCGAGCAGCTGATGACGGACATCGGGGAACCGCCCATCATCTTGGAATCCGTCGTACCCCAGGGCTTGGCAAACAAGCCGGTGGAGAGCGGCACCACGGTTGCGCTCTTGATCGATACCGGTGTCATCGAACCCTTCACCCAGCAGCATTCTCAAGCGGTCGTAGACGGCGGCAATCGGTAGCAGCTGTCCATTCGCCGGGTGCAGCACCGGAGTGACTCCACCCGCGGGCGAGAAGTTGTCCGAGACAAATCGTCGGAGCAGCGCCGTGTCCTCCGAAGCGATCAGCTCCGAGGCTTCTTCGCCTGGAATACAGCGGGCCTGGTACTTCTGTGTGAGAGTGCCGGTTGTGTCGAGTTCCGCGAGAGAGTCGCCGGTTACCACCTTCACCCGCGCGATCGTGTCCTCGGCGTCGACGCGAATGATGACGTAGCGACGCGTCGGTGATAGTTCCTCGTTCCAGACCTGGAGGTTGTTTGCCTTCTGTGCATACGTATCGAACCGCTGACCGGGAAATCGAGGTTGGGTCTTCCGAAACGACGGTGGAACGGGATAACCGAGAGCCTTGCAAACATGCTCCTTGACGACCTTGGACCTGGTGCGAAGCGCCAGTCCCGAGAGCGAAGCCCCACGAAGCTCCGCATCGAGCAGCGCTTCCAGTTCGGGGGTTGGAACCCAGAGATTTGGATCGCCAACTTCGATGTCGTCGTAGATCGTGAGACCGCTGCGAGAAATGTTGGCAACAAAGCGATAGGGGTCAGTCGGCGGATTCGTGTTTGTCATTGGGCCTCCGTGGAGTGAGCAGTTCGGGCACGGACACTCTGAGCACTGAGGCGAGGACCTCCAGAGTGCTCAGCGTCACATTGCGCTCACCACGTTCCACGGAGCCGACATACGTGCGGTGAAGCCCACACTTGGCCGCAAGTTCTTCTTGGGACACGCCTTGCGCGTGCCGCAACGTGCGGACATTCGAGGCGAGCACCTGAATGAGTTGCTCTCCTGGTTTGCGTGTCTGCTTTTTGCTCATTCGACGGACCTGGTTCGCGCAAAATCGAACCGAATAATGGCCCGGATGACGATTATAAGTCTACAGACTTTGAGTAGCATTACACCGCCCCGTCGGTGTTTGTCGGCTCAACGGAACAGCGGGCTAGACGTCTTTGCTCGTACGCAACGAGAGCCTCTTCCCATTTTCCCCGGGTCCATTCCTTCGCGTGCTGGGCCGCGCGGAAGGGATCGTCGAGCCGGCGGTGCTTGGCGACGCGCAGGCAAGCCATCACGATCTTGTCCTCCTCGGTCCAGGCGGGCAGTTCGGGCGGTTCACCCCCCCACTGCCGCGGCTCAGGCTGTCGGGTCTGCTTCCCGTTGAAGTGCTCGCGCAGTCGTCGGGAGGCCTCGTCCTCGTCGGCGTGGGTGATGAACGCGAACTTTCGCTCCCGGAGCAGCCAGTAGAACAGGGCGCCAGACCGTCGGCCCCTTGATCGTGCCCGTTCGGCCAGGGCCAAGAAGTCCATCCGGCCGGATTCACTCCCACCGACCAGCCCGATCTCGCAAGCCTGTCGGTGCAGGTCAAGCAGACGATGGGTGCTCTCCAAGTCGCGGGGCTGGATGTCGCGGATGTTGGGCCGGTCCTCCCCTGCCCGCCGCCGGCTCTTTTTCCTACTGCCCAAAGTCGAGCCAGTCGAGACACCAGAGCGTTCCCGTGTGGGGAGCCTTCTGGTTTTTATATCTCCCGTAAGGGAGAGAGAATCTGTTTGATCAGGGCTAGCAGATTCGGTGTCAAAACGCCCCTTGGGGCTAGCAGATTCGGCGTCACGCTCAGACCCCCCCACTGCTGCTTGATCGTCAGCCGGCAGCGTCCAGTCCGTCACGATGCGATCTCGCAAGCCCCAGCGGTTCATCTCCCACTGGTTCACGTCGAGCGGCTCGATCCAGCCGAGCTCGACGAGCTTCGCCCTCGCTTCCGTGGCGGCTCTCCTGCTGATGCCGAAGTGCTCGGCGATCCATGAGAGCTTGTACCGCCCGTCCGTGCGGTAGTCGCCGCTGTCCCGGTGCCAGAACAGGCCACGGATCAGCACGGCCGTGATCATCGCTGTGACCCCCTTGGAGAACCCCGCGGCCAGGGCACGGAGCAACCGCCTCGGTACGGGGACCGAGCGTTGCCGGTTGGGCATCTCCCGGTACATCGACCAGAAGCCGTCGAGATCGTCAACACGGAGCTGGTCAGCGGACACGGCGAAGGCGATGCGGTGCTTGTTCACGCTCACGAGCCCGAGGCGATGAAGAGCCCTCAGATCGCTCCTGAGCTCCCGGAGCGCTCGCTGGTCCCCTCGGCCCCCTACAAGCCCAGCAATCTCCGACATCGTGTAGAGGGGCTTGGAGCCGCGATGCTCGGGGCTGGTGTACCGCCGCCGCTCGGCGAGCTCGTGGGCGGCGAAATAGACCCGGTACTGCCTTCTGGTCATATGACCTGATCGGTAAAGCCACCAGGCCATGATGAGCTGGTGAACGGTGATCTTGCGGAAGCTGCCCTCGATACGGGCCTCTCGCTCGCCGATCGGTTGATGGGGTTTGACCCCCCCACTCTTGGGTCTGGTCTGAGCATCCATGCACGGACTCCTTTCCGTGCGTAGGCACAGCGATACCGTTGACCGCAGAGGGTTTCTCTTGACGGACAACGAGGATCGCGCTACCTTGGAAGTGCAAATTCAGAGGTAGCCGGCGATTCTCCGTCCATGGAGCTCTCCGGCCTTGAAGACCGCTCAAGGCATTGGCGTGCCTAGGAGCGGTTTTTCAATATGTGAGGCATCGCAGGTGTCTACGCCTCCTTGCTGATTGATCTCCCCATCCAAGCCGCGAGCCGGCCAGGACATCTTGGGGGTTGGTGTACTGTCTACCCCAATATGTCGCGAGTCGGGGAGCCCAGTCAAGCCCGCAAGGCGCGCGCTGATAAGCACTTATGGACCATGGCGGGAGCATTCACGGGTCCATGTGGTCATATGACCCGAACAAAGTGACCCGATTGAACAGGCCATAACGGCATATGCCCATATGGTCAAAAAAGACTGTGGATAAGCGCGAGGTCTTGCCGAAGGTAGGGTTGCGTCCGATTACCATGACGCGATAGGGTCATATGGCCAGATTGATCCGACCTCATTGAAACGGTCACAAGGCCATATGGTTATCTGGTCATATGACCTGAACAGAAACTAGGAAAAATCTGGGGAAGGAGCCAGTTATGCACAACGAAAAGCGCCCGACGCAGGTCATCGCGGTCGGAAACCAGAAGGGTGGGGTCGGCAAGACCACGAACACCCTGCACATGGCCGCCGCTCTTGGCGAGCTGGGCAAGAAGTCGCTCGTCATCGACCTGGACGGCAACTGTGGGGCTACGAGAGGCCTTGGAGTGGGCACGGACTGGCTCGGGACCTTCGAGGTGCTTCTGGGCGACCAGGAGCCCCTGGACGTCGTTGTGACGACGGACCAGGCCGAGGGGACCGATCTACCCAAGAACGTGGAGCTGATGCCCGCTCGTCGCAATCTCGAAGACTTCGAGAGCGAGTACCGGAAGCGGAACAAGTTCGCCGATCCGACGGGCACGCTGGCGCCGGTTCTGGAGAAGGTGCGGGGTCTGTATGACTTCGTGTTTCTCGACACCGCCCCGAATGCGTCCGCACCCACGATCGCGTCCTACCGGACAGCGGAGTGGTTCATCCTCTCCACTGAGGCCTCAAAGCTCTCGGTAGACGGGCTGAATGACGCTCTGACGGACATTGTGGCGGTCCGTGAGGCCGGCAATGCACAGCTCCGGCTCCTGGGCGTGATCATGTGCAAGGTGGACAGCCGCACTCGGATCGCCACGACGTATGTGGACCGCATCCGCAAGGAGTTCGAGTCCGCGGGTGAGCTCGGGGCGTTCGATACGTTCATCACCCGAGCAACGGCTATCGAACGGGCCCAAGCGGAGGGGAAAACCCTCTTCCAGACTCAGCCGGACCACAAGGTGGCCGAGCAGTATCGCTCGCTCGCCCGTGAGGTTCTGGCCAGGCTCGAGACGGCCTCCAAGATCAACAAGACGGTGGAGTTCAAGCCGGAAGTGAGGGAGGCGTCGAATGCCTAAGCGAGCCGCCTCAGACGACACGATTGATCCGGTCCGCTCGCGGCTCGCCGCGATGGCGGCCGCTCCACAGAACAACAAGCCCGCCAGCCCCGCAGCGCAACAACAGGCCGAGAACGGTGAGGCAGAGACCAAGACTGACGTCGATCGGGAGAGCCATCAGACACGAGCAGTGGGGGAGGGGCGTCGTCCGTCCATCCGCGAGCCGAGGCGATCAGGTCGGCCCCAGTCACGGTCGACGACGCGGGTCATGTCCGTGAACCGGAAGATGATGATCTCGGAAGACGAGGCGGACCGCATGGACGAGACCATGGGCACGATCTCGGCGGCGTTCGGCAGCAAGGTGAACTACAGCCAGGTCACGCGGGCGCTCTGGTCAGTGCTCGCGGGAGCCGAGGACGCGATCCGGGCCGAATCCAAGCGAGCTCCGAATCTCCGCGTCCCATCGAAGGGGGACCACGTCGGTATGGCGGAGTACGAGGATGCCATCGCCGACTTCCTCGCGATGGCGCTGAAAAGGTCATAAGGTCATATGGTCATATCAGGCGTTGACGAGAACCACCTTCTTCGTCAAGGCCGCTTGGGGGCAGATCAGGATGAAGACCTGGTGCTTGCTATCGAACGCTTCGGCCACGCACTCATGGCGTGTGCCGTTCGCGTCGGAGAGGACCACATGCTGAGGGCGCGACATCCGACGCCCCCCGATGGGAACGATCTTCCCGAGAGCGTCGTCGGGGGTGAAAATGCCGGGCCATTGAAGTTGCCCGAACTCAGCCTCAAATGCTTGGGAAACCACCACGCGCCGGAGCTTGGCTTTGAAGCCGTGTCCGGGCACGAACTCCGGTGGCTCAAGTACGACAACGGCGCACGAGCGGGCATTCGTGCGGACATAGCGTCGGATGGTTGAGTAGACAGAAGCCCCGTACTTCTTGCTGAGCTTCATCGGCGTCTTGATCGAAAAGGCGTGATCTGCCGCCTCGTTAGTGAACGTGTCTACCTGGAAGAGAACCTCCGACGCGAAGGCGTTGGTCTCTCGCTCGAAGAGGTCGTTGATCTCTGGATCGAGGGTCTGTTTGCAGTCCGCTGTGAGGGCGTAGACATCCCGCTGCCACGGAAGCAGTCCGTGGCCGAGCTCGTGGAGCTTGAGGAAGGGGAGTTTTGCGGCGTGAACCGTCTTGTCCAGGTGCATCGTTCTAGCGGTGACGTCTAGCACGCCGAGCACCTTGGAGAGTGCTTTCTTGAGCGCTCCGCCGACCTTCTTGGTCGCCTTCGCCAGAAAGCGATCGTCGATCTCTTGATCGGTGATCACGATGTGCTTTGCGGCCTCGATGATGTCATCGACCGGCGTGGGGAAGACGCCGAACCCGCCTCCCTCTTGGATCGCCCGCACCGCAGCCTCTTGGATGCGGGCGAGCTGCTGTTGGTCTTCGAGTTGGTCGTCTGGCTTCATTTGCCCCCTCCTTTTCGAGAGCGGAGGAAGGCCAGGTACTCCAGTAGTGCCTCTTCTTCCTCGGTCGTGAGGTCGTCGGTGGCGAAGGTCGGCACTTGGGCGTGCCGGCCGCTCTTCTGCTTGGGCTTTTGGGTCTCGGTGATGTAGCCCGCCTTCGCCATGAGTGTGGCGTATGGCACGGCGTAGACCTCAGCGAGGGCGTGCAGGATGTTCGGCGAGGGCTTGCTGATCTTGTCGTGTTCGAGCTGGCTGAGATACGCATTCGAGACGACGCCAGCGCAGGCTTCCTCGACCTCGCGCAGAGACATCCGCTTCGTCGTTCGGACGTTCGCTAGGTACTGGCCGAGCGACTGAGCCCGGCTCTTCTCGGGGGTGTTCGCGGTCATGGTGGGCGCTCCTTCGGCGGCTCCTGTGTTGGAGCCCGCCCACTGCAAGTGTAGCTGGTCCGCTAAATTTCTCAAGCACTGCGCTTGACTGCTTGATATACTTAGCAGATGATTCCAACGTAGCACTCGGCGGAACGGTCGGCGGCGCGTTGCCGAAAGCCGTTCCTGCTCTGGAGACAGATCAATGGCAAACCACTGCGGAGGCAAAACAGGCCGAGGTCCCAAGACGGTTCCGGTGGGGGGGCATCGGCGCTCAACGCCGAGCTCGACCTGCTATGGGCCCGGCAAGCCTGGACCGAAGACGGTCAGCGTTCGTCCCCACCGGCGCTCGAAGCCGTGATGGGGTTGTTTCACGATCAGAAACTCGATTGAAAGGAGGCCGAAATGGCCAAAGGAAAGAACGTCCACGTCGTGCCGAACGGGAAAAACTGGCAGGTCAAGCCCGCGGGTGGGAAGCCTGTCTCGAACCACAAAACCCAGACCGCCGCGACCAAAGCGGCTAAGCCCATCGCTCAGAAGAACAAGAGCGAGGTCGTCATTCACCGCCCGAACGGACAGATTCGGGACTCGGACAGCTACGGCAACGATCCGAACCCCCCGAAGGACACCAAGCACTGAACCCGCTGCGGCGAGAGCCCCATGGCGCGTGGCCCGGGGCAAGCCGCCACCTTCCTGGAGATTCCATCATGTATCGACCCATCAACAGACCAGAGCTCCCGCCGCGGCCGCAGGTGCCCGAGGTTCCGCGACCGCGACCGATCCCGGAACGCCCATCGTTCCCGCAGGTGAACCCGAGGCCCTACCCGCCGTCCAGGCCGGGCCGTCCGATCATCACGAAGTAGGGGTTTCAGGACAGGGCGTGCTCGATGCCGTGTCTGCGACACAGTTCGCGGAGGCGGCGTCGTTGCCGGCGGACCCAGTTGGTCTTGTCGAAGCGGGAGCGCTTGAGCTGACGCTCTGCGATCGCAGCGGAATGGCGATCGAGAAAGCAGCGGACCGCCAGAAGATGCCACCGCCGCCCTCGGGTCCATCCGGTGTTGCCCCGGGCATTGTGCTCTCTGAGCCGACGGCGGATGTCGCCGGTGAAGCCGCTGTAGACCTCGCCGCGGTCCGAGAGCAACAGATAGACGTGGAATCGAGGCAAGCGACGCATCAGCCGACGCCCGGCCCGTGACCCGGCGAGAGCGGTGGGGGAGTGGTCGTTTGGAGGACGTCGTTCCAATCCGTGCCGCGAACGGGCGGGCGGTCATCCCGGAGTTCAAGGTCGTCCCGGCCTGCTCGCTCGAACGCCCGGGAGAGCTGCTCGGCGAGCCGGTCGCCCCCCTCGTCGTAGTCCATCGCGAGCACAACCAAGCCGCCGGCCGGCAGGCTTCCGATCGCCGATGTGATCAGCTCCGGCTGGATGGGGTTGAGTTCGCCGGCGATGCTCACGAACCGGGCGCGGTGATGGCCCGCGAGCGCGGCGTGGCTCAAGGCGTCGATGGCGGTCTCCGCGATCACGAGTCGATTGTCATCCTCACCCTTGCGGCTGCCCCACAGCCCCTTAGTCCCGCCCTTGGCGAAGCCGGTGAAGCCGGCGTTCTTGACCTCGAAACCGCTCAATCCTTCTCGTGTGAAGTGCGGGAAGAGCACGTTTCCCCTTGGATCGACGCGGACCCGATCATAAAAGGCCGGCTGCGAGAGCAGCTCGGCCGGGATGCGGCGGTCTTCGACGAGGTAGCGGTGATGCCCCGTCAGGGGGCGGGCCTCCTCGAAACGAGCTCGAACCTGGGCCATGTCACGGGTGATGTGTTCCAGGGATGGGGCGTAGGTCTGCGGATCGGGCCTTGGCGGGGCATCGGTGAGCGGAGCTCGCAGCCAGGCTCGAAGCCGCCGCCGGGTGTGCCCGAGGTTCTCACCCGTGCGGCGCTGCACGAAGTCGATCGCGGTGCCGTTGTCGCCGGAATCGCGGACGGAGAAGTAGACCCAGTGCCCGTCACGGCCGCGAGCGACGATGAGCTTGTCCCCGTCGGGGTGAACCATCGAAGCCGAGTTTCTGGATGAAGCCTTGCGGTCGAGCTGGTAGCCGAACGAGGCCATGAGCTCGGAGAGATTAATCTCCGTCTTGAAGGCTTCGAGTTCGTCCGGGCGTGTGTTCATCGTCTTTCCTCTGCTTCAATGTAGCGCAGTTTTGGCTCCTCGCGAACCCATGCCCCATGCTGCGGTGCAGCGTCGAAAGTTCTTGACGCCCATCGGCGTCTTATGGCAAACACCCCTCATTGTCATAACACGAGCAGGGGGCTTGCATGAATGCTGTATTGAACAGAATCGCCAGCCGTCCGGGGTAGGGCGGCGATGGCGTTGGATGTCTACAAAGCGGTCACGGACCGCATCATTGAGCTGCTGGAGCAGGGCACAGTGCCCTGGCGGCAGCCCATTCGGAGCAGTGGGGGAGAGGGCGCGTTTCCGACCAACCTCGCCTCCGAGCGTGCGTATCGAGGGATCAATGTCTTCCTTCTCGCGGTCACGGCGTGGGCGGAGGGGTACGAATCCCCGTACTGGCTCACGTTTCGTCAGGCGAAGGAGAAGGGGGGACACGTCCGCAAAGGCGAGAAGGGCTCCCTCGTGATCTTCTGGAAGCAGTACGCGACCCAGGACAAGGAGAGCGGCAAGGACATCACTGTCCCGGTGCTGCGACACTACACCGTCTTCAACACCGAGCAATGTGAGGGGATCGGAGCGCCCTCGCCGGCAACGCCCGAAGAGGACACCGGCGAGCAGGCGTTCACGCCGATCGAAACGGCCGCAGCGATCGCCGACGCGTACCGCGGCGGGCCCCGCGTCGAACACAAGGGGTCGCGGGCGTTTTACCGTCCGAGAGAGGACCTAGTTCGGATAGCCGAGCCGGACCGGTTTGTCGATTCGGAGTCGTACTACACGACGCTCTTTCACGAGCTGGTCCACTCGACGGGGCACAGTTCCCGGCTCGATCGGGGCCTCGACGAGAATCTGAGCCCGTTCGGCTCAACGGATTACTCCAAGGAGGAGCTCGTCGCCGAGATGGGGGCCGCCTTCCTGGCCGCCGCATCAGGCATCAGCCAGGCCACAATCGAGCAGTCTGCCGCGTATATCGACGGCTGGCGGAAGAAGCTCAGCACCGAGACCAAACTCGTCGTTCACGCGGCGGGCGCTGCTCAGAGGGCGGCGGATTGGGTGCTTGGCGAACGACCCGAGCGGTCCTGATCGCAGACAGTTTCGAGGGTTTCTCGCGTACCATGGGGGACTATGGAACGCAGCGCAACGGCCGAATGGGCCGATCCCATCTCATTCACCGACGAGAACCTCATGGAGACGGGCAAGTTTTGGCTTGGCCGCTCCGTTGTGGATGGCCGGCCCGTGGGGCACGTCGATGATCGCCACATCTGCCTGGTGAGCGGAACGCGAGCGGGCAAGGGCACCACGACGATCATCAACAATCTCTGCACCTGGCCGGGCTCTGTCGTCGTGGTCGATCCCAAGGGAGAGAACGCCACTGTCACCGCGGCAAGACGGGGTTCCGGCTCGGAGTTCTGCGAAGGAATGGGGCAATCGGTCCATGTCCTCGATCCGTTTCGGGCGGCCGACGTGGATGACCGCTTCCGAAGCCGTTTCAACCCGCTTGATGTCCTCGATCCAGATTCGCCTCTGGCCATTGATGAAGCCGGGCGCATTGCCGATGCGATCGTGGTCGTGAACAAGCAGAGCAAAGAGCCCTTTTGGGACGAGTCCGCGAGGAACCTCGTCAAGGGCGTGATCCTGCATGTCGTCACAGACCCGCGCTTCGAGGGGCGACGGAACCTGGCAACGGTGCGCGAGCTGATCTCCCGCGGCGATCACGAAGGCGTGGCGTACTTGAAGAGCAAGGGCCGGGACAAGATACCGTCGGCGCAATCGCTGCTCTGGGAGGGTGTCTCGCGGAACCCCGCGCTCGGCGGTGTCATTTCCGGGATCGGCGAGACGATGGTGGAGCTGGCCCTCAATGACGCGAAGCTGTTCCAGGGGATGCTGCAATCGGCGAACCGCAACACCGAGTTCCTCGACAGCCCGGGCATGGCGGATTGCGTCTCCTCGTCCGACTTCAAGCTCTCCGATCTCAAGACCGCACCAGATGGCGTGAGTCTGTATCTCTCACTCCCTCAGCGATACATGGGCGAGCACTACCGCTGGCTGCGCATGATGGTCACGCTCATCGTGACAGAGATGGAAGCGACCAAGGGGCAGCCCGCGACGGGTCACCGGGTGCTCATGTGTCTCGATGAGTTCGCGGGCCTTCGACGCATGGAGGTCATCGAGAACGCCGTCGCTCAGCTCGCCGGCTTCGGGATCACGATGCTCTTCGTCTTGCAGAGCCTCGATCAGCTCAAAAAAGAGTACGAGCACGGCTGGGAAACCTTCCTGGCGAACGCCGGAACAAAGCTCTTTTACGGCATCGGGGATCATTTCACGGCCGAGTATGTCTCCAAGCTGATCGGCGACACTGAGTTGATCCGAGAGACCGCAACCAGCAGCACAGCCGAAGGCACGAACCGATCGACGTCTACGGGCGAGCAGCGCACAACTACCAAGAGCGAGAACCAGACCACGACGGCCGGCCGGAGCCGGCAGAATTCGACGGGCACGAGCGAGTCCTCCGCGACGGCCCGGTCTTTGACACAGACCGACGGAATGACATCCGGGACCGGGTGGAACGAGAGCCGCACCAAGAGCAAGCAGTGGGGGAGCAATCGCTCGAAGAGCGACGGCGAGAGCTCATCGCACAATGCGTCATGGTCGCCCAATCCGCTGCTCTTTCGGCAGACGTCGCGGTACCTCCCGTTGCTCCGCGAAAACGAGACGGTGAACTACGGAACGAGCGACAACACCGGCTTGACGAGGGGCACGTCGAAGGGCGGTGGCAAGTCCATCGCCAAAGGCGTATCCGGGAATGAGAGCTCTTCATCCAGCCTCGCCGTCGGTCAGACACAGACCTCGACATTCGGGCAGACCCACTCTCAGAGCGAGGGCGAGAGTGAAAGCCAGAGTCTGGGTATGGGCCGATCGGAAAGCGCCGGCACCACAAACAGCGAGAGCCAGGGCGTCTCTCATACCGCGACCCGCGGGGTGAACGAGACAATTCTGAAACGCCGGCTTGTCACGACCGACGACCTCATCCTCTGGTTCGGTCGCGAGGAAGATGGTGCGCCCGGGTGGGCGCTCACCGTGATCAGTGGCCGGAGGCCGGCGGTCGTCAAACGGACCAAGTACTTCCAGGACCCATTCTTCGGGTGGCTGTACGACCCCCATCCCGATCACGAAGACCCACCGAAGCTGCTTGGTGAATTCCAGCTAGAGCTCGAAGACCCCGGGGTCTTCATTCGCCGGTTTATCCGGCTCGAATGGTTGAAGCGAGAGGGCGATCTTGTTGAACGCGGTGAGACGGTTGCCGAGGTCGAAGTGCCGGGGCCTGGCATAGCGCCGCTGCGAGGCGGCCCAATGGGCACCGTGCCCGATTTTCCTGGGATCACTCGCGCCCAGAAGGAAAACGTACGACTTCCTGTCCTCGCCGGGGCGGCCGGAGTGCTTCAAACAATCCATATCGCGGATGGCAATTTACCGTCCGATGATTTTTGCTTGGCCACGATAACAGTGAACCGGCGACAGCTTGCTCTGCTCGGCGGCGATCCAATCGAGCAGCCGCTGGCTCAGTACGCGAGCTACTTCACGACAATCAGCTCGCACTCCGCTGGAAACCAGGTATACGCAACGATCGAGCGAGAGAAGTACGAGCAAAAGAAGCGTGAAGAAGAAGCGACCGCGGCTGCGGCGGAAGAAGCAAGACGCCTCGAAGAGCAGCGACTTCGGGCAGAACGCGAAGAGAGTGAGGCACGCGCACGCGAGGCGCGAGAGCAGCGCTTCGCGAAGATTGAAGCACAAGGGATTATCATCCGCCGCGCACTGATCTGCGTGTCGGTGGTTCTCGGTGGATTGTGTGGCCTCGGGATCGGCGTGGCGGCTGGAGGCGGAGCGGCGCTCCTCGCCCCTGTCCTCGCGGGGGCGGCCGGGTATGGTGCGCACTGCGGATTGAAGTGGTTGAACGAGAAGTAAAGCGTCAGCCCAGACTGCGGCCGTCATGCTCGCGGCCGTTTGATTCACGAGACTCGAGGCCCTGGGCGAGTGAATCGAAGTAGTTCGCCTGGCGAGCGGCCTCATCGTCCCGGCCCATGTCCGACTGGTGTTTGTCGCGGTCCGGCTCGTCGGCGATCTCCGGCGGCGGCTTCATGTCGTGATCCGCGCCCGAATCCCGAACCTGCTGCGAGTCGATGCCGGCCGGCGGGCCGAGCCCGTCGCGTCCCGACCCTTGATCGAACGCTTCGCGCATGTCAGGCGCGTTCGAGAGGGATGTCCCTTCTAGGCCATCGGGCTCGATTGATTTTGCTGCCGAGACAGTGTGCTCTCTCTGCTGCGCACGAGCGGCTTCGAGTTCGTCGTAGGCGTTGGAGAGGTCTTGACGGTCCATGGGAGCCTCCCGTGGGTTGGGGCCGTTCTCATTCTACCGGTCGCGTTCCCCGCGGCCTCGGTCGTTGTCCTGTTCCCTGGCCCGATCGCGTGCGGCCTGCTCTCTTTGCTGGAGCGAATCGAGAAGCCGGTCGAAGTGTTCGTCCTTCCGGGCCGTCTGTCGCCCAGACGGAGGCTGCTCTTGGCCGGGCTCTGTGGCTTTGCCATGGAGACGGTTCTTCTCGAACGCCGCTCGCCGCTCATCGGAGCGTGAACGCCATTGCGTGCGGTTGCCGGCCCGCTCCATGTCGTGTTTGAAGACGATCGATGCACGCTCGGCCTTGAACAGAGCTCGCTGCTCGACCAGGCGTTTGGCCTCGGCCGATCGCACCGCGGCGACAGCCCGCTCCTCCTCGGCCCGCTGCCGGCGTTCAAGAACCCGGTCCTTCGTGGCCTGGGAGCGTTTGAACCCTTCCAGCCGGCCGCCGCTCGACGACAGGGCGTTGTAGGCGTCGAGCATCGCCTTCCTGCGATCCTTGCCGGCAAGCATGGCCCCGAAGTCGATCGCGCGGAGCGCGTTGCCTACACGGCCCAACAACTGCTGCTCTCGTTGCTCGAACGAACGCGTCTCGGCCTGGTGTTCGTGGTACCGGCTCTCCCATGCAGGGCGGAACTCGGATCGAACGTGGTCGCGAGCTCGCATCGCCTCCGATTTCGCTGCACTCTTGATTGCAGCCCGGGC
>JAJDDI010000094.1 GCA_029260375.1 Phycisphaerales bacterium | reverse complement strand
CATCAGCTCCGCGTTGGCCAGCAGCGCCTTGGACGGGATGCAGCCCCAGTTGAGGCAGACGCCCCCGAGCTTGGCCCGCTCGACGCAGGCGACCTTGTAGCCCAGCTGGGCGGCGCGGATGGCTCCGACGTACCCGGCGGGTCCGCCGCCGATGACGATCATGTCGTACTGCTTGCTTGCCACGGAAATACCCCGTTCGGTGCGTGGGTTCATTCAGAAAGTTGGGGCTCACTATAGAAGGCCTCCCCCGCCCACTTCCTCGCCCCGCTTCCCTTGCAATTGGCGCCCCGGGCGGGCACGATCAACCCGGGACCTTTTTTCCCTGCGCCTTGGAGCTTTGCATGCGATCTCACGCGCTCTTCACCACCCTGGCCCTGTCGCTCACCCTGGCCCAGGGGGTCTGCCTCGCGGCCGACGCCGACAACAACGTCGAGTGGGGCGGCGTGAGCCACCTCGTCTGGCAGGACCTCCGCCCCCTCGTGCCGATGCGCTCCGACACCTTCGCGGTCCGCGTCCAGGCCTACCGGGGCGATCTGACGGGCGCGAGCGTCATCCAGAATGTTGACGGCAGCCAGACCAGCCACGCCGCCAGCGTCGTCGGGCAGATCGGGCCCTACGACATCTGGCAGGCCGACCTCCCCGGCACGCCCGAGGACACCCTGAGCTACCGGGTGGTCCTCACCGACGGCTCGGACACCGACTACCTCTCCCCCGCGGGGATGAGCGACGCCGACCCCGGCGCCGGCTTTGCGCTCGACTTTGTCACCCTCGACCACGCGCCCGTGGGCTCCACGCCCGTCGCGGGCGGGACCGTGTTCAAGGTCTGGTCCCCCACGCGGACAACCTGCCACGTCCGCGGCGAGTTCAACGGGTGGTCCACCGACAACCCGCTGACCAAGGTCGGCGAGCACTTCATCGGCTTCGTCCCCGGCGCCAGCGCCGGGCAGATGTACAAGTACTTCTTCAACAACTCCGTCTGGAACACCGACCCCCGCGCCAGCCGCCTCGTCCAGACCGACAACCAGAACGCCGTCATCTGTGACCCGCTGGCGTACGACTGGCAGAACGACGCCTTCATCCCCCCCCCGCTCGACGAGCTGGTCATCTACCAGCTGCACGTGGGCACCTTCGCCGGTCGCAACGACCCCTTCGGCCCCGCGGCCAACCCCTCGGGCTACCAGGACGTCGGCGAACGCGCGGCGCACCTGGCCGAGCTGGGCGTCAACGCCGTCATGATCAACCCGATCAACGAGTTTCCCGGCGATTTCTCGGGCGGGTACAACCCGACGAGCCTGTTCGCCTGGGACTGGAAGCTGGGCACGCCCGACGAGCTCAAGTACATGGTCGATCAGCTCCACGGCGCCGGGATCGCGGTGCTGCTGGATGTCGTCTGGAACCACATCTCCCCCAGCGACAACTTCCTCTGGAACTACGACGGCACGCAGCTGTACTTCGACAGCCCCGCCCAGGACACCCCCTGGGGCGCCCAGCCCGACTACGACCGCGACGGCGTCTTCCAGTACCTGCTCGACTCGACGCACCATGTGATGGGCGAGTTCCGCTTCGACGGCTACCGCCACGACGCGGTTATGGCCATGACCGACTCGGGCTGGACCGGCCAGTGGCCCTCGGGCCAGGCGCTGATGAACGCCATGAACGAGGCGATCGCCAACCGCTACAGCGACGCGCACACCATCGCCGAGATCTACATCGACAACCCCTGGGTCCACACGGGCCTGCAGTTCGACACGCAGTACCACAACAGCTTCAAGAACTCGATCCGCGACGCGGTCTTCGGCGCCTCGGGCGGGAGCCCCAACGTCTCGGGCGTCGCCGCCGCGATCGACGGCACGGGCGGCGTCTCCGGATCCCAGGTCCTGAACTACTTCGAGCTGCACGACGACGCCTGGCCACTCAACGGGAACGATCGCGCCGTTGCCGAGATCGACACCTCCCCGCCCCACGACGACGCGTTCGCACGCGGGCGGACCACCCTCGCTCACGCCGTCACGCTGCTGGCCAAGGGCGTGCCCGCGATCCTCCAGGGCACAGAGTGGCTCGAGGACGACGGCTGGGAGGAGAGCAAGATCGACTGGTCGCACAAGACGACCTACAGCGGGATCTTCGACTACTTCCGGGCCATCATCGCCCTGCGCACCAGCGAGCCGGCGCTGTTCGCCGACGCCAACACCTGGGTCTACCACACCAACGATGCCGCGGACGTCGTCGCGTTCGAGCGCTGGATCGACGGCGGCAAGAGCTTCGTCGCGATCTTCAACCTCTCCAACATCGACCGCAACGCCTACCGCATCGGCATGCCCCGCACCGGGACATGGGGCGTGGCGATCAACAACCAGTGGGCCGAGTTCGGTGGCCCCGGCGCCGGCCCCTCGGGCACGCTCGTCCCCGAGGCGATCGCCTCGGGCCCGCACGCCCAGTCCGTCGCGATCGATCTGCCCGCGCGCGGGTTCCTGCTGCTCGAGCACGAGCCCGCCGGCCTGGGCTGCAACGGGGCGGACCTGGCGGCGCCGCTGGGCACGCTCGACTTCTCCGACGTGCTCGCCTTCCTGACCGCGTTCGGGCTGGGTGAGAGCGCCGCGGATCTCGCCGAACCACTGGGTTCTTTCGACTTCTCCGACGTGCTGGCGTTCCTCGGGGCGTTCGGGGCCGGGTGCCCGTAGGCGACCACACCCGCACGCATGAACGCGTTGTTGCTTTCTGTGCCCGGACTTATGTGCGTCTTGATGTGCACGGCGTACTGGCCGATGCACACTCTTTCGCAATTCTGATTGCTTGGCAGAGTCGCGCGGGTTTACCTTGGGCGATAGCGCTGCGGTTTCCGCGGGCGTCATCACCAGGGGGACCAAATGAGTTACGACGTATTGCTTTTCACATCGGCGAGCTCGAACTATTTCGCGACCGAGTCCGAGATCCGCGACAACGACGGACGGGTGATCCACAAGTTCTCGGATGCCGCTTTCGTCGCGATCGTGCCCGATGAGTTCGATCCGAGCCAGCTGCGCCACGCGGGGGTTACGGCGCCACCGACACTGGACGAGACGTCACAGTTGGCGGCGAGTGCATGGAACTCGCTGCAGACCGACCGCGTCGGGCGGATGCTGAGCATGACCGAGGGCCTGAGCTGGGACGCGGAGGGCTACCAGACCCCGCGCCACGCCGGAAACGACCCTGAGCTCGCGGCCCAGCCCGGGGTGAGCTCGACCGGGACCGCGACGAGTCTGTACATGATCGGCTCGATCGCGGTTGGCGTGGTGATCGTGTCGGGCACGCAGTCGCAGTACACGGTCTCGCAGGCGGAGCGGACAACGATCGTCGCGGAGGTGATCGAGGGACTGGACTTCCTTGCGAGGATCGAGCCGCTGGCTCGCGTCACGTTCGTGTACGACATCAACTTCCTGACGGTGACGGCAACCCCGTGCTCGAACCCGTCAACAGACTCCTACGAGCAGTGTGAGGCCCCGTGGCGCGACCCCGCGCTGCAGCAACTGGGGTACACGGGCAGCCCCGCCGGGATCGGCGAGTACGTCACCGCGCTCAAGACGAGCAAGGACACCGCGTGGGCCTACGCCGCGTTCTTCACCAAGTATCCATGCCACCACTTCGCATACGCGGGGGGTCAGCGGCTGGTGATGGAGTACTCCAACGACAACTGGGGTCCAAGCCAGATCAACCGCCTGTTCGCACACGAGACGTGCCACCTCTTCGGCGCCGCGGACGAGTACGGGAGCTGCACCTGCGCCAACAGCGGCCAGCTCTCCGTCCCGAACAACAACTGTAAGAACTGCACACCCAACCAGGTCCCGTGCCTGATGGATGCGAACACCCTGAACATGTGCCAGTGGACCCGGGGTCAGCTCGGGTGGGAGTGGGGCATCGTTGGTGGCTCCCGGGTCGTCACGGACAAGGCCTCCAAAGCGCCGTTCGTCGAGGTTGACCGCTGGGGTGTTCAGACGGAATCTCAGATCATGCTCAGCCACGGCTTCGCGTGGAGCGAGCAGTACGGCTCGAACACATACACCTACACCTACGGGTATCTCGCGCCGCTCCAGAACCCCGTCGCCTCGCCCCACAAGAAGATCCTGGTGGGCGGCGAGATCCAGGTGACCAACGGCTCCTCCACGAAGCCGTTCATCACCACCTCCCAGTGGGGCCAGCAGACCGGCGAGGCCGTCTCGCTGGGGAACGGCATAGGCTGGAGCTCGCAGTACGGCGCCGACACCTACGTCTACTTCAGGGGATACCTCGGCGCCGCATTAGCGCCGCCCCGAGGCACGGTCCTCGCTGGTGGGAGAATCCGCGAAACCAGCGCCGACTCCAAAAAACCATTCCTCGATACATCCTCCTGGGGCAGCGCGACGTCTTCGGAAACTGTCTTTGGCGGGCAGTCCTCGTGGAGCGAGAAGTACGGCGTCGGGTACGGGTATTTCTCGTTCTTCCTTCTCCATGTCTGATCGAACCTCGGGTTTCGCCAGGTTTCGGAACGCCGACACTCCTCTCCCCCTCAATAGAGGGGATCCATTTCGTTCGGCTTACGCATAAACAAGGGTGCGCTGCTCCGCGGTGCTCGACCCATGCGTGACCCCCCGCCAGGAGACCCCGAAATGAACCCCCCCACCATCGCGGCCGCCGCCGCCCTTTCGCTCGCCTCGCTCGCCCTAGGAGCCGAGCGCGACATCCAGATCCGATCCGTCGACTTCGAGACCGGCGTCTTCGAGCTTCACAACTGCGGCGCCGAGACCATCGACCTCTCCCAGTGGCGATTCTGCACGCACGACGAGGACCAGGTCCGCCGCTACACCGCCGAGACCGGGCTCGTGGGCGTGAGCATCGCGCCGGGCGGGTCCTTTTTCATCCATACCAACAACGACGCCGCGGGCGCAAACACGATCAACGTCTCGGCCCTGGGCGGCACATTCGCCGCGCCCATGGACCCGCTGGGCGCGTTCGCCATCGGCCTGTTCTTCCCCGATGGCGATGGCGTCGTCGGCTTCCCCGACTTCGGCAACCCCGCGCAGTACGGCGACCACATCCAGTGGTCGCAGGGTGGCGCGGACGATCTGACCGCCGATGAGCGCTCGGACGAGGCGCAGACTGCGGGCCTCTGGGCCGACCAGTCGCAGTGGATCGACACCGCCTTCGACACGATGCTCATCGAGCTGACCGACACCACCTGCTCGCTGCTGCACTCGCCCGCGAACTACAGCGTGACCAACTCGGGCGGGCCGTGCAACGTCGCGGACCTGGCCGAGCCGTTCGGCACGCTCGACTTCTCCGACGTCGTCGCGTACCTGGGCGCCTTCGCCGCGATGGACCCCGCCGCGGATCTCTCGCCCCCGATCGGCGCGTTCGACTTCACCGATGTCGTCGCCTTCCTGACCGCGTTCGCCGCAGGCTGCCCGTAAGGCGCCCGGGCACTCCAACCTCCCTCGATCAGCCGCCCGACCCCACCCAGGCGCCATGGCGCGGGCAATCTCCCGCGTCCGCGCCTCGGGGGCGGTTGATCGGGACGCCCACCTTCGCAAGGGCCCATCGATCGGCGCCCCAACGCCCGGATCAGGGTCCGAGAGCGCCGCCCCCGCCCAGGATTACGCCTCTGGGTATGGGTCTGGGCTGTATCGGCGCGGCGCCCGCCATTAGGCTCTAGCGATGTTCCGATTCCTCCGACTTCTCCCGGCGCCACGGGCGACCCTGGGCGCTGCGCTCTTCGGCGTCTGCTCCACGCTCGCGCCGGGCGTCCCGGCCCGCGCCGGGTTGATCCACTTCAAGCGCGGCGCATCGCACGTCGAGAACTCGATCCGGATCGAGGGGGACGCGGCCTCGTACTGGACTGCGCCGTACAGCACCTCGACGATCCACATCCCGATGACGGTGGTCGACAGCTCCAACTGGGGCCCAGAGTTCCGCGGGATCTGCGCCATCGTCCGCGACGTGAGCGGCGTCCCCACGCCCAGCCTCGAGGTCGCCATGAGCAACCGCGAGCTGCGCGTTCGCTCCATCGACGCCCTTGGCAGCGTCGCGACCATTCAGTTCGACTACCTGCAGGCGCTCTCACTCACCGACGCGAGCGCGCTCGACAACCAGCGCGTGCTGATCTCGGTCGTTGTTGGCGGCCCGATCAACCTGCGCGCTTTGATGATCGTGCCCGAGTCGGTCTCCGCCGTGCGTGTCGTCGCCGACGACGGCCCGCCCGGGCACGTCGTTCCGCCCGGTGAGCACGTCCTGATCGGCGGCTCCGGGGATCCGGGCCAGAGCGGGGCGCTCGCCTCGCTCGACGGGATCGCCGGGGGCATGGTCGTCGCACGCCGCTTCGCGCTGACCGACGAGGAAGTGCTCGAGCTGTTCGACGTCAACGACCTTGGCGCGTTCGTCGAGGGCGCCAACGGGCTCCTGCGCGGGCGCCTGGCCTGGGGAACCTCACTGGCGATGATCGTCCGCAACCACCCGGGATTGAGCCTCGCCCCCGGGTCCGAGGACACCCTCTCCGTGTTCGACGTCACCGCCTCCGCGTTCGACCGGCTCCTGGCCTTCCCGGGCGAGCCCCGGGTTTCCTTCGGCCCGCGGACCAGCGGCGTGCACGTCCGCCCGAGCGACTTTGGGTGGGGCGTCAGCCCGGCGCTGGTGCTCGAGCCGCCCAACGAGATCCCGCTCCCGGTCGAGGCCCCGCTGCTGCGCCGCTTCGCCGAGGGTGTGATCGATCGGCCTTTCCGCTGCATCGTGTCGGCCAACAGCCGCGGCGACTCGCTCGGGGGCGACGCGGGGCAGACCGCCCTGGGCGACGCATTCTTCCAAGGCGCCGAGGAACTTACCGAACCCGATGACTACGCCCAGACCCTCCGCCCGGAGATCCGCTGGGAGTACGCCGCGGGCCTGTTCTCCGCGGCGCCGCAGCGCATCGTGGGTTACGGCGCCTCGCTGCACGTGGGCATCTCCAACCATTCCCCGTTTCTTGGGTACGCGTATCCCAACCAGACCACCGGCAACCGGCTGGCGCACCGCATCCGCACCGACACGGGCAATACGGGCGGGCGACAGCTCGCCCGCGACGTGACGCGCCTGACGCTCCGCGACGCGGTCATGCTCGAGCCCGACATGTCGGGCGGCGCCGCCGTACCGTTCTTTGATGTGATCATGTCCAACATGGGCGCGATCCGCCCGCTCGACGCCAAGACCATCAGCCTCTATCTGCTCAAGGGACCGGGGCAGGGGCGGGTCGAGATCGTGCGCGCCAACCGAACCGGGCGGTTCGCAGGTCAAGTGGACCTTGATCCTGCGGGACCTGTCAATACCGCCAACCTTGACACGACCACACTCGAATCCGTCTGCATCGCGTACACCGAAGACCCGCCGACGCTCATCGCGACCGGAGACCTGCTCGCGCTCGCGGGCGCCCCGATCGGCGGGCTGGGCGTGCAGACCCAGGCGCCGGGCAGCAGCGTCTCCGGGTTCGGCGTCGTGGTCTCCTCCACCTACAACGCCGCCAGCAACGAGACGACGCTCACGCTCGAACGAATGATTGGTCACGACGGCGTCACCCCGATGCCCGGCGACGCGATCAAGCTCGGCCCCTGGGACATCGTCGAGCTGTGCGTCCACTTCCCCACCGAGCTCTTCGGCAAGGGCAAGGGCCAGATCGGCAACAACTGGCCCCTGGCCCGCCTCCAGAACCTCTCGCCTGAGAGCCCGGTCTTCCTGCTGTACCAGGTCGTCGAGGGCAGCCGCCCGGGGATGATCCCGATGTCCGTCGGGCGCGCCGGGACCGACTACAAGGTCTGGCCCGAGTTCTCGTTCATGACCCCGAGCACGCTCTCGGGCAGGCCCGCGCTCGAGACGTTCATCGAACGCCTCGCGCCTGAGGCGTGGATCATGCGCCCCGCGCAGAACGCGGCGACGATCAACGGGGTCACGGCTCCCCAGGCCGAGTGGGTCGTGGACCTGGTGCGCCGCGCAGCGCCAGACTCCGAACTGATCTACATCACCGACGCCGAGCACGCCTTCTTTGACGAGCTTGATCCGATCTCCGACACCATCTACCACAATACGCTCCGCGAGATCTGCGACCGGCGCGGCGTCGGGTACGCCTCCGTCCAGTCCGCGTCGGGCACGTACGCCACGCAGCTGCTCTACGGGCGCCGGCGCGACTCGCAGCACTTCACCTCGTCGGGCGTGCACGACGACGGCGTGCTCGTGCTCAACGCCCTGCTGGAAGCCACGCTCCCGCTTCCCGGGTGCTCCCCGGCGGATCTCGCCTCGCCCTATGACTCGCTGGACTTCTCAGATGTCATCGCCTTCCTGAGCGCCGCGGCCGCCGAGAGCCCCGTCGCCGACCTGGCGCCGCCCGAGGGCGTGTTCGATTTCTCGGATGTCATCGCCTTCCTGACCGCGTTCGGGGCCGGCTGCCCGTGACCGATCGCTCGCACTGTCTGCATATGCACACACACAACGCCATCCCCGATGGCGCCCCATCGACGGGGCCGAAGAAGATGAACCCCGCGGTTCGGCCCCAGTGACGCCTATCGGACCCGCCAAGTCTCGCTTTTGGGTCGGCGATCGTGCGTGGGCGTTGTATGCTTTGCTCGCCGGGCGGGGTCCCGAGCCGGCAACCGCGATCATTCGCCCGGAGAGAGCAGAGATGACCCATCGCCTCGCACCCGTCGCCATCGTCGCCGCCCTCGCCGGCAGCGCGTTCGCACAGTCCACCACCATCACCGTTGACGGCTCGCAGTCCCAGATGGACCTGACGCTGACGCTCGTCACCGCCCTCGGTTCGGACACCGACACCGACTCGTCGCCCATCTCGGGCACGCTCGAGATCGAACTCGACGACTACGCCGTCCCCACCTCGATGATCATCCACGACTTCGACCTCACGCTGGACAACGACCTCGCGTTCAACTTCACGTTCTTCCTGTCCAACATCGACGCGAGCGCGACGAGCCTCGGCGCCAGCTACGCCAC
Organism: Phycisphaerales bacterium; assembly: GCA_029260375.1. GTDB lineage: Bacteria > Planctomycetota > Phycisphaerae > Phycisphaerales > UBA1924 > JAJRXR01. The sequence goes on along the minus strand of JAJDDI010000094.1, from coordinate 6,986 downwards.
GCCCGTAACCCCGGCCGGCCCCGTGCCCGTCGTCGCCGACCTGTTCTCGTTCGCGTCCGTCTCCACCGCGCTCTCGGGCTCGGTCACCGCCGTCGGCAACGTCTTCGGCGTCGGCGACATCAATGAGAACATCGACCTCGCCTCCCAGGGCGTCTTCGACGCCCCGGCCGACGGGATGATCACGTCCGACGGCACGACCGTCACCCTTGACGGCGGGGTGATCACCTTCTCGGGCTCGTCCGAGGTCATCCCCGGCCTGGCGACCATGGACGTCCTCGGGACGGTCACCTTCGTCGCCAGCGGCCCCGCCCCGGCCCCCGCCGGCTGCAACGCCGCCGACCTGGCTGAGCCTTTCGACACCCTGGATTTCTCCGACGTGGTCGCGTTCCTGACCGCGTTTGGCTCGATGGACCCCGCGGCGGACCTCGCGCCCCCGGCGGGCGTGTTTGACTTTTCTGATGTTGTCGCATTCCTGGGAGCCTTCGGCGCCGGATGCCCGTAAGGACTGAGTGTGACCCGGGCCGGTTCTGGCCCACGTCCAGATGGGGTTTGGATGGAAGCCCCCCGGGACGCTGCAAGGGAGATTGGTCGTGAAAGCTTCTCGCAAGAGCGGACGTGTGTTCACCCCCGCGTTGATCGCCGGGAGCGCCCTGGGCGTGGTCTGGGTCGGCATCGCGGGGTTCGCCATCGCCGAGCCGCGCGGCGGCGGGTCGCTGCCCGTGCCCACAACCCTCAACGACTACTTCATGCCCGGCTCCCAGCCCGGGGACGTGATCGTCTCTTTCCAGAGCTCGAGCACCTGCATGGGCTGCCACTCGGACTTCAGCCCCGACTCCGAGCCCTGGCTCTGGGCCGGGAGCATGATGGCCCAGGCCGCGCGTGACCCCATCTATCACGCCGCCCTGGCGATCGCCAACCAGGACGCGAGCTTCTCGGGCGACATGTGCATCCGGTGCCACGCCCCGATGGGCTGGCTCGACGGGCACTCCACCCCGACCGACGGCTCGGCGCTCGTGGGCAAGGACCTCGAGGGCGTCGCGTGCCACATGTGCCACCGCATGGTCGATCCGTTCGACCCCGACGGCGTCGCCCCGCCCGAGGACGCGATGGTCCTGGCGATGACCGCCGACCTGCCCGTCAACCCGCACTCGGGCCAGTACGTGGTGGACTACGACGACCGCCGGCGCGGTCCGTTCGAAACCCCCTCGGCCTCGCACGCTTGGATCCAGTCCCCCTTCCACCAGTCCTCGTCGATGTGCGCCACGTGCCACGACGTGTCCAACCCCGTGTACGAGCGCCAGCCCGACGGCTCCTACGCCCTGGGCGCGCTCGACGCGCAGGCCGCCGATCACGACAAGTACGAGCAGTTCCCCGTCGAGCGCACCTACTCCGAGTGGCTCATGAGCGAGTTCGCGCTGGGCCCGATCGACATGGGCGGTCGCTTCGGCGGCGACAACCCCCTCGTCTCGTCCTGCCAGGACTGCCACATGCCCGACATCAACGGGCCCGGCTGCTTCTTCACCGACGACCGCCCGGACATGCCCCAGCACCTGTTCAACGGCGGCAACACCTGGGTCCTCCAGGCCGTCCGCAACCTGAACCCCGACATGGAGACGTTCCTGAGCGAGGACATCGTCAACGACTCCATCTCCCGAGCCGTGGGCCTGCTCCAGAACGCGTCGGACCTCGACGTGTCGATCGACGGGACCGACCTGGTCGTCCGCATCACCAACCAGACGGGTCACAAGCTGCCCACGGGCTACCCAGAGGGGCGGCGCATGTGGATCAACACCCGGTTCTACGACTCGGGCGACACGCTCATCGCCGAGCGCGGCGCGTACAACGACATCACCGCCGAGCTGACCACCGCGGACACCAAGGTGTACGAGGCGAAGCTGGGCATCGGCGCGGACGTCAGCGCCGCCACGGGCGAGCCCGTGGGTGAGAGCTTCCACTTCGTGCTTAACAACGAGTGGCTCAAGGACAACCGGATCCCGCCGCGCGGGTTCACCAACGCCGGGTTCGACCTCGTGCAGGCCGCCCCGGTCGCGGCGACCTACGCCGACGGGCAGTACTGGGACGACACCAGCTACGCCATCCCCGCCGGCACGACACGCGCCGAGGTCAGCGTTTGGTACCAGACCGCCTCCAAGGAGTACATCGAGTTCCTCCGCGACGAGAACACCACGGACACCACCGGCCAGACCGCCTACGACCAGTGGGAGCTGCTGGGCAAGAGCCCGCCCGTCGAGATGGACTTCATGTCGATCGGCATCCCGTGCAACGGGGCCGACCTGGCCGAGCCCTTCGGCAGCCTCGACTTCTCCGACGTCGCCGCTTTCCTCGTTGGCTTCGCGACCATGGACCCGGCCTCGGACCTGGCCCCGCCCTTCGGCTCGTTCGACTTCTCCGACGTTGTCACCTTCCTGGGCCTGTTCGGCGGGGGCTGCCCGTAAGAGCCGGTTCCTGCTCTCTCGCGAACCGCTCTCCCCGGTGTTCTCGGACCTTCGCCGCCCGGGGGTCCGAAATCCGGGATCCGCAGGTCCAATCCGCCCGAATCGACAGGCAGATCATTGCCCCCGATCAGGGGGTGTCGGTAACTTCACCCATCCAGGCCCGGGCCGCGTTGAGGAGGAGAGTTCTCCCGCGGATGTCCGCGCCGTTCGCCCGTGTAGACCAATCGAAGCTCACCCGAGAGAGGAGCCTTCCGTGAATCGCTCAATCATCGCCGCCGCGGCCATGCCGCTCGCCCTGTCCGCCGCCGCCTTCGCCGGAGGCGGGGTCTCGATCGAGACCTTTGCCTCGGGCCTCTCGTCCCCGATCTATGTCACCCATGCCGGAGACGGCTCCGGGCGCCTCTTCATCATGGAGCAGAACGGCGTCATCAAGATCGCCGACGCCGACGGCAACGTCAACGCGACGAGCTTCCTCAACGTCAGCTCGCTGTCGTCCTGCTGCGGCGAGCGCGGCCTGCTCGGCCTCGCCTTCCACCCGGACCACGAGAACAACCGCAAGTTCTACGTCAACTACACCAACAACTCCGGCAACACCGTCGTCGTCGAGTACGAGACCTTCGCCGGCCTGCCCGACGTCGCCAACCCCAGCACCGCCCGCATCCTGCTGACCATCGCCCAGCCCTTCTCCAACCACAACGGCGGATGGATCGGCTTCGGACCCGACGGCTACCTCTACATCTCCATGGGCGACGGCGGCTCCGGCGGCGACCCCGGCAACCGCGCCCAGGACATCACCAACCAGCTCCTGGGCAAGATGCTCCGCATCGATGTGGACGGCAATAACAGCTCCAACGGGCAGTACGGCATCCCCCCCTCCAACCCCTTCGTCGGCGTTACCGGCGACGACGAGATCTGGTCCTACGGCCTCCGCAACTCCTGGCGCAACAGCTTCGACCGCGAGACCGGCGACTTCTGGATGGGCGACGTCGGCCAGAATGCCATCGAAGAAATCAACTTCCAGCCCGCCGCCAGCGGCGGCGGTGAGAACTGGGGCTGGCGCTGCTACGAGGGCAACAACACCTTCAACACCGCCGGCTGCGGACCCGCCAGCAACTACGACTTCCCCGTCCACACCTTCAACCACGCCAGCGGTCGCTGCTCCGTCACCGGCGGCTACGTCTACCGCGGCTGCGCCATGCCCGACCAGGTCGGCAACTACTTCTTCGCCGACTACTGCTCCGGCCAGCTCTGGACCATGGACACCGACACCGGCGTCGTCACCGAGCTGTTCAACCTCGCTTTCGGCTTTACCTCCTTCGGCGAGGACGAGGACGGCGAGCTCTATTACTGCCTCGGCAGCACCGTCTCCAAGCTCGTCCCCACCACCTTCGACGACGCCAACTCCAACGGCATCCCCGACACCTGCGAGACGCTCGGCTGCAACGCCGCCGACATCGCCCTCCCCTTTGGCTCGCTCGACTTCTCCGATGTTTCCGCGTTCCTGATCGCCTTCAGCACCATGACCCCCGAGGCCGACCTGGCCGTCCCGTTCGGCTCCTGGGATTTCTCGGATGTCGGCGCCTTCCTGACCATCTTCGGGGGCGGCTGCCCGTAATCACGTGTTAAATATGCCGCATATACAGATACCGCTTTGTTTGGCTCGGCTTTTTTCGAGGATTCACGCCCTGTGTCTATGTCCGTCGTCCCCGCCCATATACACTGGCTTTCACTGACGCCCTCCGTGGCTGACGCGATCTGAGTGGGGAACGTCGTGTATGTATACACGGCGACGAGACGTTTTGGATCGCATGACCCTCAAACCCTCTGGTGAGTGATGATGATGATGAAGAACAAAACCGTGAGCGCCGCCGCTGTCATGTCCATCTGTGCCGCCGCCTTCGCCGGTGGCGGAAACCCCGGCCCCGACATCATCGTCGGCGACCTCAACGGCATGAACTACTACGGCCAGGTCGGGGGCGTCCACGCCTACTCGATCGGCACCACCGCCTGCAACATCGGCACCGAGCGCGCCAACTGGATCGACGGCTCGGTGAACCACCCCGTCATCGCGCAGAACCTCTACCGCCTCCGCGACGGGCGCCTGATGCAGATCGGCCAGGGCTGGCTCAAGCACTCCTTCGCCTCCCTCCAGGGCAACCTCTGCGCGACCTGCCAGAACGACGGCGACTTCTCCCACCTGGGCACCGGCTGCTCGGATCCCTATGACGCCGGCCTCAACGGCTCGCAGTCGGGCATGGGCCCCCGCTTCCAGGTCAACGCCTCCACCGGTTCCTTCCCTTGGCCCTACGCCAACCCCGAGGGTTCCACGGGCAACGCCATCTTCAAGCGCGTCCAGGTCCCCGGTGAGTTCCTCACCTCGGGCAACGGCGAGATCTACATCGCCGAGGGCCTCTACGCAGCCCTCGACGACTCCAACGCCGGCAATAACTTCAACAACGCCTCCTACGAGCGCGCCATCCTCAACGCCAACAGCTCCTTCTCCCTGACCGGCGCCACCAACCGCGAGCGCGCCGCCGTCTTCGCATGGATGGACCACGGCAACGGCGTCAACAACCCCGACCCCTCCGTCGAGATCGTCTCCGTCATCGTCCCCAGCGACGGGATGATGCACATCGTCGGCAAGGCGACCGACCTGGGCGACGGCACCTGGCGCTACGACTACGCCATCGCCAACCAGAACTCCCACCGCAGCGCCCGCGCCATCAGCGTTCCCAAGGCCGCCGGCGTGAGCGTCTCTGATACCTTCTTCCATGCCCCCCACTCCCACTCCGGCGAGACCTACGACAACGCGGACTGGGTCGCCAGCGAGGGTGGCGCGAGCGTCTCCTGGAGCACCGACGCCTGGACCCTGGCCAACGACGGCGTGGCCAACGCCGTCCGCTGGGGCGAGATGCACAACTACTCCTTCGTCGCCAACACCGGGCCCGTCGACGGCTCGGTCAACGTCAGCCTGTTCCGTCCCGGCGCCGGCATCTCCGACTTCGATGTCACCCTCCCCGTGCCCTCCGCGGGCATGGCCGGCTGCAGCGGCGCTGACCTGGCTGAGCCCTTCGGCAGCCTCGACTTCTCCGACGTCGCCGCCTTCCTGACCGCCTTCGCGACCTCACAGCCCGAGGCCGACCTGGCCACCCCCTTCGGCCAGTGGGACTTCTCCGACGTCGCCGCCTTCCTCGGCCTCTTCGGCGCCGGCTGCCCGTAATCAGTAGCCCGGCACTCGCCTGAACCGGCGAGACCTCTGCTCCCAACGCCGCGTCCACCACCGTGTGGGCGCGGCTGTTTTTTTGCCCGCCCCAGTCAAGCGGCCTTCTGCAAATCTGACCAACACCCGCAGCGTGCCTCCATCAGCGCCCAACCCACCGCGCACGGAGCGCGACATGCGACGCCCGACATGACTGCTCATCCCGCTGCCCATCACCCCCACCGCCAGCGCCCGGTTCTTCAAGCCCGGCGCGGAGGCCGCGCGCACGCTCTCCGGAACCGGCGTCTTCGGGCGCGGCGCGCCCGAGCTGCGTGACATCAACGCCGACGGTGCGACGGAGCCCACCGCCGGTGTGCCGGGTTCAACCCGGGACGTGTCACCGTCCGCTGGGGCGCCCACGGCGCCATGCCCCACCAGATCGACGGACGGGTCCGGTCAGCTGCGAGCCGCTCGGCCGGTCCGTCGCCGACGCGGGCGGTATCAACAACGACGGACACACCGACCTCGCCGAGCCGATCGGGACGCCCAACATTCTCCGATGTGCTCGCGTTCCTGGGCCCACCCGCCGACGGCTGCCCGCAGCGCAAAGAAAGCCCCCGACGATTCTCGCCGGGGGCTGTGGGGTGTCTGGGCTGGATACCGCGGATCAGGCGACCTGCAGCATCTCCATCGTCTTCTGCAGGATGTGCTGGGCGGTCAGGCCGCAGACCTCCAGAATCTCCTCGGGCGTGCGGGCGCTCTTGGGGATCTGGCGGACAAACATCTGCTCAAGCGTGAACCCGTCGCCCGAGCGCGTCAGCGCGTCGGCGATCGCCGAGCCCAGCGACCCGCCGAAGTTGTCCTCCAGCGAGATCACGTACCCGGAGTTCTCGCTGATGATGTCCAGCAGCTTGTCCTCGTCAAACGGCAGCGAGTACATGTCCAGCAGCGTGGCGCTGATCCCCGCCTTGTCGAGCAGCTCGAGCGCCTTGTTCGCCTCGTGCACCATGTAGCCCGAGGCGCAGATCACCAGGTCGCGCCCCTCGCTGAGCGTCTCAAACCCGCCCAGGTTGAACACCTGGTCGTCCGAGTACAGGAACTCGGTCTCGGGACGCAGCGTCCGCATGTAGCACACGCCCTCGTACTCGGCCATCACGTTCGTCAGTGCGTACGCCGAGAACGCGTCCGAGGGCTGCAGCACGTACACCCCCGGGTTGCCCCGGTGGTCACGCATCGTCGTGAAGCTGCGGAACCAGGCGACGTCGGGCATCGACATCTGGCTGGGCCCGTCCGCCGCGAGCGTCACGCCCGAGTGCGAGCCGACGATCTTG
>JAJDDI010000093.1 GCA_029260375.1 Phycisphaerales bacterium | reverse complement strand
TCTCGTTGTAGGTGATGCCGCCGGCGAGGGCGGTGGACGCGATGACGGCCGGGGTGAGCAGGGCAGCGGTGCGCATGGGGGGACTCTCTCTTTCTCGGTCTTGGGGGCCTTCTCTCGGGGCCCGGGGACGGTTGTCTCTCTTGCGGCGGACCGGTCGCGCGGGGCGGGGGTCTGCCCTTGGGTATACGAACGGGGGGAGGGGCTGGATTCACGGGAAACCGTGGTGAACGCGTATGATTTTGGATGAGCACATCGAAGATGGACCGTCTGGACGAGAGGATCAGCGGCGTGATGCGGGCGCTGGGCGAGCCCACGCTGCGGATCGGGCTGGGGGTGGTGTTTGTCTGGTTCGGGCTGCTCAAGCCGCTGGGGGTGAGCCCGGCGGCGGGGCTGGTGCGCGAGACGGTCTATTGGGGTGTGGACCCGGACTGGTTCATCCCGGTGCTGGGGTGGTGGGAGGTGCTCATCGGCGTCTGCCTGATCGATCCCGGGCGCTGGCTGGGGCTGGGGCGATGGATGACCAGGGCGGGGATTCTGTTGTTGTTTTTGCAGATGCCCGGGACCTTCCTGCCGCTGGTGCTGCTGCCCGAGGTGACGTGGCAGCGGGCGCTGGCGCCGACGATGGAGGGGCAGTACATCATCAAGAACCTGGTGCTGATCGGGGCGGCGCTGTACCTGGGTGGGCGGGTGCGGGAGTGAGGGGCGGCAGGTCGGGAGGTCGGCAGATCGGGGAGGCAGAGGACGGTGGCCCGGCGCTCGGCTCGCTGCGCGAGGCGCCCTCTCCCCCGAGGGGAGAGGGGGAGGACGAGGGAGATGACGGATCCCCCTCATCCGACCGCTGCGCGGCCACCTTCTCCCCCGGGGGGGGAGAAGGGGGGGAGGGCTGGGTCAGGCTTCAGGGGCGCGTCGCCGGGTGTTGTCCATCGCATGGGACGTTTGTTGACGGACGGCGGGGGGAGTCGAGGGGGAGGTGGGGGAGGGGCGGGATGTTGCGCACGGACTGTGTAGATCAAGATCTTGGGGCGCACATGTGAGGCGATCTTGCGAGATTCACGGCACTGTCTATCTAAGTGATACCTTCTTCTTCTTCTTCTTCTTCTTCTTGCTCCATGCTTGGTTGCCAAGCGACAATGTTATCCAGATCAACTAAATGCCTTTGTTGTAGGGGGTCAGTGACATCCTTGAGCATTTCCTTTTCGAGGCGTTTTCCCATGCGTATCGCCTCCTTGTCCCATTTCTCAAAGAAGAAGGCGCACATATCAAAGGAATCTACTCCCGGATTCTCCCCCAGCGAAGTAAGCCCAACTACATGCTTGACGTCTTGATTTCTGTATCCGGTCAAAATGCAGTAAGACATCAAGAACTGTTGGCGGCCCTTCCTGTAGTCGTCTCCCCAGTCTTGGCTTTCCGGAGCACATTGAAATACGAATGCCGTCTCGCTCGTACTGGGTAGTCTTGCGACACGAGAGGAGACCCGATCCCGTGAGCAGGTTGCATACAAGTCGATCAACGCATCGGCAAGCAATCGCCTGTGGACTCTAGACTTGGCGGCAAAAAAGCGTAGGAGTTCCTCATTCTCACGTATCGATAAAACACTTCCTGGAAAAAGATCTCCCTTGATCGCGCATGCCGTGAAGTGTTCGATGAGATAGTCCCAAAGGTAGCTTGATTTATTGGCATCAGAGTATTTTCTGTACGATTCCTTTGACTTAATGTCGTCGTAGATGCCTTCAGCAATCATAAGTAGATCTGTGTCCGTATTGGCTAGCGCGGGTGCTACTCCAGATCGAATCCCTAGAAATAGTCCAACAAGTTCTTCTTCGGATTGGATGACGATGTGCGGAGTCTCATGAATGAGCTTTTCCTTCGCTGTGAGGTACTCAGTAAAATCGGCGATGGTGTCAAGCTCGTCCAAGACTAGTGGCAGAGTATCTTCGTTTAAGACGTGTGTTATCTTATTATTATTAAATACGGCAGGGATTTGAAATGGCGCAAGATCAGCAACATTGGGAAGTCCAGCAGAGGTGTCACTCAGACCAGGTCCGAGGACAATAAAACCGCCTGAATGAGATTTGTAGAAATCCTGGCAATTTCTGGCGGCCCCGCCCGCTACAGCGATTCGGTGTATGCGGAGTTTGTCGGGGGCAGGGAAATCGATAGGGATGGTAGACTGGCATTGCTTATCGACAAAAATGCGGCTAGGAAACTGGCGTACCCACCTCTCGGCTCCGTCCAATTGCTTTATCGATGAGAGTACCGCCCTTCGGTACCAGCGATCCCACTTCGTAGGGGTTAGTGGACCGCTTCCGATCGAGCACCATTTGTCGGAGAAAAGTAATATATTGTTGCCAAAACAAATAAGAATATCACAGAGTTCTTTGCCCTCGGATCCTTGGTTCGAAACTTGGTCCCGAAAGGGGTTGGCGTAGCTCCAAAGTTGAAGGAAAGACTTGCGGCATTGCCTAAAGAGGAAACGCTCTGAGTCGGTAGTCCCTGCACCCGGGCTGACGCTGTCGGCTGACATATGGACCGCTACCCCATGTGCTCAATCACCGCATCCCCGAACTCCGAGCACTTGAGGAGGGTGGCGCCCTCCATCTGGCGTTCGAAGTCGTAGGTTACGGCTTTGGCGGCGAGGGCGCCAGAGACGCCCTGGAGGATGAGGGCCGCGGGATCGTTGGGCGGCGTCTCTCGCGTGGGGACAGCGTTGACGGGCGGCGGGGGGGAGCCGTGCGGGAAGTGGGGGAGGGACGGGATGTTGCGCACGGGGATGGTTGGTGCGGGGTCGATATCCATCGATGTGGGAGGGGGGCGGAGTCCCAACGCGCCCGGCGTCAGATGTCGGATTGCTCTCGGCGTTGCAGGGCTTGACATGATCGGCGGCGGGATGTTTGGTACGCTGGTGGCTGGTTTTCTGGGGAAGAATCATGACAAGTCAGCCTCACGAGTTCGAGATAAGCACGGGCGACGTCTATCAGTACATCGACGTCACGGCGCCCGGGCGTTCGGCCCCCAAGGCCGACCCGTGGTTCGATCAGCAGGTCGCAGACATGGAGTCTCGGCGTCGCCGTGTCCCGTGTGACGAGGAGCGGCGGCTCAGCGAGCATATAGAGCGGTCGCTGCTGGAGCACCTCGGGCTCAAGGAAGACGTCGATCGCTTGCTCGAGCTGCGTCGCAAACGGTTTGAGCGGATGATCGCCGACGCACGGTCCCGCGGCTCGAAAGGGGGCGCATGATGCCCCCGATCCAGATGAAGTGGGATCAGACCAGCATCTGGGGCACGAGCGGCCTGACCTATGTGAACAACGGGAAGAACGGCATCGAGATCGAGGGCGACCTCGACAACGTTGGGGGTTTCTTCTCGCCCAACAGCAAGACCAGGTACATCAACATTCGCCATCGGTTTGTCGCTGACAAGGCGAACATGCCGACACAGCGGTTCTGGGCGATGAGCGCGCCGGTGTTCGCTTTGCGTGGGTACCTGTGGGGTAGCTCGGTCGAGTCCGCTGGAAGCGGCTGGGGCTACGACCCGAGCATGCGCTTGAAACTTCGCGCGTGGCACGCCGTGTACGCCAACGGGCAAAGGATAAACTTGGCGCCGCCCTTCGAGTGGAAGCTCTTTAGCACGGGCAAGAACGACTTTGATGAGCACAGCGTGAGCGGGGTGGGTCTGGCCAGCGGCGCGTTCACGCCGTTCATCGACCCGAAGAACGAGCTCGTCATCGAGGTCAACCACACGTTTCGGGCTTCGCACCGGGGCTACGCGTACATTCGATTCGACCCCGACGTTCTCAACTGGGAAGACATTGGCGCCGGCCCGTTCCATGTGCGCGTTCCCGAGTTCCAGCTGCACTGGGGCATCTTCCTCTGACCCGACGGGGACCTGAGCCCCAACGGGGGATGGGGCTTGCGCGCGCCCCCGTCGGCGGTCGGGGCGGTCGGGGCGCGCAGGGGGAAGACGGGCTGGAAGCCCGTGCCACCGGGAGAGGGGATCTGCGGCGGACCCCCTCCGTCACGCTGCGCGTGACACCTCCCCCGCCGGGGCGGGGGAGGATCAAGGGGGGTGGAGAGAACTGAAGCCCCTCATCCGTCCGCTGCGCGGGCGCCTTCTCCCCCTGAGGGGAGAAGGGGGGGACCCCCTCCGTCATGCTGCGCATGCCACCTCCCCCGGCGGGGCGGGGGAGGATCAGGGGGGGTGGAGAGAACTGAGGCGGCTCATCCGTCCGCTGCGCGGGCGCCTTCTCCCCCTGAGGGGAGAAGGGGGGGAATCGGGGGGGATTGAAGTGGGTGGGCTGGAAGCCCACCCCTCCGTGGGAAGGGAGGGGGAGAGGGTGGAGAGGAGTTTGGTGGCGGCTCGGCGGGCGGTTTCGTGGGCTCGGCATTCGAGGGGGGTGAGATTGGAACCGGGGGCCGCAGCGGCGAGGGCGGCGAGGGTGTGCTTTGCGCGCGCGAGCTGGGCGGGGGCCAGGTCGGCGGTGCGCTGGGCAGTGACGGCGTTGATCGCGTGGATGTCGGCGCGGGTTCGGGCTGAGGCGGCCCAGGCGGCGAGCTGGGGGAGGGAGAGGGCGAAGATGGCCGCGAGCTCGCGGGGGGGGATGTCGGGGTTGAGGTAGTGGTCGAGGAGGTCGGCGTGATCGAGGTGCTCGCATGTCGTGAGGTCGGCGGATTGGGAGGTCGGGAAAGGCCCGGCGCCCGGCTCGCTGCGCGAGCCACCCTCTCCCCCGAGGGGAGAGGGGGAGGAGGAGGAGACGGAGCCCGGCGCCCCGGCCCTCTCCCCGGGAGGGAGAGGGAGGGAGGCGTGGTCGAGGTGGGGGGGGAGGGATGTCGTGAGGTCGGCGGATTGGGAGGTCGGGGACGGCCCCTCACCCGGCTCGCTGCGCGAGCCACCCTCTCCCCCGAGGGGAGAGGGGGAAGGAGATGACGGAGGTCCCTCATCCGGCCGCTGCGCGGGCGCCTTCTCCCCCGGGGGGGAGAAGGGGGGGAGGGCGGGGTCAGGGTTCAGGGTCGCGTCGCCG
>JAJDDI010000092.1 GCA_029260375.1 Phycisphaerales bacterium | reverse complement strand
GCCGATGCCGAGCTTGGGGACGCTGATGCGCAGGCCGGGTCGGACGTAGCCCGACTCCTTGCAGACGCGGTGGTGCTGCTTGGGCATGCCCGAGAGGGGGCAGATGGTGGGCTTGACGCCGGTGATGGAATCGTGTGAGCGGCGGCGGCGGGTACGGCCGTGGCTCTGGCGTTGCGCGGGAAGCATGCGAGTCTCCATCGGGCCGCCCGGGGCGGCCGTTGCGTCAGGTTCTGCAAGCCGTCCCCGGAGGCGGGAAGGGCGGGACAGCAACGGTAGGAGTGGGCTTGTGGTTCGTCAACGGGAGGCGGGCCCGGGGTAGAGCCCCAGGCGGGTTGGCGCCGAGCGGGATTGCCCGGTCGAGCGGAGCTGGAGCAGCTCCTCGGAGTGCAGGACGGGCTCGGGGAGGGCGGGGCGAGGCTCCTCGGGGATCGGGCGGACGATCCAGCGGGCCTGGTGGAGCTGCTCGGGCGTGGGCTCGCCCAGGCGGGCATGGCCCATCATCATCGGGACGGGGTTGTGGTCGGTCCGGACGAAGACCACCGGGTCGTCGGCGACGATCGCCCGGGCGGCGCGGGCGAAGGCCCAGGCGTGGTCGCCCGCGTGGGTCCGGGCGGCGCGGCTGAAGAAGGACTCACGCCCGACGATCAGGGCGGTGACGACCAGGGCGGCCAGCGCGACTGGCGGGGGTGTCAGCGGGGAGCGAGGGTGGAGCAGGACGCCCAGGGCGAGGATCGCGCCGGCGGGGTAGGCGGGCATGAGGTAGGAGCCGCCGCGGTTGCGGATGAGCATGGTGGAGATGAAGACGAGCAGGAGCCAGAGGGCGGCGGGGGCCAGGGGGCTGGATCGCCAACGCCAGGGGGGGGTGATCGCCAGGGCGAGCAGGGCGAAGGGCGCCCAGACGAGGAAGCGTTCAACAAACCAGGAGGGGATCTGGAAGGCGTGGGAGAGCACGTCGGTGAGGTAGGGCGGGGCGTTTGGGCGCATCTCGGCGCCGGCGGGGGCGGCATCGCCGGCGAAGCCGATGCGGCTGAGCAGTTCGTGGCCGATGAGCGTGTCCTCGACGAATGCGCGGTCGGCGAGCCAGGCGGGGACGAGCCAGAGGGCGAGCATGGCGATGGCCAGCGGGAGGCCCCACCAGAGGCCGGTGCGCTTGAGCAGGCGGGGGCGGCGTTCGATGACGAGCGGCGCAAGGACGACGTAGAGAGGGATCAGCAGCGCGAGGGGGCCCTTGGCCAGCAGGGCCAGGCCCGTGAAGACCCAGAGCAGCAGGGCCCAGCGCCTGGGGTTGGCGTGCGGGTCGTGGACGGTGCGCAGGGCGGCGTACCAGCCCCAAGCGAGGCAGGCCGTGAAGAGCATGTCGGGGCGGCAGAAGTAGAGGTGCTTGATGGCGGAGGGGGAGGCGAGCCAGAGCATGGCCGCGAGGGTGGCGAGCGCGGCGGGGGTGACGTTGGCGTTCTTCGGGTTGAGGCCAGCGCCGGGGCGTGAGAAGAGGAATCGACCCGCGGCGAAGGTCGCGGCGAGGGTTGCGAGCGCGCCCAGCAGCGAGGGGAGCTTGAAGGCCCACTCGGTCCAGAAGCCGAGGCTGACGGGGAGGGCGGCGATCCAGTTGACGAGGGGTGGCTTGTGGGTGATGGCGCCCACGGCGTCGCGCGGCAGCGCCCAGCGGGCGTTGACGACCATGTCGGCGGTCAGGGCCATGGTCTTGGCTTGGTCAACGTTCTGGACGAGGTCGCTGGGGGCGGCGATGCGCCCGACGAAGGCGAGGAGGAGGGCGAGCAGGGCAATCGCGATGAGCCAGGCGGGAACCCCGGTGGGCGGACGCGGGGTTGGTGGGGCGGGCTCGCTCACGGCGCAGGCTAGATGGGGCGGGCGGCCCGGGCAACCGACAGGGCGTTTGTGCGTGTGGCCCGGGTCGGGGGCGGGGCGTATACTCGTCCCGCAGCGCCCCTTTGCGGCGCATGCCTCCCTAGCTCAATCGGTAGAGCAGCTGACTCTTAATCAGCGGGTTTCAGGTTCGAGTCCTGAGGGGGGTATTGCCCCATTTTCCACCGGGTCACACCCGACACCACACCCCACCATTTCCGCAGGGATTTCGGGGTTTTGTGTTCTGGGTTCGCACGCCGTGGGATCGCCTAGGCGCGTGTGTGTTGCCGGATTTGCTGCCGCCTCACCAATGCCCGCCGCAAGGTCGAAGTGTGCATCGCGTGTTTGCAGGTAGTGTTGGGCCGCGATCATCGGGCTATGCCCCAACCAGCCCGCGACAACGTGGGCCGGGAACCGCTCCACCCAATCCGTCGCGCACGATGCCCGCATGTTGTGGAACAGCCGGGGCCAGGGCTTCTCGCCCGCCTTGGCGATGATCCGCCCAAACTGGGTCCGCAGGTTGATCGTGCCATCGCGCAGCCGGGGTACTACCGCCTCCACCCCGACTTCGGCTCGGTCGAATAGGTCTTGAAGGATCGGGCGCAGCTCGGGGGCGATCGGGACCACCCGTACCGCGTGGCCTTCGTGTCCTTCGGTCTTGACCGATCGCACCATCAGCCGCCCGCGTTCCCAGTTCACATCACCCCACCGCAGGGCCACGATTTCGGAAGGGCATCGCAATCCGGCGAACCGCGACAGAGCCACGATCGCCCGCCATTGGTCATCGGGACACACCGCCAGGATCGCTTGGATGGTCTCGCGGGTGACGTAGAACGCCCGGTCGGGGTTTGATTGTGAACCGGCCCGAAGGTCGGTGAACGGACTGGATGGGATCAGCCCCCATCGCACCGCCTTGCCGAAGATGCTCTTTGCGATCACAACGCGCTTGGCGATCGTGGCGCGGGCCAGCGCCTTGGCCGGCTTGGTCTTATCGTTGGGGTTCGCCTTCGGCTCGGCGATCGACCTGCGCCAGTTGTCGGCGTGGGCCGGCGTGATTGACGCCAGCGGAGTAGCCACGCCCAGAAACGCCTGCAGACTGTCCGCGACTTGCCGGTACTTGTATCGCGTTGTCGGCTTCACCGCTCCCGCCGCGTCGAATCGGTCCAGCAGATTCGCCAGCGTCACCACCGCCGCGCCTTCGCGTGGTTGGCACAACTCCAGCGCCGCAACGCGGGCGTACAACACGTCGTCGATGCCCGCCAGCCACCGCACCGCGTCAGGGTGGGGCACGCTCCCGTGCCGCTTGGCGATCACAAGATGCCCGATCGCCACTCGCGCGGATTCCGCGACCGACTTTGGGCACGCGCCCAGCCGCAGGGTTCTCTGTTTCCCCGTGGTGTCGCGGAACAGGATGCGCTTCCGCTCTCCGCGTTCGCCTTCACGCCCAATGCTCGCCATACGTCACCGTCCCTTCGTGGTCTTGCCCTTGAGTTCGATCGTGATTCGCAACCCCAGGTAGTCCGCCAGCCGTTCGATCGAGTCCACCGATAGCCCGCTCTCCCCGCTCAGCAGCCGGGACAGTTGGCTCCGCGCCACGCCCGCGCCCTTGGCGATGGCGTAGGGCGTCTCATCGCTCGCCCGGATCGCTTCTTGAATCGCAATAGTCAATCGTGCCACCGCCAGAAGATACCACAGACGTTGCGATTTCACAACGTTCATTCATGGATTCGCCGACCGCGATCAGCCACGCGGGCGAACCGGGATGCGTCGCCAGCCCCAGTCCGTCGGCGATGCCCAGCCGCTCACCCAAGACGTACCCCGCGTCCGTGTCGCCGGCGGGGGCGTATCCGTCCGCCAGCAGCCCCAAGACCGCAGCCCGATGTATCAGCAGCCGCGCCGACAGGTCGGGGGGCAGGGTCGCCGGGCGATGCCGCAGCCGGCCCGCGTCGGTCGGGTGCGGGGCCAGTTCAAGGCCAGCCCGCCCCAAGGCGAGCAGCAACAGAGCGACTACTTGGAGATATCCGGTCGGCAAATCCCGCACGGCGCAACGTTGCTCGGCTTGAACCCCATTGTCTTGGCTCTCAGCGTTTGGCGAACGAGCGCCATCGAATCGCACTCGATCCACTCTTGGCGCGCACGATCGGCATTCCCGCCGTGCATCTTGATGTAGCCGCAGCCTTCCCGGTGCCAGCGCGCCCGCTTCCGCGTCCAGTTGATGTAGACCGCGTATCGCATCCATCACATTACGCCCCAGCCGTCGTCGGCGTCCGTGGGCTTGTCTACGCCGTCTACGTCTACAGGATTACCGTTCCCAGTATCGCCAGAGGGGTTTCTGTAGACGTTGACGCTGTAGGCGGGGTTCAGCACAAACCGCCGGGCCTTCGGTCCACCCGGCCCGCGCTGCTCCGGCGTCCGCCACGAGCCCACGCCCGCTTCAACCAGCCGTGACAGCGCCGCTTCCGCGTCTGCCACCTTGGATAGCCGTCGGCATGCGTGGACCAACTCCCGGCAGTTCACGTCCCCGCCCTTGCGTTGGATCAACTCCAGCAGCAAGCGGGTTTCTCGGTCGTCGTTACTCTCGGACAGGATCGCGTAGACGCGCCGGGCTTCGTCGCCGAACCACCGGGCCAGCACCACACCCGCCGCGATGCTCGCCTCATCGACCCGCGCCGGATCGCGTAGCGTGGCGTCATCCGCCGCCCAGCGGGTCAAGTGAACCACCAGCGCCAGCCGGGCCGCGTAGCCCTCCAACTTTGACCAGGCCGCCGACAGGTCGCCGGACAGTTCCACTTGCTCGGTCGCGTGTTCGTTGTAGAACCGCACCCACGCCGCTTTGCCGTCATCAGCCAGCGTCACCAGCCGGGGCCGTTCGTCGCCTTCAGCGTCGGCTTCCATCGTCAGCCCGAACAGACGATCGAACACCGCCGCCACCGCCGCCTCGGTGTCCGAGTTCACGTCCGCTTCGGTCCACCGCTTCTGCTTGCGCGGGGGCATCGCGAACAGCACCCGCGCCGCCATGCCGCTTTCGTGGTGTTCCTTCCCCAGCGCCCGCGACAGGATGCCCGGTTGAATCCCGCCGGTGATACTCACCGATGCCGATGGAACGTGGATCGTCGGCGGTATCCCGGTCTTGCGGTCGATCGTCATGGCTTCGCCGCCGTGCATCGACAGCCAATGCGCGGAGTCCGCTCCCGCCTTCCCTGCCTTGGCGTAGCGGTCGAACGATCCCAGCCAGCCGGCAAGTTCATCGCGGGCCAGCAGCACGCCGCGAGGGTTGCCCAGCAGGATCGGGGCCAGGGCTTCGGTTGTGGTGTCGGACACGATGTACCGCCGCTCGATCGGCGGGGCGGGTTTCTCGGGCGGGTCGCCGGCGTCGCCGTGTCCCTTTGCCGCTTGCCGCTTCCAGCGAGTCAGCTCGGCTTCATACAGCAGGTGTTCCGCTTCCCACGCCGCCCGCGCCGCGTCGTGTTCTTTGTAAGCACTCGCCTGGGCTTTGCGAATCGCCTTCATCGCCAACTTGAACGCGGGCGTTTTCATGGTCCCCGACTCGCCCACGATCGCCATCCACAAAATCGCTGGCTCTGTCCACCCAGGCTTCAGAGCGATCCGGTGGGTGTTTCCGATTGCCGATGCCAGCCCTGACAACAGGGGCAGGGCGATGTATGACGCATCGCACCCGATCGCCTTCGCCGCTTCGGTGACGAGACCCCGGATCGGCTCGGGCAGTACGTGAGCGGGAAAGGGCGTGAACACGGGGGCCGACGGCGCGTGAGGGGTCACAGTGTCCGCGTTGGCCTCGTCGGCCAGGGCTTCGACTTCCGCACGGATGAGGTCAGTGTCTCCGCCCCGATGCACCACCAGGTCCGCCATATCCCCGCCCTTGGGCAGCTCCGCCCATCGCTCGACTAGCCGGACCACCCGAACCGACTTTGCGCCCGCAGCCATCGCCAGACGCACCACGTCGTCTGCGTACCGCTCGCCCGCTTCGTCGTGGTCGGGCAGGATCACCACGTCACGCCCCGCCAACGGGGACCAATCCGCCTTGCCCGCCGAGTTGGAACCATGCGGGCTAGTCGTTGCCACCAGCCCGACCGCTCGGGCCGCGTCCGCCGCTTTCTCGCCTTCGGTGACGTACACCCTTTCGCCGGTCCTCATCGCTAGCAAGTCCGTCAGGGCGTACAGCGGGCGGGGTGTGGGCATCCCGCCGATGCGCCAGCCCGATCCGTCCGCCATCCGCGACACCGGGCGCACGTCTTTCCCGGTAGGTGTGTCCCAGCGGACCACCAGCCCCACCGGCTCGCCCGCCGCGTTGTGGTACGTCCAGGTCGTAGAACGCGGGCCGTGCTGGCGTTCCAACTCGGCCACCGCGTCGCGGGCCGTAGTGAACGTGCGCCCGCTCTTGCCAACCACGTCTACGTCTACAGATTTCCCCGGGGAGGCCGGAGCGCCGATTTCTGTAGACTCAGACAATGACCATGCCCCCGGAGCGTGGCCATTCCGTCGGCTCGGATTACTGGGGAACAAGTCAGCGGGCCGCAGCCCGATCGCGCCGCACACCGCATCGACCAAACAACCCGCGTGGCAGTTCACCAGCGCTCGCCCATCGTCGCCGACGTGGATGCTCAAACTTGGATTTCGGTCATCGTGCCCGGGGCATCGGCAGGTCCACCCGTCGCCCGCCGTGCGGGGATCGTGTCCGTGTTCGCGTAGGGCCGTTAGGAATCGTTGTACGGGGTCGCTCACGCCGCACCCCCTTCCGGCTTGGGCGACGGGTCGGCGCGGTTGGAAGTCATCCACACCGCCGCAGGGCGTCCGCTCACAGTGTTCCGCGGGCGTCCCGAATCCACCACCAGCCCCGGGGCGACAAGTTCGCCGCGCCGGAGCCTGTACGTCTGGGGCTCGATCCCCAAGGCCGCTTCCCCTTCATCGTCGGTTGCACCGTGCGCGCCTTGGCTGACGATGAACCCCAGGACTCGGGCGCGCAGGGTCTTCGCGAGTCCACCGTTCCGATCCGCCATGACACTAGATGTTCCCGACGGGGCGTTGTGCCGCGCGGGTGGCGTCAGGGGCAAGCGTGTAGAATCTTGCGAAGTGTTCGACCGATTGGCGCTCGCCCCGTTTGCAGACGGGGCCGCGTCGTTTCCAGGGTCCGGCGGGCCGGCATCGAAACGGGTGGCGATCATGGGCTCCCCCCCTTCCGCGCGTCGATGAGTCGCCGCAGGTCCGCCACGTCGAACAGGCGCCGCGTCAGCAGTTTCACCGATCGAAGTTCGCCGCGTGTCCGCAGGTTGTCGATCGTACCGGGTGAGACGCCCAGCAGCCGTCCAGCTTCGTGACGGTCAACTAGCAGTGGGGCCGTCGTCGTCGGGGTGTTCGGGTCACTTGCCACGGGACACTCCCTTCGCCGGCGTGGACGATTCGCGCAGCCGATCGAACACGATCCGCTCAACTACTTCGGGATCGAACAGCAGCGCATTACCCGCGCGCAGGTGCGGGATTCGTCCCGCTTCGGCTTCGGCCCGCAGCCACGTCGCGGGAACGCGCAACCGGCGGGCCATTGCTCCCAGGTACATCGGTTTCTTGTTTTCTTCGATCATGCCCACAGGAAAGCGCGTGGGCGTTTCTACCGTGGGGATTCTGCGCGGCAGGAAGGGGGCATTAGTGGGGTGTCGGCGCGGTCGCTCGCTTCAACGCTTCCGCGCCAGCCGGAAGGATCGCCACGCCCGACCGTCCATCCTTCGGATAGTCCACCAGCGCGGGCGTTCGGTCGGCCAACCTCCGCAGCCGCTTCGCGATTGCTTTCCGGTCTTGTGGTCCTTCATCGGGCAGAACATCGGAAACCTTGCGCCGCAAACTCGGGCTTCGATTGAGAAACGCCAGTAGGGCCACGTCGTTTTGTTCGAGCGCGTCAGCACCAGCGGGAAGGTCGGGCGAACCCGACGCCGAAGGCTGAGCCGGAGAGTCACTTAGGCAAAACAGCTTCTGCGCAGATTCAAGTGAATCAAGGTCCGCTTTCGAAATCGTTTCACCAACTCGGAATCTCTGGTGATCGGCGCCTGGGCGAGACGCTTGGAGAGCGTTCCAACGATCAATTGGAAAAGCTACCACACTAGACGCGCTTTCGATGGCAGCCAGCAAGACTGCGTCGACTCCAGTCCCGCCAATCTTCGCGTTGGTAATACGGAGAGCATCGTTTGGGATCTTCTTCCACGGGCCATTCGGGGAATCCGATGCCAACAGTTCGATTCTCACGGGAGAGTTGCCGCCCTGCTCGCCAGACTCTCTAATCATCCTGATCTGCGTCTCCGATAGCGCGATGTATAGTTCACAAGTTGCCTCAGACAACGCTACCGCATGGGCAACTCCGCCGACTACACGAGCCCCGCTCTCCGTGGGACGAGTGCTCGCATCTAGGATCTTGTAGAACCGGTCAAATGCCGCGACTAGTCGCGTCCGATCGATAGCGCCCGTGGTCAAGTCTCACCGCCTTTCTCTAGGGCCGGAGGGCGGGGCAGCAGGGACGGTGAGTACCGCCGCCGCCGCCCGTCCGTTCGCGGGGGATCAGCCCGCTACCCGTCTGCTTTGACACAGACTATCCGCCCAAGGGGTTGGGGAAGTCGCAAGCGACAGGTCTCTCAGTGGAGACCGCGCCAGTACCAAAGGCAGAAGCGGGCGCGGGCGGGCTAGTCGTCTCTCACGCCCCGCACCGGGTCGAAGATGCGGATCGACTTCCCTCTCGCGGTTCCGTCGTCGATCTTGACCCGCAGGAAGTCGTACCCCTGCCCGAATATCCCGTTGGTCTCACAGACCCAGTAGGCGTAGACCACGTTCAGGAACGAATACTGATCCTTGAGCGTGTGCAGGATGAACCCCTCGGGAACAAAGACAGTGGCGACGGTGTGATCCCCGTTGATTGACGTTCTGCCAATCAGCCTGTCGGCCTGCATCTGCTTGACAAAGGCGACGCGCTCGGCCTGCATCTGGGCATCACAGCCCTCGACATTGCGCGTCTCTCGCACGGGGGGGCTCGTAATCGGCTATTGCCTCAGCGCCCTTCCCGCCTACCCACACGACCCCGACGACCCCCGCGATCACGGCACCGAAGATAATAACACCGCACCCCATCCCGACCATTGTTGATCCTGTGCCCATGTGTGTCCTCCCTAGCAAGACTATACATCTGTGTCCCCTCGACACGCGCGGAAAAGGGACGGGGGGCGGGTCAGATCCCTGAGAGGGCGCCCGACCTAGTACCGTCGGGTCCTGTGAAAGACCCACGCGCAGAAAATCAACAGGGGGATGGCGACCGCGCGAGGGAGCTGATTGACTCCGGCGACGATCTGGACCCCCTCCGCGGGCGTCGTTTACTACTGTCAACACACCTACATAAGGGGGCGTGCGCATCCGAGGACGTGGACTTGCAGGTCTAACGTCAGGCGTCGCCCCCAAACGGGAACTCCCTGCCAACTGAAGAATCCTGCCAGGATTGCGAGATTGGGGGTACAGAGATGCGCGACCGGGTACCCCAGTGGGGTTGGGGCCAACTCTGCCAATGATCCGATCCCACGGCCTTCGGACGCCGGACGGCTCAGGGTGCGGGGCAGGTGTTGCCGCAACCCTGATCCGGTCCGTTCGCTGGGGTTCAGCCAGCTACCCATGTCGAGATCTTAGTGACTCGCTATCGCGGCACGCGCTCGGCGAGTTTTCCTCTCTCCCGCAGCTAGACGCGATAGCGACGAGAGGCGTTCTAACGCTCGCTGTGCAGCGATCAGCCCGGCCCAAACGGCAACTAGAGTCCTGTCACAGCAGCTTTTGAAGCTCATCCTTCAGCTCCTTGCCACCATTCCGGATTACCAAACGTAGGTGGATATCCTCCGGATGATGCGAGATCTCGCATCCGCATTTTGTTGGCTTGGGGCCGCTTCGAGGTTGTCGTTTTAGCACGTCATTGAGTAATGGATGAACGCTAGGGTCGGCAAAACTCTTCTTGTCGATGCGAAGTACGGCCTCGCAGGTTTCCATGGTCCCGTTGGCGACGACGGCAGCATCCCAATCGGCGCCAAAGAGCAGCTTGCCGTAGTCGAGGAGATCAACGAAAGCTCGAACGCATTCGGCTCCCTGAACAGTAAGATCAAGAAGGTGAGTTGAATGAAAAAAGTCGTTTCTTCGGCCACGGCGGCCCTCAAAGTTTATCAGCAACGCATCGACCGCATCGTACTCTGCTGCTCGCTTTGCCTTGAAGACTGCACGCACATCCTTAGTGATTTCATTAAACCGCTTGAAGTGGCCTTTCGCCTTCCTGTCGTCCCACGTTGGAGTGTCTGTGAGGAGGAAGAGCTTGCTGGCGAGCTCCGCCCCGTCATCGCAGAGGATGAACGCCGTGCGGTTGTATTGCTGGCCAGTCCGGCCTGACAGGTACACCTCGATCGCAGAGTTGATCTCTGAAATCAAGTAGGGCAGTTTGCTCATTGCTTACTCCCCCTCGTTTCACGAACTCGCGGTGGCCCGAGTAGTGCGACCTCGAACTCGGATCTCGCTTCCGCCCATAGCTTCGTAGCATCGGCCCGGAGCTGACGGGCCTGCTCTCTGCGACGGGTGACCTCGTTCGCAATCGCATTCTGAGTTGGGAGAGGTGGGACCGGGACAACAAGATTGACGACATCCTCGTTGGCAAGTCGGGGGTGCGTGTTGCCCGTCATCATGTACCTTGTCTGGGCGAGCACAAGACTGGATCGGAGCACAGCTGCGAGGTAGTCAGGTACAACACGCGGCTTGCCGTCTTCGCCGATCCGAACGCGCAAAACGTAAAACTCCGGCGAGCACACGCCGTCATGCTCGGCCCGGTAGACCTTGTTGAGGTATGGGCGCAGCCGCGCGAAGAGCACGTCACGGGTTGCGAACTCGAAGACTGTTCCCTCTACTTCCTTATCAGTACTCTCACAACGCTCGCCGGTGTCGGACTGGACATTGGCTAGTCCTACGTAGTCATCGCCGGGCTGAACCTGCCGCTGATCCCGCCGAAAGTCGGCAATCGCCAGTAAAGTAGCACTATGGTTGTCTGGATACGCATTCTCGATAGCGCGGATTGCCCCAAGGCGTTCGGGATGGAAGTAGCCTGGAATGAGCTTCTTGCCGGCTGTCGCATCGCACAGACGGACAGCATAGATCGGGCGATGCGAACTGGCGGGAGGCAGACGCACCCCAAGCAGATCGAGTACGAAATCGTCGAGGCTCGTAAGCAGGTGATCCGCCTGCGCGAGCATCTCCTTCCGGCTGTCCCGTGCATTGCTTAGTGAAGTAATAAGCGCCTGCTGCTGAGGCAAATCAGGGAGTGGAATACGAAGCGCACGGATCTCGTCCGCGTTAATGTTGGACATCAAAATCTGGCGGCTGACATGCTCGACCTGTCGGCGGCCCCAGAAGGTGTTGAGGAAGGAAGTTACGAATTCAGGAAGCGCAAGGGTTCGGTTGATTCGCAGACGAATCAGGTATGATGCGAACACCCACACGCCATCAGAGTCAAACACCTCACACTTCCCAACGAGATCACGAGACCCGTTTGTACGGTTAAAAAGGATGTCGCCCTTCTCTAGGCGATAGGGAGCGATCTCTTTGGGTCCGAGGGGAAGGTATTTCAGATCGGATAGGTCCCACCCATCAGCCTGCAAATTGGGGATCCGAAGCACGGGTACACCCTTGCCGTCCGAGGTCGCACGTTCAGATGTTCCGTATTGGATTAGAGTCGTCAGTGAGCCAAGCGGGACAAGGTCAAAGTTTGGAGAAGCGTACCGCTCGCGGATCATCTCAAGATCTGCAGCATACTGAACATCTGCGCGATCTCTTATGTCGCCCCGTCGAGCAGCGAAGCACGCATGGCGTGCGTTCCGCTCGGCGGGGCTTAGACGAAAAAAGGCTCGGCTGTCCTCTCGAACTGCCGATACTGCCCGAGCACGCCCGAATCGAGCACC
This sequence comes from Phycisphaerales bacterium, assembly GCA_029260375.1. Taxonomy (GTDB): domain Bacteria; phylum Planctomycetota; class Phycisphaerae; order Phycisphaerales; family UBA1924; genus JAJRXR01. The sequence continues at coordinate 124,385 of JAJDDI010000092.1, read as the reverse complement.
ACACGGCGTGATCTTTCTTGCCACTCTGCCTCGCCGGTTCCGGGTTTAAAGGCTTTTTCGAGTGTGACTTCGATGTCGAACAGATCAGTCGCGTGAACCTCCACGCGGCGGCTGCTGTTCTCAGTCTTGACGGTAGTCTTGTAAGTCTTGCGGCCCGTGGCGTCGTAGCCGATATTGCTCGGAGACGCCATGAAAATCGGTTCGTCGTCGTCGGGCTGCTCGCCTTGAGCCCGCTTGCGGACAAAGACCACGCTGGCCTTCACCGCCGCACCGGAGTGCTGGAAGGTCTCTTGCGGCAGGCTGACAACGGCGAGGAACTGGAAGCGGGCAAGTAGCCAGTCGCGGACGCCTTGGAGGCTAGAGTTCGTAAGAATTCCGTCAGGAAGTACGATGGCTGCTCGCCCCGTGCCTGGTTTAAGAAACTGCCAGACGCGCTCACAGAACAAGATTTCGGTCTTGATGGTCTTGGCTCGCTTGATACCCTTTTTTCCCATCTTGAAGTCAACACGATCGGGATCGGGCCCGGCAGCCTCCGCCGACCCTTTGCTCGTGTAGAACATGAGCTCCCAACCGTCCATGTACCCACTCCCCTTCTCCGTTTCCTTCACCGTTGCGCCGAAGGGCGGGTTGGTGAGCACAAGATCAAAGGAGTCACGGGCAAGCTTGCGCCGCTCCTGCTTGAAGCGGTCGAGACGATCGAGAGCGTCGAAGCCGACAATGTTGGTATGGCCATCATCGTGGAGGATCATGTTCATCTTGGCCACACGCGAGATTTCGTCGTTGATCTCGATGCCATAGAGGCGATCCTTTGCGTAGTCGTGCCAGTGTCGATAGGCAGCTCGCTCATCGTCCTCGTATACCGATTCCGCGTATCGACGCACATGGTCCATGGCGTAAAGGAGGAACCCGCCAGAGCCGCAGGCCGGGTCGAGCGTCATATCATCCGCTGTTGGGTTCAGCATCTCCACACAGAACTGGATGATCTCGCGGGGCGTGAAGTATTGGCCAAAATCGCCCTTGAAGAAACCGTCAAGGAACTGCTCGAATGCGACACCCTTGGTGTCGAGGTCTGTCTTGTTGAAGTTGACAGCTTCGAGGTGCGAAACACACATCTTCAAGGTGCCGTCATCGATTCGGATCAGCTCTTTAAAAACGTCGGGCTCACGTTCCATCTCTTCGGCATAGAGCTTCTTGATCCGCAACGCTAATGCTGAGGCGGGCTCATCGGACTTGATCTGGAATTCGTAGGGTTCACCCTTCTTGCGCGGAGCCTTCTCGTCCCTGACCTTGACAAAAATGATCTTGCAGAACTCGCCAAACGCTGCTGGAGGGGAAAGGCGACCGCCTCCCCATAGCGATTGATGACATTTCTTAATTGCTGCAATTAGCTCGCCTTTGGAGACTGGCTTGATATCCTGCCACTCATTGCTAATCCCCTTCCTGTACTTCCACTCGGGGGGATTGCCGTAGGTCACCGGGAGATCGGCAACGACGTTGCTATCGCGCTCCAGAGGTTTGTACTTGTCGGAACAGTCGAGAAACTTACGGGTACCACCCGCCACCACACCTACATACACAGCGCGGAATTTGTGGGCGTTGCCATTTCCCCATGCCTGCTCAACAGCCTGGCTAAACTCGGCGTCACTGATGCCATCCTTCTTGCATTCAATGACCGCGTAAGGCTTCTTTCGCTCTGCGTCGTGGAATATGACGAGGTCAGCGAAGTCGCTCGGAGATCGATCAGGCACAGTGAACTCGACGGCGATTCGATCCGGGTCATATCCATATCGATAAATCAACTCGGCGTAGAATTCTGCACGGACCTTCTCCTCAGGATCGGACCATCGCTCTGCGCGGTTCGTGGCATTGTAAATGATCTTCTCATTTTTGCCAGATGCCTCCAGTCGTAGGTGACCTTCCAAGAGCGCCCGATCCGTGAAACTACCGCCGAGTGTCGATTTCTTCATCCGAGCATCGTACACGGGCCGAGGCTGATCCACGGCACGAGGGTGGTCAGCCGAGCCGCCTCACGGGCGATCCCTGAAGCTGCGTTCTTCCCGCCCACAGGGCGCGTATACACGCCACATAGGAGGCCTGAACTGCTACCGCCTGCGCCGACCGCTCACCGTGCCTCAGAGCATTCATGCGGCTCTTCCCCTTCCCCTCAGGCGTCCTCGGTCCGGTTGACCTCTCCCATGGCCTCACGCGGCGTGCGGAGGCTTGTAGGGACGCCAGCCCTTCCGGTGTCAGTCGGTAGGGCCTGCGGGGCTTCTGAGGCTCCTGATCCCTGTTCGTTCGTCGCATTTTTGTCCCCTTTGACCTCGCCATTCTGAACCACCTGCTGCCCGGCGATGTTGGCTTGCCGGATTGCTGTGAATGAGTCCCCTCCACGCGGGGGGCGCCGGTACTCGGCCAGGGCGAGCATGAGCCGCCGGTAGGTGTTGGACGCCCTGTCGGCGTACTCGTTGACGGTGCGGAGCGACTCAAGCGATTCCTGCCGGTTGGCGTACTCGGTCAGGTGCAGGACTCGGGCGTACGCCAGGGCAGCCTGGATGACCAACAGCTCCTCCAAGGGATCACGCGGGGCCATCCGCGCCAGCACGTCCTCGATGAAGCTACAGCCGCCATCGCTCAGATTCACCCCTGAGCAGAGCTGCCCCAACCGCTGCTGGACAGCGGTACCAAATACCATGCCTCCGAGGCCTGCTCCGTACAGCTTGCGGGCCGCCGCCTTGTCCGTTGAGGGATCCCCCGGAAGACTAAAGGGGGTCGGGGCGGCTCCCTTCCCCGGCGAGGCGTCAGGACCAGTGTCCGGTTGCGCTCGGTCAGCCACGGTCCACCCCCTTCCGAGCAGCCCCGACCATCGCCGCGATGCCAGCCCGGATCGCCGGGGGCAGGTCGGGCCATGCCGCGACCACCGCCGCCAACTCGGGATCGGTGGGCTTGGGGGGTGTCGCCGGGGGCGTCGGCGGACCGGAACCCGCCCCTTTGTTGCCGCATTTGCTGCCGCCCGAATCAGAAACCCCCGCGTTTCCCCATGAAAACCGCGACTGTTCGAGTCCTGAGGGGGGTATTTCGTGCGCGCACTTCGCCTGGGCGACTACGGGCAGCCGTTGGTGAAGGCGGTGAGGAAGGCGAGGACGTCGGAGAAGTTGAGGGTGTTGACGGGAGGGGCGAGGTCTGCCAGGGAACTCATGGCGATGAACGCGTCGAGGAACTCGAACGCGTCGGTGATGTCCAGGGCGCCGAAGGGCTCGGCGAGGTCCGCGGGGTTGCAACGGAGTGAGCGTCCGAAGATGACGTAGCTCTGGCCGACAGAGATATCATTTGGATCGGCGTCGTATGCCCCAACTAAGAGATCGTCAATGCCGTCGCCGTTGACGTCTCCAGCGTTCGAGACGGAGCGGCCGCTAGCATCACGATGATCGACGCCGTTGAGGGCGAAGCCGCGTGAGCCGTTTCCACCGTTGGCGGCCAGCAGGCTTGAGAGTTCGAACTCAGCGGGGAAGGGGTCGTCGCGGCCAAAGATCACGTAGCTCTGGCCATCACGGAAGCCTTGCAGGTTCACGCCCGGTGCGCCGACGATGAGGTCGTTGAAGCCGTCGCCGTTCACATCGCCAGCGCCAGAGATGTGGAAACCGCTGTAGTCATACCCGTCAACACCGTTGAGGGCGAAGCCGATTGATCCGTCTCCGCCGTTGGCAGTGAGCAGGCTCGAGATTTCAAACTCTGAGGGGAACGAAGTTGCCCTCCCGAAGAGGACGTAGTTTTGACCGGAGTACGCCCCGTTCGGACTTGCCACGGACGCATCGACGATGATGTCATCGATGCCGTCGCCGTTGACATCGCCAGCGTCGGAAACAGAACGCCCACTGGAATCGGATGCGTTGACACCGTTGATAGCAAAGCCCAAGGAGCCATCTCCGCCGTTGACGGTGAGCAAACTTGAGAGTTCGAACTCGGAGGAAGAGGGCTTCTCTCGCCCAAAGACCACGTAGCTTTGTCCGGATCTTGAGCCATTGGGATCGGCGTTTGAAGAGCCAACGATCAAGTCATCGATTCCATCGGCATTGACGTCGCCGGCGGTGGAAACGCTGACGCCGACTCGGTCGTCCTCGGAGACACCATTGATCGCAAGCCCCTCGGACCCATTCCCGCCGTTGGAGAGAAGTAGACTGGAAAGCTCAAAGTCAGGCGGAAACGGAGCGCCGCGTCCGTAGATAACATAACACTGGCCAGAGAACTGGCTGCTTGGGCTGGCGAGGACGGAGGAGACAACGATATCGTCGATGCCATCTCCGTTGAAATCGCCAGCGCACGCGACCGTACTGCCACTACGATTCCCTGCGGCAACTCCGTTTATGACGAAGCCGATTGCGCCGTCGCCACCATTTGCAGCCGCCAGGCTGGTCAAGTCGAGTTCGGCGAACAACTGGACGCCCCGTCCGAAGACGACATAGCTGCTGCCGGAAGACTCGCCGTTCGCATCGGAGCCTGGGGAGCCGACGATCAAGTCATCGAAGCCATCCGCGTTGATGTCACCTGCGCCGGAAACAGAGCTCCCGCTCACAGCGACCTCACCGCCGCCGTTGAGGACAAAGCCGAATGAGCCCTTGCCGCCGTTGGCCTTGAGCAAAGTTGAGAGTTCAAAGTCGGGCGGGAACGGGGTGTTGCGACCAAAAACCACGTAGCTCTGGCCGGAGGCCATGCCGTTTGGATCGGCGTGGGGCGCACCGATGATGATATCGTCAATGCCGTCACCATTGACATCACCAGCGTCAGAGACGACCCAGCCACTATCATCCCGGTCGCTAATTCCATTCAGCGAAAACCCGGTAGAGCCATCTCCGCCATTCGCGCCAAGCAGGCTGGAGAGCTCGAACTCTGCGGGGAAGAGCTGGGCGCTCGCGGTCGCCAGCGGCAGGGCCATGCCGGTGACGGCGATGAGCAGGGTGGGGGCGCCCATTGCATGCCGTGGTGTTCCGGCCATCGATTCAGTCCCTTCGCCAGATCGTCGGGGCCAGGATACATCGCGATGTGGGGGCGGCACAACGGGCTTGGATCGGATCGCATGCGGGATGTGGCGGCGGCGAGGGTTGTGCCGGTGGGGCTAAGGGCGGCTCGGCTTGGAGACTGGGCGGGGGAATTAGATGCTGAACCTCTGGGGATTCCCGTCCCGGAGGCGTTGTCTGGATGCGACGAGCGGTGTTCGCGAACTGCGGTGTGCTGTTGATGCTTGCGGCGCCGGCGCCCGCGCAGGGGGTTGATGCGGAGGGGTGGACAGCGCTGGCGGCGGGCGATGGCGCTCGCGTGGTGTATGTCTCGAGTTCCGGCGGGAACGACGAGAGCTCGGGGCTGTCGGCGGCGCAGGCGAAGCGGACGCTGGCGAGCGCTCGGGCGCTGCTGCGCGATGGCGAGGGGGACTGGCTGCTGCTGCGGCGCGGGGATGTGTGGGAGGAGTCGCTGCGCGACTGGAGTGTGAGCGGGCGCGACGAGGGGGCGCCGGCGGTGGTGGGGGCGTACGGGCGCTCGGTTGAGCGGCCGGTGATCCGGTCGGTCGAGGGGCACGCGTTCTCGCGGAGAGATGCGCGCGGGGGCGGCGAGGTGTCGCACCTGGCGATCGTCGGCGTGCGGTTCGAGGCGGGCGGCGGGGTCGGCGGGGCGAGCGGGATGTGGTGGCTGGGGGCGGGGGCCGATCTGCTGATCGAGGACTGCGTCTTTGCGGGCGGGGCGAACGGGATCGTGCTGCAGGGGGGCGGCGGGCGGCTGACGGGCGTGCGGGTTCGGCGGAGCATCGTGGCGGACGTGGGCGAGCGGTTCGGGCACGCGCAGGGGCTGTACGCGTGGGGGGTGGACGGGCTGCTGATCGAGGGGTGCGTGTTTGACGGCGGCGATGTGGCGCCCGATCCGGACCGGCGGCTGGTGCATGTGGGCTCGGACAACACGGGGGTGGTGGTGCGCGAGAACCTGATCGCTCGCTCGCCCGGGGATGGGGTGCTGCTGGCCAGCGGGGGGGTGATTGAGGGGAACGTGGTGGCGATGTGCCCGAGGGCGATCACGCTGGGGGGCGGCGCCGAGGATCCGCTGACACACAGGTATGGCGTGACAGGTGAGGTCGTGGGCAACGTGGTGCTCGATTGCGGGCGCGGAATCACGGTCGAGAACATCGGGGAGCGCGGGGCGGTGATCGAGGACAACACGCTGGTGCGCGGCGAGGGCTGGGGCGTGAGCTTGGGCGAGGGCGGCGAGGGCGAGGCGGCCGCGGGCGTGGGGCGGCACCGCGTGCGCGTGGTTCGGAACACGGTGTACGCCTGGGGCGTGGGGCTGCGCGTGCCCGAGGCGGGGGCGGGGCAGGCGCAGGACGGGCACTTGGTTGAGGCCAACCAGTTCGTGGGCGTTGATGAGGGCTCGGTGCTGGTTGAGTTGCGCGGGGGCGCCCGTGTCGCTTCGTTCGGCGGGAACGTGTACGGCGGCGGGGGCGGTGAGCGATCGATGGCGATCGATGGTGAATGGCTCGGACGGCACGACTGGGCGAGGCGCGTGGGCGAGACCGATGCGCTGGGCGCGGCGCCGGCGTACGTTGAGCCCGGGCGGAGCCTGGCGACGTACAACGCGTCGCTGGGGGGCGCGGGGACCGTGGGGGGGCTTCTGGCGGGGGCGAGGCGCCAGTCGCGGGCGAGCTGGCGCGAGGGGTATACCGCGGCGGCGGTGGGGGCGTACATCCGCGATGGCTTCGGGCTGGCGCCCGGGGCGCGGGCGGGGGCGCCCTAGAGATCGGCGGCGGCGCGATCGAGCCAGTCGGTGTTGCTCTGGTACCACTCGATGGTGCGCAGGAGGGCGGCGGGCCAGTCGGAGTGCTGGGGTGTCCAGGCGAGTTCGTTGCGGAGCTTGTCGGTGTTGACGGCGTAGCGGAGGTCGTGCCCGGGGCGGTCGGGGGCGTGCTGGATGAGCGATTCGTCCTTGCCCAGGGCGTGCAGCAGCGCGCGGGTCAGCTCCAGGTTGGAGACCTCGTTGGAGGCGCCGATGTTGTAGGCCTGGCCGGGCGCGGCACGGTCGGCGAGGGTGATGAGGGCGACGCAGGTGTCGGTGACGTGGATCCAGTCGCGGACGTGGAGGCCGTCGCCGAAGAGGGGGACGGGCTGGTCGCGGAGGATGTTGGCGATGAAACGGGGGATGAGCTTCTCGGGGAGCTGGCGGGGGCCGAGGTTGTTGGAGGGGCGGGCGATGACGACATCGAGTCCGAATGTTTCGTGCGCGGCCAGGGCGAGCAGGTCGGCGCTGGCTTTGCTCGCGGCGTAGGGCGAGCGGGGGCGGAGCGGGTCGGTCTCGGTGAATCTGAGGTCGGGGCGGTCGAGGGGGAGGTGGCCGTAGATTTCGTCGGTCGAGACGTGGACGAAGCGGCGCAGGCCGGGGCAGAGGCGGGCGAGGTCGAGCAGGGTCTGCGTGCCGACGATGTTGGTGCTGATGAAGGGTTGCGGGTCGGCGATGGAGCGGTCCACGTGGCTCTCGGCGGCCAGGTGGAGAACGACATGGGCGCGCTCCATGAACGGGCGGACCGTCTGCGCGTCGCGGATGTCGGCGTGGGCGAACTCGTAGCGCGGGTTGGCGTCGAGGCCCGCGAGGTTGTCGGGGTTGCCGGCGTAGGTGAGGGCGTCGAGGTTGATGACGTGGACGCCCGGGCGCGTGTCCAGGACGTGGCGGACGAGATTGGAGCCGATGAAGCCGGCGCCTCCGGTGATGAGCCAGGTCTCGGGGACGCTCATGCGGGGCGCTCCGGTCCGGCGAGGAACGACTGGGCGCGGGCGAGGCTCTCGGGCGTGCCGGCGTCGATCCACCAGCCGTCGATGAAGGCGCCGCGGAGGGCGGCGCGGCGGAGATACGCCCGGTTGACGTCGGTGATCTCGAGCTCGGCGCGGGGGGAGGGGGTGAGGGAGCGGCAGGTGTCGAAGACTTCGGCGTCGTAGAGGTAGAGCCCGATGACGGCGGCGTTGCTGGCGGGGTTGGCGGGCTTCTCGGTGATGTCGGTGATGGGGTTGGCGGGGTTGTCGCCTTCGAAGGTTGCGATGGCGAAGCGCTCGGGGTCGTCGGCGATGGTGAGGAAGATCATGGCGCCGATTGGGTCGGCGGCGAACGCGTTGATCGCGGTGGTCGGTGGGCGCTGGAGCAGGTTGTCGCCCAGGATGACGCACACGGGCTCGCCGGCGGCGAAGGTTTCGGCGCAGGCCAGGGCGCCGGCGATGCCGTCGGGTGTGGGCTGCGGGGCGAGGCTGAGCGAGCAGCGGTCGGCGAGCGGGGTGGAACGGAGATGCTCGCCCATCGCGCGTTCGTGCTCGGCGCCGGTGACGACGAGGATGTCGGTGATCCCCGCGTCGATGAGCGTGCGGATCGGGTGGTCGATCATGGGGCTACCGGCGACGGGGAGGAGGTGCTTGTTGGCGCCGTGGGTGAGGGCGCGGAGGCGCTGGCCCCGTCCGCCTGCGAGGACGACGCCCTTCATGCGAGGGCCGCCTCGGGCTCGGGGACGGCATCGGCGGGGGTGATCTGGGTGACGCGCGGGTCGGGCTGGGTCGCGGGGTGGTCGAGGCCGAGCACGGCGTGGACGGGGCAGGGCTCTTCGAGGCGGCGAGCGTTGGGGGAGGCGCTCCAGGCGGTGGGGGCGCGGGTGTCGTGGTGCTGGTGGAAGGCGAGGATGGTGCGCACGGCGATGACTGGGCGGACGCCGACCATGTACAGGCGGCGCCCCAGGTCGTCGTCTTCCTGGCCCCAGCCCTCGTAGGACTCGTCGAAGCCGTTGACGGTGACGAAGTCGCGCAGGCGGACGCTGAAGTTGGCGCTGATGAGCTTGGGCTTGTGGGGCTTCATGAGGCCGACGCGCCGGAGCAAGGCGTGGCGTCGGTACCGGGCGTGGCGTTTGGCAACGTCGGCGAGCTGCTCGGGGGACGGGGTGACGGGGAGGCGCCCGGCGCGGAGGGCGTCCTCGTCGAAGTGCTGGGTCTGCTCGGCGGTCATGTTGATCCGCCCGGCGTGGACGAGCGCCCGCCCGCGGCCAAGGTCCATGTGCTTGGCGACCAGGTCGGGCGCGGGGGCGCAGTCGGCGTCGAGGAAGATGACCCGGGCCTCGTCGTCGGTGGCCTCGCTGAGCAGGGCGCGGACGGCGTTGTTGCGGGCCTGGCCCGAGCGGGATTTTTCGAGGGCGGGGCGGGTGATGAGGCGGATGGGCAGGTCGAACTCGCGCGAGGCGGCGCGGGCCTCGCGCTCGATCGCGGGGTCGTCGCTGTCGCAGCTGAGCGTGACCGAATCGGGGGCGCGGGTCTGGCAGGCGAGGGCCAGGAAGGTGCGCCGGAGGCGCTGCGGGGTGTGCGTGATGACGACGGCGTGGGCTTGGGGCATGCGCCCGGAGTGTACGGGGGCGGACGCAAGACAGGCGGGACGCCTGTCCCACCGGCTTTCGGTTTAGCCGGCGGTTTTGGCGGTGGCGGTGTGCTGGCTGACCTGCTGGGCCCGCTGGATGAGGGCGGAGTCGTCCTTGTGGATCATGAGGCGGTTGTAGGCGAGCCAGCAGACGTGGACGTAGCCACGGCGGGTGAGGCAGCTGAGGATTTCGGTGTCGCTGCCCAGGTTGTGGTCCTCGATGAGGATGGCGCGGGGCTTGAAGCGTTCGAGATCGAAGCCGTCGAGCAGGGCGAGCTCGCCGCCCTCGACGTCGATGACGACGACATCGATGGGACCCGAGTGGTCGGCGAGCAGATCGTCCATGGTGGTGAGGGGGACCTCGACGTGCTCGACGTTGGTCTTGGGTGGGCGTTTGGAGAAGCCGCGGGCGCCGGGGTCTTCGAGGTAGCTCGAGGCGTCGTAGCCGTCGCTGCCGTCGCCGAGGATGTGGGTGAACTTGGCGGTTCCGGTCGAGCCCTTGCGAGAGAGGGCGGCGTTGACGACGCGGGCGGCGGGGCGTCGGGCCTGGGCCTTGGCGTGGAGCGAGGGGACGGGCTCGATGAGCAGGCCGGTCCAGCCCTGGGACTCGAGGGCGTAGGTGACGGCGAAGGTGTAGCCGTCGTAGGCGCCGACCTCGATGAAGAAGCCGGACTCCTGCCCGTCAAAGAGGGCGTCGAGGAGGATGTCCTCGCCGAACTGGGAGCGGAACTCGACGGGCATGCGGGGCGTGACGGCGCGCTCGCGCAGGCGGGCCTGGGCGTTGGCGACGTAGAGCGGCTTGATGGTGTGGAGCAGCTCCATCTCGCGGCGCTCGGCGCGGGCGAGGCGGCGGCGGAGGCGTTTGTGGCGTTTGTCGGTCGCGATCGCGAACGCGACGAGGGCGATGGCGAGGAGGATGGTGAGGGTCAGCGTCATGCCTGCTCCGGGTTGGTGGGGGAGCAGGATACCGCGGTGGGGGGCGGGGCGTGCTGGGGTGAACTGAGCCGGTTGGAAACCGGCACCGCCAGGAGGGGGTTCAGTCGGATGTGGGCGCTGACTCGATCAGTTCCGCCTCGCTCGGCTCGGGTTGGGGGTCGTCGGGGTCGTCGGTCTCGACGTCGATGAGGGTTCGCGTGATGAAGTCGTGTTGGAGGTTGCGGTAGTGGTCGCCATATCCGCCGTGGCGGGCGGCGGGGTAGATCATGAGCTCGAAGTCGGCGTTGGCGCGTTGTAGGGCGCTGATGAGCTTGATGGTGTTCTGGAAGTGGACGTTGTCGTCCATGGCGCCGTGGGCGATGAGCAGGCGTCCGTGAAGGTTCTTGGCGGCCTTGCTGATGTCGGTCGCGTCGTAGCCCTCGGGGTTGTTCTGGGGGGTGTCCATGTAGCGTTCGGTGTAGATGGAGTCGTAGTCGCGGTAGCTGGTGACGGGGGCGCCGGCGATGCCGGCGGCGAAGAGGTCGGAGTGGGTGAGGGCGTAGGCGGTCATGTAGCCGCCGTAGGAGTGCCCGGCCATGCCGATGCGGTCGGGGTCGATGAAGGGCAGGTCCTTGAGCCAGTTGATGGCTTCCTCGATGTCCTGCATCTCGCGGACGCCGAGCTGCTTGTAGGCGGTCCACGCGGAGACGGCGCCCTTGCCCGAGGCGGGGTGGGGGTCCATGCGGAAGACGACCATGCCAAGCTGCGCGAGCATGTGGTCGTAGGCGCGTCCGCCCCGCCAGCTGTCGCTGATGGAGGGGGCGTGGGGGCCGGCGTAGGTCATGAACCAGACGGGGTGCTTGCGGTTCGGATCGAAGCCGGGGGGCGTGAGGATGGAGGCCTGGAGGGAGACGCCCTGCTCGGAGGGGATCTCGACGAGGGTGTAGTCGCCGCGCTGGTAGACGTCGAGGTCGCGGACGGGGTTGGTGTCGATCCAGCGGATGAAGGCGCCCTCGCTGTTGCGGAGCGCAACGCGGGTCGGCTCGTCGAACGAGGACCAGCGGTCGATGAACATGTTCGCGTCGGGCGAGAGCTGGATCGCGTGCGAACCCGGCTCGTGGGTGAGGCGGGTGAGGTCGAGCCCGTCGAGCTTCACTCGGTAGAGGTTCTGGGCGATGTGGGAATCGACGGTTCCAGAGAAATAGACCCAGCCGGAGTCTTCGTCGACTTGATGGAGCGTTCGCACCTCGTAGTCACCGGTGGTGATCTGATGCTTGAGGGCGCCGTCGGGCTTGTAGAGGTAGAGGTGGCGCCAGCCGTCGCGCTCGGAGGCGAGGATGAACGAGCCATCGTCCAGGTATTCGGCGTCGTGCTGCGACTCGACCCAGGCCTCGGTGGTCTCGCGGAAGAGACGCTCGGCATCCTTGCCCGAGGCGGGCGTGTGGACGAGGTCGAGCCAGGTCTGGGCGCGGTCCTGAATATCCAGGCGGACATGCTTGGCGTCGGGCGTCCACTGGACGTGCGAGATCAGGTACGCGCCTTCGTCGTAATCGGACAGGTCAAGCTCGCGGGGTGAGCCGCCGGCGCGGTCGACGACGTGGACGCGGACGTGGGGGTTGCGGTCTCCGGGCTTGGGGTACCGGACGGTCTCGGCGCGCTGGGGCTCTTCGGCGTCGTGGATGATGGTGAAGTGGGGGACGTTCGACGAGTCTGTCTCGAAGAAGGCGAGCTTGGTTGAGTCCGGGCTCCACCAGTAGGCCTTCCAGTTGCGCCAGAAGATCTCCTCGTAGTAGACCCAGCTGGCCTTGCCGAAGCGATGATCGTCGGCGCCGGCGGTGGTGAGGGCGCGTTCGGTCTGGGTCTCGAGATCGACGACCCAGAGGTTGTTGTCGCGGACGAAGGCGATGAACTGGGCGTCGGGGGAGAGGGTGGGGATTTCCTCACGCTCGGGGGTGGAGGTGAGTCGGGCGACGCCCGAGCCGTCGGTGTTGGCGGTGTACAGGTCGCCGGCGTGGGTGAAGACGACGCGGGGGTGCTCCGGGTCTGGGTTGGCGAAGGAGCGGCGAGCGATGCGCTTGGCGTTGTCATCGTCGATCGCGGGGTGCGCAGCGAGGCGCTCGGCGACAAGGCCGGGGTCGGTGTCGAGCTGCTCGGCGCGTCCGGTGGCGGCGTGGACCTTGTAGGTTCGTCCGTCCTTGCGCTGCTGGTAGTGCTCGTCGTCGAGCCAGCGGTCGATGCGGGCGGGGGCGCCGTTGAGGTTGACGCGTGTTTCGCCGTTCTTGGCGTAGAGGGCGTCGAAGGTGATGGGCTTGCCTGTTTCGCGGTTTTCTGGCAGCGGGGCGAGGGGAAGGGAGGTGATGGGGGCGTACGCGGGGAGGCGCCAGACGGGGAAGTCGGCGCCCGGATTCAGGTGGTCGTCGAAGAAGTTCCAAGCGACGAGGCCGTCGGAAGACTGGGGCTCGAGCAGGTATGAGGCGAGGGCGCCGAGCTTCTGATCGGTGCGGACGAGGAACATGCGTGGGTGGGCGTTGACCGTGCGCGGGATGGCGGCGGCGCGCACGCTGGTCGTCATCGTGTGCCCCTCGAAGGGGCGGTCGGCGGCGTCGTGCCCGTCGATGCGGTAGACCTGCGCGGGCAACTCGGTGTCCTCGCGGATCTCGCGGACCTCGATGCCGTGGCGCTGGAGGACGGTGGCGATGGAGGTGAGCTCTTCGGGGAAGACGTAGGCGAAGGCGCGTTTGACGCTGAGCGTCGCGGCGAAGTCGTTGATCAGCTCGACGTCGTAGTCGCGAGGGGCCTCGTCGCCGGTCCAGTCGGTGCGGTTTCCCTCGTCGTCGTACTCGTCGTAGCCGAGGACGGTGACCTTGTCGTCGAACGCGTTGGCTTCGATGCGGAGGGCGACCGTGTCGTCGTCGGTTGGGTTCCGCCCTGCGTCGATGGTGCGCTCGTCGGCATCGCTGGTGAGTGTCTGGATCTCGTCCTTGCAGCTTGCGGCTTCGTGCAGGATGGCCTCGCAGAAGGCGAGCGTGCCCAGGACGCGGTCCTTGTAGGGGGCGTAGCTGTAGGCCTCGGAGAGGATTGAGAGGCGGTTGCGGAGTCCGCGGCTGGAGGCGCCGTAGCGCGGCTCGGCGGGGTAGGTGGTCCACTTGGTGTGGTTGTCGCTGAAGTTGCCGTAGAAAAACGAGTCCCAGTCGGTCTGGCCCTCGAAGCGGGAGTCGATGGCGGGCAGGAGGGTGTCGCGCGTGTACTGAACGACGGCGTTGTCGCCCGCGGGGTGGCGGGGGCCCATGTAGGTGATGAGGTAGCGGTGGTGGGAGCCGTTGGTGGTGTGGGTGTCCACGGTCAGGTGCGGGTCCCACTCGTTGAGGAGCTTGGCGAGCGCGCGGGTCTCGGGGGCTTCGAGCTTGATGTAGTCGCGGTTGAGGTCGAGGCCGTCGGCGTTCTCGCGCTCACCCATCTCGATGGGGCCGAGCTGGCCGGGGCGGTTGGCGGGGTTGAACGCGTCGTTGGCGTCGGGGTTGTAGATGGGGGCGATGAGCAGGACGAGGTCGTCGAGCAGGTCGGAGTGTTCGCCCAGGCCCAGGTCGCGGGCGAGCATGAGGAGGGCTTCCTTGCCGCAGACCTCGCCGGCGTGGATGTTCCCGAAGAGGAAGACGATCAGCTTGCCGGACTCGCGGGCGTCGTCGGCGTTCTTGATCGGTGGGTCGGCGAGGATGAGCAGGGGGATGTCCTTGCCCTGGCCCGAGGTCCCCATCGAGGAGAGCGTGATCCGCTCCGAGGCGGCGGCGAGCTTCCCGCAGAGCTCGACCACCTGCTCGTGCGAGGCGGTGCGTTCGAAGCCGGAGGACTCGGCGACGGTCTCGTGGGTCGGATCGTCGGTTGTGATCTCGACGGGTTCGTGGTCGAAGACATCATCCGAGACCTGGGCGAGCGTCGGTAGCGGGCAGGCGAGGAGGAGCACGCAGAGCAGGCGATCGATCACGTTCGGATCCTTGATTGGGAGGCGAGGGGCGTACGTGCGGGTACCGCCATCAAGGGCGATGGGTTGAGTTGACCCGAAGGACGGGCGCGGGGCAAGCGCGACGGGGAACTCTCGGGGTTGGACGCGTGCTCAAACGCGCCGGAGCTCATCGAGAGCTCGGGTGGGACGGTCGGTCCGCGGGGTCGTCCTGCGCAGCGCCAAACCAGAGATAGAGGGTGGGCAGGAGGACGAGTGTGAGGATGGTGGAGCTGATGAGCCCGCCGATGACGACGGTCGCAAGCGGGCGCTGGACCTCGGCTCCCGTGCCGGTGTTGAGGGCCATGGGGACGAACCCGAGGCTGGCGACCAGGGCGGTCATGAGCACGGGGCGGAGGCGGGAGAGGCTGCCCTCGACGACGGCGTCGAGCGTGGGCTTGCCCGAGTCGCGGAGCTGGTTGATGAACGTGATCATGACGACGCCGTTGAGCACGGCGACACCCGAGAGGGCGATGAAGCCGACGCCGGCGCTGATGCTCAGGGGCATGTCCCGCGCCCAGAGGGCGATGACGCCGCCGGTCAGCGCGAGCGGGACGCCGGTGTAGACGAGCACGGCGTGGCGGACGCTGCCGAACGCGGTGAAGAGCATGATGAAGATGAGCGAGAGGGCGATGGGGACGACGATGGCCAGGCGTTGACGGGCGCGGGCGAGGTTCTCGAACTGGCCACCCCAGACGGTGTAGTACCCGTCGGGGAGGGTGACCTCGTCGTCGAGGCGCTGCTGGGCCTGGCTGACGAACGAGCCCATGTCGCGCCCGCGGACGTTGGCCTGCACGACGATGCGCCGCTTGGCGTTCTCGCGGCTGATCTGGTTGGGCCCCTCCGACACGCTGATATTGGCGACGGCTTCGAGCGGGACGTAGCGGATCTCGGAGGCGAGGGTGTCGGCCGGGTGTTCGGGGCGTTCGGTCTCGACGCCGTCGGGCAGGGGGATGGGGAGCTGGCGGACGAGATCGACCTGCGCGCGGAGGGCCTCGGGGAGGCGGACGACGATGGGGAAGCGGCGGTCGCCGTCGTAGAGCACGCCGGCTTCCTGGCCGCCGAACGCGATGGAGACGACGTCTTGGACATCGGCCACGTTGAGCCCATATCGGGAGATGGCGGCGCGGTCGATGTCGATGGTCAGGACGGAGAGCCCCGAGACCTGCTCGACCTTGACGTCGGAGGCGCCCGGGATCTGCTCGAGGACCCGGGCGACCTCGGTCCCGGCCAGACGGAGCAGATCGAGGTCGTCGCCGAAGATCTTGACGGCGACGTCGCTGCGCACGCCGCTGATGAGCTCGTTGAATCGGAGCTCGATGGGCTGGGAGATCTCGTAGTTCTGGCCCGGGATGGTCTGGAGGAACGACTCGATCGCCTGGGCGAGCTGCTCCTGGGTGGAGGCCCTGGTCCACTGGCGGCGCGGGTGGAGCATGAGGTAGGTGTCGCTGACGTTTGGGCCCATGGGGTCGGTGGCGACCTCGGCGGTTCCGGTTCGCGCAAAGATGCTGGCGATCTCGTCGGGGAACTCGTCGCGCAGGGCGCGCTCGAGGTCCTTCTGCATCTCGACGCTGGTGGTGATGCCGATGCTGGGGATGCGGGCGGGCTGGACGGCCAGGGCGCCCTCGCCCAGCTTGGGGACGAACTCCACGCCCAGGCGCGCGGTGATGAGGCCGGAGACAAGCAGCAGCAGCACGGCGGCGCCGACCGTCACCCATCGGAGGCGCAGCGCCAGCATGAGCGTGGGGCGGTAGGCGCCCTTGACCCATCGGATGATGATGCTCTCCCGCTCGGCGAAGCTGCCGCGGAGGAACACGGCGCACGCGGCGGGGACGAAGGTGAACGTGAGCACGAGCGCGCCGCCAAGGGCGAGGAGCACGACGCCCGCCATGGGCCTGAACATTTTGCCCTCGATGCCGGTGAGGGTGAGGATGGGGAGGTAGACGATCATGATGATGAGCACGCCGAAGAGGGTGGGCTTGGCGACCTGGCGCCCGGCCTTGCCGATGATCGAGAGGCGTTCGTCGCGTTTGAGGCGGCGTTTGAGGCGTTGCTGCTCTTCGGAGGCGCGTCGGACGATGTTCTCGACGAAGACGACGGCGCCGTCCACGATGATGCCGAAGTCAACCGCGCCCAGGCTGAGGAGGTTGGCGCTGATTTTCTGCTCGACCATGCCCGTGATGGCGATGAGCATGGAGAGGGGGATGGCGCAGGCGACGATGAGCGCGGCGCGCAGGTTGCCCAGGAGCAGGAGCAGGATGACGATGACGAGGACCGCGCCCTCGAAGAGGTTTTTCTGGATGGTGTGGAGCGTCGCGTCCACGAGGTAGGTGCGGTTGTAGAGGGTGGTGAGCTTGACGTTCAGGGGGAGGGTCTTCTGGATCTGGCCAATGCGGGCGTGGACGTCCTCGGAGACGGTCCGGCTGTTGGCGCCCAGGAGCATCATGGCGGTGCCGATGACTACCTCCTGCCCGTCGTGCGTGCCCGCGCCGGTGCGGAGCTCGTCGCCGACGGCGACGCTGGCGACATCGTGGATGTGGACGGGGACGCCGTCGTCGGTCTTGAGGACGATGTTGCGGATGTCCTCGGCGTCGCGGATGAGCCCGGTGGCACGGACGAGGTAGGCCTCGCCCGCGTGCTCGATGTAGCCGCCGCCGGCGTTGGCGTTGTTCTCGGCGATGGCGCGCATGATGTCGCGGAAGGAGAGGCCGAAGGCCATGAGCCTGGCGGGGTCGGGCGTGACGTGGAACTGTTCCTCGTAGGCGCCGATGCTGTTGACCTCGGTGACGCCGGGCACGGTGCGGAGCTGGGGGCGGACGATCCAGTCCTGGACGGTGCGGAGGTCCTGGGGTGAGTAGTCGGAGCCGTCGGGTCTGGGGCCGGTGGCCTCGACGGACCACATGTAGATCTCGCCGAGGCCCGTGGAGATCGGGCCCATCTGGGGCTCGGCCAGGCCCGGGGGGAGCGACTCGCGCGCCTCGGAGAGGCGTTCGCCCACGAGCTGGCGGGCCCAGTAGATGTCGGTTCCCTCTTCGAAGACGACGGTGACCTGGGAGAGGCCGTAGCGGGAGATCGAGCGGATGGAGTCGATGTCGGGCAGGCCGCCCATGGACCACTCGATGGGGAAGGTGACCTGCTGTTCGATCTCGACGGGGGAGAGGGCGGGGACGTTGGTGTTGATCTGCACCTGGACGTTGGTGATGTCGGGGACCGCGTCGATGGGGAGGCGGGTGAAGCTGTAGACGCCGATGCCCGCGATGGCGAGCGTGGCCAGCAGCACCAGCACGCGCTGGCGGATGGAGAACTCGATGATCCTGTCGAGCATGGCGCCCTCCTTAGTGCTCGTGCCCGGCGGCGCTCTTGCCCAGCTCGGACTTCATGAGAAAGCTGTTCGTGACGACGATCGGGGTTCCGATGGGGATGTCGTCCCCGAGCAGCTCGGCGGAGACGTCGTTGCGACGCCCGAGGCGGACGGCGACGGGCTCGATCCCGTCCGCGTCCTGGATGAAGACGACCTCACGACCCTCGAACGTCTGGATCGCGGAGAGCGGGACGACGCGCGGGGCCTGACGCTCGCCCGTCTGGACGCGCGCGGTGACGAACTCGCCCGGTTTCCAGGCGGCGCCGGTGTTGTCGATGACAACGCGGGCGGCGAGCGTCCGCGTCGATTCCGAGACCACGGCGCTGACGTAGTCCACCACACCGGTGGTGGTCCGGTCGCCCGCGGTGACGGTGACCCGCTGGTGTTCTCGGATCTGGGGCGCGTACTGGGAGTAGACGGAGATGTTGAGCCAGACGGTGTCGAGGTTGGCCAGGGTGTAGACGGGGTTGCTGGCGTCGAGCTTCTCGCCCGGTGTGATGTGCTTGGCGACGATGCGTCCGCTGATGGCCGCGGTCAGCTCGTACCGGGCGACGCGTTCGTAGGGCTCATCGGTGATGCCCTCGACCTGCTCGTCGCTGAGCCCGAGCAGGTGGAGGCGTCGGTTGGCGTTGTCAACGCCCCAGTCCGCGATGCGGGCCGCGCGCTCGGCCTCCTGCAGGCGGAGCTGGTAGGTGAAGTCGATGTCCTCGAACGCGCCCAGGTAGTCGGCCTGCGAGCTGTTGAACGCCTCCTGGGCGGCGAGCAGGTCCGACTCGGTGGAGAGGTTCTGCTCGTGCAGCTCGCGCTCGCGGTCGTAGTTGGCCCGGGCGGCCCGGACCCTGGCGTACGCCGAGAGCAGGCGCCCCTTGTTGGCGCCGATGCGCAGGTCCATCACCTGCGACTGCAGCGCGTCCAGCTCGGGTTTCTGGCGGAGGGCGCTCAGGAGCGTGGCGGTGTTGCGGCTGATGGTCCGCTGACGATCGAGCTCGGCGTCGGCGACCGACCTGGCCTGCAGGGCCTGCAGGTACTCGATCTTCCGCTCGCCCAGCTCCGGGCTCTCGAGCACGGCCAGCAGATCACCCCGCTGGACGTGCTGGCCCAGGAGCCCCTGGACCTGGGCGACGATGCCCGGCACGCGCGGGGTGACGTGCAGGACCGTGTCCTGGTTGAGTCCCACCTCGCCCGGGAGGGTGACAAAGGTCGCGATGGCCCCGCCGGCGAGCGGTTCGATGACGACGCCCGCGGCCTCGAGCTGCTCGGGGGTAAGGCGGATGACGTCCTCGGCGTCCTCGTCGGCGTGCCCGTTCGCGTCCTCATCGTCGTGGTCGTTGTGGTCGGCGGGGGGGTCTTCATCGTGGGCGTGGCCCGCGTGATCGTCGTGGGCGGGGCTCTTGGAGCAGCCCTGGGTGTGGATCGCCAGCGCGAGGAGCGCGGCGGCGGGAAGGACCTTGCGGAGCGTGTTCATGGGGATACCTCTGCACGGGGCTCGTCCCCGGGGCGGGACTCGCGCCAGGGGGCGTCGGTCTGGGCGAGCGATCGCAGCTCTGCGGCGGATTCGTGGAGGCGCTGGAGCGCGTCGATGTACGCGATCTGGGATTCAACGACGACTTGTTGCGCGTCGAGCAGGCGGAGGTAGTCCGACTTGCCGCGCTCGTAGGCCTTGCGTGTGAGGGAGAGCGTGCGGTCGGCCTTGGGGAGAAGATGGTCGCGGTAGCGGGCGGTGGTGAGGCGGGCCGTCTCGTAGCTCGACCAGGCCCGCGTGACCTCGTCGATGAGTTCGAGGCGGACGATGTTGACGCTTTCGGCCGCGGACAGGCGTTCGGCGATCGCCGAGCGGATAGCGCCCTGGTTCCGGTCGAAGATGGGGATCTCAACGCCCACGCCTACGTCCATCGTGGTTTCGTTGTCGGTGTCGGAGTAGCGGGGGCCGGCCGAGGCAACCAGCGTCGGCGTGGCTTGCGCCCTGGCCAGGCGGTGAGCGCGCTGGGCGCGCTGAACCGCGATGCGGGCGACCGATGACCGGCTGCTCGAGTCCAGAACGGCATCGATGAGTCGCAGCTTGTCGGGGATGTCGGGCAGCGACTGGACCTCGGTGGAGAGGGGGACCAGCATGGCGCCCTCGAGCCCCATTGCCGAGGCGAGCGCCCAGCGGGACGCGTCGGCGCTCAGGCGCGCCGCCTCAAGCTCGATCTGGGCCTGCTCGCGCACCACCTCGGCGCGCAGCCGATCCTGCTCGGTCGCGGACCCGGCGTTGACCTGCGCGGTCGCGGCCCGGAGCAGTTCCTCGGCCAGGTCGGTCAGGTCCTGTCGGCGGGCCAGCCGGTCGCGCGCCGCGAGGGCGGCGTGGTACGCCCGCGTCACCCTTGACGCAACGGCGAACTCCTCGCCCAGGTACTGCGCCTGGGCGGTCAGGCGGTCCGCGTCGGCGACCTCACGTGCGTGTTTGAGGCGGGAGCCGAGCACGATTTCCTGCTCGATGCGGTAGCTCGTCTCACCGCCGCGCCCGCTCTCGGCGCCGAGTGACTCACCCTCGAAGCGGAGCGACGGGTTGGGGTGCAGCCCGGCCTGGGTCACACGCCCGGTGGCGCTGTCCACGCGGTAGCCCGCCCGGCGCAGGCGAGGGCTGTTGGCGATGGCGATGCGGATGGCGTCGTTGACGCTCAGCTGCTCGAGCGCGTGGATCTGGGCGGGCGCGTTCGGCGTGCCGACGCCCGGGTCGGCGGTGGCTCTGTCCTGGGCGAGGGCGTAGCGGTCCTGGATGGATCGGAATGGGGCCTCGTCCCACGCGCGGTCCAGTGGTCCGGCGCAGCCTCCGAGCATCAGGCAGAGCCCGAGACCCGAAAGAACTCTGGTTGTCATGTCATGTCCTCGAGCAGGGTGAATCGTGACAGCGGGCGCCATCAGCGGATGGCGTCATCAGGGATCACTCGATGCTCGGAGGGTTCAGAGGATGAGCACGGTTGCGCGCCGCGACCGGACCGACTCGCGCGGCGGGGTGGTTGAGAACAGGCGCCCCGTGGGACGCGGGTCGCTCAGAACGGGCGGGCTCGCGTGTTCGAAGGCGACCGACCGCGGCCCGGAGGGCGGCGGCGGAAGAGGGATCTCGGGCCTGGGCTGTGACGGACCGCGGGCGAGGCGGGCGGCGCGAACGGTCTCATCGACACACCGGGCGCCCTCGCATGTCGCGTCGTTGGCGTTGGTGAGGGTCGGTTCGCGGGTGGGGCGCTGCGGCTGGTCCTGGCCCGCGTCGCAGCAGCTCTCGGCAAAGACCTCGAAGTGCGACGTGCCGTTGTCCTCGCGGCAGAGGACGATCGTCGCCGGGCTCAGCGAGGTGACCGCCTGGACCAGCAGGAGGGCCCACGCGATCACGGAATAGTGGCTGGGACGACGCATGCGTGGGGCATAGTAGCCGTGGTCGGGTCCGCCAGCGGGATGCGGAGAGGACGCGTGATCGGTCAGTCGGGTAGCGGAGAGGGCGGAGAACGCAAGCCGCCCCGCGCCGGTGAGGGCGCGGGGCGGGAGATTGGGCGCGGGGTCGGCGTCGGGGTCCCCGCGGGGTGTGGTTCCGGGCAGCCGGCGGCGGAGGCGCCGAGGAAGGCGATGACGTCCGAGAAGTCGAAGGTCCCGAAGGGGGCGGCCGTGATCATCAAACCCCCATGCGAAGGTCTGGCCGTAGGCGTCGTAGTCGTAGCGTTGGGTGACGGCGCCGGCGGCGATGAGCTGGCGTGTGGAGCCGTGCCGGCCGGCGGCGAGGCCGAGACGATCGCCAAGTCACCCGAGCGCATCGGGCACGTCTCCTCGGGTATTATCGAGTCCCTCAAAGTTCCGGGCGAGCTGGTGTCAGCGGCCTCGCTCGCCGACACTCTTTCGGACACCGGGGGGGGTGTCACTGCTGTGGATTGCGTCCGCGGGGCCGAAGCGCGGGAATACGCAAGCTGTCGCGTTTGTTTACCGATAGCTGGCGTGGGAGTACAATGAGTTCGTGATTCGCCTATTGACCATCCTGACGCTCATCTTTGCCGGTATCCCCGGTTTAGGTATCGGATTGACAAGCTGGCAGGCTCTGGGACATGGGCATGCTTGTCGCGCATCTGGCTGCCACGAGGTCATTATCGAGACCTCCTGCTGCGGTGAACCAGCGAAGGTGGTTGTCTGCCTTATGAGTGGCGGGCCATGCACGTGCGCTGCGGCCCCGATGCCAGATCGGCAGCCGCGGCCCGATGCTCCCCTGCCCAGAACGGATCGTGACTCGGTCACGGTCCTGACGAACGGCCCGGCGCAGATTACGCCGGTGATCGAACCGGACGACGCGACGCCCGCGATGGCGTCGCTTGTCGTCAGCCCGTGTGCGGGCAAGACCCACAACGAGGTTCAGGCTCTCCTGGGCATCTGGCAAACGTAGAGCCCGAGTCCTCAAGGGATGGTGCGCGCGATGGGTGCGAGCCGTCCCTGTTGATGTCACTCGGACACTCACCTTTCCAGACATCTAGGAGCCATCCATGGCCGTTCGTTTCATCGCGTGCGCGGTGGGCGTCGCGGCGGTCGGAATCATTGGCGGCTGCACGTCGCCTTTCGATTCGTCCCGCGGTCTACCGACGTCGTTCGCCCGATCCCTGCCGGCTGACGCCGACTCGTCGCCCCGTTCGGCGTACCGATCTCATTCGGACGTTGAGAACGCTGCGCCGCTGCTCACCCCCGGTGCATCAGCGGACGAGTTCGTGCGATACGCCCTGTATCACAGCCCCAAGGTCGAAGCGGCCTACCAACGCTGGGTCGCGGCCGCCGAGCGCCTGCCGCAGGCGCGGTCGCTGCCCGACCCGAGGGTGAACTTCGGCTTCTTCCTTGATGAGGTCGAGACGCGAACCGGGGCTCAGCAGGCCCGCGTCGGCGTGAGCCAATCGTTCCCGTGGCCGGGACTGCTCGGGGATCGGGAAGACGCCGCGGCGATGGCGGCGCGGGCTTCGTGGCGGCGGTTCGAGGCGGCTCGGCTTGAGGTCACCGAGCGTGTGGTCGAGACACTCCATGAGGTCGCCTACCTCGACGCGGCGGTCCGGATTACGGGCGAGAACCTTGAGCTGCTGTCCTCCTTCGAAGAGGTCTTGCGTGCGCGGTACCGCGTGGGCGCCGGGTCGCATCCGGAGCTTGTCCGAGTGCAGGTCGAGCTCGGGCAGCTCGAGGACCGGCTCGCGCAGCTCACCGCGATGCGGCCGACGTACGTTGCGGACCTGAACGCGGCGCTCAACCGGACGACAGACGCTGAAGTGTCCACACTCGCCGAGCTTCCTGGGCGAGTGGCGTCGGTAGACGGGCCCGGTCTCGCTGAGATCGCGCGGCGGTCGAGTCCAGTTCTGCTCGCGCTGGACGAGCGAGTTGAGGAGCAGCGAGTTCTGAGCGAAGTCGCGAGGAAAGAGGGGCTTCCCGGTTTTACGGTTGGCCTCGACTACATCGTGACAGACGAAGCGATCAACAGTTCCATCGCCGAGAGCGGGGACGACCCGGTCCTTCTGAGCTTCGGCATCACGGTGCCGTTGTGGAGAGACAAATATGACGCCGGCGTCCGCGAAGCGCTCGCACGCCGGCTCGCGGTGTCACACGAGCGTGTGGATGAGGCGAACCGGATCGCCGCCTCGATCCAGCGGGCGTGGTTCGAGCACACCGACGCCCACCGGCGTGTCGAGCTGTTTGAGACAACGCTGATCCCCAAGGCTCGGGAATCGCTTCGGGCCTCGCTCGCGGGGTTTCGAGCGGGCAGCACGAGCTTCTTGGATCTGCTCGATACAGAGCGGACGCTGCTGGAGTTCGCGGTATCCGCCGAGCGTGCGCGGGCGGACCGCGGCCAGGCGCTGGCGCGTCTCAACCGCCAGGTCGGCGAGGATGTGCCGACACGCTCTACCAACACAGCGGGTCCGATTCAGAATCAAGACGCGGGGGCCATCCCCGACGAGGAAACGCCATGAGTAGGTTCACGAACACAAGTCGATCAGCGATCGCGTGGCTGTGGAAGCACACGGCGGCAGGTATCGGCGTGGTGCTGATCTTTGCAGCGCTCGTTGTTGGGTACCGCATCGGCAGTCCCGAGCGTGAGGCCGCGCCCGAGAACGTCGCGGCGGAGCATGATCACGCAAGAGTTGCTGACGAGCCGCAGATGTACACCTGCTCGATGCACCCGTCGGTGCGGCTGCCCGATCCGGACGCGAAGTGCCCGATCTGCTTTATGGACTTGATTCCGGTCACGGACGATGGCGGCGAGGGTAGCGAGCTGCGCGTCACGATGAGCGATTCGGCTGCGGCGATGAGCCAGATCGAGACGGCCCCCGTTGGTCGGTTCTTCCCGACGGCGGAGGTCCGGCTCTACGGTAAGGTGACCTATGACGAGACCTCCGTTGCGCGCCTCACGGCCTACTTCCCTGGGCGCATCGAGCGGTTGTTCGTCAACTACCTCGGTGTGCCTGTTGCCAAGGGCGACCACATGGCCGAGGTCTACAGCCCCGACCTGCTCGCGGCATTCGAGGAGTTTCGGCAGGCCAAGGCTGCATCAAACAGCAGCAACGCGACCAGCGAGCTTGTCCGTTTCGCGACGCGCGGCACGCTCGATGCGGCCCGCGAGAAGCTCCGCCTGTTCGGCATCACGCCAGAGCAGATCAGTGCGGTCGAAGACGGCTCGTTCGACTCGGACCGCCTGACCATCTACGCCCCGATCGGTGGTGTTGTCACGCACCTCGCGGTGCGCGAGGGCGACTACCTGCAGACCGGAGCCCCGATGGCGACGATCGCCGACCTCTCGCGGCTTTGGCTCGATATGCAGGCGTACGAGTCGCAGCTCCCGATGCTCCGTTGGGGGCAGCGGGTGACGTTCACGGTCGAGGCGCACCCGGGGGAGATCTTCGAGGGGCGGGTTTCGTTCATCGAGCCGATGGTTGATGAGCGGACGCGCACGGCTGCGGTGCGTGTCGCGGTCGATAACACCGAGCGACGGCTCAAGCCCGGCATGTTCGCGTCAGCGGTCATACGCGCGCGGGTCGGCGAAGACGGCGCCGTTCCCAACAACGAACTTGCGGGCCGATGGGTGTGCCCGATGCACCCGACCGTCGTCAAGGATGGCCCGGGCGAATGCGACATCTGTGGCATGGCGACGGCGCCAGCTGAGTCGCTCGGCGTCGTGGGAGACCCTGCCGGGGCCAAAGAGCCCTTGGTGATTCCGCGATCTGCTGTGCTCTTCACTGGCACGCGGTCCGTTGTCTATGTGCAAGTGCCCGACGCCGATAGACCGTCCTACGAGGGACGGAATGTCATGCTCGGTCCCCGAGCGGGCGACTTCTACATCGTGCGCGACGGGCTCACACGGGGCGAGTCCGTTGTCGTGAACGGCGCTTTCCGGATCGACAGCGCGATGCAGATCGCGGCCAAGCCGAGCATGATGACACCCGGCGGCGGTGGCGGAGGCAACCCGCATGCGGGGCACGGCGGCAAGGCTGGCGACTCGATGCCCGACATGCCCGCTCGCGTCGCCGTGCCCGATAGCTTCGTGTTCGCGCTCAAGCCTGTGTACTCGGCGTACCTCGATGCGCAGGAGGCGCTGGCCGCTGATGATCTTGGCGGTTTCGTGCAAGCGGCGGCAGATCTGAAGATCGCGATCGGCTTTGTGGGAGAGGCCGGGCTCGTCGGTGATCCGCTCGCCGAGTGGCGTCGTGCGGCGGCGCGGCTGCGCGTCGAGGATGCCATCACCAGCATCGACACCGCTCGCGCACGGTTCGAGCGGATGAGCGAGGGCGTGATTGCGCTGCAGCGCCGCTTCGGGCACCGCGGTAGTGGGGAATGGAACCTCGCGCACTGCCCGATGGCGTTCGACAACAAGGGAGCCGACTGGCTTCAGCGGGGCACGCAGATCAACAACCCGTATTTCGGCGATCAGATGCTGCGCTGCGGCGACATCCGAGAGTCGTTTGCGCCACTCGACGCCTCACCGGCCGGGAGCGAGCACGAGGGGCACAGCAATGGCTGAGTTCCAACAGCCCCCACCTCGCGGCCCGATCAACGGGCTGATTCGCATCTGCCTTGAACAGAAGCTCGTGGTCGCGATTGTGCTTGTCGGCCTGATCTTCTGGGGTGTGCTCGTGGCGCCCTTTGATTGGGATCTGGGTGGGCTTGCCCGCGACCCGGTGCCGGTTGACGCCATCCCGGACATCGGTGAGAACCAGCAGATCGTCTTTACCGAGTGGCCGGGGCGCAGCCCGCAGGACATCGACGACCAGATCAGCTACCCGATGACCGTTGCGATGCTCGGCATCCCGGGCGTCAAAGACATCCGCAGCTACTCGGTCTTCGGGTTCTCGACGATCTATGTCGTCTTCGAGGACGGCGTCGACTTTTACTGGTCGCGCTCGCGGGTGCTGGAGAAGCTGAACTCGCTGCCCGCGGGCACGCTGCCGCCCGGCGTGTCGCCCGCGCTCGGACCGGACGCGACTGCATTGGGGCAGGTGTTCTGGTACACGCTCGAAGGGCGCGATGCGGACGGCAACCCAACCGGCGGCTGGGGACCCGAAGAACTCCGCTCGATCCAGGACTTTATCGTCAAGTACAAGCTCGCCGGTGTGGAGGGCGTCTCCGAGGTCGCCTCCATTGGCGGGTTTGTGCAGGAGTATCAGGTCGATGTCGATCCCGACGCGATGCGAGCGGCGGGCGTGTCACTCCAACAAGTGATCGGCGCGGTTCGGCAGAGCAACCTCGACGTCGGGGCCCGCACCATCGAGGTGAACCGCGTCGAGTACATCGTCCGCGGCCTCGGCTTCATTGAGCGCGTTGAGGATCTGGAGCAAGCCGTAATCACCGCGCGGGACGGTCAGCCCATCCTGATTCGTGACATTGCCAAGGTCTCGCTCGGTCCTGCCCTTCGGCGCGGCGTGCTGACCAAGGCGGGCGTCGAGGCCGTGGGGGGCGTGGTCGTTGTGCGCTACGGCGAGAATCCGATGGCGACCATCCAGCGGGTCAAGGACAAGATCTCGGAGATCGCGTCAGGGTTGCCCTCAAAGGCGCTTGCTGACGGAACGGAGAGTCGCGTCACTATAGTGCCGTTCTACGACCGGTCTGGGCTCATCCGCGAGACGCTCGAAACACTGAACTCGGCGATCTCCCAGCAGGTGCTCGTCACGATCATCGTCGTGGTGCTGATGGTCATGCACCTGCGCAGCAGCCTGCTCATCGGGGCGATGCTGCCGATCACGGTGCTGATGACCTTCATCGGTATGAGGACATTCGGGGTGGACGCGAACATCGTGGCGCTCTCGGGCATCGCGATCGCCATTGGCACGATCGTGGACATGGGAATCGTGCTCAGTGAGAACATCCTGCGCAGACTCGAAGAATCGGAGAAGAGCCAGAGTGACGAGCCGACTCTGGAAGTGATCTACCGGGCGACGACCGAGGTCGGGGGCGCTGTGCTCACGGCGGTGGCGACGACCGTTGTCGGGTTCCTTCCGGTCTTTACGATGGAGGCGGCCGAGGGCAAGCTGTTCAAGCCACTCGCGTACACCAAGACTTTCGCCCTCATCGCCTCGATCATCATTGCACTGACAATCCTGCCGGCCGCGGCCCATGTGCTGATGGGGTTCCGCCCCAAGGCGAAGCTAATCCGCACTGGCGCAGCCGTCGCACTGACGCTCGCGGGGATCGCTGCGGCAATCTGGTTACACACGATCGGCGGGCTGATCATCGCTTCGTTCGGCGCGTTCTATCTCGCCAAGCCGTGGCTGCCCGCGGTCGTTTCCCGCGGCCTGCAATGGTCGGCAAACCTCGTTGCCGTCGTGGTTGTGCTGATCGTCCTCGCCGGAGCATGGGAGCCGCTGGGTCCCGAGCCCGGCCTGTTCGGCAACGCGATCTTCATCGGTGTCATCGTCGGTGGGCTGCTGCTCGCGTTCTGGCTTGTTCGGCTTGCATTCCCTCATGTACTCGCATGGACGCTGCGTCACAAGCTCATCGGACTGTCGCCGGCGATCGGTGTGGTACTCATCGGCACAACCGTGTGGCTGGGGTTCGATCGGGTTTGGGGGTGGCTGCCAGAATCGGTCCGTCAGACCGGGACCGCTGTCGAGATCGCTCACGCGTTCCCCGGCCTTGGTAGCGAGTTCATGCCCTCGCTCGATGAGGGCGCCTTCCTGTACATGCCCACCACCATGTCACACGCCTCGATCGGCGAGGCGACAGAGATCCTGAAGGAGCTCGACCGGCGCATCATGAGCGTGCCCGAGGTCGAGATGGCGGTTGGAAAGATCGGCCGAGTCGAGAGCCCGCTCGACCCGGCCCCGATCTCGATGATCGAGACGATCATCGAGTACAAGAGCGAGTACCGGACCGACGACCAAGGCCGACGGCTCAACTACCGCTACGACAACGAGGCAAATGAGTTTGTCCGCGATGAGCTGGGTAACCCGATTGAGGACGAGAACGGCCGACCGTTGCGTCAGTGGCGCGACGAGGTTGAATCCAACCAGGACATCTGGGACGCGATCGTTGAGGCCGCGAACATGCCGGGCGTCACGAGTGCCCCAAAGCTCCAGCCGATCGAAACGCGGATCGTCATGCTGCAGTCGGGCTTCCGCGCCCCGATGGGCATCAAGGTCTACGGCCCGGATCTCGAATCGATCGAGTCGTTCGGGCTCGAACTCGAAAGCCTGCTCAAGCAGGTGCCGAGTGTCCAGCCGCTCGCGGTCTTCGCGGATCGGGTGGTTGGCAAGCCATACCTGGAGATCAACATCGATCGCGAGAAGATCGCACGCTACGGGCTCACCATCGCAGCCGTACAGGAAGTCATCGAGGTCGCGATCGGTGGCAAGCCACTGACCATGACTGTTGAGGGTCGCGAACGCTACCCGGTTCGCGTCCGCTATCTCCGCGAGTTGCGCGACCAGCCCGAGACGCTCGGCGACATCCTTGTCCCCACACCGATGGGCGCTCAGGTCCCGCTCCGAGAGCTGAGCACTCTTGAGTACCGACGCGGGCCGCAGATGGTCAAGAGCGAGGACACCTTCCTCGTCTCATATGTGCTCTTCGACAAGATGCCGGGCTACGCCGAGGTCACGGTTGTCCGAGACTCACAACGGCTGATCCAGCAGGCGATCGAGGCCGGCGATGTGGTTGTCCCAGCCGGCGTCAGCTACGAGTTCTCCGGCTCGTACAAGAATCAGGTTCGGGCCGCCAAGCGGATGACGATCGTGCTCCCGCTGGCCCTCGCGGTTATCTTCCTGCTGCTCTACTTTCAGTTTCATAAGGTCAGCGTCACGCTGATGGTTTTTTCTGGTGTATTCGTCGCGTGGGGGGGCGGGTTCATGATGCTGTGGCTCTACGCCCAGCCCTGGTTCCTCGACGCAGCGCTGCTCGGGACGAATCTACGCTCCCTCTTCCAGATCGAACCCTACAACCTGAGCGTCGCCGTGTGGGTCGGCTTCCTCGCACTCTTCGGCATCGCGACGGACGATGGTGTCATCATGGCGACTCGCATCGAGCAGTCGATGGGCGAAACGAAGCCGGACTCGATCGAAGCGATCCGCAAGGCCGTCGTCGAAGGCGGCCAACTTCGCATCCGTGCTGCCGTGATGACAAGCGCGACCACCATCCTCGCGCTCCTGCCCGTGCTCACAAGCACCGGGCGGGGATCGGACATCATGGTTCCCATGGCCATCCCCTCGTTCGGGGGAATGGCCGTCGCATCAATGACCTGGTTCGTCGTTCCGATTCTGTACTGCTGGGCCGCCGAGTGGAAGTTTCGCTTGGCGCGGAAGGTCCAAGCCAACACCGTTTCCCTTTCCGAAGGAGTTTCGTCATGAAAGCGCTGTTCATCGCCGCCTCGATCGCATGCTGCTCGCTGGGCACGCCGCACGCACTCGCCCAAGACCATCACGGATCTGAGCACGCCCAGGCGGGCACGAGTATCGTGAACGCGATGTGCCCTGTGGGGAAAGAGCCGATCGTGCCCTCGGCGGGGACGGTCGAGTACAAGGGCAAGCAGATCGGCATCTGCTGCCCGGGCTGCGGCAAGCAGTTCCTCGCGTGGGACGAAGCCCGCAAGGACGAGTTCGTCGCCCTCGCCGTCGCGCACCGTGAGCCCGGCATGGAAGACCACACCGGGCACGATATGAGAAAGCCTGAAGCCGAGATCGCCACGACAGACGCACCATGGACCGGGGCGTACGCGCTCGATACATGCCCTGTATCTGGAGAGAAGCTCGGCTCCATGGGCGACCCGATCGTGAAGAAGTACGACGGTCGCGAAGTCCGATTCTGCTGCGGCGGATGCATAGGCAAGTTCGAGGCTGATCAGGGCGGCTACTGGGAGAAGATCGACGACCAGATCGTGACAGATCAGCTCCGGTACTACCCGACAGAGACCTGCGTCGTTTCCGGCGAGCCCCTCGTTGAGAACGGCGAGGACATCGCGACCAGCATGGTTTATGGGAATCGTCTGGTTCGGCTGTGCTGCAAGATGTGCGAGCGCCAGTTCAAGGCCGACCCAAAGAAGTTCATCGAGAAGCTCGACAAGGCGACAGCGGATGCGCAGCGGAAGGACTACCCGCTGGGTACCTGCGTGGTTGCCGGTGGCGAGCTCAGCTCGATGGGCGAGCCGGTGGAGATGGTTGTTGCGGGACGTCTGATGCGATTCTGCTGCGCTGGGTGCAAACCCAAGGTGGAAGCAAACCCGGCGAAGTACACCAAGCTCATCGACGAGGCGTGGCAGGCCAAGGGCATGTTCATGCCCAAGGCCCAGAATGACGTGCTTGGCGGTGATCATGGGGGCGCGGGCCACGGCGATCACGACCACGGCGGCTAAGGTGTCCACACGCAAAGGAGAGCACCCAAATGAAAGCAGTTCAACAACAAGTCCGTTGTCTCGCTGTCCTCGTAGCGTTCGTTCTGGTTGTTCTCCCTCGCGCAGCATGGGCACAATCCCTCTCCCCGGATTTGGGCGGGGAGGGGACGGGTCCCGTGAACACGATGTGCCCGGTGACGACCGATGAGCCGATCGACGCACGATTCACAACGGAATACAACGGCACGACAATCGGTCTGTGCTGCCGAAAGTGTCTGACGAAGTTCGAGTCGGACCCCACCGCGTACCTCGCCAACATCGCCGGGTTGAGTACGGTCGCCCTGGACGGGCACACCGGTCACGAAAATGCGGGAGGCCAGGAGGATCAACATGCCGACCACGATCACGAGCCACCGGTGGAAGAGGACGCCGGGCACAACGATGGCGAGAGTCATCCGCATCCCGAAGACGTCAGCATGTCTTCATCGCCGTCCAATGACGACGAGCACGACCATGCCACCGATCACGACTCGGGCTCTAAGCTCGCCGCATGGGTCGGCAAACTCCATCCGCCAGCAACGCACCTGCCGATCGGTCTCCTGATCGGTGCGGCGATCGCCGAGGGCCTGTTGATCTTCACACGCAGGGATCTGTTCAGGCACGCTTCGGCGTTCTGTGTTGTGCTCGCCGCGATAGGCGGCGTGACCGCAGCGACACTCGGCTGGTTCAATGGCGGCTTTGTCCTTGTCGACGATGACTGGGTACAGATGACGCACAGATGGCTCGGAACCGGTACCGCCGTGCTGACGCTCCTGTCCGGCGTGCTTCTGCTCCGAGCATCTCGGTCCTCCACCGAACCGGTTTCTCGCAGGGCGTTCCGAGTATCGTTGTTTGTGACTGCGACTCTGGTCGGCGCGACCGGATTCTTCGGCGGCGCGCTTGTCTATGGGATCGATCACTATGCGTGGTAACCATAATGAGAGTGTCCGCTCTGGCGGTCTTCTTCTCACACCGATCTTGCTGAGCATTGTCGCGCTTCCCGGCTGCGTGAGGACGCAAGATGTGGCGGCGCCCGGGCCCGGGCATCCGGCCTTTGCGGAGAGTGCGTCGGTCGCCTTTGTTCCTCCGGACAACTTGTTTGCGCACGCGATAGAGCCAGCATCCGATCACAACGCTGTACAACCGGTGATGGATATGCCCGGCATGTCGGGCAAGGAACACGGCGACTCGGGCGACAGCGGGCTGACTGTGTACTCCTGCCCGATGCACGCGGATGTTCGCTCCGATCGCCCCGGGACGTGCCCCAAGTGCGGCATGCAGCTTGCCCCGAGCAAAGTGACAGATGAACCGCACAAGCACGGAGGTCCGCCGTGAGAAACCGAACCCTGCTCAGCTCCGTGCTCGCGGCGAGCATCCTGCTCGCCGGGTGCTCGGCCGTCGCCGTCGATAGGAGTTTCGATCGTGTCCAGCTGGCGGTCGATGAACGCACGGACGCCGGACCTGAATGGCCGACGACAGCCGAAGCCCGGCGTCGCATAGACGAGCGGGTCGCAGAACTGCTGACCCAGCCGCTGGACGCTGAGGGTGCGGTCGCGATTGCGTTGGTGAACAACCGAGATCTACGGGCAGAATACGCCCGTGTCGGTTTCGCGGAGGCAAGTTTTATCCAAGCCGGCGTGCTGGACAACCCCGGGTTCTCCGCGGGGGTGGGTTTCCCGGACAGCCCACCGAGCATCACGAGACTTGACTTCGGTCTGACGCTGAATGTCCTGCAATGGCTGATCACGCCCGCACGCAAGGACATCGCAGCGGTCCAGCTTGACGCCGAGGTTCTGTCCGTTGCGAGCGTGGTGCTCGAAACAGCCACCGAGACGCGACTTGTATTTCTCGATCTTCAGGGCGCGGAGAACATGTCGGCAGTCTTGCGTGAAATCGCCGTTGCGTCTGAAGTATCCCATGAGTTTGCCCGGCGTGTTCACGACGCGGGCAACCTCAGCGATCTCGCCCTGGCCAACGAGCGGGCGCTCTATGAGCAGAGCCGCATCGAGTACGCACGAAGCTTGGCCGATGTCGCGGAGAAACATGAGCGTCTTAGCACGCAGCTCGGCCTGTGGGGAACACAGACCGATTGGACGATTGAAGATCGGCTTCCCGAAATCCCGCCGCAGGAGCCCGACCTCGCGGACCTCGAGTCGCTCGCGATCCATCAGCGGCTTGATCTCGCGGCGGCGGCCAAGGATGTCGAAGCTGTTGCCAAGGCTGCGGGGCTGCAACGAGATTGGAGGTATCTGCTGAGCGCCGAGGTTGGGGCCAACACGGAGCGGGACACCGATGGGCAGTGGGTCTTCGGCCCGTCGCTCTCGGTCGAGATCCCGATCTTCAACCAGCGCCAAGGGCAAATCGCCCGTCTCGAATCGGCGCTGCTCGCCGCCGAAGCGCGACTTGAGGGGCTTGCGATCGGAGTGCGATCCGATGTGAGGCGTTTGCGCGATCGTCTGTTCGCCCAACGATACGAGGCGGAGCAATACCGCGACACCATTGTGCCGCTCCGAGAGCGGATCACGGCCCTCACGCAGGAGCAGTACAACTTCATGCTCGTGGATACCTTTGATCTTCTCGCCGCCAAGCGGGAGAGCATCGCGGCATATCGCGAGTACCTCGACAGCATCAAGCGGTACTGGGAGATTCGCGCGCGACTCGAAGAGGCGGTCGGTGGGCGTCTGCCCATAGTGACCTCTCCCGATACCCGAAGCACAGCGCCGATCGAGCCGGCGCCCAAGAACACACACGTCGGCGTGCCGGCTGTGCACGACCACGGAGGCCATTGACATGTTCACCAGACGACACTTTCTCGTGACGGGGGCCGCCGCGAGTGCTGGAACCTTCCTGGTTCGTCGTGCGCAAGCGGGCGAAGCGCCCCCGATCATGCGACCAAAGATGAATGTACCACGACAGCACGGGGCGCCGGGCAGCATGCCGAGCGTCGTCACGCCGAATGGGACGACGATGCCGCATCGGGTCGTGGACGGCGTCAAGGAGTTTCATCTTGTCGCCGAGCCTGTCGAGCGCGAGTTTGCGGACGGCATGACCGTGAAGTGCTGGGGGTACAACGGACAGACACCCGGGCCGACAATCGAGGTCGTTCAAGGGGATCGTGTTCGGCTCTTCGTGACGAACCGGCTGCCTGAGCACACGAGTGTTCACTGGCACGGGCTCTTCATCCCCTGCGGCATGGACGGCGTAACCGGCCTCACGCAGCCGGGCATCCAGGTCGGCGAGACTTGGGTGTACGAGTTCACCATCCCGGACCAGCACGGCACATTCATGTATCACCCTCATGCCGATGAAATGACCCAGATGGCGTTCGGGATGATGGGGTTCTTCATCGTCCATCCGAAGGAGCCGCGGGAGAAGCCCATCGACCGCGATTTCGCGATCATGCTGCACAACTGGGCCGTGCACCCAGGCACGTATCGCCCCGATCCCGCTGTCATGGTCGATTTCAACATGTGGACGTTCAACAGCCGCGTGTTCCCGGGTACTGAGCACCTTGTCGTGCGTACGGGCGATCGTGTCCGGGTCCGCTTTGGCAACCTGAGCATGTGGAATCACCCGATCCATGTTCATGGGCACGCATGGAAGGTTGTCGCGACGGACGGCGGACAAATAGCCGAGGCCGGGCAGTGGCCAGAAACGACCGTGCTCGTTCCGGTCGGCACGACGCGCGATGTCGAGTTCATCGCTGACAACCCGGGTGATTGGGCGCTGCACTGCCATATGTCCCACCACACGATGAACGCCATGGCACACGATGTCACAAACACGGTGGCAGTTGACCAGAGTGGTGTAGAACAGAAGATACGGTCGCTCCTTCCCGGCTACATGGCCATGGGACGTTCAGGAATGGAAGAGATGCAGGACATGGCCGCCAACATGCCAGGACCGGCCAACACGCTCCCCATGATGATGGGGGAGGGACAGTTCGGCAATATCGAGATGGGCGGCATGTTTACCGTCCTCAAAGTGCGTGACGGCATCACGTCGCATGAAGATCCGGGATGGTACCGCTTCCCGCGGGGCACTGTTGCGAGGCAGGTGGATGGATAATCAGGCAGGAGACCGGGAAGCAACGAGGAGAGTTGTGGGAAGATGCCATGAGTGAACACACGGATCATTCAGCTCGCGATTCGCGGCGTACAGACGAGTACCGCGAAGGAAGTCTCACACTAAGCGGCTCGATTGCGATGGGTACCGGCGTCATGATTGGGGCCGGCATTTTCGCTCTCACAGGGCAGGTCGCCGAGCTCGCGGGCTCGCAGTTTCCTCTCGCCTTCATCGCGGCGGCGGTCGTCGTTGCCTTCAGCGCGTACTCGTACATCAAGGTGTGCAACGAGTATCCGTCCGCCGGCGGGGTCGCGATGATTCTCAAGAAGGCTTACGGGCCCAGCGTCGTCACCGCCGGTTGCTCGCTGCTGATGTACTTCTCGATGGTGATCAATGAGAGCCTCGTAGCCCGTACCTTCGGCGCTTACACGATGCGGATATTTGGTGAGCGCTCGGGCTCGTGGCTTGTACCGGCATTGGGTGTCGGACTGATCACGGTCGCGTTCATCGTGAATCTGATGGGCAATCGGTTCATCGGTGGGATGAGCAAGATCACGGCGATCATCAAGATCGGGGGCATCGCCGTCTTTGCCGGGATCGGTCTCTGGGTGTCGGGGTTGTCGTTCGACACGCTGACGGGATCGGGTGAGTCAAGCGAAGCTGCCTCGCAGGCCGCTGGTGGCATCGGTGGTTTCCTGGCCGCGGTTGCCCTGTCGATCCTCGCCTACAAGGGCTTTACAACCATCACCAACAGCGGCGGCGAGATCGAAAGGCCGAAGAAGAACGTCGGCCGATCGATCATTATCAGCTTGCTCATTTGCACCGGGCTCTACCTGCTCGTGACCCTCGCGGTCGCGGGCAACCTGACCGTCAACGAGATCATCGCGTCCCGCGATTCTTCTCTCGCCGAGGCTGCAAAGCCCGCCGTCGGCCGGTGGGGCGAGTGGCTGACCATCGCCCTCGCGATCGTCGCCACGATCTCCGGCGTGATCGCGAGCATGTTCGCGGTGTCACGCATGCTTGCGATGCTCACCGACATGGAACTCGTCCCGCATCGCCATTTCGGAATTCCGGGCAGGATCCAGAAGCACACGCTCGTCTACACGGCCGTCATCGCGATTGGGATGACCGTTTTCTTCGACCTCGGTCGCATCGCGTCTCTCGGGGCGATCTTCTACATCGTGATGGACATGACGATTCACTGGGGTGTCTACCGCCACCTCCGCAAGGAGGTCGGGGCAAAGGCGCCGGTGCTGCTCACCGCTCTTGTTCTCGATGCCGTCGTGCTCGGTGCATTTATCTACATGAAGGCCACTTCCGACCCGCTCGTGCTGATTGTGTCGGTGCTCGGCATGGGCGTGATCTTCGGGGCGGAATGGTGGTTCATCCGCCAACGGGGGAAGTCCGATGAATGAGAATGGCACGACCCACACCGACCCCGTCTGCGGCATGACCGTGCAGCCAGGGAAAGAAGCGGAACGCATCGGGCAGGACGGAGTGGAATATTTGTTCTGCTCAAAGAGCTGCGCCAGCAAGTTCCGATCGGACCCGGCGCGGTACGTCCACGGGTCAGAGCACGACGGGCGCTGCTCGCATTCCCCACATACATCACCTCACCCGGGGCGCGATGGTCCGAAGGATGCCGTCTACACCTGCCCCATGCACCCTGAAGTCCGCCAGGTCGGGCCGGGCGACTGCCCCAAGTGCGGCATGGCGCTCGAGCCCGTCGATGCCACCGCCGAGCAGGATGACACCGAACTCCACGACATGACACGGCGGTTCTGGGTCGCCACGGTGTTCACCGCGCCGTTGCTCGTCTATGTCATGGGAAACATGCTCTTCGTTCACCCGTTCGACCGCTGGATCAGCCCAGCTGTGAGCCAGTGGGCTGAACTGGTTCTCGCCACGCCCGTCGTCCTGTGGTGCGCGTGGCCGTTCTTTGTCCGGGGGGTGAGATCAATCCGTACGCTCAGCCCGAACATGTGGACGCTCATCTCGATCGGCGTGTCCATCGCCTATGTCTTCAGCGTCGTCGCGACCACGGCCCCGGGCCTATTTCCTGAATCGCTCCGGAGCGACGCGGGCCGGGTCGGTGTCTACTTCGAAGCCGCCGCGGTGATCGTCACCCTGGTCTTGCTCGGCCAGGTGCTGGAACTCCGCGCCCGCCGCCAGACCGGCGGTGCGATCCGGGAACTGCTCGAACTCGCCCCGCCCACCGCGCGCCGCCTCCGCGATGACGGCTCCGACGAGGAGGTCTCCGTGGATCGACTCGCCCCGGGCGACCGCGTGCGCGTTCGTCCCGGCGACAAGATTCCCATCGACGGCGAGGTCGCCGAGGGCCGCAGCACCGTTGACGAGTCGATGCTCACCGGAGAACCCGTTCCCGTCGAGAAGGCCGCGGGGGACGAGGTCACCGGAGGCACCGTCAACAAGACCGGATCGTTCGTCATGATGGTAAGTCGCACAGGGGCGGAGACCACGCTCGCCCAGATCGTGCAGATGGTCGCCGATGCCCAGCGGTCACGGGCGCCGATCCAGCGCCTCGCCGATTCGGTCGCCGCGTGGTTCGTACCCATAGTTGTGGCGGTCGCGTTGCTCACATTCGTGGTCTGGCTGCTCGTGGGCCCGACGCCGGCGTTCAGCTATGCGGTCGTTGCCGCGGTTTCGGTCCTCATCATCGCCTGTCCATGCGCGCTGGGCCTTGCGACTCCCATGTCGATCATGGTCGCCGCGGGGCAGGGAGCCAAGCAGGGCGTGCTCATCAAGAACGCCTCGGCTCTCGAAGCATTCGAGTCGATCGATACCGTCGTCGTCGATAAGACCGGGACACTGACGGTGGGAAAGCCCAAACTTGTCGCCGCTCAGCTGCACGGTGACCTGGGGGATTCGCGCACCTTCGCGATTCTCGCCGCGGCTGAACGCGGCAGCGAGCACCCGCTCGCCGAGGCGATCGTCGAAGGGTTGGAGGAGCGGACCACCGAACGGCTTGAGGCGTCCCAGTTCGATAGCGTCACGGGCAAGGGGGTCGTCGCAACGGTAGACGGGTTGCGGATCGTCATCGGTTCGCCCGCATTGATGAACGACGAAGGGGTTGATACCGCTCCACTCACCGACGCCGCGGAGCGGTTTCGCCGTGAGGGCGGCACCTCGATGTTCGCAGCCATCAACGGCAATCTCGCCGCCTTGCTCGCCGTGGCCGACCCGATCAAGCAGACCACCCGCGCCGCCATCGAAGCCCTGCACGCGAAGGGGCTCACCATAGTCATGCTCACCGGCGACAACCGGACGACAGCGAATGCCATTGCTGAGCAACTCGGCATCGATCGAGTCGAGGCCGAGGTTCTGCCGGATCAGAAAGCCGAGATCATTCGTACTTTGCAGTCAGAGGGCCGCAAAGTCGCGATGGCTGGCGACGGCGTCAACGACGCCCCCGCGCTCGCGCAGGCCGACATCGGCGTCGCGATGGGAACCGGCGCCGGCGTTGCGATAGAAAGCGCCGGAATCACGCTCGTCGGGGGAGACCTCAACGGCCTCGTTCGCGCACGCGAACTCAGCCGCGCGACCATGCGGAATATCCGCCAGAATCTATTCTTTGCATTCGCCTACAATACCGCCGGAGTGCCCATCGCGGCCGGCGTCCTCTATCCGTTCTTCGGTGTGCTGCTCAGCCCAATGATCGCCGCGGCAGCGATGAGCTTCAGTTCGGTCTCGGTCATCCTGAACGCCCTCCGTCTGAGGATCCGATGACGCTTCGCGTCGTTGCCAGCGAGCCAGCGTTCCCTCACGCATGGCCTATTTAGGGGGTATAGATGAGCGTGCGGTTTGTCGCCGCGTGCGGGAAGGTGGCGTCTCTTCCTTAACTCCCCGGGTCAATGGCGTTGCCACGGAGACACCCGAATCCGCGTTTCGAAGCTCCCAGAGCCGATATGGGCCACGATAGGTTCAACTGGTGTCCTCAGGGGCACGCATGCCGCTCGAGGTCACCTTGTGCCGCCAACGCCGATAGTTTCGGCGTGATATTGCGGGCAGTTCAAATGCCCGTGAAGTAGCCGAACGCTTCCGCCGATCGCTCCTTAGCGATGCGATACAAGATGTTCATGCACGGCCGGTTGGGGATGCTTGCGCCGCTGGTGTTGCTGCTTTCATTCTGGGCGGGCGGCGCCTGGCTGAATCATCGGGCGTACATGGACGACCTGGCGTTGGCCAAGGCCGAGTATGTCTCCGAATCCCGACGCATCACCGACCGGACCAGTCAGGACGTCGCACATGTCTTTCAGGCGATCTACGAGCAGTTGCGCACGATCGGGCGTCTGCCGGGGCTGAAAGGATTTTCTCACGATCAGGAGTTCGTTGACTTCCGGGGGGGTGGCGAGGCCTTCGATGCCGATGCCCGGGAGGCCATCCAGGAGATCTACAACAACCTGGCGTCGAGTGTGGACATGTCCGAGGTGTACATCGTGCCCGCCGACTTCGACCCCGAAGC
Organism: Phycisphaerales bacterium; assembly: GCA_029260375.1. Taxonomy (GTDB): domain Bacteria; phylum Planctomycetota; class Phycisphaerae; order Phycisphaerales; family UBA1924; genus JAJRXR01. The sequence continues at coordinate 85,315 of JAJDDI010000092.1, read as the reverse complement.
GATCGATCCGCAAACCGGAGAGCTGCAGGAACCGAGTATCACCTTTGACGAGCTGATCGTGGGCCGGACCGCGTCGTCGGGCCACCACGGCGAGCCCGCAGGGGACGAGCACGACGAGATCGAAGAAATCGAGATCTACGAATACCGCGTGATGAAGCGGCAGATCGCGCTGCTGCGGGCTCGGTTCCCCAGGATCGAATCGATCGAGGGCCTGGCGTACCCCGCGGCCGGCGGCCCGGAAGTCGTGACCTGTGACAACCGGTATTACAGTCCCGCTGCGCCCGACGACGCCGCGCGGTCCGGGCTCGTGTACTCGGTCCCGTACTACGACAACGCGGGTGATTTCGCGGGCATCGTCAGCGGCGTGATCCTGACCTACTCACTCCGCGAGAAGTTGGGGATGGGGCAGTGCCTCATCCTCAACCCGAAGCATGATTACAAGGTGGTCCCCGAGACCGACGGCGCCTGGGTTGACCGCGAAGCCAGCTGGCACGCGGGCAAGGCGGACCCGTCGCTGCTGTACTCCGAGACGGCGGAGCTGCCGATCCTCGACATTGACGGGCCTTGGCTGATCTGGGCGGGGCGTGAGGATGCGGAGTTTTGGAATCAGGCCTCTGTCAAAGCGCACCGGCATCTCGCGGTCATGCGTCAGCTCGGCCTCGCGTTTGTGCTCGGCGCGATGTTGGTGGTCTGGCTGCTGATCTGCCGGTCGCAGCGGGCCCTGATCACCCGGAACGCCGAGCTCGAGCAGCGCGTGCAGAAACAAACCGCGGATCTGCTCCAGGTGTCACGCCAGGCGGGGATGGCCGAGATCGCGACCGGGGTCCTCCATAATGTCGGCAACGTTCTGAACAGTGTCAATCTGTCCGCGGGCATGATCGCCAGCACGGTGGAGGGCTCGCGGCTGACAAGCCTGAGTATGCTGGTCGGATTGCTGGACCAAGAGAAACACCAACTCGGGACGTTTGTTACCGACGATCCGCGCGGCAAGTGCCTGCCCGAGTTCCTCGAGAAGCTGCACGGCAAACTGGCGGACGAGCAGGGCAAGGTCCAGCAGGAAATCCAGCAGCTCGTCTCCGGCATCGATCACATCAAGGAGATTGTCCGCCTGCAGCAGGTCTCGGCCACCATGGCGTCCAATGTGCTTACCGCGGTCGATCCCGTGGCGCTCATGGAGCAGGCCGTGACTGTCAACCTGATCGCGATGAAACGCCACGCGATCAAACTGCATCGCGACTACGAGCCCGACCTGCCCAAGGTCTCACTCGAGGAGCACAAGACCCTTCAGATCCTGATCAACCTGATCAACAATGCGAAGAAGGCGACCTGTCACGGCTCGATCGATGAACGAAGGGTGACACTCCGCATTCGCTATGAACTGAACAAGGGCATGATCGTCTTTGAAGTGTGCGATAACGGGGTGGGCATCGACGCGGAGAGCCTGCCGCAGCTGTTCCGCCACGGTTTCAGCAAGTTCGAGAACGGCCACGGCTTTGGCCTGCATATCGGGGCGTGCGCAGCATCGGAGATGCATGGCAACTTGAGCGCCGAGAGCGGCGGCCCCGGGAGCGGGGCGACGTTCAGGCTGAGCCTTCCTACCAGTCAGGCGGCAGCGGAGGCGCTGCCTGCAAGGGTGAGCACATGAGCAGTTCTATGGATTACAGCAACCGCATCCTCGTGATCGATGACAGCCCGGATATCCACTCGGACTTCCGCAAGGTGCTCTGTCCGCGCGTAACCGACACCAACCAGCTTGATGAGCTGGAGATGGCCATGCTCGGCGCCGTTGACAGGTGCAAGGAGAAGCCGGTCTTCGATCTGACCCACGCCCATCAGGGTGAGGAAGGATTCGAATGTTTCCGGAAGGCGAAGGAAGACGGCGACCCGTTCTTCGTGGCTTTCGTTGACATGCGGATGCCCCCGGGGTGGGACGGCCTCAAGACGATCCAGGCCATCCGTACGGTTGACAAGGAAGCCACGATCGTGGTCTGCACCGCGTACTCCGATTACTCCTGGGAAGATATTGCCGAGCAATGCAAGTCCATCGACAAGCTGTTGATACTGAAAAAACCGTTCGAATCTGTTGAGCTCACCTCGCTGGCCGAGTCGCTTCATGAGCGGTGGGCCCTGCAGAAAATGGCCCATATCCAAACCGAGGACCTCCGGCGTCTGGTCCGGCTGCGAACCAGTGAACTCGAAGCGGAGCTCGCCAACGACAAGGTCCGGCTGGACCAGCTCGAGTTCATCGTCGCGGAACGTACGGCGGACCTGCGGAAGCTGGCGTTCACCGACACACTGACCGGCCTGCCCAACCGGATTGATTTCTATGATCATCTGCTCGAAGCGATGGCGAGACACAAGGATGACCCGAGCCACGAGTACGCGGTGCTGTATCTCGACTTCGATGGCTTTAAGACGGTGAACGACAGTCTCGGCCACGAATCCGGCGATCTTATCCTCCGACAGATCGGGACCCGGCTCGAGTCGGTGGTTGCCGGTCCACATTTCGTTGCACGCAACATCAGCCCGATGGCACTCGCCGCCCGTCTGGGTGGCGATGAGTTCTGCATACTTCTCGTTGACTACGGCGACGATGCGCAGGTTATGACGCTCGTCGATCACTTGCGCCTTGAGCTGGGCCATCCCTATGACTTGCATGGTAATCTTGTAAAGATCACCGCGAGCATCGGCATCACGTTCAGCCGCTTCGGCTATGAAACAGCCGAAGAAGTGCTGCGGGACGCCGACACCGCGATGTACTCGGCCAAGGCGCGCGGGCGGGGCATGGCCGCGGTCTTCGAGCAGACCATGCATGACGTCGTCATGCAGCGCATGGTCCTTGAAAGCGACCTGCACCACGCCCTGGACAAGCAGCAGCTCATGGTGTGGTACCAGCCGATCGTCTCGCTTGTTTCTCAGTCCGCGATCGGGGCCGAGGCCCTGCTCCGCTGGATGCACCCGGAGTACGGCATGATTTCGCCGTTGGATTTCATCCCCATCGCCGAAGAAACCGGGGTGATCCACGAGATCGGCGCCTGGGTCCTCGAGCAGGCTTGCCAACAGCTGGTTCAACTCCCGGAGCTTTCATACCTGAGCTTCAATGTCTCTCGGTACCAGTTCGCGGATCCGGGCTTCATCCAAACCATTGACCGTGTCATTGCGCGCACCGGCGCGGACGCCACCCGTCTGGTCGCCGAGGTGACCGAGACCGCGCTGAGCCAGGATCCGCAGATCGCGGCACGATGTATCTCCCAGCTCCAGGAGCGCGGAATCCGTGTCTTCCTGGACGACTTTGGCACCGGTCTCTCGTCTCTGGGAGCGTTGCGGAGTCTTCCGATCGACGGCATCAAACTCGACCGCTCGTTCCTCGACAGTAACCTGTTCTCACGCCGAACAGCCGCGATCATTGACTCGACCGCCACGCTCGCCAATGACCTGGATATGGAACTGATCATCGAAGGGGTCGAGTCCATCGAGCAAGTTGCGATGCTTCAAGCGCTGCACTGCAACTGCGCCCAGGGCTACCTATTTTCCCGGCCTGTGCCCGAGGAAGATCTAGGCAAGCTGATCCGCACTCCGGGCTCGGTCGCGCTCGGCGCCGCCGCGTAAGCCGCCCGCCTATCCAGGTTTCAGACACGCCGCGTGTGCCCCAGGCGCCACTGCTCGAGTTCTTCCAAGATCCGTCTCGGTCTTGGATGGACACGAACTGTCAGGCATACAGCGGGGGGTGATCCCGGATGTGTCGAACAGTCTCTCGCGCCGTCGCCGCGGGCGGCGTGTGCCATTCCCGGTGGTGGGGGGTCTGTCAGCGGATCGGTCCGGGCGCCCTCCGATCTCCCCGCTCTGGGGTGGCCAGGAGTTTGAGCGCCCCCTTCGGTGTCCGCTGTTTCCGGGGACACGCAGCAGCAAATCGCACAAAGGTGCGTGGGACAAAGTGATTATCGATGTCCAGTCGCAGATGACCGGACCACGATCCTGGGGAGGCCCCGGGATGAACCCGGAGCGGTTGGTGTGGACGGTGGCGGACGGGGTCGCGACCCTGTTCCTGTGCGCGGCGACGACGGCACGCACCGGATGCTCGAGCACGCCTCGCCGCTGATCGGGCTTCTGGCCCAGCGGGACGCCATCTCCCACTATGCCGCGCTGCGCGAGCGGGAGCCTCGATCTTCCGTACTCAACGCGGGCGCAAGCCGGCTCATGAGGGTCCGCACGACTCGCCCGCCGAGCGAGCGCAGATCCTGGAGGTCACGGCGATCCGCTTCTGGTCAGCCAAGGCCGAGCGAGTCTTCAGGGACGTGAAAGACTGGGCGCGGGGACCGGCAATGCCGTCGGGGGTGGATGCCATCCAGCGTCGCCTCAATGCGTACCGCGTGTGGCACAACCGATTCTGTCCTGATGCGGCCCACGGCACATTGACGCCCGCTGAAGCGGAACCGGGCGTCTCAGTTCCAGAGAGTATGAGCTACCGACAGAGGGGAGGTGATGGGCGCAGATGCTTTTTTGCTACCCGTCTCGTTCGCCCACTACTGCGCGCGCCGGCAAGCAGCGGTCGTGGGAACCAGCAGAAGTTCTAGATCCTACTTGGGGCATCCCTGCCCGAAATACTGCAAGAACGCCAGCACATCGGAAATATCGTGGACCCCGCGCGGCGCCGCGAAGTCCGCGTGCGGGTCCCCCACAGAGAACGCCGTGAGAAAGGCGAGGACATCGCCAATGTTCAGCACGTCATCCTCGAGCAGATCCGCGTGGCACGGCCCTTCCCAAGCCACCGCCGCGGCGACATTGAGCATGCCCATCCCGAGGTCGTTCGGATCGATGCCGGAGTTGAGGTCTTCGATATCATCGCAGGTCTGGCGGAGGGCGCCCCTGAAGTCGTCCCAGCGCAGGACCGTGCCCTTCTCGATGAGCAGGGCGGCCGTCCCGGCCACGAGCGGCGCCGCGAGGCTCGTGCCGTCGGCCTCGCCGTACGCGCTGCCGGGCAGAGCAGGGCCGCACATCGCTGTGGGGATGCTGCTGATAAGCTCAACACCCGGAGCGCAGACGTTGACCTCATCGTTCCGATTTGAGAATCCCGCCAACACGCCGGTGTTGTCGGTCGCGGCCACGCCGGCGACATCGTTGAGCCCCGCGGGGTACTCGATGGCCGCGCTGCCAGCGTTGCCCATCGACGCCGTCACGATGATCCCCAAGTCCACGGCCTCCTTCGCCGCGTCCTCGATGATCTCGACGTTGGCGAGCGATCCGAGGCTGAGGTTGATCACGTCGGCGCCCTGGTCGGTCGCGTAATAGATCGCCTTGGCGACGCGGAAAGCCGTGCCAGTTCCCTCGTCATCGATCACGCGGATCGGCAGGATCTGTGCGCCCGGGGCGACCATGAGCGCAAGCCCGGCGACGGCGGTGCCGTGCCCGACGGTTTCATCGGTGAGATCATCCAGATCATTGTCAATGCCGTTGCACAGGTCGCGGAAGTCCCCGGGCGCGTACGGATCCATAATGTCGGCGGGGTGAGATGTGAACTCGATGCCTCCCGGCGCAATTGATCCCGCCAAAATCGGATGGGTCGGATCGATCCCGCTGTCGATGATCGCGATGGTGACGCCGGCGCCGGTCACCGCGGCGTGTGCCGCTTCAAGCCCGAGCGCTTCCCGTACGGGCTGATTCTGGTACGCCCCGGGCACGCTGAAGAGGAAGATGCTCTGTGTCCCGGGCCCGGCGTCGCCCGACGTGAAGTTGAGTTCGGAATGGTCGATCTCAGGGTCGCTGAGAAAGAGCAACTCGAACGCATCTTCCGTCATCATCTGATTGAGCGCGACGAGATAGGTTCCGCGAGACGGGATCGCGTCGAGCGGCGTAAACCCGTATCTATTGCTCACCGTGACGATGTCTGACCCCGGGGTAAGCTCAAGAATCCCTTGGCCCGCGAGCGGCTCGTCGCCGTGAGAGTCGGTTCCCAGCGCACTCTGAGTTGAGAGTGCAATCGCGGCGACTGAGAGCGAAAGCAACGTTCGACTGGTCAGGTGACGTGGGGTCATGCAACACATTATCCAGCTCCTACGGCTGTAAAGCCAGACCAAAGTCCGGGGTGGTGGTCTTTCTCGATGGCTCTGAGCTGGGCGGTACGCAGGCCGTGGAATACCCGTTCCGCCGGCGTCCCATTCTCGGGCGCCAGCGAGTACATATCGGTCATGAGCGTCCGGGTCGTGCGGTCGTGCGACGCCCACAGTGAGGCGATCACCCCACCCGCCCCCGCGGCGAGGAACGCGCGGACGAAGCCGTAGCTCTCTTCACCGCGGTCAACCTCCGCCCGCCCCGTCTCACACCCCGAGAGCACCACGACGGCGCCGCGGAGCGGGAGCGCGAAAATCTCACGCGCGGTCACCCAGCGGTCCGCCATCTTCAGCGCAGCGCCGAGCGGGTTGCCCGGCGGGAACATCCCGTGTGACGCGATGTGGATGACCCCGGCCCGGTGCATGGCATCGATGACCCGATCGCCTTCCGCGGCGTCGTCGATAAGAAGCTCGGCGCCCGGGAGCGCCCCCGCGACCGCGGAAGCCTCCGCCCCGATCTCCGGCGCAAACCGATCCGGCGCCCCGACGACGAGCGCCCGCTGCGGTGTGCTCCCCGACGCGGGGGCGATCGCCGCCCCGAGACTGGCGCTCGGAAGGCGAGACACGCGGTACCGCTCGATCAGGTACCGCTCTCCGTCATGAAGCGAGGAGAACGGGATCGCGTGCAGCCCGCCCGTCGGAACGATCGTCAGGCGGTCACAACCGGCGAGGAACGGCTCGGCCGGGCGGAACACGGCGTCATAGAGTCGTCGGGCCGATTTCACGGCCGACGCCTGTCGACGCGCGGCACGCCCGGATTCGCCCGGCCCACGCACAACGACGCGTCGAAGCTGAAACCCGAACGCCGCGGCCGCGTCGTCAAGTTCATCGATCGAGATCTGAAGCTTCACCAACCGGACCGACCGGTTTCGCAGGCAATAGCAGACCAGCCCGTCGTGATGGCGGGCGTAGACCAGCGTGGCGCAGCCTTCCGGGATGGATTCGGTGAGGGCATCGGCGGACATCGGTGTCGCGAGAACCCCCCGCGCCGCGCGCGACGAGGACAGGCGGGTCTCCACCGCTGAGACTTCCGCCTCGGCCTCGTGCAGCATCCCGAGCCAGCCCCCGCCGAACCCCGGGCTCTCGCCCCCGCCCGACGGATCGATCCGACTGTAGAGGTAGTTCACGCGCGCTCGCCCGCTCGCCAAACGCTCGAGCAGCCCGCGATCCTCGTCCGTCGCGTGCTCGGCGATCTGCTCGGCGAGTTCCACGCCGCCCTGCACCGTCTCGAGCAGCGCCCGTGAACGGGCCCGCTCGGTCATCTCGAACGCCTCGACGACCGCGCCCGGGGCGTCGATGTCCAGCAGCGCATCCGCCGCGTCCTGGTAGATCAGGCTGTGATCACCGAGGAACGCGGCCCGGAAGCGGTCGCCCTGCAGGGCGCCGCGGATACGCTCGATCTCCTCGATGGATCGCCGGTAGTGTCCCAGCGATTCCTCCGTGCGGCCCTCCGCCGTGAGCGAACGACCCAGCCGATGGTGCAGGTCGGCCCGCACGGGCGGCAGGCCGAGCTCGTCGGCGATCGTGAGCGCCTCGCGGAGCACGGCCTGCGCACGGGGCGCCTGGCCCGTGCGATCCAACACCCCCGCGAGTATGGTCCGGCGAACAATCTTGTTGATCGGAGAGTCAGAGATCGACTCGTAGTCCAGGGACGCGAGCCTTGAGGCGCTGGCTGAATCTCGCTGACGCAGCGCCAGCTTTGCCCGGAGCAGGCCCGCTCGCGTCTTCGCCTGCTCGTTCCCGAGGCTCTCCCAGGCGGCGCCGGCCCTCTCGAGCACTTCTCCGGCGGCGCCAGGTTCCGCGTCAATCAGCAGAGCCCCGAGACCCGTCAACGCCCGCGCGTGCTCCGCGGCCAGGCCCGCCGACTTGAGCGCCTCGGTGGCGCGCGTATAGAGCGCGATGGCTTCTTCGTTCAGTCCCGTCGCCGCGAACACGTCCGCCAGCTCCGCCTCGATCCGGGCAAGATCGCCCTGCGCCCGGTCTCGCTCGAAAAACCGGCGTGCATGCTCGAACTGCCGGATGGACTCCGACAGCCGCCCCTGGCGACCGAGCAGGTCCGCGAGGTTGCCCCGGACGATCGCCGCCACACGATCCATCCCGGCCAGCTCAAGCAGCTCGTAGGACCGGCGGAACGCGTGCTCCGCGTCCTTGAACCGCCCGAGTTCCAGAAGCGTCTCCGCCCGATTCGACTGGATCTGTGCCGAAAGCGTCGGGTCCAGCCTGGCCAGCTCGAGCGCCCGGTCGAACCGGTCAACGGATTCGCCCCATCGCCCGAGCATGCGGAGAATGATCGCGTGGTTCGTGACCGCGCGTAGCGCCAGCTCGGGCTTCTCATCCGCCTCAAAGATCCGTTCGGCGTGGACGCACGCCTCGATCGCTTTCTCAAACCGCCCCAGTCGAGCCAAAGACTGCGCCTTCGCGAGGCTGGCGCGAGCGTCTTCGAGCGGATCACCGTTCTCTTGCGCGATTGCTGACGCCTCGTCCAAGGCGATGATCGCGTCATCGAACCTGTTCGCGTAGTTCAGAGCGTGTGCCCAAGCACTGCGCGAGCGCGCGCGGGCCGCCGGGAAGTTGAGCCGGTCCGACAGCAGCCGGAGCACCTCGCCCATCGCCAGGGCCCGGTCAAGATCGCTCATGACCAGGTCGCGCACCTCGTCCACGAGCTCGAGCAGCACAGGCTCGCCCAGCTCGGTGGTCGCCGCCTCCCGCTCACGCTGATCGGCTGAGAGCGAGAGAAGATGCTCGACGCGGGTTCTTGCGTCCGGTTCGGGCATGCTCAGGGGATCTGTACCGGGCTCACCTTGATCTCGAGCTCGCCCCGCCGAAGGAGCAGCTCGTACGACCCGGCGGGCAGCTTTGTCCGGAACGCGCCGTCATTGGCATCCAGAGACAGGTCCGGCGAGCTCCCACCGGCATCAACGATCGTGACCGTCCAATCACCGCCCTCGTCGGCGTCGATCTGACCCTCGACGAGCCAAGTGTCCTCGCCGCTAGGTGAGATTTCTAGGTCCAGGTCGGCGCCTTCACACGAGAACGCCACCTGAGCCGTGCCGCCAGCGCCTCGGATTCCGGCAACGGCGGGGGTCAGGCGTGAGTCGAAGTCGAGGGCCGCGACGATCTGCCGCAGACCATCGCTCAGCCTGTCGATCAGGCCCGGGCGAGATTCGCGAAGCAGCTTCTTGGCCGCGCTCACGGCGCTGGCTGAAGCCTCACTCTCCGGCTCGGCCGCGAGGAACCGCACCGCGTAGAGAATACTCTTGTAGCTCTGCCGCAGCGTCGGCTCACCATCGATGCGTGCCCGCAGCGCTGCCGCGGCTTCTTCATCAAGCTCACCGTGTGCCAGAGAGGTGAGCTGCTCGATATCGGATCGTTGGTGGGTCATGGTGTGTTCTCGATGGGGAGGAGGCGACAAGCCCCCGCCAGATACGCGCCGGGCCAAAAAACAACCGAATCGCACTCCACCATCCGCTACCCCTCTCCCAGGGCCTCCTGAGCCAGGTTGGAAAGCTTCTGCAGGCATCTCGCCCGCCTCGGCCCGATCGAACCGCGGGGCATCCCGAGCTGCTGAGCCACCACGTCATACGACGGGCGATCTGACCGGAAGAGCATCTCGAGCAGCGTCCGGCACTCGGGCCCGATTCGGGCCATCGCCTCGCGAAGCCGCTGGCGACGCTCGATCAGCTCAAGCTCCGCGTGTGTGCCGATCGGCGCCTCGCTCTCGGCCTCGGCGCTCAGGGCGGTCGGCGCACTCTTGCGAAGGACCCGCCACGTTTCGCGCTGCGTCGTGGTGATCAGCCACGCGGGCAGCGTCCGGGCGTCGCGGAGCATCGGCAGGTGCTTGACGACCAGCGCCCACACAGTCTGAAAGACGTCCTCGCTGTCCTGCCGGTTCACGCCGTGGCGTGCCGGGATCGAGTACACGAGACGCGAGTACCGGTCGATCAGGACAGACCACGCCGCATCGTCGCCGTCAAGGCAACGCGCAATCAGCTCCGTATCTGATGGTTTGGTGGATCGGCTCTCATTCATCGCAGGCGTACGGCTCCGAGTTGGTGTCAGTGTAAACGTCGATTCCACGGAACGAGCTGCCCCGCAGAGTTCGGCACAGAAGTTTTTGAGGCGGCGTGTATCCGGGGCGGGTTATCACCCTCTTTCGGGCGTCGCCGCGGAACGGTGGGGGAATCCCGCCCGCGGAGAAGCGTCCCCGGCTCACGTCCGAGACCGGGACTCCACCGAAACGTGCGGGGCTGCACGCAAGGAGAACACGATGTTCAACAAGATGACGAAGGCGGCCAGCGCCGTCGCGGTCCTCGGGCTTGCCGGGATGGCCTCGGTCCATGCCGGCGGCGGCGGCAACCCCGACCAGGTCCGTGTCGAGGCTCGCATGGAGCTTGGTAACGATCAGGCGCAGGCCAAGGCCCGCTACCGAGACCGCTTCCGCGACGGCCTGCTCGAACAGCGCTTCGACGTCGAGGCCGAGGACTTCAAGCCCGGCGCCGAGCTCGTGGTGAGTGTCAACGGCACGACCGTCGGCTCCATCTTTGTCAACGATCTGGGTGTCGCCGAGATGCAGCTCCGCACCGCCGAGTTCATCGATGAGCCCGGCGACGGCACGCCCATCGCCCCCGACTTCCCGCGCCTCATGCCGGGAGACACCGTCTCCGTGGGCCCGCTGGACGGCGTGTTCAAGTAAGTCTCGGCATTCATCAGAATCTTCCCGACCCAGCGCCTCGCACGGCGAGATCCGTGCGAGCGCTTTCACGAGGCGCCCCCGCGCCCTCCCCCAAACGCACTGCCACCTGGAGACGAGCCATGCGACACACCACCCCGCGCCTGACAACGATTCTCGTGCCCGCCGCGCTCGCCGCGTGCGCGGTCGCGCAGCCCTCCATCCCCGCCGAGTTCGACGCCCCGGGCGCGACCCTCGACCGTCTGTTCACCATCGGCGGCGTTGCGGGCTTTACCGTCACCGAGTCGGCCCAGACCGTCTTCCAGGGCGGGTCGCTCCAGCTCGACATCGGGTTCAACGACGGCGGCTTTTTCTCGTTCCAGAACGTCGGCATCGGGGCGCAGAACGTCTCCGGGGGCGCCTTCAGCCCCGCGCCCGGCGCCGATACCTTCAGCGTCACCATCGACGCCCCGTCTCCGGCGGTGGGGGGGCTCCGCCTCCTGGTCACGCTCCGTGACGACGACAACAACGACGGCGTCGTGGACCTGGGTGATGACGACGAGTGGCTCAGCAGCCCGGTTCCCATCGCGCCGGGGCTTGCCGTCTACAACATCCCGCTCTCCTCCTTCGCAGACGCCAACCCTGGCGATGGCGACGATCTGCCCAACATCGCCTCGGGCTCTGCGGGAACCATGATCCTGACCATCGAGACCGGCGAGTCGCTCCCGGGGGGGCGCATCACCCAGCCGATCACGGTCTATCTCGACCACGCGGGCGTCTACGCCGGGGATCAGAGCCTCCCAAGCGCCGGGCCGTGCAACTCGGCCGACCTGGCCGAGCCGCTCGGCGTTCTGGACTTCTCCGATGTTCTCGCCTTCCTTGGCGCGTTCGGCGCGCAGGACCCGGTCGCCGATCTGGCGCCACCCATCGGATCGTTCGACTTCACCGATGTGATCGCCTTCCTGACTGCGTTCGGCGGAGGCTGTCCATAGGCGCCACGAGGTCGAACGCTGACTCCCCCCGGCAGTCCGTGCCCGCCCCGCGGTGCGGGCTGCCTCTTTGCGCCCGCAGAGCGACGCCCGCCGGCGCACGAGAAAGCCCGGATTCACGTGTATCTGAGACTCGTCCTCGGGCTCTTCTGGTGGCAGATACCCCCTTCCCATACACCAATCGCTTCAGGAGCAGATGAGATGACCCGCAAGACCACGACCCTCGCCACCCTGGCCCTCCTCACGCCCGCCTCTCTGGGCGCAATCGACTTCGCCGCGCCGACCACCCTGGCCACCCCGTCGCGCCCCGGCGGCATCGCCTCGGGCGACTTCAACGCCGACGGCATCGCCGACCTCGCCATCGCGACTGACCTCATCGACAAGATCGACGTGTTCTTCGGGACCGGCGGCGGCGCCTTCGCCGCCTCGACCCCGATCTTCACCGGCGCCGGAACCGGACCCGACACCCTTCGCGCCGCCGATGTCGACGGGGACGGGGACCTCGATCTCGCGGTCGTCCTGAACAACACCAACACCCTTCGAGTCTACACCAACGCTGCTGGCGTCTTCACCGCGGGCCAGAACATCGCGCTCGGCGCCGACGCGCGCTCGTTGATCACCGCCGACCTCAACGCCGACGGTACGCCCGACTTCGCGACCGCCAACCGTGACTCCAACTCGCTCTCCGTCGTCCTGAACAACGCGGGCGTCCTGGCCCCGGCGACCTCCGTCGCCGTCGGCGGAGAGCCCCGCGGCGTCGGCGCCGGTGACTTCAACGCCGACGGCATCATGGACCTGGCCGCCAGCGACCGAGACAGCCGAACCGTCAAGGTCTTCGCTGGCAACGGCGCCGGGGCATTCACGCTCAGCGCCACGCTCCCGACCAACGCGCTCGTGCGCCCCGACGGCGTCATCGCGATCGACATCGACGGAGACGGTGACGACGATCTGGCCGCGACGGTATCCGACGACGCCTTCAACGCGGTCGCCCTCTACACAAACAACGCCGGCGTGCTCTCGGCGCCAACATTTATTTTCGTTAATGCGCTGAATCCCAGCGAGATTGCCGCCGCGGATCTTGACGGAGACGGCGACACCGATATTGTGACCAGTAACAGTGACTCCAACAATGTCTCCATTATGGAGAACACGGGCGGGTCGCTGGCAGCGGGTGTTCCGCTCCCCGCCGGCACACGCCCGGGTTCGAGTGAACTCGCCGATCTCGATGGCAACGGGTCGGTTGACATGGCCGTTACGAACCGTGACAGCAACAACACGACCATCTGGCTCAACGCCGGCGGCGCCGGCGCGTGCAACGCCGCCGACTTCGCCGAGCCCTTCGGTTCCCTGGACTTCTCCGACGTCGTTGCCTTCCTCAGCGCGTTCGGCGCCTTGGACCCCGCCGCCGACCTCGCCGCTCCCTTTGGTCAGCACGACTTCAGCGATGTCGTCGCCTTCCTCTCAGCCTTCGGCGCCGGCTGCCCGTAACCCCTCCCGCTCACTCGCCGATCGGTGAGCAACCCTCTCGCGGGACGCGCCCCATCGGGCGCGTCACGCATTCCGGGGCCGTCCCCGATCCATTCCGCTCACACGCCCCGACCCCAACGGGAGGATCCCCATGCGAGTCCAGCACGCCGTCTCGATCCCCGCCCTGATCGTCGCCTCCGCGGCATGCGCGCAGGACGTGTCCTGGGAGCTCATCCGCCCCTCCAACACGGGCGTGCCTGGCGACTACACACAGACCATCTTCATCGACGACGACGACTCGCCCTGGATCGGCGGCTACATCCCCTTCTGGGAGGAGGGAGGTGTCGGGCACTTCGACGGGACCAACTGGCGGGTGCTGGGCAATGTCGACTGTCCGCAGATCGGCCAGCAGATCGGCGCCCCACGCTTCAACGACATCGTCAAGACCGACGACGGGATCATGTGGATCGGCTCGGGGCGCGGCCTGCTCCGCTTCGACCCCAGCGAGGAGCCCTGGTGCGTCACGCGGTACACGCCCTCCAACTCCGGCATCGCGGGCGCCGACGTGAGCAACATCGACATCGCGCCCGACGGCACCCTCTGGATGGCCTGCTCGACCTGGGGCGGGGGCACGCAGGGCGGCCTCTCGCACTACGACCCCGCGACCGACACGTGGGAGAGCTGGGACACTTCCAACGGCCTACCCTGGTGGGCCGGCTGGGACTGGGTGGACTATGTCGCGACGCAGCCCGACGCCACGGGTGGGTACACCGTCTGGTTCGGCTCGGGCGAGATGGGCTTGACCACCTACAAGGACGGGCTGTTCATCTGGTACGGCAGCCCCACGCCGCCCAACGTCGATCCGCTCCCGTACAGCACGCTCGGCAAGGACCCCGTCGCCGACAACGGCGACATGCTCGTGTCCACCGAGGACGGCATCGCCTTCCGCCACCCCGACGGCACGTACACCGTCATCGGCGCCGCTCCGGCGGGCCTCACGAGCGAAATCTCCATCGTCCAGCAGGTCTCGGGTGGGCGCGTCCTCCTGGGCACGTACTACGCCGACGTCTTCCTCTGGGACGAGGGCTCCTGGACGTACCTGGGCGACTGGGGCTCGGGCAACCACACGTACATCCTCACCGAGGACTCCACCGGCGCCTTCTGGGCCGGCGGCATCGGCGGCGCGTCCAAGTACGAGAACGGCGCGTGGCAACGCTACCGCCTCACCAATACCGGCTTCACCTCGTTCTTCCCCGAGGCCATCGCCCACGACCCGCTCACCGGTGACGTCGCCTTCGCGACCAACGCCGGCGCGGGCGTCGGTGGCTTCGACATCATGCACCCTGACCGAACCTGGACCAACGCCAACGTCGCGACCTACGGCCTCGGGCTCCCCTGGTCCTACCCGACCGACAGCACCACGAACATGGCCTATCGCGAGAACGGAAGCATGCTCTTCACACCGCGGAACAACGGCCTCCACGAATACACCGGCAAAGACTTTATCACCCATATCGCCGATCCCTACAGCTTCGAGCACATCGGCGTCGCCGGCAACGGACGCGGCTGGGTCTCCACCGGTAACTTCGTCGCCTTCCAAGAGCAACCCGACGGGTCCTGGCAGCTCTTCACCAGCGACGACGGCGTTCCTGAGGGCGGCATCACCGACATCATCGCCGACCCCAACGACCCCAATGCCGTCTTCATCGGCGCCCAGTTCGGCATCGTCCGCACCGACGGCGTCACCTGGGAGCTGACGCCGCGCGAGGCCGTCGGGCTCTCGCTCAACTCGATCGGCTACCACATCTGGGCCTTCGACGTCGCGGCCGACGGCACGCTCTGGATCGCCTCGGGCATCGGCCTCTTCCACTACGACCCCGCGACCGGGCTGTACGACACCTACGACCTGACCAACTCGCCCCTGCCCTCCGACGACATCCACGACGTCGAGGTCGCGCCCGACGGATCGGTCTGGATCTCGATGTTCGACGCGACCTTCCCCTATCCCGGCGGCGTCGCGCGTCTGCTCGACGGCGAGTGGACCGTCTGGAGCCAGGGCTCGAGCCCCCTGCCGCACAACCAGATCTGGGACATGGAGAGCCGACCGGTCCCGGGCGGGTACGCGATGTGGATCGCCTGCGCCAGCGAGGCGATCGCGGTCATCACGGTCGAAACTTCGAACGCTTGCCCGGCGGATCTTGCCGAGCCCTTCGGCCAGCTCGACTTCTCCGACGTCGCCGCGTTCCTGAGCGCCTTCGGCGCAAGTGACCCGGGCGCGGACCTTGCCGAGCCGTTCGGTCAGTTCGACTTCTCCGACGTGTCCGCCTTCCTCAACGCCTTTGGCGCCGGCTGCCCGTAACTGTAGTTCACGACTCACTACCCCCTCGATCCCCACAGACACGAGGCCCACGATGACACGCAAGACGATTCTCCCACTGATCGCCGGACTCCCCTTCGCCTCATGTGCGTACGCGCAGGCTAACTTCAGCGAAGAGTTCGAGAACAACGGCGCCAACACCGCGAGCGGTCCAGCAAACCTCGTCTCGCAGGGCTGGGTCTTCCGCAACCAGGCCGATCCCGTCGCCAACTCTGCTTGGTATGACGGCGACGGCTTCGGCGGGGAACCCTTCTCCGGTTCGGGCTACCTCGCCGCCTCGGGCTTGGCAACCGACTTCTTCGGCGGCGCTGTCAGCTCCTGGGCCGTCCTGCCCGACATCCAGGATCTCACCTCGGGTGATACCGTCACAATCTGGATTTTTGGCGGCGGCGGTTTCTCCTTTGACACCTTTTTCGATATCCGATACGCGCCGAGCGGCAGCGATGACACCGGCAGCGGCCCCGACGCAGTGGGGGACTTCACTCAGGTCCTCTACACCGCGGAACTCCCCATCGCGCAGGTCGGCTACCACCGCGTCACGACGACCGTGCCCGGCAACGGGCGGCTCGCCGTCCGCTTCCACGCCCCGTACCTGCGAACCTTTGCAGGCGAGGGCGCATACCTCTCCATCGACTCCCTGAGTGTTGGCCCCAGCGCCGCCGACCCCTGCGGCATCCAGATCCCCGACGCGGGCGAAACCGTCATCTGGACCGCCAGCGGCGGGCCGTACACCGTTTGTCAGAACCTTCTCATCCCCGCCGGGGGCGAGGTGCTCGTCGAAGCGGGAACCGAGATCACTATCGACCCAGGTACGACGCTCCGCATCGAGGGCGAGCTCAACGCGATCGGCTCGGCCGCAAGTCCCGTTCGCTTCACCGGCTCGTCCAGCATCAGCGACGGCCTCGAGGTCGGCGCGGACGGGCAGCTCGACGTCAGCTTCGGCGAGATCGCGGTCCACGTCCAGGCGGGGGGCGAGAACGCCGCGATCGTCTTCACAGACACCGACTTTGTCGCAGGCGCCAGCGTCGCCGGACTGCCCGATATCGGTGTCTTCGAGCGCTGCGACTTCACGGGCGCCAGCGAGCTGGGCAGCTTCGGTGGCCTGGCCGGCACCCTCCGTATCGTCGATTCTTCCTTCGCTGACGGCGCCGGCGTCCGCGCCACCGGCCTGCTCTATATCGACAACGTCGTCTCAGACGGATCCGGCCTGACGTTCACCAGCGAGACCATCGCCCACCCGATCTTGCTCGACAACATCTCCGTCATCGGCGATCAGAACAATCCGGGACTCGCCCTCACCGGCCCAAACTTCCTGCTTGGCGACAACGTCACGCTCCAAGGGAACCTCTACCCCCTCGCCCTCGAAGGCGCCGGCGCCGGCCTGCTCTGGGGCTCAACCCTCCCGACCACGGGCAACACCAACAACGAAATCTCGGTCGATCGCTTTACCCCCGGCCCCCAGCGCCAGTGGGCCAACACCGGCATTCCCTACATCGTCCAGGGCGAGTTCCCCCAGAACTACGGCGGTTCGCTCATCGTCGAGCCCGGAACCAACATCAAGTTCGGCCCCGGCGCGGGCGCTTTCCTCATCGGCTCCGCCAACGTCGTGCTCCAAGGCACCGCAGAGGAGCCCATTGTTATCGAGTCACTCTTCCCAGGCGCCGCACGCTGGTTCGGGCTCAAGTGGGTTGACAACTTCGACGCCAAGGCCCGCCACACCGTCTTCGACGGCGGCGAGATCACCGTCCAGTCCGACGGCGGCGTCATCGACCTCATCAACTGCACCGTCAGCGGCTCGCTCGAGGGAACCGCCTCCGTAACCGGCGGCCTCGTCAACCTGCTCAACACCAAGATCATCGACAATGAAGTCGGCATGGTGACCACCACCAGCGGTCGTATCCTCGCCGACGGCGAGATCAGCCCCTCGATCTTCGAGGGCAACACCGTCGGCATCGATTACAACAACACCAACAGCACGCCCTACCTCCGCTACAACTGGTGGGGCGACCCCACTGGGCCGACCTCCTCACTCCACCCGGCCGGCATGGGCGACCTCGTGCAGGACGTACACCCCGCGGCGTTCACGCCGTTCCTCGCCGCTCCGCCCGCCCAGGACGACGAGTTCCCCATCGTGGACATGGAGCCCACCTACTGGCTCGCCAACACCGGCGGCAAGATCATCCTCCGCTGGTCCAGCTCCGACGACGACCAGGTCGTCGCCCACCGCGTGGAGTTCGCCGACCACGACTTCCCCTCCGAGTTCACGACCCTCGCCGTCCTCCCCGGCGACGCCACCACGTACGAGTTCACCGCGCCCACGATCTTGCCGACCAACCTCTACACCTCTCCCTCCGCCATCCGGATCGTCGCGGTCGATTCCGCGGGCCAGGAGACTTGGGACAAGTCGACCGTTCGGATCCCGTATCAGGACGACTGGACCGTCGTCCCCGAAACAGTCTCGATCCCGGGCGATGTTCACCCCCGGGACAACATCGACGTGTGCTGGTCACCGGGCGGCGCCACGAGCGTCTACGTGCTCATGGACGGCATCCGCATGACCAAATCCGCGGGCGGGTCGAACACCGGCTGCCTCCCCATCGGCGCGAGCATCCCTTACTCCAGCACCGACACAGCACGTATTGTCGTCATCACGACCTTCGGCGCCGGCGGTCGGATCAACTACTCGTTCTCCGATTACTTCTCGATCCGCCCCGACGAGCGCTACGGCGACGCAGCGCCGACGGTCGAGGTGTCCTCGCCCGGAGCGGGCGAGCAGTACGCCGGAGGCGGCGTCATCCCGGTCCGCTGGACGGCGGCTGATGATGAGGCCCTCCGCAGTTTCACGATCCAAGCGAGCTACGACGGCGGGCGGGGCTGGCACAGCGTCGCGCGTGATCTTCCCTCCGAGACTCGCGCGTTCGACTGGCGTCTGCCGGCCAGCACCGGCATCGAAGACGTCCGCGTCCGTGTTGTAACGTTCGATAGCCGGTTCCAGGAATCATCGTCGACTACACAGTCGTTCGAGATCCTCGCGGGCGATTCGCCCGACTGCCCCGCCGACCTCGCCGAGCCGTTCGGCCAGCTCGACTTCTCCGATGTCGTCGCCTTCCTCACAGCTTTCTCAAACATGGACCCGGCCGCCGACCTCGCCGAGCCCTTCGCCCAGTTCGACTTCTCCGACGTCGTCGCCTTCCTCTCAGCATTCGGCGCCGGCTGCCCGTAATCCGCACCGCACCCTGTCCAGACCCACGCAACGCACAGGAACCTCCGATGACCCGCAACGCGAACCCCACCCTGCTCGCCCTCGCCTTGATCGCGGGTGCCGCCAATGCCCAGCCGATCGTCGTTGACACGCTCGAGGACGTCTACGACACGGGCATGTCCGTGACCGTCGCCGACCTGCCCGGGCCCGACGGCGTGATCTCGATGCGCGAGGCGACCTACGCCGCCAACAACACGCCCGGGCCGCACACCATCGAGTTCGCCATCCCCACCGCCGAGTTCTACCTCGACAACACGATTGCGCTGCTCCGACTCGAGGACGGCCCCTGGGTCTTCACTGCCGACGACGTCACCATCGACTTCGCCTCCCAGGCCCAGAACATCGGGGACACGAACCCCGACGGACCAGAGGTCGGGATCTACGGCTGGCAGGTCAACGGCTGGGGCGCCCCCGCGATCTACATCTACGGCGACAACTGCACCGTCAAGGGCCTGGGCAAGGTCTACTCCCGCGCCACCTCGATCCAGATCATCGGCAGCCACAACAAGGTTGTTGGCTGCAAGACCCTCGGCGTCGAGATCGACCAGGGATGGCAGGGCCCGCCCGCGACCTTCAACGTTGTCGGCGGGACCGAGCCGGGCGACTCCAACGACCTCGGGTTCGTGGACATCCTCTCCTGGGCCGACGACAACGTCGTCATCGGCAACCGGATCAAGACCGTCCTCGTCTCGGGCAGCCCTTACTCCACCTTCCCGAAGCGCAACCGCATCGGAGGCGCGTCAGACGCCGAGCGCAATGTCATCAACGGCTTCGGCTCCCGCTCTGGCGAGGGCTTCCCGACGGGCCAGGGCGTCCTCGTCAACTTCGCCCAGGACACGCTCATCCAGAACAACTACATCGGCGTGGACGAGACCGGCTCGCAGCGCGTCGTCCAGATCGGCCCTTCCGGGATCGAAGTCCGTGACTCGATCGACACCACCATCCTCAACAATCTCATCGCCGGCATCTGGGTCGAGGGCAGCAACCACTCCGCCGGGCAGACCTTCGGCGTCGGGATCCGAGTCGGCGCGATCAATCGCGACAACGAGGGTGTCCTCATCCAGGGCAACACCATCGGCGCCGATCACACCGGACAGAGCCGCATCCAGACACTCAACGGCATCATCGTCTCCCAGTTCACCGGCCTCTACACCGCCCACGGCACGATCATCGGCGGTGTCGAGCCCGGCCAGGGCAACCTCGTCGCCTTCTGCGACCGAGTCGGCGTCGCGGTCGGCCCCCTCACCGAAGACGCGATCATCTCCGCCAACTCCATCCATTCCAACGCCAGCCTCGGCATCGACCTCTCCACCTGGGCAGGCTACGACGGCGTGACCCCCAACGACCCGGGCGACTCCGACACGCAAGGCGGCAACGCCCTGCAGAACTTCCCCGTCCTCAGCTCCGCCACCGCCGCCAGCGGGCAGGTTCTCGTTTCTGGCACACTCGACTCGCACCCCTCCATGATCTACCGCATCGAGTTCTTCGCAAACACCGATTGCGATCCCTCCGGCTACGGGCAGGGGCGTGACTTCCTCGGCTTTGTCGATGTCGCGACCGACGCCACCGGGCTCGCCACATTCGACGCCGCCCTGACCGCCGCCGTCTCTCTCGGTCAGGTGATCACGACCACCGCGACCGACCTGCTCGCAGACACCACCAGCGAGTTCTCCGCCTGCGTCGAGATCTCAAACGCCGGCTGCCCCGCCGACATGGCCGAGCCCGAGGGCCAGCTCGACTTCTCCGACGTCGTCGCATTCCTCAGCGCGTTTTCGAGCATGGACCCGGCCGCCGACCTCGCCGAGCCCATCGGACAGTTCGACTTCTCCGATATCGCCGCCTTCCTGACCGCCTTCGCCGCCGGCTGCCCATAACGCTGCCCCGCGCCGTATCGAATCCCGCCCAGGCATGACTGACAGAGGACAGAACATGAACCGCTCCACCAGACACTTAGGCCTCCTCACAGCCGCGGCTCTGCTCGCCACACCCGCAGCCGCGCAGGTGAACTTCGAGTCCCCCTCGCGGTACTTCGTCCCCGACGGTGGCTCGGGCGCCTCTCCGAAGTATGTTGCCTCGGGTGACATCGACGCGGACGGCGACATCGACCTGATTACCGACTCCAACGGCGCGGGCAGCGACCCGACGACCGTCTTCTGGAACGACGGAGAAGGCGGCTTCTCGATGGGTCCGCAGCTCCTCGCCGGCTGGGGTTTCGGCGAAGTAGACTTGGCCGACATCGACGCCGACGGCGACCTCGACGTCATCCGCGCCAGCTACTTCAGCAACGGCGTCTACTTCTTCCGCAACAACGGCGATTCCACCTTTGAGCCCGGCATCTTCTACTCGGGTGGGGGCGGCTGCATCGGCGTGCTCTTTACCGACATCGACGGTGACAAGGACCCCGACTTCGTCACCCTGAACAAGTTCGGCGGGCAGATCCGTCCCTACCGCAACATCAACGGCCTCGGCTTCACCTCCGTCGGGCTCTTCAGCTGTGGCGCCGATCCCTACACCATCGAGGCCGCCGACATGGACAGCGACGGCGACCAGGATATCGTCGTCGGCAACGAGGACAGCTCGACCGTCACAATCGTCTACAACGACGGCACCGGCGCGTTCACCACGACCCAGACAGTCCCCGTCGGCCAACGCCCGACCGGCATCGCTCTGAGCGATCTCAACGCCGACGGAGCCGTCGATATCGTCGCAACAAACTGGGGCCCCCTCAGCCCGATCAGCAACACCATCTCCATCGTCCTCGCCGATGGCGACGGCGGCTTCGAGCCCGCCTTCACCCAGCTCGTCCAGGGGCGCCCGGGAAGCGTCGCCATCGCCGACATCGACGTCGACGGGTTCAGTGACATCGTCGTCAGCTGCGAGGCCGACTCCAGCTTCGCCGTCCTCCGCGGGCACGGCGATGGCACGTTCGACGCCTTCGTCGCCTTCCCCGCCACCGTGAGCCCCGGGAGCATCGCTCTTGCTGACCTCGATGCGGACGGCAAGCCCGAGATCGCATCCGCGGGCGGGAATCAGCTTGTCGTCGCACGCAACATTTCCGGTACACCGATCGAGCCGCTCCCCTACGAGATCGCCTGGTACGCCCAGTACGACAACCTCTTCAACGAGGACATCCCGACCCACATCGCCATCGACTCCACCGGAAGCGTCGTCGTCGCGGGCTCCACCTACTTCACCGCCAACGAGAACGACATCCAGATCATTAAACTCGACGCTGCGGGGACCCTGCTGTGGGAGTATGTCTACAACGGAGACGGCGACCACTACGACGTCGTCTACGAACTCAAGATCGACCCCAGCGACAACATCATCATCACCGGCCAGTCCTCGGGTCCGAGTTTCAGCACCCAGTGGGCCACCATCAAGCTCGACCCCAGCGGCAACGAGCTCTGGGTCCAGCGATACGACGGCGGCAACCCCCAGGCCTCGCAGTATCCACGAGGCATGTCGGTCTCCAGCACCGGCGCTGTCGCGGTCGGCGGCTGGGCCCGAGACATCACCTTCGAAACTGTCCACCACAGCGTCGTGCTCTACGACAGCGCTGGGACCCAACTCTTCGCCGTCCAGCTCCCGGGCGTGTCCGGCGTAAACGGGCAGGCCGAGGACGTCGCCTTCGACCCCGACGGAAATGTCATCTCCACGGGCCAGGTCGTCGACAACGACGAGTTCGGCGACGAGATGCTCACCTCCAAGATATCGCCCGACGGAACCGTGCTCTGGTCTGTTCGCCACGACGCCTCCGACGACATGTTCTTCAACCAGACCATCGGTTACTCGGTCCTTTCCGACGCCCTCGGCGCGGTTTATGTCGGCTACAAAGGGGTGGGGGCCCCCGGAGGCGACGCCAGAGTCATCAAGTACGCCGCGGATGGCGCCATGCTCTGGGATATCCCCATCGCCCCCGCTGGCAGCCACGTCGAAATCCTCGAACGCACCGACGGCACTCTCATCGCCAGTGTCAGCGCCGGCCTCACAACAGTCCAGCTCGTAGCGATCTCTCCGTCTGGTGCGGTTCTCTGGTCCTCTCCCGCTGACGCTGCCTTCTCATCTAGCAACGCCGCCGGGCACGTCGCTCTGCTCCCCGGCGGCGCGATCGCCACCATCGACCAGCTCGGCACCGACATCGCCCTCGTTGTCCATAACGCCCAGGGCGAGTTCGTCAGCTCCACCCGCGTGGACTCCGGCTCCGGCTCGGACTTTGCCCGCGCTGTCGCCGCCGGTCCCGGTTCCGACATCTACCTGCTCAGCCAGGTCCAGACACAGATCCTCAACCGCCGCGACTACTCCGTCTTCCGGATGGACCCTGCGGCGCCCGACTGCCCCGCAGACCTGGCCGAGCCGCTAGGCCAGCTCGACTTCTCCGACGTCGCGGCGTTTCTCACCGCGTTCGCCGCCTCAGCCCCAGAAGCCGATCTCGCGCCACCCTCAGGTCAGTGGGACTTCTCCGACATCTCCGCGTTCCTCACCGCGTTCGCCGCCGGTTGCCCGTAACCTACCCGCTCGGTTCTCTGCCCAGCGCTGCTGCACGCTGCCGACAGGCCCTCATCCACGAGCGTGCACCCGCACCCCGCTCAGCCTGTCGCGGTTCTGGGCGCACTCTCGGGGCCACGCGTAGCGGGAACGCCTGCGCGTGCGCAGAACCGCACGCTCGGCGAAACGCTTCTCCTGGGAGAACATACCCCGCCTGCTGCTCGCGTTTCTTGCAAGGGCCCGATCGATTCGAGACCTCCGCAAGCCTGATGCCCGAGGTGCGCTCAATCCCGTTTTTTGATCCGCGCTGAGGGTGAGGAAGTCTGGGGCAGTCCGTCCTCTGTTTGGAGGTCGAAGCCATGAAGAAGTCGAGGCTTACGGATGAGCAGATCGTGCTCGCGCTCAGACAGGCCGAGGACGGGACACAGTTCCGGGAGACCTGTCGGAAGGTGGGCGTGGCCGAGGTCCGACGGCTGAAGCAGCTCGAGGAGGAGAATCGCAGGCTCAAGCAGCCCGTCGCCGATCTCAGTCTCGACACGCACATCTTGCAGGATGCACTCACGGGAAAGCTGCAAGGCCTGATCGTCGCCGCGAGATGGTGAAGAAGACGCAGGCGGCGTACGGCGTGAGCCAGCGCCTTGCGTGCGAGGTGTTCCGCCATCCACGGGCTGCGCAACGCGACGAGAGCGTGAAGGATGATCAGGCCGCGCTGAGATTGCGGATCAAAGAGATCGCGGGCGCGCATGTCACGTGGGGCTATCAGCGGATCTGGATCAAGCGGCGTCGGGAGGCCTGGAAGGTGAACCGCAAGCGTGTCTATCGGCTGTACCTGGAGTAAGGGCTCTGCGTCGGGCGGCACAAACCACGGCGGCGTCGCAGCAGCGTGACGCGCCCTGAGTGGGCCGCACCGACGCTCCAACGAGAGTTGGAGCATGGACTTTATGACCGATCAGGTTGTCCGACGGCCGCCGGTTCCGACTCTTGACGATAGGCGATGATTTCACACGCGAGAGTCTGGCGATCAAGGTCGGCCCGCGGTTCAACGGAGACAATGTCGCGCGCGTGTTCGACCGATGTGGACGCGCACGCGCCGCGTTGCCGGAGAAGATCCGAGTGGACAATGGGACCGAGTTCACCTCGGAGCGTCTGGACCATTGGGCGTACGTCTCGACTGTACTAGGTCCGAAAGCCCACGGATAACGGGCTGATCGAGGCGTTTAGCGGTCGGTAGTGCGCCGGGCGCCTGAACGAAAACCGGTTCATGAGCCCGGACGACGCCATGGAAAGTGTCAAGTCCTGGCGATTACATCGCAATCGTGAACAGCCCCACAGCGCCTTGGGCAACATGGCCACCGAGGAGTTTGCTGCTTCATCCGGCCGGGCTAGCCCGGCCGGATGAAGCAGACCCCTAGCCCTGCGGCTGGCCCATGAACAGGGACAGAGCGCACATCAATCAATCGCCGAGCTTCTGAGCACCTGCTTCACATTGCCTCACGCCGATTCACAGTGTTTGCTCATGCTGGGTTGAGTTCTGACAACTACGCGAGTCGAGCGCCTTCCAGGCGACCGTGACCAGCGGCGCGGCTCGAAAGGCGAACGAGGCCGCGCGGAAGAGCCCGCCCGGGCCAACGACTGCAACGACCGCGAACGCGACGGCGGCGGCGGCGGTGGGGTTCTCGGAGACAATCAGAGCCGCGGCCTGCTTCGGGGAAACGGGCGGCGCGTTCTTGGCGCCAGAGTGCCGGCGTGCGGCGGACCGGAGCTTGGCCTTGGCGGCGGTGAGCGCGGGCACGTCGGGGTCGGTCTGGCGCGCGTCCTGGATCATGCTGGCCTCACGGTTTGAGTCGGTGAATGGTGTTGTAGACGCCCCAGCCGGCGGCCGCCGACAAGAGAGCGCCGACAATGCACAGGGCTTCGGGCACGCCGATGGTGCGTGCGAGCAGCCACGTAAGCCCGGTTGCGAGGGCGAGGGCGCCCAGGAGTGCGAGGATGGCGAGCGCGACCGCGAGGACCGCGCCGCCGACGATGCCGGCGGCGCGGTCCCTGACGATGCGTCCCTCGGCCTCGAGGAGTTCGACGCTCGCGACGAAGGTGTCTGCGATGCGGTCAAGCATGGGTTAGCGGCTCATGATCTTGGCGGCGATGGCGCCGGCGCCGAAGGCCAGGGCGAGGTACGTAATGGGGCGCTCGCTGACCGAGTGCGAGAGCTGGGTGTGGGCGTGCTTGGCGGTCTCCTTGGTGCGGCCCGCGACCTCGCCGAGCTTCTCGCCTGCGGCGTGCATGCCCTCGACGGCTCCGTCCTTGCCGTCCCGGGCGAGGCCCGCAACGAGGTCGGCGACGTCCGTCTTAAGCGCGGCGAGATCCTGCTTGACGTCGGTGAGCTGGGCGTGGTCATTGGTTTCGGTGGCTGTGCGGTTCATGGCTGTCTCCTTTGGGTTTGGTGGTAAGGTGGCAAGGGCTCGGGGCCAGTGGGCGCCGGCGCCGGGGTTGTGGGTCAGTCGTCCGTGGCCTGGCGGGCGTCACGCCGCGAGGTGTCCGGTTTGCGGTGGTGCTCGATGTCTGAACGCTCCTTCGCGCGGAGTGAACTCGCCCAGACCTCGGGGTTCATCAGGACGGCCAGCCCGAGCCCGAAGGCGAGGACGACCGCACCGGGCCCGAGGCCGGCGGTGAGCGTGACGATGATGCTCGCGACGATCACGGCCGCGACAGCGCCGATGAGGAGCAACCCAACGTCACGGGCGCGATACTCGGGGTGGGCGGGACGACCCTCGGGCGAGACCCGTTCGATCTCGTGTATCATCTGCTCCTGCTCGTCTTCCCGATGGGCCTCGGTCTGGGGCACGCCGGTACCGGGGGTGGCGCGGGGCGGCTGTTCGTGCTGATTCGTCTGCGTGGTCATGGCTTGGACCTTCCGTGGTGGATCCTCGAACGACTCAGGAAATCCGGGCGGCGGGGCTCTCGCCCCACCGACTGGGGGGATGGTTCAGCTCGGATCAGCCATCGTTCCAGACCGGCTCGCTGCCGTTCCAGACGGCGAACTCCCGGTCGGGGGTGGTGATGGATGTCGCGGCGTAGTAGGTTTTGCCCTCGACGCTCGCCTTGCGGGCGGTGACCGACACGCGGTCACCCTGGCGCAGGGGCATGTCCTGGTTGGCCATGTACCACTCGGGGCCGATGACGATTTCGCGTGATCCCATATCGGTCGAGATCTTGATGATGCGCAGGACGGGGGCGTAGTAGCCCAGGGATCGGCTCGTGATGGCCTCGATCTCGCCCTCAAGCTCGATCTTCTGGCCCTTGGCGAAGTGCTCAAAGAACGCCTTGTCACGCGACTGGGCGTCGGGCGATTCCCCGTTGCGCCGCTGCGAGCGGCGGTCGTCGGTGGCACGCGGCTCGAAACGATCGACCGGGACGGCGAAGACGGCGTAAACGGGACGGAGGTTCGACTCGTTCCGGAAAGCCGTCAGATCTTCGGGCATCGCTTCGCAGTTCGAGAGCGCCTCGTCGGTCGCGTCAATGCGGACGGTCCCGTCGGGCGCGACGTTGGCGATGGACCAGGGAACGCACTTGATCTCGTCCCCCAGGCCCAGGAAGGCCTCGTTGGGGTCGAACCCGAGCATCGCGACGCGGGCGGAGTGGCGTTCGAGGACGACGTTCTGGATCTCGCCGGCCTCGGTGTCGGAGGCGCTGGACGCCTTGGCGCCCACGAGATCGCTGATGAGGATGAGACGCCCGTTGGCGTGCTGGTTGTCGGGACGAGGGCTGGTCGGGAGGTTCCAGCTGGCCAAGCCCTCGCTGTCGCGGAGGTTGAGTTGCTCGCCGTCGATGTTCGCGGAGATCACGACGAGGCGAGACTTACCGTCCGGGGAGATCGTGGCGTACTTGGCGTTGATCGAATCGCCGCGCATCGGGGCGGCCTTGGAGCCCATCACGAACCATGAGGGGCCGAGCACGAGCTCGCGGCGCTCCCCGCTTTGAGCCCTGACTACCACGATCACCTGCTCGTTGTCGCCGAGACGTTCGCGCCGGACGTCAATGATCGTGCCCTCGAGGCTCTCGGCGCGGGCCTTGCTCAGGGACTTGGCCCACGGGTCGCGGCCGTAGTCGGCGCCCTTGGAATCGTCCGTGCCGTTCCACCAGCGGTCGACGCGCTCGCTCCAGGTGGTGTGGTCGAGGTTGGGCCACGCGTTGGGGTCAAACTCGACGGCGCGGTCGATCTGCTCCTGGGTCATGTCCAGGACGAACTGCTCGTCGGCGTCGTCCCACTGCAGGCGACTGAAGGGGACGGCGATCGTCTTGCCCCCGATGCCCAGGATGGCGCCGCTCTCGATGAGCGCCTGGGTGAGCTCGCCCGAGCCACGGTCGATGATGAGGTCGGTGACCGTGCCGATCGTCTCGTCGTTGCGGTTGACGACGTCCGCGCCGGTGAAGGCGCTCGACTTGACGAAGTGGAAGTAGCCCGCGTTGACGCGGGTTGTGGACGCGCTGCGGTGCGCCTGCACGGGAGAAGAGCTGTTCTGGGCCGTGGCCGACGCTGGGGCGCCGGCGAGAATCGCGATGGTGAGCGCGGAAACGCCAACTCGTTGAGTATTGCGGCGGGTATTCATGGATGATCCCTTTCGGAGGGCTCGTGCCTTGGTGATGCCGTCGGGCGAGCCCGCCCCGTCGGCACAGTGATACATTTGCCGACTGGGATGAGGGCGCGGTGAGGCACGTATGAATCTGGGCTTATTCTGCGTCGCGCGTGTTTTTGGGGTGTTCCGGTGTGGTTCCGGAGGCGGGCGCGTCGGGATCGTGCTCGGGGTTGCCGTGCAAGGTTGCCCTTGCGGAAGTCGCCATGCGCACGGCGAGCACGCTGACTCCGATCGTTAGCGAGAGCGCTGCGGAGACGATGAACAGCAGGTCGAGCCACAGCGGCGCGGGATTGAGGAAGTCAACGAATCGCACGACGCCGCTGAGCAGCGCAACGCAGAACGAGAGCAGCAGGATGGCGACCAGGCGGGGTTGAATTGAACGAACCTCCACGCGAGAGTCTCGTCGTGATTCATGAAGCCGGCCTGAGGTCAAGATGAAAGCTGCTTCATCTTGGGGCGGAGGCCTCGGTGGATCCCAGGGTGGGGCGTATGATTCTCGTTATGGGCGGGGTGGGGGCCGGGTGGTCCCGCTCCGATGCCCCGAGGAGCGGCGGAATGGAGTTTCTGCTTCGTCTGTTCGATACGGACGACTTTCCGGCGCGGTGGGGGTGCGGGAACTGGAGCCCGGGGCTCGGTTGGCTTCACATCATCAGCGACTCGCTGATCTTTCTGGCCTACACCGCGATCCCGATCGGCCTGCTGGTGGTCATGGTCCGGAGGCGGGACTTCCCGTTCCCGATTCTCATCGGGCTGTTCTCGGCGTTCATCCTTTTCTGCGGGATCGGGCACCTGCTTGAGGCGATCATATTCTACGAGCCGGTCTACCGGTTCGCGGGGGTGTGGAAGGCGGGGACCGCGACGGTCTCGCTGCTGACCGCCGGGGTGCTGATCCGGGCGATGCCCAGCGCGATGTCGCTGCCCTCGATCCAGCGTGCCAACGACAGGCTGACGCGGTCGCTCGCGCGAGAAAGGGAGCTGACCGAGGAGCTCAAGCTGGCCAGGAACGCGATGGAATCACACACGGCGAAGCTGACCTCGCGTTCACGAAAGATGACGGACGCGGCGATGGCCGCGAGGGTCGTCGCCTGCCGCTGGACGATTCCCGATGCGGTCGTCGAGTGGGAGGTCGGGTTTGCCGAGGGCGCGCAGCAGGCCGGGTACCGGGGGACCGCCGAGTTTGGCAACTGGTCCGATCTGCTCGATGCGCCCACACTCGGGGACGCGGTGGCCTGCTGGGAGCGCGGGGCGGAAGCGGGCGAGCCGGTTGATCTTGAGCTTCCGCTGCTGGGTGGCGACGGCGCCCTGCTGCGTGTCAGCGCGGCGCCCGAGCCTCGCGTGAGCGGGCAGCCCCGGGTCATGGTCGGGATGTTCCGCTTTGTCCGGGCCTGAACGCGCCGGCGTCTAGTCTTCGGGCGTCTCGTCGGCGTCGATCTCGTTGTCGCAGTCGTCCTGCTCGATCTTGACGGGGAGGGTGATCGTAAAGCAGGCGCCGCCGCCCTCGCGGTTGCCCGCGGCGATATCTCCGCCGTGCAGCTCCGCGATGCCCCGGGCGATCTCGAGCCCGAGCCCGTGCCCGCGTCCGCTGCGCTTCCCGCCCTCGGCCTGCGCAAAGCGATCGAAGATCACTTCGAGCTGATCATCCGGGATGCCCGGGCCGCGGTCGAGTACACACACACGCAGCTCGTCCGCGTCGCGTTCGAGTGTGATGTGAATGGCCTCACCATTCGGGCTGAACCGGATCGCGTTCCGGATCAGATTGTCGAGCATCGTCCTCAGGAGTTCCGGCTCCCCGCACACGATCGTGTCCATGTCGCGCTCGCTGTCGAGCAGGCGCGGGGAGAGGCGGACGTGGTGCTGCTGGGCCATGGGCAGGCAGTGGTCGACGCTGTCTATGACCAGGTCGTTGGCGGCGCACTCCAGCTCACGGTGCACGCCCTTGCCGTCCTGGACACGCGTGAGCGTGAGGAAGCTCTCGACGAGGGCGCCCAGGCGGACCATTTCTTCTTCGGCGCTGTCGAGGAAGTCGGTGAACGCCTTGGGCATGTTGTCGCGGGGGAGGGTCTGGGCCTCGAGCATGAGCACGGAGATCGGCGTCTTGATCTCGTGGGAAACGTTGGAGAGAAAGCGGCCCTGGGCCTGGAACGCGGTCTGGATGCGCTGGCGGGCGTCCTCGATTTCGCGGCTGAGGCGGGCGACCTCGGTGGAGTCGTCCTTGTCGAAGGGCAGTTCCTGCCCGAAGGACTCGGGGCCGAGGTTGCGGGCAAAGCCGCGGAGACGGTCGAGCGGGGCCACAGCCACGCCAGCGATGAACCAGCCGGCGATGGTCGCGGCCAGCGGCCCGATGGCGCCGGCCAGCAGCAGCACCCGGCGCAGCAGCGAGAGCTGACGCTGGGCATACGCGTCGCTCACCTCGATGACGAGCAGACGCGGCTCGTTGGGGGCGCCGATGGGGAGCATCGCCAGGTGCTTGCGGCGCGCGCCAGTCTCCGGGTTGTCCTGGGTCGAGAGGGCGCTCGTCGTGAATGTCACACCGCGGGTCGCGAGGGAGGCCGCGACGGGGAGCTCGGAGGCGATGAAAATGTCCTCGCGCCCGGAGACGTCCGATCGCCCGTCGGGGCGGAGGACGTCGATACGGTACCGTCCGAACCACTCCCAACGCAGCTCTCTGCGGGCGATGGTCTCGAGGTTTGAGAGGGGGATGCCGGGGAGGAGTGTTGCGACGGGCTCGGCGATGGCGGTCGCCTTCTCCGAGAGCAGGTCCCGGTACATCTGCTTGATCGCGGCGCGCTGATAGAGCCAGAACACGCCGCCCGACCCCCAGTGGATCAGGGTGAAGATCGCGACGACCCAGAGCGTGAGCCGCACACGGAGGGTGAGCCTCGGCAGCAGCCGCGATTGACGTGCGCGGGTGGGCGCGGCGTCGTGCATCGGGTCAGTCCATGACGCCGAACCGGTACCCGGCGCCCTTGATCGTGTGGATCAGCGGGCGATCGTGCATCCGGTCGATCTTCTTGCGGAGCTGGGAGACGTAGACGTCGATGACGTTGCTCCCGGCCTCGAAGTTCATGTCCCAGACGCTCTCGCCGATCTGCACGCGCGAGAGCACGCGGTTGGGGTTGCGCATGAGGTACTCGAGCAGGGCGTACTCCTTGTTGGAGAGCTCGTGCTCCTTGTCGCCTCGCTTGGCGACGCGGGTGTAGAGGTCGAGCGTGAGGTCGTCGCACTCGAGCAGGCGTCCCTCGGACGCCTCGCCCCGGCGCAGCAGGGCGCGGATCCTCGCGAGCAGCTCTTCGAACTCGAACGGCTTGGTGAGGTAGTCGTCGGCGCCGGCGTCGAGGCCCGCCACCTTGTTGTCGGTCCCCGAGAGGGCCGTGAGCATCAGCACGGGCGTATCGACGCACCGCCGCCGGAGGTTGCGGCAGACCTCGACCCCGTCACGGTCGGGCAGCATGAGGTCGAGCAGGACCAGGTCGTAGTGCTCGGCCGCGGCGAGGTCCTCGCCCTCGAAGCCCGAGTGGCAGACGTCCGCGGCGTACCCGTGCTCGCGGAGCCCGCGTTGGAGCGACGAGGCGATCTTCGGGTTGTCTTCGACAATCAAGACGCGCATCGGCGTAATCTCCGCGCCGCTCCGGGGGGCGTTGGCTCCGCACATGATAGGGCGCTCAGGGCCCCGTGAGGGCGCCCGCCTGACCGCAAGGGACCCAGAATGAGGTGAGTTTCACGTGGCGTTCAGCGGGTCTCAATCTGGAACACCGACAGTCTTGTCATCGGCCGAGGCGGAGTGCTTCGGCCCTCATGAAGAAGGAGATCAGGCCATGCAGACCAAGCTGGAAACGACGCCCGCTCCCCGATCGCGACCGTCGGGATCGAGATGGCTCCGTGGGCTGCTGGTTGTGTTGGGCGTTGGCGCGTGCGGGGTCTCCCTGCCGGCGTGCAATACGACCGAGGGGGTCGGAGAGGATATCAGGGCCTTGGGCGACGCGATCGACGACGCTGCGGAGGACGCGAACGACTGACTGGTTCGCAGAATGAGCCCAGATTCACGCTGGGATCACGGTGAGATCACGGTGCCAGGCAAACATTGAACTGATGAGGTGAGGGGAGGAGTTCTGACCCGCACCGCTCGGCGACCCGGAGAGGGCGCCGGAACCTAAGGAAAGGAGCACACCATGCTCGGTTGGGCACTGACATTTTTCATCATCGCCATTATCGCGGCGATCTTCGGGTTCGGCGGTATCGCGGCGGGCGCCGCGACGATCGCGAAGGTTCTGTTCTTCGTCTTCGTGGTCCTCTTTCTGCTGTCGCTGATCGCCGGCGTTGTTCGTCGGGGCGACCGGGCGGTCAAGCTCTAACGCGGGCGAATCAAAGGGTCTTACACACTCCGGACCGCAGGCGCGGTTCGGAAGGAGGTTCAGGATGCATCGCAGATCACAGAGCTCAAGAGTCTTCCCGCTCCTGCTGGCCGCGTGCGGCGCGGCGGCGGTCATGCCCGCTATCGGGTGCGAGAGCAAGACGGAGAACGCCGTTGAGGATGTCGAGGACGCGGTCGATGAGGTCGCCGACGACATCGAAGACGCGGTTGACGACTGATAGCGAAGTTTCAGTCGTGAGCGTGTGAGTCAAGCACAGAGATCGACCCGCTCGCTTCGCACCAAGCGCGGAGACGGGCGGGGACACAAGGAAAGGAATCGACATGGAAACCGTGACCAACCTCAACAACGAGACGCTCGAAGCCGTCCAGGATCTGATCAAGATCAACATCGACAGCCACGAGGGCTTCAACAGCGCGGCCGAGCAGCTGGAGAACGCCCCACAGCTCATGAGCTTCTTCCGTGAGTGCGCGACAGAGCGGCAGGCAAACGCGAACGCGCTCGCCAAGGTCGTCGGCGCCAACGCGAAGAAGCCCGAGGACTCGGGCACGGTGCGCGGCACGGTTCACCGCTGGTGGCTTGAGATCCGCGGGGCGGTCCAGCGCGGGGACGAGCACGCCGTTCTTGCCGAGGCAGAGCGGGGCGAGGACGCCATCAAGCACAAGTACGAGGACGTGCTGAAGCAGACGGCGGGCAGCGCCGTGAACGACATCCTCCAGCAGCAGTACGCGGGCGTGAAGCGTCGGCACGATCAGATCCGGGCGATGCGCGACGCCAGGGCGTAATCGTCGGAAACCTCGTCGAGAAAGATCCCCCCTCGGGCCCACGGGTGAGTTTTCCCCGTGGGCTCGGCCTTGCGCTGATGCCGGAGGAGCGGGCGAGCGAAGTGAGTAGCAAGATCAACAGCAAGGCCCGGATCCTCGCCGTTTGCGGCGGCTATTGATCAGATGTCACCGCCTCGATCGGCTTCCACTCACTCCAGAGACTGCCGCCGGGGTGGGCCAGGAGTTTGAGCGTCCCCTTTCAGTGTCCGATGTGTCCAGGGACAATCGGCAGGCAGTCGCACGAGAGTGCTTGAAACAAAGCAGTTCCAGATGCCCAGCCGCAGATGACCGGACCTCGGTCCTGGGGAGGCCCCGGGGTGAACCCGGAGCGGACGGTGGCGGACGGGGTCGCGACCCTGTTCCTGTGCGCGGCGACGACGGCACGCAGCCGGATGCTCAAGATTGCACCACGTCTACGGGGCTCTCGAACTCGTGAAGCTCGGCACGCAGGACTGACATCGCCCGCTCGGGTCAGCGACCCACGCGGGGCGCGGCCTGATGACTCTGTGACGCGTTCGTTCCGGGCGTTGCGGGGCGAGACGCCGTCAACAACGGGGCGCCGGGAACGGCGGGCTCCGGCGTCCGTGCTCAAAGAACAAGACCCTGCTAACGCAGGGTCTCATCGAAGCGGAGAGGGGGGGATTCGAACCCCCGAGGGGCGTAAACCCCCACACGAATTCCAATCGTGCGCCTTAAGCCACTCAGCCACCTCTCCGGTGGGACGGGAGTTTAGCCATTCAATCGGCGTTCAGGATGGCTCAGGGATCTTGCCCGGGCCAGGCGGGTGTCGCGTTCTTGTCGACCAGGCGGACCCAGAGCCAGTCGAGCAGGCGAACGCCGCGAGATGATCGGACGATCGGCGGGGCGATGAGCAGCGCCAGCCCCGCGCCCACGAGCACGTCCGACGGGTAGTGCGCCCCGAAAAGCACGCGGCAGATCCCAACGAGAAGGGCCAGACCGATCACGATCGGGCGGAGGCGGGGGTACAGGGCCGCGAGGAAGACCGCGAGCACGACCGCGTACGCCGTATGGCTCGAGGGCATGGACCAGAGGTCGCTGGAGATGCCCGAGCCAACCTCCCATGCGTGGCGGAGTTGTGGCTCGCCGCCGATCTCGATGGGAGTGAGGCCGAACGGACCTGGGATGTATTCCGGGAACCCGAACTTGGGGCGCGGGCGCCCAACGAGCAGCTTCATGGGCAGGACCGCCAGCGCCGTCAGGCCCATCGCCAAGGCGTAGTCCAGCAGGCGGCGGCAGCGCCCCGGATCGAGCGCCCAAATGAACAGACAGACAAGCAGGATCGAAGCGCCCTGCCCGAACTGCTGGAGGGCCTCAAGCTCGCGCCGCAGGTCGCCGCCCAGTCTGAGCGTGCGGGCGGCGTCGCTGATCGCCCCGTCCCAGGTGAAGACGCCCGCCGCAAGGGCGATGAGGGCAAGCCCGGACCACGACGCTGGCGAGGGGCGGCGGGTAGAGTCGGCCCGTGATGACGATGCGGGTTCAGGCATGAGCGGGGGCGAGCGTCAGGACCGGTGGTCCGGGCTGGGGCCGCTGCGCGGGGCGGCGGGCGAGCGGTGGGCCCGGGGCGTGCCGGGCGGGATCGTGCTGGTGGTTCTGTGCCTGGCAGTGTACCTGCCCGGGCTCTGGAGCATCCCGACGATCGATCGCGACGAGGCGCGGTTCGCGCAGGCGAGCCGTCAGATGTTCGAGTCGCAGGCCCTTCCCGCGGGCGAGCGGGACACCGCCGCGTTCGAGCGCACGGAGGCGGGCGGCCTGCTCGGCGGGGCGCACGCGGGCGGGCTGGTCGTGCCGATGGTGCAGGACCGCCCGCGCCTGAAGAAGCCGCCGCTGATCTACTGGTTGCAGGGGGCCTCGGCGTACGTGCTGACCGGGGGCGACCCGGCGCGGGACGCGATCTGGATGTACCGGGTCCCTTCGCTGCTCGGGGCGATCGTCGCGTGCCTGGCGACGTGGCGCCTGGGGCTGCTGCTGGTCGATCCCCGTGCGGCGTGGCTGGGCGGGGCGCTGCTGGCGGTCTGCCCGATGGTCGTATGGGACGCCCACCAGGCCCGGGCGGATCAGGTCCTGCTCGCGTGCTCCACGCTGTCGATGTGGGCGCTGACCCGGGTCTGGGTCCGGCGCGAGCGCGACGAGACAGGCTGGCGCGCGGGGGCGCCGGCGATCGGGCTGTGGGTTGCGGTGGGGGCGGGGGTGCTGACCAAGGGGCCGATCACGCCGATGGTGGTGGGGCTGTGCGCGCTGGGGGTGTGCGTGCTCTCGGGGCAATGGAAATGGCTGCTCCGCACGAAGCCGGTCGTGGGCGTGGTGGTGCTGGGGGTCATCGTAGCGCCGTGGGTGATCATGGTCGGCAACACCGTCGGCTGGGAGCTGCTGCGCTCGATCGCGGTGGACGAGACCGTTGGTCGCTCGGGCTCGGCCAAAGAGGGGCACTGGGGGCCGCCCGGGTATCACGTCGTGCTGTCGGCGGTGCTGCTCTGGCCCGGGTCGATGCTGACACTGGTCGCGTTTGTGCGCACGTGGCGCCTCGCGGTGCGCCTGCCGGAGATCGAGAGGGGCTGGGTCGCGCGGTTGCGACGATTGCCGGGGCGATGGCGAGAGCGCATCGTCGGGCGGGACGCGGAGGTCTTCCTGCTGGCGTGGGTCGTGCCCAGCTGGGTGGTGTTTGAGCTGATCTCGACGAAGCTGCCGCACTACACGCTGCCGCTGTACCCGGCGCTGGCGCTGATGAGCGCCGCGGCGGTGATCGACGCCTCACGGGGGGCGATGGACTCGGACTCGTTCGCCAAGCTGCGTCTGGGCCTGCGGGTCTGGGGCGTGATCGGGGTCGCGGTCTGCGCGGTCCTGCCGGTGGGCGTGTCACTGCTGGGCGGGGGCTGGGTCGCGATGGCCGCTGCAGCGGTGGGGGGCGGGGCGTGCGCTTTCCTGATCTGGAAGAGCGTGGGCTCGTTCGACCATCACTATGTCCTGAAGGCGCAGGCGATGGGCGTGCTCGCGTCGGTGATCTTCGCGTGGACGTTCCTGCAGGTCGTGCTGCCCCGGGCGCGGACGCTGTGGATCACGGATCGGCTGGTTGCGGCGGTCGAGGACGCGGGGCTTGGCGACGCGCCGATCGCCAACGTCGGGTACCACGAGGACAGCCTGATTTTCGCGACGCGCGGGCGGGCGCAGCGGATCGAGGCGGGGCGGATCCCGAGCTGGCTGCGACGCAACCCCGGCGGCGTGCTGATCGCGCCCGCGGGAACGGGCGCCGATCTCGGCTCGTCGCGATGGCAGACGCTCAAGACCGTCGGCGGGTTCAACTACGCGGGGGGGCGGACCGAGAGCCTGGAGATCCTGGGGCGCGAGCGATGACCGACCCGAACCAGACGCCCGGCCCCACCGGGCTGCTCGTGATCGACAAGCCCTACGGGCGCACCTCGACAAGCGTGTGCACCGTCGTCAAGGCGAGGCTCCGCGCCGGCGGCGCCCCCAAGCGCGTCAAGGTTGGGCACGGGGGCACGCTCGACCCGCTGGCCTCGGGTGTGCTGGTGATCCTTGTCGGCAAGGCGACCAAGCTCTGCGACGAGGTGATGGCGGGCGAGAAGGGGTACCTGGCGGATGTGGACCTGGGGGTCAGCTCGCCCACGGACGATCTGGAGAGCGAGCCCCTCCCCACGCTCGGCGCGGCGCCCGTGACGCGCAAGGACATCGAGCGGGCGCTCGAGGGCTTCACCGGAAAGATCCAGCAGAAGCCCCCGGCGCACTCGGCGGTCAAGATCGGCGGCAAGCGCTCGTACCACCTGGCCCGCGCCGGCGAGGGGCCCGAGCCCGAGGCGCGGACTGTTGAGATCCATGAGATCGGGATCGCGTCGTACGAGTGGCCACGCGTGACGCTCGACATCCGCTGCGGCAAGGGCGTGTACGTCCGCTCCCTGGCGCGCGATCTGGGCGCGGCGCTGGGCGTGGGCGGCATGCTCGGCGGGCTGCGGCGCACGCGCGTGGGGCGGTTCATGATCGCGGACGCGATCACGCTCGACGCCCTGTCCGACCCGCTGACACAGGAGCACCTGCTCGTTACGCCCGAGGTCGAGCGGGTGCTCAAGCCGAAGGCGTAGCGTCGGTCACTCGGGCGCGGGGGACCAGAGCTCGGCGACGTCCTGCCCGTCGCAGATCCGGCGAAGGAGCAGGTAGAGCAGCGTCGAAGCGGTGAAGTAGAAGCTGGTGAGCAGGGCGCCGATGAGCAGTTCCAGGGCGCCCGTCCAGAAGTTGACGATCCGGCGCGACCACCCGTGGGTGACGATCGGGCCGGACGGCTCGCCGCTCTCGGCGCTTGCGGCTTCATCCGCGCCCTCGTCCTGGAACGAGGCGAGCGTGATCGTCGCCGGCGCCGTCGTCTCAATCGAGACCGACTCCCCCGGCTGGATCGGGCGGAGGATCTCCTGCGGGGTGTCACCGATGAAGGCGCCGGAGGTGGTGGCGGTAAAGGCGTTGACGCCCGCGATCAGCCCGGCGCCCAGGCCGACGATGATCACGCCCTGGACGATCAGGATCGCGCTGTAGAGCACGAAGCGGACGGGGCGGGTCAGGACGTACGCGAAGGCGCGCTGGATGGAATCGAGCGCGTCGGATCCCTCGCACGCGACGCCGGGGACCAGCAGCGGCTGGCCGAGGATCCACAGGATCGTGATGATGACCGCAAGCGCGCCCAGCAACAGGTAGATCGGGTACAGCACGCTCGGGACGAGATGCACGCCCGGGATCGCGAACAGCAGCCCGCCCACCGCCAGCAGAAGCGCCAGCACCGCGACGAGCGCCAGCGGCGCGAGCACGCTGCCCAGCAGGGCGGGCCACTTCTTCAGTGAGAACCGCATCGCCTCGTTCCAGGGCATGACACGTCCGAGGGAGAACTCCTCAGCCGTGGACCGGGAGATGGCGCCTCCCAGGCGGACCCAGACCGCGAGGATGGGCAGGCCCAGGGCGAAGGTGGAGACGGGGTAGACCTCGACGAGCGTGCGGGGGATGTCCCCGAGATCAATCGCGGCGAGGATGAAGCGATGCCCGTCGAGGGCAATGGCGCTGGAGATCAGGGCGCCCAGCGAGCCGCGGAGCATCCCGTCGAACGCGTCGATGAACGCGGGCTTGTCGGACCAGAGGGTGTTGAGGTTGCCGATGAGCAGGATGATGACCCAGGCGCCCAAGGCCAGCATGATCCGCCCGGTCCGCAACGAGAGCGGGACGGCCCGGAGCAGCGAGGGCCAGAGCAGCCCGCTGGTCAGATCGCCCAGCAGGAGGCGCGGTTCCCGCGCGATCGGGTCGGGGCGGGTCTCGGACGCGTGCTCGCTCATGGCTTGCTCCCCGGTCATGGACGTGGTCAGCGAGCGCAGATGCTACCGCGCCGGGCGCCCGGGCGGGCGGCGCCCGACGCCCGCGGCTTGCCCTGGGGCCTCGGCGCCCCGATGATCCGGGCATGACCAAGGCCATTCTCCGTTGGGCGCTGCCCCTGCTGGCGCTGTTTGTGCTCGGCCCCGCCGCCAGCCGGTTGGTGGGGCTGCTCCGCGCTGGCGACGCCAGCGCCGACGTCACGCTGCTGGTCAACACCACGCCCGCGCTGGGCGTGGCGGTGGCGCTGGGGGTCTGCGTGCTGGCGTTGGTGGGCGGGGTCCCCGCGTCTCGCGCCCTCGGGGCGCGGGTCGGGCTGACGATCACGGGCCTAACGCTGGCGTGGAGCGCGTGGTTCACGGCGCCGATCAGCGTGCTGGCCCGCTCGCACGACGGGGGCACGCTGCTGATCACGCTGGCGATCGAGGGCGCGCTCATGCTGGCGCTGGGCCTGGGGATGGTGCTGCTGCTGGTCAGGATCGGCGCGCCCGCCCAGGGCGATCCGCTCTGCGAACCCTTGGGCGAGCAGCTGCGCAAGACGTTCAAGACCCGGGCCGGGCTCGCGGCGATGGGCGGGGCGTTCGTCGCGGCCATGGTGATCGGATGGTTCGTGGCGCGGGAGCCACTGCGGGGGCAGTCGTTATTCGCGGGGTTTGTCGCGGGGATTGGGGCGGGCTCAGTGGGGGTCTGGTGCGGGAGCTTCGCGGGGCGGGACGTGCCGCCGCTGGCGACGATCGTGGGGGTGCTGCTGGTGGCGGTGCTGGCGCCGGTGATCGGGGTGTTCTGGCCCGGGGGTGAGGCGCTGCACGAGGCGGTGGTGAGAGACGCGATCCCGGGGCCGCTGCGCCTGCAGTCGATCGACGTGCTGGTGGGCGCGACGCTGGGCGCGCCGATCGGGCTGGGGTGGGTGGGATCGATGCTCGACGGCGGCGAACACGCGTCGGGCAACCGGGCGGCGAGCGCCTAAAGTCCTGTGATCTTGGAACAGACACGCCCGCGTGAGGGGTTTGTTCAGCCGGGGCGTCCGATCTCGAATCGGGCGGCCCGTCGGGGGCGAAGCCGCGTGCTGAGACCGAACCGATGAGCGACAGACGCCAAGCGGAGGTAGTGATGGAGAGCAATGCCACGATGCCGGACGTGCAATCGTCCTCCGATAGCCGTCAGGTTGCGATCGAGCGCGTGGGGGTCAAGGACGTGATCTACCCCATGGTCCTGCGGACGCCCTCGGGCGGGACGCAGGCGACGGTGGCGACGATCAGCATGTACGTGTCGCTGCCGCACACGCAGAAGGGCACGCACATGAGCCGGTTCCTGGAGGTGCTCAACGAGCACAAGTGCTCGCCGATCACGCCGGAGATGATCCCGGGGATCACCAAGCAGATCCGCGAGCGGCTCGAGGCCGAGGAGGCGCACTTCGAGGCGACCTTCACGTACTTCATCGAGAAGAAGGCGCCCGTGACGGGGGCGCCCGGGCTGATGAACTACGAGGTGACATTCGAGTGCACGAGCAACTCGCACGAGGACTTCATCATGGGCGTCTCGGCGCCCGCGACGAGCCTGTGCCCGTGCTCGAAGGAGATCAGCGCGTACGGCGCCCACAACCAGCGCTGCCGCATCGAGGCCAAGGTCCGCACCGACGCCCCGGTCTGGATCGAAGAGCTGGTGACCATGCTCGAGGGCTCCGCCAGCCACCCGGTCTACGCGGTGCTCAAGCGGCCCGACGAGAAGTTCGTGACGGAGAAGGCCTTCGAGAACCCGAAGTTCGTGGAGGACATCGTCCGCGACCTGGCGATGACGCTCGACGGCGAGGACCGGATTACCTGGTACCAGATCAACTCGGAGAACTTCGAGTCGATCCACTCCCACAACGCCTACGCCCGGATTACCCGCGACAAGAGCCAGGGCTGAGGCCCCGGCGGCGGATCGGGGCCCCCGATCTCGTATGATGCTCCGATTGCCGCGGGACGGACCCCGCGGGTGAGGTTGGCGACTCAGCCCGCGCGAGAGCGCGTGGGCGCCGATCCGGGCGACAATGGACCTGTCCAGACTGATCCCCAGCATGTTCCACCGTCGCCTCGTGCTGCTCATGGCG
This sequence comes from Phycisphaerales bacterium, assembly GCA_029260375.1. Lineage (GTDB taxonomy): Bacteria > Planctomycetota > Phycisphaerae > Phycisphaerales > UBA1924 > JAJRXR01. The sequence continues at coordinate 44,660 of JAJDDI010000092.1, read as the reverse complement.
GCGATCGTGCTGGTGTCTGCTGCGCTCACGGGCAAGCTGGCGTGGCTGACGCTGGCGCGCGGGGCGGAACTGCGGACCCAGGCGGAGTCGAAGCTGATCCGGCGAGCCTGGACGCCGACGTACCGGGGGCGGATCCTGGACCGCAAGGGGCGGGTGCTGGCCCAGGACCGGGCGAGCTACGACGTGGCAGTGGACTACCGGGTGATGACGGGCGCCTGGGCCGAGGGGGAGTCGCGCCGCCTGGCCCGCGCAGCGCACAAAGAGAGCTGGAAGGACCTGAGCGCCCAGGAGCGCGACGGGCTGGTCGCGATCTACCGCGAGAAGCTGGACCGGCACATCGACGAGATGTGGGTCCGCCTGAGCGAGGCGTCGGGCATCGAGCCGGGGCTTCTCGTGGCGCGGGCGCGGACGATCGTGGAGCGGATCGACGCGATGCACGCGAGCATCGTCGAGTCGCGCATCGCGTCGCTCTCGCAGACGCGGGCGGACAAGGGGATGGACACGGACGCGGACGACCTGCGCCGCCTGCGCGCCAGGGCGAACCAGCAGATCGCCGAGCAGCGGATGGCGCACGTGCTCATCGAGGGCGTGGACGACGAGGTCGGGTTCGAGCTCGAGCGTCTGGTCGGGCGCCGGACGGCCCTGCGCGGCGGGGAGGGCTCGCTCAGCCTGGACCTGATGCCCGGGCTCGAGATCCGCAACACCACACGCCGGACGTACCCGTGGGACGAGGTCGCCATCGACGTGGACCTCACCAGCCTGCCCGGCCCGCTGCGGCGCGAGGGCTTCGCGAGCATCCACTCCGAGGGCGTCGCCTGGCACCTGCTCGGACGGATGCGCGGCAACGTCTACGCCGAGGACATCCAGCGCCGGGCCGGCGCGATCAAAGCCGATGCGACCCTGCGTGAGCACTCGACGGATCTGCGCGGCTACGACCTCGGGTCGTACCAGGAGGGCGACACGGTGGGGGCCGCGGGGCTGGAGTTCTCGTACGAGGACACGCTGCGGGGCATCCGCGGCGCCCGGGCGGAGAACCTGCTCACGGGCGAGGTCGATGCACGCGAGCCCTCGCCGGGGGAGGACGTGGCGCTGACGATCGACGTCATGCTCCAGGCCCGCGTCCGGGCGCTGATGGACCCGCGCCTGGGGCTGGCGGTCGTGCAGAACTGGCACCACAACGAGCGGGTGGAGCTGGGCACGCCGCTCAACGGGGCGGCGGTGGTGCTCGATGTTGACTCGGGCGAGATCCTTGCGCTCGTCTCGACGCCCGGCATCCCGCGCGGCAAGGACTGGCGCGAGCAGGGCTTCAACTCCGAGCGTGAGTACGAGCGGGCGCTGGCGCTCGACGCGCCGTACACGAACCGGGCGATCGCCAAGCCCTACCCGCCCGGGTCGATCGTCAAGCCGCTTATGGTGTGCGCCGCGGCGGACGCGGGGGTCGTCGATCCGAGCGTGGGGGTGGTGTGCAATGGCCACCTGCTGCCGGGCAAGACGGATTCGTTCCGCTGCTGGATCTACAAGCAGTACGGGATGACGCACTCGCCCGACGGGCAGTCGCTCAACGGCGCCGAGGCGGTGAAGCACTCGTGCAATATCTTCTTCTACGAGATGGGGCGGCGCCTTGGCAATCGAGGGATCGCCAAGGCGTACCGCGACTTCGGCGTGGGCGAGGGCTTCGGGCTGGGCATCGGCGCGGAGTTCCCGGGGGCCGTCGGCGCGTTCGATGGTGACAACTCCGGCGCGGGGCTGCAGGTCTGGGACACGATCCTGATGGGCATCGGGCAGGGGCCCGTGGCGTGGACGCCCCTGCACGCGGCCGACGCGATGGCGACGCTGGCGCGGGGCGGGGAGCGGATCGCGCCCAGGCTCGTCGCGGACGCGCCCGTGCGCGAGCTGCCCTCGGCGCCGATGGGCAGCGTTGCTCGGCGCCTGGCGCTCGATGGGCTTCGCGGCTCGGTCAACGACTCGGACGGCACGGGCCACGCGATCACCTTCGCCTCCGGGCGGCGCCTGCCGATCTTCGACGTCCCGGGCGTGAGCGTCTGGGGCAAGACGGGCACCGCGACGGCGCCCGACCTGAACTACGACCCCGACGGCGACGGCCCGCTGCCCAGCACGGTCGAGCGCGAGGGGGACCACTCGTGGTTCGTCGTGCTCGTCGCGCCCGAGGGCGAGGCGCCCAGGTACGCGATCGCGGTGGTGATGGAGTACGCCGGCTCGGGCGGGCGCGTGTCGGGTCCGATCGCCAACCAGATCATCCGGGCGTTGGTGCAGGAGGGGTACCTGCCCGACGCCCAGCCGGGTCAGGGGGGCGGGCCGTGAGCACGCAGGCGGGGTCGATGCGCCTGCTGGGCGGGCTGATCCGTGGGCCCAGCGCCGGGACAAGCGACAACGTGCGCTCGTCGCTGCGCATTCTCAACGCCTCGTGGCTGACGATCATCGCCTCGATCGGGCTCTCGCTGGTGGGGGTGTACGCGATTGATGTCGCCGAGACGGTCCGCCCGGTGGGCGTGGTGGATCTGGCGCCCACGGCGTGGAAGCAGGTCGTCTTCGCGATTGTCGGCATGCTCGCGGCGACGCTGATCGCCCTGCCGCATTACAGAATCCTGGCGATCATCGCCTGGCCCGTGATCGCGGGGCTGCTCGTGGCGCTGATCCTGCTGCTGGTCCCTGTGCTGCCCGAGTCGATCGCCCCGGTGCGTTCGGGCGCGCGGAGCTGGTACGCCCTTGGCCCGGCCAACTTCCAGCCGTCGGAGTACGGGAAGCTCGCGTTTGTGCTCGTCGTGGCGCAGTACCTGCGGTACCGGACGAAGCACCGCCGGTTTACGGGGCTGATCGTGCCCGGGCTCATCGCCGCGGCGCCGGTGGGGCTGATCACGCTCCAGCCCGACCTGGGGACGGCGTCGCTGTACGTGCCCGCGCTGTTCGTGATGCTCATCGCCGCGGGGGCGAGGCTGCGTCACCTGAGCATCATCGTGCTGTGCGCGGCGCTGGCGGCGCCCGCGGCCTACCCGTTCCTCCAGCCCCACCAGAAGACCCGCATCGTCGGCATGATCAAGGCGATCGAGGGCGACGAGTCCACGGCCCACGACATCAACTATCAAGCCTTCACCGCCCAGACGCTCATCGGCGCCGGGCAGGAGACGGGCGTGCCGGCGCCCGCGGCCCGGGCGCTGGTCCACTACAACGCCCTGCCCGAGCGTCACAACGACATGGTGTATGCCGTGATCGTCACCCGGTTCGGGTTCTGGGGCGGGCTGGGCGTGATCGTCCTGTTCCTGGTCTGGATCGGGGGCTGCCTGCTGGTCGCGGCCTCGTGCAAGGAGCCGATGGGGCGCCTGATCGCCGTGGGCCTGCCCGCGTTCGTCGCGGCCCAGATGGTGATCAACATCGGGATGAACCTGGGCCTGGTCCCGATCATCGGGATCACCCTCCCGTTCGTCTCGTACGGGGGCTCGAGCCTGCTGGCGAGCTGGATGATGGTCGGCCTGGTGGCCAATGTGGCATTGCACAAACCCCGGCCGCCTTTCCGCCAATCGTTTGAATACCCTGATGATGATGAACGAACCCCATTCGGCTCGGGCAAGTACGGACGCTCCATCGGATTCTCAGGGCGAGCCGTCTCGCGATGAGCGACCCGGGTACCTCGACGCCCCCCCCTCTGCCCCGCCCGAGACCTTCGCGGCGGCCTGCGAGGACGCGGGCGTCTCGCTGACGCCCGAGGAGCTCGACCGCCTGAGCCGGTACATGGGCATGCTGCTCGCGGCGAACAAGGCGTTCAACCTGACGGCCATCCGCGACCCGGGCGAGGCCTGGACGCGCCACGTGCTCGACTCGCTCACGCTCCTGGGCGTGCTGGCGGAGATCGAGACGCCTGAAGGTCAGTCCCTCCGCGTGATCGACGTGGGCACGGGCGGCGGGCTGCCCGGCATCCCGCTGGCCATCGCTCGCCAAGATGTGAGCGTGACCCTGCTCGACGCGACGGCCAAGAAGTGCGCGTTCCTCGATCATGTCGCCCAGGAGCTCGGGCTGACCAACCTCGAGGTCGTGTGCGCCCGGGCGGAGGCCGCGGGGCGCGACCGTGGCGAGCGAACAGGCACAGGGAGGCGCGGCGGGCATCGCGAGATGTACGACCTCGTCGTGGCGCGCGCCGTGGGTCGGTTGGCGACGCTGAGCGAGCTGACGATCCCGTTCGCGCGGGTCGGGGGGCTGATCGCGCTGATCAAGGGCGCCAAGGCGGACGAGGAGCTGGTCGAGGCGAAGGGCGCGCTGCACCTGCTGCATACGAGTCATGCCGGGACGGTGCAGACGGGCACGGGGCGGATCGTGGTGCTGGAGAAGCAGCGCCCGACGCCCAAGAGCTACCCGAGGCGGGACGGGGAGCCCAAGCGGGCGCCGCTGGGTGTCGCCAATAAATAGCCCGGAACGTCAGTGACGGGCCTCTGTCCGCTCCTGTCGCTTCTCCCTTCGTGTTCCTCCCTCCCCCGCAGCGCCTCGGCGACCAGATTTCGAAGTGGCAGGAGCAGACGGAGCATCTACTGGCCCGTCACTGACGTTCCGGGCTAGTACCATCCACCGTGCAAGATCCCGAGAATAGATCCGTCAACGCCATGCTCGAGGCAGACGGCCCCATCGCCCGCGCCCTCGGCGACGCCTACGAGCCCCGCCCCGAGCAGATCGGGATGGCAACCGCGGTCGAGAAGGCTCTGGCCGACAAGTCTCACCTGCTCGTCGAGGCGGGCACGGGCGTGGGCAAGAGCTTCGCCTACCTGATCCCGGCCGCGATGCGGTGCGTGGAGAAGGGCGAGACGGTCGTCATCGCGACAAACACGATCTCATTGCAGGAACAACTGGTTGAGAAGGACGTGCCGCTGATCCAGGCGGCGTTGGGGCTGGATTCGGACGATCCCAACATGCCCCCGGCGCTGCGCCCGGTGCTGGTCAAGGGGCGGGGCAACTACGTCAGCATCCGCCGCCTGAAGCTGGCGAGCTCACGCCAGAGCAAGCTGTTCGCCGACGCCGCGGCCAAGCGGTCGCTGCACGTCATCGAGGACTGGGCGTACGACACGACCGACGGCTCGCTCTCGACCCTGCCCACGCTCGAGCGCCCGGGCGTGTGGGACCGGGTGCAGTCTGACTCGGGCAACTGCATGGGGCGCAAGTGCCCGCACCACAGCGAGTGCTTCTACCAGCGGGCTCGGCGCACGATGGAGCAGGCGAATCTGCTCATCTGCAACCACGCGCTGTTCTTTAGCGATCTCGCCCTGCGCGCCCGCGACTCGGGCTTCCTGCCCAAGTACGACCACGTGATCCTGGACGAGGCGCACAACGTCGAGGACGTCGCGGCCGAGCACTTCGGGCTCTCGCTCACGGAGGGACGGGTGACCCACCTGCTCTCGACGCTCTACCACGAGCGCACGGGCAAGGGGTACCTGGGGCAGCTGGAGCTGATCGACGGGGACATCGAGCCCATCGACCGGGCGGTGCGCCTGGTGCGGGCGGCCGAGCGGGCGTCACGGGCGTTCTTCGAGGACCTGGAGCGGCTGCTGGATTCGGACAAGGCGCCGGGCGGTCGGATCCGCAGGCCCGAGATCATCGACAACCCGCTGACGCCGGCGATGAACGACCTGGCGGTGCGCCTGCGGGCGCTCAAGGACCTGGCGCGGACCGACGCGGACCGGTTCGAGCTCAACGCGTTTCAGATCCGCGCGAGCGAGATCAGCGACGCGTGCGAGGCGCTGATCGATCAGTCGGCGCCGGGGTTTTGCTACTGGGTGGAGGCGACGGGGCGGGACGGCGCGCGCCGGCGCGTGCGTCTGGCGTGCTCGCCGATCGAGGTTTCGCCCCTGCTCAAAGAACATCTCTTTGATGCGGATCACTCGGTGGTGCTGACGAGCGCGACGCTGGCGACGCGGACGATCGATGAGGACGAGCCCAGCGAGCGGGCGGAGACCGCGTTCGCGCACATGATGGAGCGACTGGGCTGCGAGGGCGCCCAGACGCTGCAGCTGGGCAGCCCGTTTGATTATGCGAGCCAGGTTGAGGTGTTCATCGATCGGTCGATGCCCAGCCCGGGGTGGTCGCCCAGGCAAGGGGTCCACGGGCGGGACGCCCGTGCCACGGGGGGCGGGGACACGTTTACGCGGGAGCTGACCTCGCGCATCCTCGACCATCTCGCGGCGACCGAGGGCGGGGCGTTCGTGCTATTCACGAGCTTCAGCCAGCTGGGCAAGACGGCCGACGCGCTCCGCGGGCCGCTGGCGGCGCTGGACATGCCCATGTTCGTGCAGGGGCAGGGCGGGTCGCGGAGCCAGATCCTCGAGGCGTTCCGGGCGACGACCAACGGCGTGCTGCTGGGCGCCGCGAGCTTCTGGCAGGGGGTCGATGTTCGCGGCGAGACGCTGCGCAACGTCATCATCACGCGCCTGCCGTTCGACCCTCCGGGTCGCCCGCTGACCGAGGCGCGGCTCGAGCGGATCCGCGATCGCGGGGGGGACCCGTTCCGGGAGGACTCGCTGCCGCGCGCGGTGATCCGGTTCAAGCAGGGGTTCGGGCGCCTGGTCCGCTCGCACGCGGACCGGGGGCGGGTGGTGGTCTTGGACCCAAGGGTGGTGACCAAGGGGTACGGGCGGAAGTTTCTTTCCGCGATGCCCGCGGGGGTCGAGCCCCGCCTGCTGCCGGAGGTCGAGCCCGAGCTGAGCGCGGGGACGTGGGACGACGCGGACTTTTGATCTCGTCCCGGCTACCCTCTGATTCGGCACGAAACTCGGCGAATCCCGAACAGAAACCGGAGATCGGTATGCTTGGACGCGTCTTCAAGGCCTACGACGTGCGGGGGACCTACCCCGATCTGCTCACGGACACGATGGCGTTCCAGATCGGCTCGGGCGCCGCGCGGTATCTGCTCCAGGACGCGGCTGACGCGGGCGACACCACGCCCATGATGCAGAACCTGGTCGTCGGGCGGGACATGCGAAAGAGCAGCCCCAAGCTCAGCAGCGAGCTGATCAAGGGCATCCGCGCGGGTGGGGCGAGCGTGATCGATGTCGGGCTCGTGGACACGTCGTTCGTGTACTTCGCGATCAACCACCTGGACTGCGCCGGGGGCGTGATGGTCACGGCCAGCCACAACCCGCCGCAGTACAACGGGTTCAAGACCTCCAAGCGCAAGGCCAAGCCCGTGGGCGAGACCACGGGGCTGGCGGACGTGCGCAAGTACGCGGCGATGAGCGACACGAACAAGCCCCCGCAGGACGGGACGTTCGTTGACAAACGCGACCTGTGGGACGCGTACACCGATCACGTGCGCTCATTCCTGGACACCCGGGGTCGCAAGATCAAGGTCGTCGTGGACGCAAGCAACGGGATGGCGGGGACGATGGTCCCCAAGATCTTCGGCGAGAACGGCTCGGCGATCGACGGGCTCCAGATCGTCGAGATGAACTTCGAGAACACCAAGGGCGTGTTCGTGCACGAACCCAACCCCCTGGTAGCCTCCAACGTCGAGGACCTGTGCAAGGCGGTTGTCAGCGAGGAGGCGGACCTTGGCGTGTGCTTCGACGGCGACGCCGACCGGTGCGTGGTCGTCGATGAGAAGGGCAAGATCGTCGGGTGCGACGCGCTCACGGGGCTGCTGGCGCAGTACTTCCTCTCCAAGGAGCCGGGCGGGAGCGTGGTGTACGACCTGCGCTCGACCAAGGCGGTGGCCGAGGAGATCGAGAAGGCAGGGGGCAGGGCGATCCGCTCGCGCGTCGGGCACGTGTTCATGAAGCAGGTGATGAGCGACGAGGGGTGCGTGTTCGGCGGAGAGCTGAGCGGGCACTTCTACTTCCGCGACAACTTCAACGCGGACTCGGGCGCGATCGCGATGGCGACGGTGCTGAGCCTGATGGCCGAGAAGAAGCGGAAGCTGAGCAACATGATCCGCCCCATCGCCCGCTACAAGCAATCTGGCGAGATCAACTTCGAGAACGAGGAGAAGGACGAGGCGCTCGACCTGATCCGCGAGGAGTACTTCGACCGGGGCGAGATCGACGAGCTCGACGGCGTCACGGTGGACTGCTTCGAGGGCGAGGGCTGGTGGTGCAACATCCGCAAGAGCAACACCGAGCCGCTGCTGCGCCTCAACGCCGAGGCCAAGGACCAAGCGACGCTGAATAAAGTCTTGTCGGAGATCGCGCCCAAGCTCGGCACGCGGGTCGATCACTGAGCCACGGGGGCGCCGCATGAACCTCTCCCAGTTCTTTGACCACTGGTTGATCGACGAGAACCCGTTCCGCGGGGAAGAAGCGCGCCACGACGCGGTCTTCGCGCGCATGGGCTTCCTGGGCGACGAGGCGGGCGCGCCCGAGCGGGCGACGAGCTCGCACTCGGACTTCGAGAAGATCCTGGGCGAGCTGACGCAGCCCTCGACCTCGATCGTTTTCGGCGAGAAGGGCTCGGGCAAGACCGCGATCCGCATGCAGATCGCCGACCGCATCGGCGCGCACAACCGGGCCAGGCCCGACGCCAAGATCCTGATGCTGCCCTACGACGACCTGAACACCTTCCTGGACCAGCTCCAGGAGCGGGCGTGCGCCGGGGGCAAGAGCAAGGACCCGGGCAAGACGCTCGAGCGGATCCGGCTGGTTGACCACATCGACGCGATCCTCTCGATCGGCGTGGGGCGCGTGGTCAACGCGCTGCTCCGCGACGGGCGTGATCCGCCGCCGGCGAACCTGGGCGACGACATGGGGCGGCGGGCCCGGCGGATGAGCCCGTCGCTCAAGCGGGATCTGCTGCTGCTGCAGGCCCTGTACGACCAGAGCGACATGCGGGGCGAGCGGACGGGGCGCCTGCGCCGCCTGATGCGTCTCGGGGCGCCGATGAACAACCGTCTGTGGCTGGGGCTGCTGGGCGCGGGATGGCTGGCCCCGGCGGGGCTGATCGCGTGGTGGATGCTCTCGCCCCCGGCGGGCGAGATGCAGCGTCAGAGCGTGCTCATCGGCACGGGGGTGGCGCTGCTGCTGTACGCCGTGGTGGTGGGCAAGTGGTTCCTGTGGGACCGGTTCGTGCTCGGGCGCCTGGGCACGAGGCTGCGCAAGCAGCTGCGGATGCTCCCGCGCGAGGCCAAGTCGTACAGCGCCGCCCTGCGCCGGATCGACCCTGTTCTGCGCGGCGCGGGCGTGCTGCCCCTGACGGGCTCCGACGAGCAGCGGTACGCGATGCTCGTCCGACTGCGCCGCGTCAGCGAGCACTTCGGCTTCGCGGGGATGCTGGTGGTGATCGACCGGGTGGACGAGCCCACGCTAGTCAGCGGCGACAGCGAGCGCATGCGCTCGATCGTCTGGCCGATCCTGAACAACAAGTTCCTGCAGCTCGAGGGCCTGGGGCTCAAGATGCTGCTGCCCGTGGAGCTGCGCCACGCGCTGTTCAAGGAGTCGAGCTCGTTCTTCCAGGAGGCGAGGCTCGACAAGCAGAACCTGGTCGAGCGGCTGACATGGACCGGGCCGATGCTCTACGACCTGTGCAACGCGCGGATCGCGGCGTGCCGGGCTCAGGGCGCCGAGCCCGTGTCGCTGCTGGACCTGTTCGCCGAGGACGTGACGCGCCAGGACGTGGTCGATGCGCTCGAGCAGATGCGCCAGCCGCGCGACGCGTTCAAGTTCGTCTACCGCTGCCTCAACGAGCACTGCGCCAACGTCACGGCGGACCAGAACGAGTGGCGCATCCCGAGGCTGGTTCTCGACTCGATCCGCAGGCAGGAGGCGGACCGGGTGCAGCAGCTTGCCCGCGGGATCCGCCCCGCCTGAGGGCAAGGTCCGGGAAAAGCGGCCCGGCGGGGCGCGTTGCGCTCACGGGCGCCGGCGGGGCCGAAAGCCGGCCCCGTGAGCGGCCGATACGTTTGGCGTGGGAGCAGCCCCGTCCAAGCTCGGGTCATTTATGCGAGCGGCGCTTCGCCTGGCGACCATTCACTGCGTGGTCGGCGTCGTGGGCGCGGCGGGCTTTGCCATGATGCTCGCGGTGCGACCGGATCTGATGCGCGCCGACCGGGTCGAGGTTGTTGGACCACTCTATGACCCCGAGCGTCTCGGGGTCTGGATCCAGGAGCGGTCGCCCGGGCGGAGCACGGTCCGGTTCATGCTTGGGCGTAGCCGGATCTTTGAGAGCGTGGATGGTCAGCCCGTGCCAGTCATCCCCAGGCCCGAGCGGGCCGGGCCCGAGTGGATGGAGGACTGGTCGCGGAAGATCCCAAGGATGCACGCCGAAGGGATCATGGTCTCGAACGACGAGGTGCGTGAGTACGCGTTCGGGTGGCCACGCCTGTGCCTCAAGACGAGCGAGCTGAGCGAGATCAAAGCGCTGGGCGGGTGGCGCGAGTACACCGAGGGGCTGGCGACGTTCGGCGACTTCAGCGTCCCCGTGTTGCCGATGGCCTCGGGTCTGGTGTTCAACACCGCGGTGCTCGGGATCCCGGGCAGCGCAACGCTGCTGGTGATGGGGTTCATGCGGTCCGTCGCCCGACGGCGCGCCGGGCGGTGCGTCGGGTGCGCGTACGAGCTCGACGGGGAGCTGCTGATCTGCCCCGAGTGCGGGCGCGAAACGGGGATCGAGGGTGAGGCGCAAGAGTCGGCGCCCCTCCGCAGGGCCGCCTGAACTCAGACCCGGCGCAGGCGGGCGTACTTGAGCACCAGCGTCTTCTCGCCCACGTGCCTGAACTTGACCCGGGCGCGGGCGTTCTGGCCGCCGGTGATGGTGATGATCTGGCCCTCGCCGAACTGCGGGTGGCGGACGATGCACCCGGGGGGGAACTCGGCCTTGTAGCGGTCGGAAGTGGCGCTGATCGCGGCCCGTTGCTCGCGGATCCGGTCCAGGTCGCCCGACACCATCCCGCCCGTGTCGAAGCTGGATTCGCGGGGGATGTCGTCCTCGGACTGGTCCGAGCGGGTGACGTGCTCTCGCCCCAGCTCGTCGAGGAACCGCGACGGAATCATGCGCTCGGTGCTGCCGCGGATGGTGCGGTACTTGGCGCTGGTGATGTGCAGGTGGCGCATGGCGCGGGTCACGCCCACGAACGCGAGGCGGCGTTCCTCTTCGAGATCGTCCTCGGACTCGAAGGCCCGGGCGTGGGGCAGGGCGCCCTCCTCGAGCCCGATCATCGCGACCGCCGGGAACTCGAGGCCCTTGGCCGCGTGCAGCGTCATCAGCGTCACGGCGCCCCGCGCCGGGTCCACCTGGTCCGCGTCCGCGACCAGCGAGACCGACTCCAGGTACGCCCGCAAGAGGGCCAGCAGCGGGGGGACCGGCGCCTCCTGCCCCGCCTGCATCGCCTCGGCGCCCGGGAACTCGGCCGGGTCGTCCGTCGGGTCGTACTCGTTCTCGAACGCCCGGGCCGAGCTGACCAGCTCGTCGAGGTTCTCCAGACGCTCGGCGTCGGACTCCTGCCCGCTGGTCATCGACTTCTTCTTGTAGTACGCCTCGAGCCCGGACTCCTTGATCACGCGCTCGACCAGCTCGTGCAGCGACGACGCGACGGCGGCGCCCATGAACGAGCCCTCGCCCGTCCACCCGTTGACCGTGCCGACAAACCCATCGATCGCCTTGAGCGAGCGGTCCGTCAGCCCGGGCAGCTCGCGGGCGCGGGTCAGGCCATGCCAGACGGGGATGCCCGAGCGCGTGGCGGCGCCGGCGATGGTGTCCAGCGAGGCCTTGCCGATGCCACGCGCCGGGGTGTTAATGATCCGCGCCAGCGAGACATCGTCGGCCTGGTTGGCGACGACGCGCAGGTAGGACAGCGCGGTCTTGACCTCCTCGCGCTGATAGAACGCGGTGCCCCGGGCGATGACGTAAGGGATCGAGGCCTGGCGCAGCGCGTCCTCGAGCACGCGTGAGAGCGCGTTGGTGCGATAGAAGACGGCCATGTCCTTCCAGGCCAGGCCCTCCTCCTCGCCCAGCAGGCTGAAGAAGTCCGCGACCATCTCCGCCTCATGGCGCTCGTCGCGGCAGGTGACAACCCGGGCCGGCTCGCCCGTGTCGGCGCTGGTGAACAGGTCCTTGTGCTTGCGCTGGCGGTTGTTGCGGATGAGCGTGTCGGCGATGGAGATGATCGCCCCCGTGGAGCGGAAGTTCTCGCCCAGGGTGATGACCTGGGCGCCCGGGTACTGCCCCTCGAACTCGAGGATGTTGGTGATGTCGGCGCCGCGCCACGCGTAGATGGACTGGTCCGGGTCGCCCACGACGCAGATGTTGGGGCCGAGCTTGCCGCCCTCCGCGCCGGGCAGGCTCGGACCCTCGCCGGCGAGCAGGGAGGCGATCTTGAACTGCGCCGCGTTGGTGTCCTGGTACTCATCGATGAGAAGGTACTGCCAGCGGTTCTGCAGCTCGGCGCGGATCTCCTCGCGCTCCTCGAGCATCCGGGCGGTGTACAGCAGCAGGTCGTCGAAGTCGATCGCGCCCGCCTGGCGCAGCGCGGCGCTGTAGCGGGTGTAGATCGTGCTCAGCTGCGTCGAGTAGTAATCGCCCGCCTTGGCCGCGAACGCCTCGGCGTCGAGCAGCTCGTTCTTGGCGTTGGAGATCGCCGAGAGCACGGACCGGGGGGGCCAGTTGCTCGTGGACAGGTCCATCGCCTTGAGGACCTTCTTCATCGCCGCGCCCTGGTCGGCGGTGTCGTAGATCGTGTAGTCGGGCTTGAGCCCCGGGATCTCGGCCTGATCGGCGTAGCGGCGCAGCAGGCGGGCGCACAGCGAGTGGAACGTGGTAACGGTCAGCCCGCGCGTGCGCCGGTCGGCCCGGGCCTCCTCATCGGACACATCGGCGCCGATGATCTGCCTGAGCACCCGGCTGCGCATCTCCCCCGCGGCCTTGTTGGTGAACGTCAGCGCCAGGATCGACCACGGGGGCACACCCATGGAGATGAGGTTGGCGATGCGCATCGTGATGACGCGCGTCTTGCCCGAGCCCGGGCCCGCCAGGACGAGCAGCGGGCCCTCGGTGTGCGTGACGGCGTCACGCTGGGGCTTGGTGAGTCCTTCGAGGGCGGGGTTGGTCATCGTTGACGCCTCCGCGTCGGTCAGCGTGGATCCTTCCATCGGGAGAGCTTAGTCCACGCGCGGCGCGTCTTCGATCGTGTCCTCGTCGTCGCCGCCCTGGGCGGTGGGTTCCGACGCTCCGGGCGTCTCGGTCGGAACCTCGATGGGCTTGCCCAGGTGGGGGGTGGTGCTCGAGCGGGTAATGAGCGCGACATCGTCGGGCAGCGACTCGGCGACCTGCAGCACCACGTCGCCCTCGAGCTTGCGCGAGAAGACCGAACGCTTGGACTTACCCATGATGAGCGTGTCGCAGCCGTAGGTCACGGTGTAGTCGAGGATCTCGCCCACGATGTCGGAGCTCACGACATAAATAGGCACGAACGGGACGCCCGCGGCCTTGGCGAGCAGGGCCGTGGTCCCCAGTGCTTCCTGGGCGTCCGGGTCGTCCTCGATGCGGGGCGCCTTGCCAGGCTGCATGTCCATCACGCGCATCGTGCGCACAAAGATCGCGAACAGGGTCGCCTTGCGCCGGCGCGACAGGTCCACGGCGAACTCGGACTGGTAACGACCGCGGGCCGCCAGCATGATCTTGGGCTTGCTCGGATCGATCGAGAGCGGCTCCTTCTCCTCGACCTCCGCCAGCCAGCCCTGGATCGGCTCGGGGATGGGCTCGGGAACGCCCGCGGTGATGAACTTGCGGCTGGCTCGGAGCGCGAGCACCGCGCCCACGACCCCGCTGGCGAAGATCGTCGCGTTGGGCTTGGTAACCACGATCGTCAGCGTGATCGAGAGCAGGAACAGGCCCAGCGCCCACATGGCGACGCGTGACTTGGGACCGATCTCCAGCTTCTTGTTCAGGGCGCAGGACATCACCGTGGAGGTGATGGCGCCGCAGACGCCGATGATGTACAGCTCCGCCAGCTTCTCCGGACGGCGCTCGACCAGGACGATCACGATCGACAGCACGATCGAGGCGACCAGCGCCACCCAGGGGACGCCCGAGTAGTTGAGCTTGGTCAGCGGCTTGGGCAGCTCGCGGTCCTGCGCCATGGCGAAAAGAACGGAGACCATGGCCATGACGGCGGTGTTGGTGGCGCTGAGCAGGAGCAGGCCGAAGACGATCGCGGCGGTCTTGCCGAAGATCGCCCCGCCCGTCTCCCCAAGGGCGTTCTCGCCCGCGGTCCGGGCGATGATCTCCATCGCGGTGTTCTTGATCTCGTCCGAGGCGGCGGCGGCCTCCGGGGCCAGGTCGGTCGCGGCGGCGAGCGGGGTGGCGATGTCCTTGAGCGCCGGGATCGCGAGGAACATCGCGACCATGACCACGCCGAAGAGCATGTTCAGGCCCACGACCTCGATGAGCACCGGCCAGATCGTCCGCTTGGCCTCCCGATCGACGGGCTTTTTCATGAGCCCGGTCATGTTGGCGACGGCCTCGACGCCCGCCAGGGCCAGGACGATCTGGGTGAAATCCGTCCAGTGCGACCAGAGGCTGCGGGAGAAGTCGAAGTGGACGTGCGACAGGCCCTCGGGGAGGTAGGGGATGCTCATCAGGGCCATCACCCCGGAGACGCCCAGGGCGGCGAAGGCGATGAGCAGGGCGAACGTGCCGGCGCTCTTGGCGCCCAGCCAGTTGACGCCCCCGACAAAGATGATGATCAAGATCGCAAAGAGGACCAGCACCGGGCCGTCGTGGACGCCGAAGTAGTGGAGGGCCTCCACGACCGAGATCGCGGCGGTAATGAGGTACCCGCACAGGAGCAGGGTGGCGCCGATGACCGAGAAGGTGGGGCTGAGCTGGCGGGCGGCGGTGTACACGCCCCCGCCGTCGGGGAAACTGCGGCAGACGATGGTGTACGCCCAGGCGACCGCGCCCATGAGCAGGGCGATGGCCAGCAGGTAGAAGGGCGTCTCGGCGGAGGTGAAGAAGAAGGCCAGGCCCAGGACGTACAGCCGGCTCGTGCCCCAGTCGCCGTAGAGCAGCGGGCCCGCGTGGAACCACTTGAGTGTTCTGGGTCTGCTTTGGGTGACGAGCATCGACGGCGCCCCGGAGCCCCGGCGGGCGCCGGGGGTGAGCCGAAAGCCTATCCAGGCTACTGGTCGGATCGAGTCCGGGGTCAGGTTCTCGGTCCAGACGAACGCCCCGGGTGAGTCCGGGGTAGAACGAATCAGTTTGACAGGCTGTCCGGGCGGATCTAGCTTGCCCGTGGTCTCGTACCTTTATTCAGAGCGCGATGAGCGAAGACGCACGCGATATTGATCCCAGCAAGACAACACCCATCGACCCCGGGGCCTCGGGGACGCGGGCGATGGACGCCCCTCCGGACGGGCCAAAGAGCGTCGAGGAAACAGCAAAGAGCCTCCAGGACGCGACCAAGGGCGGGACGAACATCGACACGCTCGTCGGCCGAATGGTCATCGAGCAGGGGCTCGCGACCCCGGAAGAGGTCAAGCACTGCCTGGAGATCCGGCGCTCGGGCGAGGACGACGAGTCCGACAAGTCGCTGATGCACCTGCTTGTCGAGCGGGACTACGTGACCAACCGCCAGCTGGCGCGCCTTCGTGAGATTCTTGAGGCCGAGCGCGAGGGGCAGAAAATCCCGGGGTACAAGGTCCTGGGTGAGCTGGGCGCCGGGGCGATGGCGAAGGTCTACAAGGCCAAGCAGATCCGCCTGAACCGCGAGGTGGCGATCAAGGTCCTGCCCAAGAAGTACTCGCAGAACGCGCAGTTTATTGAGCGGTTCTACGCCGAGGGTCGCGCCGCGGCTCAGCTCAACCACCCGAACATCGTGCAGGCGTTCGACGTGGATAACACGGGCGAGACGTACTACTTCGTGATGGAGTACGTCGCCGGACGGACGGTGCACGATGACATACAGGCGCACAAGCGGTACGTCGAGGACGAGGCGATCGACATCGTGATCCAGGTGGCCGAGGCGCTCGAGCACGCGCACAGCAAGGGGCTGATCCACCGGGACGTGAAGCCCAAGAACGTGATGATCACGCACGAGGGCGTCGTGAAGCTGGCGGACATGGGTCTGGCGCGGGCTGTCTCGGACAAGGAGGCCGCCGAGGCCGAGAAGGGCAAGGCGTTCGGCACGCCCTACTACATCAGCCCAGAGCAGATCCGCGGCGAGGTCGAGATCGGCCCGCCCGCGGACATCTACTCGCTGGGGGCGACGCTCTACCACATGGTCACGGGCTCGGTCCCCTACGAGGGCAAGAGCCCCTCGGCGGTCATGCACAAGCACCTCAAGGGCGAGCTGGTCGCGCCCGACCACGTGAACCCGAAGCTCAGCGCCGGGATCAGCGAGGTCATCGAGATGATGATGGCCCGCAACCCCAAGAAGCGGTACCCCAACTGCACCGACCTGCTGGTGGACCTGCGGGCGATCAAGAAGGGCGAGCTGCCCCCGATCGCCCACAAGGACGTGCTGCCCGAGTCGGACCTCGCGTCGCTGGCGGCGGCGGAGGCCGGGGCGGGGGGGGTCGGGGACATCCCCACGGACACCTCCAGCGGCGACACCCGGTCGATCGCGGACATCCTGCTCAGCCCGCCCTATCTGGTGCTGCTGGCCCTGCTGGTGGCCAGCGTGATCGGGAACATCGTTCTGGCCATGATCAAGCGGTGATCAAGCGGTGAAGAAGCGAGATCAGGCGGGAATCCGACGATGAACTCGCGCAAATACACCCCGGGGAGCCCGGCGCGGGCTTGCTTTACGCCCCCGGGTGAGGTTGAATACGCACAGCACAGGCCCCGGGGCGTCCCCGGGTCCTGCTCGGTCGGAGGCTCGATGCGGTTCACGCGAACGCACATCCCGGAGCGGTCCCGAGGCGCCAGCGGCGTCGCCGGCGATCGCCCCAGCTCATGAGCCCGACAACCACCCACGACCGATCCCGTACCCGGCGCCTCGACGTGAGGCCCACGCTGCGCCCGCAGCGGTTCGTCAAGACAAGCATCAGGAGCAGTCACCATCGCACGTAGAAGGTTTTTCCGCCCACAGGGCCCGGTCCGTCGCACACGCGTCAACCACATGATCCGGATCTCCCCGATCCGCCTGATCGACGAGAACAACGAGCAGGTTGGTCTGGTCGAGACCCACGACGCCATCCGCCAGGCGCAGGAAGCGGGGCTCGACCTCGTCGAGGTGGTCGCCGATGCGCGTCCTCCCGTCTGCAAGATCATGGACTACGGGAAGTACAAGTACGACCTGTCCAAGAAGGAGCAGCAGACGCGGGCGTCGAGCAAGCAGTCGGAGCTCAAGGAGATCCGCCTGGGGCGTTCGATCAAGATCGACCCTCACGATGTGCAGATCCGCGTGGACCAGTCCCGGCGATTCCTGATGGCGGGGCACAAGGTGCAGCTCACGCAGCGGTTCCGGGGCCGCGAGATGGCGCACAAGCAGCTCGGGCTCGAGCGGCTGGCGCAGATCTGCGAGGACCTGAGCGACATCGCCAAGATCGAGATGGCGCCCCGCTGGATGGGTCGCCAGGCGAGCATCCTGCTGGCGCCCGACAAGGTGAAGATCGAGGCGGTCAAGCGCAAGCTGGCCCAGGAGGGCAAGGCCCACGAGGAAGAGGACCTGGCCAAGCTCGAGGCCCAGGTCGCCGAGCAGAACCTGGCCGAGGAGGCCGAGGACCACGACGACGAGGGCGGCGAGGAGGCGACGGGCGTGGGCACCAAGCGGGGCAAGGGCCCGGCGGACCAGCGCGCCACCAACCCCGTGGACGACGAGATCAACGAGCTGCTGGGCGGCTGACCGGTCCCGAACGCTGACGAACCCATCGGAGCCCATCGCAAACGCGGTGGGCTTCTTTCATGGCACGATCAGTCGTGCCTGAGCGCCACGATCGGGTCCTGGGCCGCGGCCTTGCGCGCGGGGTAGATCCCGAACACCAGCCCCGTCGCCGCGGCGACCAGGAACGCCACGATCACCGACCAGGGCGATACCAGCGTGGGAAGCGTCGCGTCCGCGGGGAAGTACTTGCCGATCATCGGCGCCCGGGGCAGCCAGGGGACGAGGACGTTGAGCCCGATGCTCAGCCCCAGCCCCAGCGCGACGCCGATGAGCCCGCCGATGGAGCTCAGCACGCCCGTCTCGACCAGGAACTGGCTGACGATGTGCTTGCGGGTGGCGCCCAGGGCGCGCCGGATGCCGATCTCGCGGGTCCGCTCGGTGACGGACGCGAGCATGATGTTCATGATGCCGATGCCGCCGACAAGGAGGCTGATCGCGGCGATCGCGCCCGAGATCCACTGCCCGGTGAGCGCCTCCTTGCGGGCGGTCTCGAGGAGTTCGTAGGGGACGATCATGCCCATGTCGTCCATGTTGCCGTGGCGCTGGGTCATGAGGCGACGCAATCGGGCGGCGTCGGACACGACGCGGCTGCGCGTCGGCGCGACGAGGTAGATCTCGGAGATCTCGACCTCGCTGGCCTGGAAGCTGCCGCTGGTGCGCCGCACAACGGTGTCGCCGAACACGACTCGGGCGCTGGTGATGGGGATGTGGATGTCCAGGTTGATGTCGCGCCCCACGCGCGTTGCCCCGGCGCCCCCCGACAGGCCCACGGGCGCCAGCACGCCCACCACGCGGATCGGCGTCTGGTCGATCCGGATCGTCAGCCCGATCGGGTCCTCGAGGTGGAACATCTCCTTGGCCACCTCGTGCCCGATCACGCACACCAGGTCGCGGTTGGCCATGTCCTGGCTGGTCAGGTACCGCCCGCGCGCCATCCTCAGCTTCGCGGCCTCGAGCAGCGCGGGCGTCGTCCCGATGCCCTGCGAGGTCTGACGCTTCTCGCCCCGCAAAGTCTGTGCGCCGACCTCCTTGAGCGGGACGATCGCCTCGGCGTCGGGGAAGTTCTGCTCGATGATCCGCAGGTCCTCGCGCGTCAGCCCGTACTTGGACACGAACGACCGCTGCTGGCTGTTCTGCTGCGACTGGTCCTCGGGCGGCTTCTGCGACCGGATGATGATGTTCTTGGCGCCCAGCCGCTCGATCTGGGCCAGCGCCTCGGCCGTCGAACCCTCGCCAATCGAGACCATCGTGATCACCGCGGCAACCCCAAAGATGATGCCCAGGGCCGTCAGGATGCTCCGCAGCATCTGCAGGCGGAGGTTGGTCAGGCCCAGCTTGATGGTTTCGATGAGGAACGTCACGCGGATCAGACCCTTGGGCGGCGCCGGCGACCGTCCCGAAAACCCGAGCGGCAGGCGGGGCGTCGCCGATACAGTGAGCGGCATGGGATCGTACCGACCCCAACACGACGAGGTGGCACGCGTCGAGCTCGGCAGCGAGACCGAGACCGACGCGGGCTGGTCCTACGAGGCGGCCATCTTCTGGCCCGAGGGCGTGGAGGGGACGCACACCGTGTCACTCTCCTGGGCGGACCACGACCACATCTCCGGCGGCGGGTCGCCCCCGAGCAAGGTGGCCCAGGCGCTGCTGGCGGTGCTGGTGCGTGAGCTCGAAGCCGAGGAGATGCCCGCGAGGCTGGACCTCTCGACCATGCGCCGGATAGTGGGGGACCTGGACGAGCGTGTGCGGGCGCGGCTGTAGGTTCTCCGTGCCACAGACCCGTCTTCGGGTCAGTGCTCGATCCCCACGAATCACACACTGACCCGAAGACGGGTCAGTGGCACGAGCAGGATCAAGTCCCCAGCCGCTCGCGGATCGCCAACATCATCTCCCGATCATCGCCGTCCGGCTCGCTCGCGCGGGCGCCGCTCCAGTCGTACGCGGACATCGGCGCCACGACCCGCCTGTCCTCGGGTTCGTCCGCGAACCGCGGGATGACGTGGGCGTGCAGCTCGGGGACGAGGTTGCCCAGGATCTCGTAGTTGATGCGCACGCCGCCGGTCACCGCCAGCACGGCGTCACCCAGGCGGGCCATTTCCGCCAGGAACGCCCGCTGGTCCTTGGGCGCCATCGCGTTGAGATGGGGCGTGACGGGGTCGCCCAGCAGCAGGCAGTACCCGCGCAGGGGCTGGGTGTCGCCCAGCACCGCCCATCCGGAGGGCAGGCGGGCGATGACGTGCGGGTTGCCGCCGCGATGGGCGGCGGAGATTCGGTCGGCGATCAGTCCCATGGGATCAGAGTACTTGGGCTGAGTCGAGTAATCGGTGGCCGTGTCCGCCCAAAGCTTGCTTTGGGTGGGCACCCGTCTACAACTGGTCTACCTGCTCTCGAATTGTCGTTGTTTCGAAAAGTAGAGCTTCAAGATAGTTTCGTACAGTTCGGGGATCGCCTTTGGGTTGTATTGCTTCGATTGCGCTAGGGATGCTCTCCCTTCGGCGATTAAGCGGGGCATCGGTGGCCAAAATTGCAAGTGCTTCTAGCGTATCGGTTACTGTGGTCGGAGAAAGTTGCCTTGTGCCAGGATCTCTTGTGCTGCACGTAGTAGTGTTGATTGTTGATAGCGTGAACCATGAAAACATGTCCCATCGACCCGCAAATCTATCCGTGAGATGGTCTCTGAGCCTCGGCCCAATTTTTGTGCCAAATGCTTTGCCAACATAGATAGGCCGAAAACTGTCGTGCAATATATAAATGCCTATTGCATTCCAAAAATCTATATTGTAGGTAAGGGTGTCAATTTTTACCTTGCCAACAAGCTTTCCTTGATTGCCGGGGCCTTTCTTTCCCCAGCTCACGATTTCTGGATTCCAATACTGGCCAAATGCACGAATGATCATCTGTCCCCCCCTCTGTTGCCAATAGTGTACTTGCTACAGCATCCCCCTCAAATACCCCCCCGTGTGGCTCCCCTTCACCCTCGCCACGTCCTCCGGCGTGCCCGCCGCGATGATCCGCCCGCCCGCGTCGCCGCCCTCGGGGCCCAGGTCGATGATCCAGTCGGCGCCCTTGATCACGTCCAGGTTGTGCTCGATCACCACCAGCGTCGCCCCGGCGTCCGCCAGCTTGTTGAGCACCTCCAGCAGCTTGCGGATGTCCTCGAAGTGCAGGCCCGTCGTCGGCTCGTCCAGGATGTAGAGCGTCTTCTCGCCCGTGGGCGTGCCGTCGTGGCGCACGGCCTTGCCCAGCTCCGTCGCCAGCTTCACCCGCTGGGCCTCGCCGCCCGAGAGCGTCGTGCTGGGCTGGCCCAGCGTGATGTAGTCGAGCCCGACGTCGTGCAGGCACTGGACGAAGCGGAGGATCTTCGGGTGGTTCTCGAAGAAGACGCACGCGTCCTCGACGGTCATGCCCAGCACGTCGGCGATGGTCTTGCCGCGGTAGACGATCTCGAGCGTCTCGCGGTTGTACCGCTTGCCGCGGCATACCTCGCACTCGACGTAGACATCGGGCAGGAAGTGCATCTCGATCTTCTTGAGCCCCTGCCCCTGGCACGCCTCGCAGCGCCCGCCGCCGTTCTTGGCGCTGACGTTGAAGCTGAAGCGCCCGGGCTTGTACCCGCGGATCTTGGATTCCTTGGTCTGGGTGAAGACCTGGCGGATGCCGTCAAACACGTTGGTGTACGTCGCGGGGTTCGAGCGCGGCGTGCGCCCGATGGGGGACTGATCGACCTCGATCACCCGGTCGATCTGGGCGAGCCCGGTCACGCGGCTGTGGGCGCCGGGCTTGTCGCGTGAGCCGAGCAAGCTCTGGCGGACGCTCTTGAGCAAAATATCATTCACGAGTGTGGACTTGCCCGAGCCGGAAACCCCGGTCACGCACACGAGCCCGCCCAGCGGGAACACGGCATCGACCTTTTTCAGGTTGTGCTCGCGGGCGCCCTTGACGCCGATCGCCTTCTTCTCGCTCAGCGGGCGGCGCTGCTCCGGGACCAGCAGCTTGCGCCTACCGCTGAGGTAGTCGCCGGTGATGCTGTCGGGGGCGCCCATGATGTCATCGATCGAGCCCTGGGCGACGATGCGCCCGCCGTGGACCCCGGGGCCGGGTCCGATGTCGATCACATGGTCCGCGGCCCGGATCATGTCCTCGTCATGCTCGACGACGATGACCGTGTTGCCGATGTCCGTCAGGTGGCGCAGGGTCGTGATCAGGCGGTCGTTGTCGCGCTGGTGCAGGCCGATCGTCGGCTCGTCGAGCACGTAGCACGCGCCGACCAATCCAGACCCGACCTGCGTCGCCAGACGGATGCGCTGCGCCTCGCCGCCCGAGAGCGTCGCGGTCCGCCGGTCCAGTGAGAGGTACTCCAGCCCGACCGAGGCGAGGAAGCGGAGCCGGTTGCCGACCTCGCGCAGGATCGGCTCAGAAATCACGCTCTGTTCCTCGCTGAGCGTGAGCCCATCGACGAACGCGATCGCGTCGGTGATGTTGAGGCGGGACAGCTCGGAAATGTTCAGGACCGTGCCGTCGTTCTTCGTGCGCCCGATGACGCTGGGCGAGTACGCCCGCTCGGTGTCGGCCTTGTGGCTGCTGGTGAGCAGGACGTGCATGGCCTCGATGCGGAGGCGGTCGCCCATGCAGCTGGGGCAGGTCTGCTCGGTCTGGAACTGGTGGAGGTGGTCCTTGGCCCAGGTGGATTCGGTCTTCTCGAACCAGCGGGTGAGCATGGGCAGGACGCCGTCCCACGAGGCGCCGTGCTTTTTCTTCTGCTCGGGGCTCGTGCCGTGGAGGAGGATGTCGTAGAGCTCGTCGGACAGCGACCCGACGGGCGTGGACATCGTCACGCCGAACGCGCGACCGAAGCGCCGGAGGTACTTGGGGTAGATCATCCCGCCCGGGCCGTTCTTCTTGAACGGGGCGATGCCGCCCGAGGCGAGCGTGCGCTCGGGGTCGGGGACGACCAGGTCCTCGTCGAACTCGAGGATGGCGCCCAGTCCATGACACGTCGGGCAGGCGCCGAAGGGTGAGTTGAAGCTGAACAGCCTCGGGCTGAGTTCTTCCAGGGCGCACTCGGGGTGGTCCGGGTCGGCGAACTTGGCGCTGTAGGTGTGGTCAGTCCAATCCCCGTTCTTGGAGGGGGGGGCATCTTGCCCCCCCGTGTCCTCAACCGCGATCACCACAGACCCATCGGCCATCCGCAGCGACGCCTCGATCGACTCGACCAGACGCTGGCGCCCGTCGGGCTTGATCACCAGCCGATCGACCACGGCGTCAACCGTGTGCTTCTTGTGCCGGTGCAGGTTGAGCGGGTTCTCGCCGCCTTCCTTGAGGGCGTCGCGGAGGTCGATGATCTCGCCGTTGACGCGGGCGCGTCCCCAGCCCTGGGCGAACAGATCCTCAAGAACGTCCTTATGGAAACCCTTCTTGGCGCGCACGACGGGCGCCATCACCATGATCCGGGCGCCCTCGCCCAGGTTCATCACGCCCTCGACGATCTGCGTCGCGCTGCTGGCCTCGATGCGCCGCCCGGAGCGTTCGAGGACGGTCCCGTCCTTCTTCGCCTTGGTCACCGCCCAGGAGTGGGGCGTCCCGCATCGGGCGTAGAGCAGGCGGAGGTAGTCGTAGATCTCGGTCGTGGTGGCGACGGTAGAGCGCGGGTTATGCGAGGCGGAGCGCTGCTCGATGGCGATGGTGGGGGGGATGCCCTCGATCTCCTCGACGTCCGGCTTCTTGAGCTGGTCGAGGAACTGGCGGGCGTACGCGGAGAGCGACTCCATGTACTTCCGCTGCCCCTCGGCGAAGATGGTGTCGAAGGCCAGGGAGCTCTTGCCCGAGCCCGAGAGGCCCGTCATCACCACGAGCCTGTCGCGCGGGATCTCGATGTCCACGTTCTTGAGGTTGTGCTCCTTGGCGCCGCGCACGCGGATGACGCGTTCGATGGGCGCCGCCGCCGCCTTCTTGCGATGGGGCTTGGGCTCGACCGCCCGCCCGTTGCTCGGGGCGCCGGCCTTCTTCTTTCTGGTGGGGGTCCCGCTCGCCTTGCTCGCCATCCGCTGTCCTCCGTGAACGCGAATGGTACGCGCCGCTACTCGTCCTGTTCGCCAGGCGGTCGGGTCGCGGATTCAGGGGCGGTGGCGCTGCTCTGCTGCGTGGCGTTGTTGGCCGCGGACCGCTTCTTCGCCTGGTTGATCAGCCCGAGCATGAGCAGCCCGATCGCGATGCCCAAGACGTAGTACGACAGGCGGCGCCGGAACCCCGGGGCGATGCGCGTCCCGCCGCTGTGCTCGCTGCCGCTCATGGGCGAGTCTAGCGCTTCTTGCCCGCGCCCGACCCCTGGCGGGGGCGCCCGCCCTTGCGCCGGGTGGACCGCTTGCCCGAGAGCAGCTTCTCCACGTCGCCCCTGCGGACCATGACCGCCTCGCCGGGCGTGCCCTGAGCGATCAGGTCGCGGACCTTGTTGGCCTGATCGCGCAGCGACGCGGCCTTCTCGAACTCGAGCGCCTCGGCCGCCTCGAGCATCTCGCCCTCGAACGCGCCCAGCAGCTCGCCCGCGTCGATCAGCGGCTCGGTGGTCTCCACGTCCTCCCGGGCCTTGCGCCGGGCCTGCAGCTCGGTCTCGAGGCCCGTGCGGATCTCCTTGCGGACCGTCTCGGGCGTGATGCCATGCGCCAGGTTGTACGCCAGCTGCTTCTCGCGCCGCCGATCGGTCTCGTCCATCGCGGTCCGCATCGCCTTGGTGATCTTGTCGGCGTACAGGATCACCATCGAGTTGACGTTGCGGGCGGCACGTCCCATCTGCTGGATGAGCGACGTGGCGCTGCGGAGGAAGCCCTCCTTGTCCGCGTCGAGGATGCACACGAGCGAGACCTCGGGCAGGTCCAGCCCCTCGCGCAGCAGGTTGACGCCCACGAGCACGTCGAACTCGCCCCTGCGCAGCTCGGTGAGGATCTCGACGCGTTCGAGCGTTTCAATGTCCGAGTGCAGGTAGCGGACGCGCAGGCCCTGCTCGCTCATGTAGTCGGTCAGGTCCTCGCACAGACGCTTGGTCAGCGCGGTCACCAGCGTCCGCTCGCCCGCCCGCGCCCGCTCGGCGCAGCGCTCGATCAGGTCCGCGACCTGCCCCCGGGCGGGCTGGATGTGGACCTGCGGGTCGATCAGGCCCGTGGGGCGGATGACCTGCTCGACGACCTCGCCCTCGCACTTCTCCAGCTCGTAGGGCCCGGGCGTCGCGGAGACGTACAGCGTCCGGGGGACCATCGCCTCGAACTCCTCAAAGCGGAGCGGGCGGTTGTCGAGCGCGCTGGGCAGGCGGAAGCCGTGATCGACAAGGACCGTCTTGCGGGCCTTGTCGCCGTTGAACATGGCGCGGATCTGGGGGATGGTCACGTGCGACTCGTCGATGATGATCAGCCAGTCGCCCAGGTTGGTGCGCTCCACGCCGAACCGCTTCGCGTCCTCGGCGACATCCCGCCCGACAACCTCGTCTCTTTGTCTCTCCGTCTCTGCGTCTCTCGACGGGGAAGCCGGCGCATAGTCGAAGTAGTCCAGCAGCGTGAAGGGGCGCTCGCCCGGCGCCCGCCCGTCCATGTACCGGCTGTAGTTCTCGATCCCGGAGCAGAACCCGATCTCCTCCATCATCTCCAGGTCGTACTTGGTCCGGGCGAGCAGGCGCTGGGCCTCGAGCAGCTTGCCCTCGGACCGCAGCTCCAGGACGCGGGCGTTGAGCTCTCCACGGATGTCGGCCATCGCCTGCTGCATCTGTTCCTCGGGCATGACGTAGTGCACCGCGGGGAAGAGGTGGAACTGCCGCTCCTCGGCCAGCAGCTCGCCGCTGGTCGGGTTGATCAGCTCGAGCCGGTCGATCTCGTCGCCGAACAGCTCCAGGCGGACGGCGAACTTCTCGTACGCGGGCCAGACCTCGATCGCGTCGCCCCGGGCCCGGTACGTCCCGCGCTGGAACTCGATGTCCGATCGCTTGTACTGCATCGCGTTGAGCGCCAGGAAGAAGTCCCGCCGGCTCAGCTCGCCGCCGCGGGTGATCGTCAGGACCTTGTCCGAGTAGGCCGAGGGGGAGCCGAGCCCGAAGATGCACGAGACCGAGGCGACGACCACGCAGTCGCGCCGCCTCAGCAGGTTGCTCGTCGCGGCCAGGCGGAGCTGGTCCAGATCATCGTTCCGGCTCGAGTCCTTCTCGATGAAGATGTCCCGCCCGGGGATATACGCCTCGGGCTGGTAGTAGTCGTAGTAGCTGACGAAGTAGTTGACCGAGTTGTGCGGGAAGAAGCCCCGCAGCTCCTCAAAGAGCTGCGCGGCCAGGGTCTTGTTGTGGCTCAGGATCAGCGTCGGTTTCTGGATCCGTTCGATGACGTTGGCCATCGTGAAGGTCTTGCCCGTGCCCGTGGCGCCCAGGAGGCAGAGGTTCCGCCGCCCCTCGTCGATCGCGCCGGCGAGGGAGTCGATCGCCGCAGGCTGGTCGCCCATGGGCTGGAACGGGCTGACAACCTTGAATGGCTGGGAATCGGGCGACATCACGGGATCATAGGGGCGACAGTGCGTGTCATGGTTTGTGTCACAGGCCACGTGTCGCAACGATTTTTAGCGTGTGATAAAGAGAACGCGACGGAACACGCCGAAACATGGGTCGTATAGGGGGTGTCTCATTGATCCACATTGTTCTTGAAAGGTGAGCACGAGTCGCGAGGTTGATACCAGCACTGATCCTTCTGATTTGTTCAGACACCTCGCGGATCACGTTCACCCACACAACTTGATGCGATTCGAATGCCGGGTTGGGCCCGCGCTGCGCCTGCACGGTGTTTCCGTCCGGCGCTGATCGAGCCCTTTGGGGTAGGTACGTCTGTGTGTGAGTGTCCTGATGTCGCGTAGCGATCGCTGCGCCATCGATGAACTGCGAGGAGGATATGCGATTGAGTACGCATGACCGCGCCGCCCTGCTCGAGGCCCTCGGGGCTCTGGACCGAGGGCGCCCCGACGCGTTTGACGACGCGCTGTGGATCGGCTTCGGCGACCGCTGGGGGTCCGTGCGGACTCAGCTTCAGAACCAGGGATACATCCGTTTGCGGGGCCCGGGCGAAGGCGTGCCGGAGTCGACCGAACGTGGTCAGCGCCTTGCCCACCGACTCGCAGGGCAGACCCGGACCACGCCCACGGCTTCGACCCAGGGCTGACCTCGGGAGGGGTGAGAGGCCCAGCCCGGCATCGCTCAACGGTCTTGCCTGACTCGACAAGATCATTCACTCGGGCGCCGCTCGGAGCCCGTCGCTGTTCCCCCCGGTGCGGCGGCGGGCTCCTCCTTTTTCTCGATCCGGCGGAATATCACGGAAACTCCGTGAGGTTTCGAACGGACCTGCCAAGAGGGTCTGCCGCCGCGCCACCGCGGTCCCACCTGCACCGACCCTCGGCCCAGCATGCCGCCCGATCCCCTGCGGGCGAAGAGAAAGGTCCGCCCATGCCCAGCTTTGCGCTCGTGCTCGTGTCATCCGTCGTTGCGGTTCTCCCGGCGCTGCAGGCCCGCGCGCAATCGGCGCCCCCGATCCCCGATCAGGAGCGGATCAGAACCTGCTATGACCGGGGCGACGGCGTGCTCACCGGTCGCGCCCTCGGGATGGACACGGCGCCCTCCCGCCGGACGGGCTGGACGCTTCCCCGGGGCGCCGCCAACGTCGTCACCCTCGAGAACAACGGTCCGTCCGACCAGCGGCTGGACATCGTCTTCGTCGGCGACGGGTACACCGAGGCCGAACTCCCGCTGTTCAGGGCCCAGGTGGATGCGCAGGTCCAGGCCCTGTTTCAGACCGAGCCGTTCAAGACCTACCGCTCACACATCAACATCCACCGCGTTGACGTGATCTCGAACGAGTCGGGCGTCGATCACGACCCAACGCTCGGCGTACTCCGAGACACCGCGCTGGACATGGGCTTCTGGTGCATGGGCGCCTCTGACATCGAGCGGTCGCTGTGCGTTGATTCGTTCAAGGCCAGGTCGTACTCGGCGCTTGCGCCGGGCGACGAGCACGTCGTTGCCCTGGCCAACTCCTCCAAGAACGGCGGCGCTGCGTTCTTTGGATCGCTCATCTCGTGTGTGTCCGCGGACGCGTTCAACCCACACTCCACGCTCCATCACGAGCTGGGCCACTCGCTCTTTACGCTCGAGGATGAGTACTCAACCGGCGGGCCGGCGACGTACACGGGCCCAGAGTTCGGGCGGCGCAACATCTCAATCCACGACGAGCTCGAGCAGCTCAAGCTTGAGACGAAGTGGTGGTACCTCATGGGCCAGTCGCTCGCGGGGTTTGACGGTCCCACGGGAGCGTACGAGGGGGCCCGCTACTCCCGGTTTGGGATCTTCCGTCCCAGCCCCGACTCGCTCATGCGATCGCTCAACCGCCCTCACAACCTCGTCGGTCTCGAGCAGGGCATTCGGGCGCTGCACACCTTCGGCGACCCGTTCCCGCTGATCGACGACGCGACGCAGCCCTTCCTCGGTGAGTTTGTGGGGCATGATCACGAGTTCTTCGTCACCCCGCTGCACCCGTCGACGCACGAGCTGACGATCTGGTGGCAGCTCGGGCTCGATGTCATCCCGGGCCAGACGGGCACGACGCTGCGACTGTGCGAACTCCAGCTCCAGCCCGGGGAGTACACACTGGTCGTCAAGCTCAGAGACGACACGCCGTGGATCTTCGATGAGGACTTCCGCCAGCAGAACCTCTTCGCCAACTGGGCCTGGCGGATCACCATCGAGACACCCCCGGCGGATCGGACCGCCGACGGGCGGATCGATTTCGGTGACGTGCTCGACTTCTTGGCAGACTTCGCGGACCAGAGCCCGAGGGCCGACATGGCCGAGCCCAAGGGACAGTTCGACGCGGCGGACGTGCTCGCGTTTCTGGAGCGGTTCACGGCGCCGTGCGGGTAGGCGGGCACACCCGGAATTGGGGAAACCGCGGACGCGGATCGCCCGGATAGGCTGGCCCGCGGGTGTTTTCACGTCGTCCCGGAGCCGGAGATCTGTCCCATGCCCAACCGAACGATCGCGGTGTCCGCCGTCGGCGTCGCCGTCCTGACCCTCCCCGGGCTTGCCCAGCACGCCCACCACCAGCCGGGCCAGGCGACCATCGCAGACCGCGTGCACTACTGCCAGCCCGGCACGGACGGCCAGCTCCAGGGCGGGTACGTCATGATGGACGTCCCCGTGGACGATGGCGCCGCGATCGCCCGCGGCTCGGGCGCGGTCACGACCATCCTCGACAACGGGCCCGCGGACAACCGCATCGATCTCACATTCGTGGGAGACGGCTACACCGCGTCCAACATGGCGCTGTACCACGCGCACGTCCAGAACCAGTACGCGGACTTCTTCGGGTTCGAGCCCTTCGCGACCTATCTGCCCTACTTCAACGTCCACCGCGTGGACGTGGTCTCGAACGAGTCGGGCGTGGACAACGACCCGAGCCAGGGTGTCTCGCGCGACACGGCCCTGGACATGGGCTTCTGGTGCGGGGGCACCGAGCGCCTGCTGTGCGTCAACGTGAACAAGGCCCGCAACGAGGCCAGCGCCGCGCCCGGGCGCGACCAGGTCATCGCCGTCGCCAACTCCACCAAGTACGGCGGCGCGGGGTACACCTCGAGCAACCTCGCCACGACCTCGGGGGGCAACGCCGCCGCCTCGCAGGTCTACATCCACGAGCTGGGCCACTCGCTGGGCGACCTTGCCGACGAATACACCTACGGCGGCCCGACCACCTACACCGGGCCCGAGTTCCCCGACCCCAACGCGTCGATCTTCGACAGCGCCGACCTGCTCGCGTTGCAGCACAAGTGGCATCGATGGATCGGCGAGAGCTTCGCCGGGTTCGACAACCTTGTCTCGGCCTACGAGGGCTGCCACTACTCGGTCAACGGGGCCTTCCGCCCCAGCGCCAACTCCATGATGCGGAACCTCGGTCGTCCGTTCAACATGCCCTCGGTCGAGGCCCTGATCATCGAGTTCTACCAAATCGTCTCGCCCATCGACAGCGCCTCGCCCACGGACATCGCGTACACCGATCACGACGCTCAGATCAGCGTGGTTCCCATGAGCCCCATCGGGCACACGCTGGACGTGAGCTGGCTCATCGACGGCGAGCCGATCGCGGGCCAGACGGGCCAGACCCTGCGCCTGTGCGAGCTGCAGCTCCAGCCCGGGACCTACCTCATCGAGCCCGAGGTGATCGACAAAACGCCCTGGGTCCGCGACGAGAGCGCGCGCCAGGCGTATATGCGCCGGTCGCTCACCTACCTCGTCTCGATCTCGACGCCCCCGGGAGATCGCACGGGCGACGGGGTCCGGGACTTCAGCGACGTGCTGGACTTCCTGGGCGACTTCGCCGGTGGCGACCCCAGCGCCGATCTGGCGCCGCCCCAGGGCGTGTTCGACTTTTCCGATGTGCTCGAGTTCCTGACCCGCTTCGGCGCGCTCTGCGGCTAAACGCCGTCGGCGTCAGCTGGCCATCTGGATCGCGGCGTCGAGCGCTCGCTGGACCTCCGCGTCCGAGTAGACGCTCTCGGCGCCCCAGACGCGGTTCTCCAGGTGCTGCGTGAGCAGTCGCGCCGCCTGCCCGGGCTCGCCCATGCGCCGGTAGAGCAGCGCCTGGCGGTAGCGGCAGTCGTTCACGAGGCCTCGCGCCCAGGGCAGGCCGCGGGCGCAGGTCTGCTGAGCCAGCTCGCCGGGGTCCTGCTTGACGATGACGTTGTACGCCTCGACGGCGTCCTCGAGGCGCGCGAGGCCCTCAAGGATCGCCGCGCGGTCGCACAGCAGCAGCGGGCACCCGGGCGCCTGGGCGAGCCCTGACGCGTTCCACTCGAGGGCGTCGGTGAGCTTGCCCTGCTCGTAGTACGTCATCGCGATGCGCATGTGCACCCGGTGGTCGGGCGCGTCGCCCCGGGCCTCGCGCATGTACAGCCGGCGGGCGGTGTCGTACCGACCGTCAAAGAATGCTTTCTCAGCCTTGACCAGCCTGTTTGCCGTCATGACGCCCCTCTCGCAGATTCCCCATCTTCACACTCTCCAATTCAAACTGACTTTCGGCAAATACATGTTACTCTTGGGTCACATATAGCCCATAGAAGGGCAGGAGGCGTCATGGATGACACCCTCGACGAGACCTGGCGAGCGTTGGCGGACCC
Source organism: Phycisphaerales bacterium (assembly GCA_029260375.1). Lineage (GTDB taxonomy): Bacteria > Planctomycetota > Phycisphaerae > Phycisphaerales > UBA1924 > JAJRXR01. The sequence continues at coordinate 13,678 of JAJDDI010000092.1, read as the reverse complement.
TACGCGGCGCCTGATCCTGGACCGGCTCTCCCGTGGGCCCGAGACCACGGGCGAACTGGCCCTTGCCGTGCCGCAGATCTCGCGGTTCGCGGTGATGAAGCACCTGGGGGTGCTTGAGTCGGCGGGGCTGGTGACGGTGCGTCGGGAGGGGCGCACGCGGTGGAACCACCTCAACGCGGTCCCGCTGCGCCGGGTGTACGAGCATTGGGTCGGCACGTTCGCCGACCAGTGGGCGGGCTCGCTGCTGAGGTTGCAGGAGCACGCGGAACGAACGGAGGAGTCAGCCATGGCAGCGACAGAGACCGGCGGCGCGGCGCGCTGCACGATCGTGGAATCCGAGATCACCATCGACGCCCCGCGCAAGCGGGTGTTCGGCGCGATCTTGAATGAGACCGAGTCCTGGTTCTGGCCCGGGGACGCGGGCAAGCGCAACCCGCCCTCGCGGATCGAGCCCTGGATCGGCGGGCGGTTCTGGCGGGACGAGTCCGCGGCGCTGGGCGAGGGGGCGGGCGAGCTGTACGCGACCATCGCGACGATCCGCCCGCCGGAGATGGTGCGCTTGGTGGGGGACTTTGCCTCGACCCACGCGTACGCGGGGACGATCACGATCAGGCTGAACGACGCGGACGGGGGCACGCGGGTGCGTGTGACGCACGCGTGCGCCGGCGACGTGCCGCAGGACAAGGTCCGCGAGTTCGACGACGGGTGGCGCGACGAGCTGGGGAACCTCAAGCGGTTCGTCGAGACGGGCGCCGCCCGGGCCTGAGCCGCCAGAGGCCGATCAGTCGTCAAGGGTGGGGATGTCGGCGGTGGTGCGGGGCGGTGAGGCGTTGCGCCGGAGCCAATCGAGCTGGTCCTGCACGTTCTGCCGGGCTTGGCTGACGCTCTCATCCGAGACGGCCATGTGCAGGGCGCCGATCTGCTCGGCCCGGCTCTTGAGGCGTTCGATCCGGGTGATGGTGGTCTGCACACGCCGCCAGGCGGACCGGGATCGGGAGACGGCCCGTGTCCAGTCCTGGCGGGACTGGGGCGTGATCTCGTGGTTTTCCCCGCGCACCAGCGTCAGGCGGAGCGGGTGGTCTCGCTTGGCCTCGTCGGCCTGATCGCCCAGGCTCTGGATCGCGGCTTGGATCGCCTCGCCCAGGCGGGCCCGCTCGTCGGTGGCGGCCTGCATCGCCCGAGCGCCGCGGTCGCCCGCGTCTTCCCAGCGGTCCAGCCCGAGCGCGTCGCCCAGGTGGTCCACCGAGTCGTCGAAGAGCGAGCCGATGCCCAGGCGGTCGATCTGGCTACCCGTGAGAGTCAGGATCGTGTTCGCGTCGTCGAGGCGTTCCCACCCCTCTTCGCGGCGGTCGCGCTTGGAGGTGGGGGGAGCCGCGGAGAAGCGGGTGACGCCGTCCACCTCGCGGGCGTAGAGCTCGACATCGCGCACGACCATGGCGCGGAAGGGCTCCTCGGCGTGCCCGCGGGATGAGGCGAGCGAGGCGATGCTCGCCGCCCACGCGCTGTTGAACTTCGCGTCCACGTCCACGTTGCCCGTCTGCGCGTCCTGTGTGTACGAGACCGCGGCGCCCATCGTCCCCAGCGGGTGCGTGTGGATCGTCTCCGAGCCCGCGGCGAGCACCGTCGCGGCGCTGAGCGCCCGGTCCTCGATGTACGCGTGGAACGTGAACCGCCCGCGGAACTCGTCGAGCACGGCGCGGATCTGCAGCGCCTCGTAGGCGTACCCGCCCGGCGAGTTGATGAGGAAGACGATGTGCCTGGCCCGGGCGTCTTCCGCGGCTTCCAGGGCGTCGCGGATGCCGGCGGCGGTGATGTCCTGGCCGATGATGCCCCGGGCGGGGATGGCCATGAAGACGCCGTCGTCGAGCTCGCCGGCGGGCGTGTTGTTGCGCTCGGCGTCGCGTCGCTCAATCTTGCGATCGGCGGCGTTGCTGATCGGGCCCGGCTTGCGCGCGGGGCGGGTCTCGAAGAATCCCTCGGGCAGCGCCTTGCGCTCGATCGAGCCGATCTGGCGGCGGTCGAGGGACATGGTGGTGCGGATGCCGTTGAGCCTGGTGTCGAAGGCGATCAGGCGCGAGGTCTCGCTGGTGATGGCGCCCTCGAGCACGCGTCCGTCGCGCATGGTGATCACGTCGGCGGTGGCGATGGACGCGGGCGCCAGCAGGGCCAGGGCGAGTGCGGAGCGGGCGCGGATCATCGGGCCTCCCGGGGGTCGGTCGGGGCGAGTGTCGCAGAGCCAGGGCGCGGGGGCAAGCGCGGGCGCCCTCGGGCGTCCATACGCACGCTATTGCGACTTGGACGCGAGCAGGTCGAGGGGTTTGCGCCGGTTGAGGCGGACGATTGCCGGCGTCGCGGCGCAGAGGGTCATGAAGGCGACGACGCCCCAGCCGAAGGCGATGGCGCCCACGGGGGGGTGGGGGGCGAACTCGATGCCCAGGAGCTTGGCGTAGAGGCGCATCGCGGCGAGCGAGCCCTGCAGACCCATGCACGTGCCCAGGATCGCCGCGGCCAGGGCGATGATGATCGCCTCTCCCGCGATGAGGCGGACGAGCACACCGCGCCCGGCGCCGATGGAGCGCAGCACCCCGAACTCGAACTTGCGCGACTCGATGCCCGCGATGATGAGGTTGGCGACGCCGAAGCAGGCGACGAGCATCGCGCCCACGGCGACGCTGGAGAAGACCAGCAGCATGCCGCGGACGAAGATCGCGAGCTGCTCCTTGATCATGCGCCCGCTGCCAACGTCGAGCACACCCATGCCAAAGACCGCCTCGCGGAGACGCTGGATCGCGGCGCCGTCGTCGATGTCGTCGGAGAGGTCCACCTGGATGAGCTGCACGGCGGTGGAGCCGAAGATCTTCGCGGCGTCGTCGCGCGAGCCGAAGACGGCGTGGATCGCCTGGTTCATGAAGTCGTCGCCGATGTTGAAGAACTTGCTCGAGAGCTCGAGGCCCGGGCTGGTGACGACGCCGACGATCTCGAGGTGGTACTCCTCGTCGTTGTGGCGGAAGGTGAACGTGTCGCCCGCGCCCAGGCCCTTGGCGATCTGGAACTCGCGGGCGACGATGACGGCGCCGCCCTCGTTGAGGCGGCGGACGGCGGTGTCTTTGTCGCCATCGACGAAGGTGATCTCGGCCATGTCGAAGAACGAGTCGGGCTCGAAGGCGAAGAACCAGCTTGTGTATCGCTGCAGGGCCTGAACGCCGAACGCGTCCACCTCGATGATGTGCTGGGAGATGGCGCTCGTGCCCTCGACGAACTCGAGCTGGTTGATGCGGTCCAGGGCCTCCTCGGGCAGGGCGAGCCCCGAGACGAAGGCGTCGGGGAACTCGATCTTGGTGAGCCAGTCTCGGAGGAAGGCGCCGCCCACGGCCCAGATCTCGACCATCATCGCCAGCCCGACCATCATCGCGCCCGCGGTGAACCCGTGGCGGTACGGGGTCTGGCGGATCGTGGGCCCGAGCAGCGACGGGGGCAGGCGGAGCAGTCGCGTGAGCAGAGGCGCCAGCACACGCGCGAGAATCAGCGTCAAGGGCACGCTGAGCAGGAAGTAGCCGACGAACATCGCGGGCAGGCCCAGCGTCGCGTAGAGCCAGAAGATGGTCTGGGCGTCGGACAGCGCGAAGACGATGGTCAGCTGCGTGCCCACGCCCGCGAGGGCGATGAGTGTGACAAGCAGGAGCGTGCGCCGCTTGGGCGGGGCGCCGTGGCTCGAGAGGGCGCGGACGACGGACATGCGGGCGGCTTGCCACGCGGGCCACGCGGCGCCGAGGAGGCCCGCGCCGAGCGATCCGACCGCGGCCATGCTCAGCACGCCCGGGGGGACGGTCAGCCCGGCGGGGATCTTGTCGCTGAAGTACGAGACGAAGAACCATGCGAGCGCAATGCCGATGGGCAGGCCGATGAGCGCGCCCACGCCCCCGATGATCAGCCCGAGGGTGAGCTGGCTGGCGGCGAGCTGCATCCGGGTGGCGCCGATGGCGCGGAGCACGCCCAGCTCGCGTTGCTGCTCGCTGACGCCCGTGGTCAGCCCCGTGAGGATGATGAACGCGCCCGAGAGGCCCGCGAGGACGATGGCGAGGATGAACCCGAGCTGGCTCGAGGCCATGTTCTTGGTCACGCCCGTGGTCACGCGCTCGGTCGTGGTCAGCAAGAGCGTGGGGTCGAGCTCGGCTTTGTGCCGCTTGGCGAACGCCTCGGCGTCGATCGAGTCGTCAAGGTCGATCTCGATCTCGGTGTAGCCCGGGGCGCTGCCCGTCAGGTCCGCCATGGTCTGGCGGACGACGTACGCGCGGGGGCGCCCGCCCATCGGGGGCGCCTGGGCGATGCCCACGACGGTGAGCGGGACGGCGCGCCGAAGAAAGCGGGTGATGCTGATGGTGTCGCCCACGCGGACGCCGATGCGCTCGTTGAGCGCCTCGCCCGTTGCCCGGTCAACGGGGGTCTCGGGCAGCACGGGCGCGGGCGAGTCGAGGTACGCCACGCGACCGGCGCCCACGGCGAAGCTGGGGCGCTGCTCTTTCGTGCTGACGTACACCCAGCTCAGGCGCTCGGCCAGCATCGCGTCAACGACCACCTCGCCCGGCGCCTCGGGCAGGCGCCCGTCGATGAGGCGGAGCATCTGGCGCTGCTGGTACTCGGACGCCTCGAAGGCGATGGCCAGCGAGGTGGCGCGGAAGCGGGCGGGGGCCTTGCTGTAGAGCGTCTCGCCCGTGCCGCCCATGATCTGGGTCTCGAGCGTGAACGAGAGCGTGTCCTGCAGTCGCCCGGTCGCGGAGTCCACGCCATCCCATGTGCGCACGGCCGCGAGGACTGCGGGCTGGATCGAGACGCCGGCGCCCGAGCGGATGCGGGCCTCGGCGGTCCCGACCTGCTCGTCGAGCTGGAGGCGGACCGAGGCGTTGATCGAGGCCATCGCGCACGCCACGGCGGCGATGAGCGTCGCCGAGAGGGCGACGGCGATCGTGAGCAGGACGGTCCGGCTAGGCCGCGCCGACAAGCTGCTGGTAGCGAGTCGCCACGCCGCTCGCATCGAGATCCTCCGTATCAATAGTCCCGCGGACCTGTCCGTCCTGAAGCACGAAGACCTTCCTGCAGTGCGCCGCGGCGACGGGCTCGTGCGTGACCATGACGATGGTCATCTCCCGCTCGCCCGCCAACTCGCCAAGCAGCGCCCATAAGCGTGCGCTCGACTCGGAGTCAAGGTTGCCCGTGGGCTCGTCGGCGAAGAGCACCGGGGGCGCCTGCAGCAGCGCCCGGGCGATGGCGACGCGCTGCTGCTCGCCGCCGGACATCGCCTCGGGGCGGTGGTCCATGCGGTCCTTGAGGCCCAGGCGATCGAGCAGATCGGCGGACTGGTCGCGGAGGGTCGCGGGGTTCTGGCCGGCGAGCAGGCCCGGCAGCGCGACGTTCTCCCACGCGGTCATGGTGGGGATGAGGTTGAAGGCCTGGAAGACGATGCCGATGTCGGTGCGCCGGTACGCCGTCGCGGCCCGCTCGTCGAGGGCGTGTACGTCGCGCCCGGAGACGCGGATGGTCCCGCTGTCGGGTCGGTCGAGCGAGGCGAGCAGGTGCAGCAGGGTGCTCTTGCCCGAGCCCGACTGGCCCATGATGGCGTAGAAGCCGGGCTCTGTGATCGAGAGATCCACGCCGCGCAGCGCCTCGACGCGTCGGTCACCCAGGCGGTAGCACTTGCGGACATCGGCGCAGTCGATCATTGGGGATCATTCCCCGGCGGGCGCGCCGGGTTTCAGCCGGCGAGTTGGGCGGAGTACGCGTCGGCGTCCATGCACGAGTCCAGGCCCGACTTGTCGGTGACCCTGATCTTGACGAGCCAGCCCTGGCCGAAGGGGTCCTCGTTGAGCAGGCCCGGGTTGTCCTCGAGGGCGGGGTTGGACCCGATGATCTCGCCCGCGCAGGCGCAGTAGACGTCGCTGGTGGTCTTGACGCTCTCGACCTCGCCCACGCTCTCGCCGGCGTCGAATCCCGTGCCCGAAGGCTGCATCTCGACGTACGTCACGTCCGTGAGCTGGTCCACGGCGAACTGGGTCAGGCCCAGCGTGAGGGTGTCGCCCTCGAGCTTGTGCCACTCGTGGCTCTCGGAGTAGACGCGGTCGGTCGGCGTTTCCATGCGGGGGTCTCCTCGTCCCGGGCGGGCGGTGGCCCCCGGGGTCCGGGATGGTATCGGGGGCGGCCGCCGCGGCAAGGGCGGGGGGGCGAGGAGAATCCGGGTCCCGGTCGTGCCGTGTCCGGGTCCGGGCGGGTACAGTCTGCGACCCATGCTGATGACCCTCTCGATCAGTTCGATCCGCTCCCTGCTCAAGAAACGGGGCTCGGGGGCGCCGAAGCTCGATCTGCTCGACATCCCACGCTACACCCGTGACGAGCTTGGCCTGCACGGGCTGACGCTCACGACCGACCTGCTCGCCGGCGCCACGCGTGACCGCCTCGTCGGGCTGCGCGAGGCGGGGGACAAGGCGGGGTGCGCCTCGCTGGTGCTCATCGAGCCCGACCCGCTGCCCATCGCGGAGTTGGCCGACGCCAAGGGTGACCAGAGCGTCGACCGGATGCGACGCGTGCTGGAGGCGGCCCGCCTGCTGGGCTGCTCGTCGGCGGGCTTCTCGATCCGTGGCAAGGACGACGAGGCCTCGCTCGAGCGGGCGTGCGAGCGACTCAAGCCCGTGGTCGAGGTTGCCGAGCGGATGGAGATCAACGTGCTGATCCGTCCGAGCAAGGGGCTGACCGAGTCGCCCGACCGCACGATCGAGCTGGTGAAGAAGGTCGGCGGGTTCCGGATCGGGACGCTGCCCGACTTCCAGTCGGCTGCGGAGTCGGACGACCCGGCGGGGTACCTGCGCCGCCTGACGCCGTACGCCTCGGCGCTGCTGGCCTCGACGGTCGAACTCGTCCAGCCCGATGAAGAAGCCGACGAGGCCCCGGCCAAGAAGCCCGCTAAGAAGAAGACGGCGAAGAATGCCCACAAGCCGGGGGACGACGGGTCGGATCCCGAGGCCCGCGAGCAAGAGGCCAAGGGTCCGGACGACGCGGGATCGGGCGCGGAGGATGACGGTGCGGGCGACGAGGACGAGGGGTTCGAGGGGATCCCGGAGGATCTGCTGGCGGATCTCGAGGCGATGCTCAAGGACGAGGAGCCGGCGCCGATTCATACGACCTACGACCTGCACCCGCTGGTCGAGGCGATCGTGTCGGTGGGGTACGACCAGACGATTTCGATCGACTACCGCGGCTCGGGAGATGGTACACTGGGATCGATCATGAGCCGCGAGGCGCTCGAGGCTGTGTTCGAATCGCTCTCGGGATGATCACGGGTAGGACGTCAATGATGGGCGACCGGGTGTGAGGCCGATGGATGGCGGGCGAATCAGCATCAACCCTGGACGGCGGCGCAACGCGGGTTGTGCGTGTCGAGACAGCCGGGGTCGAGAGTCGAGGGGTCCAAGGAGCTGACCCGATCGTGCCGCCGAATGTTCCGATCATCATCACGATCGACGGGCCCGCGGGCACGGGCAAGTCCACGGTGGCGCGCACGCTGGCGATGCGCCTGGGGCTGGATTTCCTGGACACGGGCGCGATGTACCGGGCCGCGACCGCGATTATGATCGATTACGAGATCCCGCTCGACGAGCCGGGCGAACTGGTCTCGAAGGTCATCGGCGCCGACCTGCACTTCGACTGGACCGCCGACCCGCCCACGATCCTCGCGTGGAACGCGCCCATCGACCACCGGATCCGCAGCGAGGACGTGACGGCGATCGTCTCGGACGTCGCCGCCATCGGCGAGCTGCGGTCGCACATGGTCCGCAAGCAGCAGATCATCGCGGCCCAGCACCCGCGCCTGGTCAGCGAGGGACGCGATCAGGGCTCGGTCGTCTTCCCGGGCGCGGCGGTGAAGTTCTACCTCGACGCGGACCCGGAAGTCCGCGCCCGGCGCCGGGCGGACCAGCTCCGCCTCGACGGGCTGGACGTGGACGAGGCGGCGATGCTCGAGCGCATCCGCCGGCGCGACGAGATCGACTCGACGCGGTCGGACGGCCCGCTGATCTGCCCGGACGACGCGGTCCGGCTCGACACGTCGGCTCTGTCGGTCGAGGGCGTGATCGACGAGATGGAACGCGTCGTGCGCGAGCGCGTCTCGGCCCTGATCGATTCGGACGGGTGATCCGCGCATGAACCCGCTTCGTCGGTACCGAGAACGACACCCCGGCACCTCCCTGATCCGGATGCTCAACTTCGAGTTCTGGCGGACGTTCTGGGCGATCCTGCTGCTCGTGTTCTGGCGGTACCGGATCTACGGTCGCAACCGGGTTCCGTTCTCGGGGGCGCTGCTGATCGTGGCCAACCACCAGAGCTACCTGGACTCGGGCGCCGTGGGCGTGGCGGTCGGGCCGAGGCACACCGACTCGGTCGCGCGTGAGGGGCTGTTCAGGATCCCCGGCTTCGGGACGCTGATCCGCTGGCTGCACGCGTTCCCCGTGCGCGAGGACGGCGGGGGCGATACGCGGGCGATCAAGGAGACCCTGGCGCGCCTGGAGCGCGGGCGGGCGGTGATCATCTTCCCCGAGGGCTCGCGCACGCACGACGGGTCGGTGGGCGAGTTCAAACGCGGCGCCGCGGTGATCATCAAGCGGTCCAGGTGCCCGGTGCTGCCCGTGGCGGTGGAGGGGGCGTACGACGCGTGGCCCCGGGGGGCGAGGGCGCCGAGCGTGTTCGGGCAGCGGGTGAGCGTCGCCATCGGCGAGCCGATTCCGCACGACGAACTGATGCGCGATGGGCCGGACGCGGCGTTGGAGCGTTTGCATATGGAAGTAGACCGGTTGCGGTGCAACTGCCGTGAACTGATGTAGTTGGCGAACGCCGGGGCTTTGGACGAGTTGAACGACTTCGTACCTCGTGCACCGTTTGAGTAGCTGAAGCTTCTCGTACTTTATCGGCTCTAGTCATCTCCTGCCGGGACTATTCCGGTCCCATGAGTGCGAGGATCACTCTTGTACATCGCATCCCACCAGCGTCTCGCGCCTGCAATGACCTCGGCGAACTCAAGCGACTGTCCGCTGGGATCAGTGATACGAAGTTCATCGAACCAAATCCGGATGTCCAGGTGGCGATCGATACCCTCTTGAAACAGAGAGATCGAACTGTGCGCTTCGTTCTCAATGAGGGTGACATCGAGGCTTAGACGATCAGCCCACCGTTGAAAGTCTGCATCTTGATCGAAAAACTCCCAGCCATAAATCGGTTGACCCTGAAACGATCGAACATCATCGAAGAAGGAATCGAGGGTTACTGGCTCTACTGGAGCGGATTCGTCATTCCATGCCCCTCCTCGTAGTGAGACCGCGAGCCGCGACACCCCACTCAAGATGACAGAGACGCGAGAGTCCTCGGGGGCAGGGCCTCCATCCGCAGGCAACGACAGTAGTGAAAGCGTAACAGCGGCAACCTGCCGCGACTCAGAAACTTCGGCGCCAAGAAGCGTCGCTTCATTGAATGCGATGTTGAGACCATCCTTGATTTCATTGTTCAACATCTCTCGCTCCGGGCGAGTTGGTCTGGAGTGTTCGCGGTGACGATACCGGTGCCGGATTCTAACTGCGGAAGCGAGCGAGCGCCGCCAGGCGTTTCTCCGTCGGCGGGTGCGTCGCGAACATCTTTGTGAGCACCGAGCCCGAGCGAGAGTGCGCGGCCAGCGGCTCGATGATGAACAGGTTGTTCATCGCGGGGTTGGGCTGGCGCATGGGCACGCGCCGTGACATCGCGTCGAGCTTGCCCAGGGCGCTCATGAGCCCGTCGGGCGAGCCGGCGATCGCGGCGCCGTCGGCGTCGGCCTCGAACTCACGCGAGCGGGAGATCATGGCCTTGATGACCGCCGCGCCGACGGCGGCGATGATGACCACCGCGATCATCACGAGCGGGTTGCCCCCCTCGCGCCGCCCGAGGCCGAGGAAAAGGCCGTACTGCGCGAGCATCGCGAGCACGCCCGAGACCGTCGCGGCGACGGTCGAGATGAGCGTGTCGTGGTTCTTGATGTGCGCCAGCTCGTGGGCGGCGACGCCCTCGAGCTCTTCCGGGTCGAGCAGGTCGATTGCGCCCTGGGTGAAGCAGACCGCGGCCTTGCGCGGGCTGCGCCCGGTCGCGAAGGCGTTGGGCGCCTGCTGGGGGGCGAGGTAGACCCTGGGCATGGGCAGGCCCGCGTTCTGGCGCAGGCGGTCGATCATGCGGTAGAGATCGCCCCCGGTCTCGGGGGTCAGCTCGCGGGCGCGCATTGAGGCGATGGCGAGCTTGTGGCTGAAGAACCAGGCGCCGACGTTCATGATCGCGCCGATGATGAACATGGGCAGGACCCAGCCGGGCCCGATGGCGCCGCCCACGAGGACGAAGAGTCCGGTGAGGGCGCCGAGCAGGACGGCGGTCTTGGCGTCGTTGAACAAGGCGTGCAGGCCGCGTGGCTTCATCGGGGTCTCCTGTGGCGATCGTTCGGTCAGAGCGCGCCCACGGATTCTTGTTCGGAAAGCGGGGGCGGATCTCTCATCTCAATATGCAACGCACGGGCCGCGGGTTCGGGGTGGGAACTGACGGGATCAGGGCGTCTGCGGGGCCTCGGAGGCGTCCGGGACTGCCTCGGGCGGGGAACTGGCGCCGAACCCTGCCATTCGGGCGCCCGCGCCGGCCAGGACGGTGGCGATCGCCAGGCGGAGGAGCGGCAGGCGGATCTTGTGGGTGATGGTGGCCCCGATGGCGGCGCCGACGAGGGCGCCGATTCCCATGGGCAGAGCGAGCGCCAGGGCGTCGCCCAGGTGCAGGGGCTCGCCACCGATGGTGTGCTGGGAGAGGGTGGCGAGCTTGGCGACAGCTCCGATGAGGGCGGTGAGCCACATGACCGCGGCGCTGGTGGCGATGCACAGGCGCAGCGGGACGCGGGCCAGGAACTGGAGCAGGGGGACCATGACCAGCCCCCCGCCGATGCCCAGGAAGCCCGCGAGCAGCCCGGTGAAGCCGCCGATGGCGAGCAGGAGCGGGGCGCCGCCGCGTTGGTCGGATTCTTCGGTATCAGGCGTGCGCCGGATCGTGGTGACCAGCGTGTAGGCGCAGAACGCGAAGAGGAAGACGATGAGCGCTCGGCGCGCGACGTCGCCCTCGAAGACGTTGGAGAGCAGCACGCCCAGGACGATCGCCAGGGCCATGCTGGTGAGCAGCGGACGGACGAGCTTGGGGCGGATCGCCCCGGCCTTGCGGTGCTGGGCCCGACTGGAGAAGGCGACGACGATGTTGACCGTCATCGCGGCGCCCATGTAGAGGTGGTGCTCGGTGTGCTCGGGCGTCCGGTACCCCACAAATAGGCCCAGGGCCGGGAGCATGATGATCGAGCCCCCGATGCCCGCGAGCCCGCCGACGAGACCGGCAACGAGGCCGATCGTCAGCGTCGTCAGGATCAGGTCGAGTTCCACGGGGGGCCTTTCGGGGGCGATCGGGGCGGGCGGCGCCCGCGGGCCAGAGCCTAGCGGGCGGGATTACCCCGGTGGGGACCCGATCGGCGCAAGGCGTGCGCCGGGTTCGGGTTGCGCCGGGCGGTCCGGGAAAACCTGTCGGTTGCAGGGGTTGCGCGATCCAGCGAGGGTGGAAACGGGCCGAGACGGGCCTGCGGCTGTATCTTGGTGTGGGGCAAGGATGTCCCGGGGTACGGTCGGCTTTGAGCATCGCGCTCGGTCGGGAAACGCCACGGAAGGGCGGATCTCGGCGCTGGTCAGACGAAGGCCAGAGTCTCGCGCAACTCGAAGATCGGAGCGACGCCTTGAATCTCATCAAAGATTCGACCCTGGATATGTTCCACACCCGTCGGGGCGCCCGCGGGATCGAGGTCTCGGCCTTCATCGCCGGGGCTTCGATCGTGGTCCTCTCGGCAGTCATGGCCAAGAGCGCCGGCTCCGCCCCGATCCTGGCCTCGGTCGAATCCAACCGTGACGTCAGGGTTTCTCCCGTCGCCTTCACGCCCGAGCAGACCTCGGCCCTCCAGGCCGAGCCCGCCCAGCCGCAGTACCCGGCCGACACCCGCTGGTTCGATGGTCGCCCGGTCCGCCCGGCCAAGACCATCGAGATGCTGGTGACCGCCTATTCCCCCCACGTCGCCTCGTGCGGCGAGTTCGCCGACGGGCAGACCGCGACGCTGCACTCGGTCAGCACCAACGCCGGACAGCTGGTCGCCGCGGACACCCGCGTGCTGCCCTACGGCTCGATGCTCACCATCGACGGGTACGCCTCCGACGAAATCGTGCCCGTGCTCGATTGCGGCGGGGCGATCAAGGGCGCCCGCCTGGACCTGCTCTTCCCGACCCACAGCGAGGCTCTGGCCTGGGGCGTGCGCCGGATCGAGGTGGTGGTCTGGGAGTACGCCGACGGCAAGGCGGCGCCCAACCCGCGCCGGGTGCGATAGGCAAGAACGAGCCCGGAACGTCATTGACGGGCCTCTTGATGCTCCGATTTCTTCGTGTTCTTCACCGTTGACGTGCTCGCGTGCCCGTCACTCATGTTCCGGGCTAGTCTTTCGCATGATCGCGGGCCAGAGCACGTATCCAACCACCATCGAAGAGCTGCTCGGGCCCGAGCTGCTGCGCCGCATGTCCCGTCTGGACGTGATGAGCCAGAAGATCTTCGCGGGCAAGCTGCCCGGCGAGCGGCGCAGCAAGAAGCGCGGGCAGTCCGTCGAGTTCGACGACTACCGGGACTACGTGCCCGGCGACGACCTGCGCCACATCGACTGGAACGTCTTCGCCCGCCTGGACCGGTTCTTCATCAAGCTCTTCCGCGAGGAGGAGGACCTGGCGGTGCGGGTGGTGCTGGACTGCTCGCCCTCGATGCGCGCGGGCGACCCGTCCAAGCTGCTCTTCGGCGCGAGGCTGGCGACGGCGATCGGGTCGATCGGGCTGGTGAGCATGAACCGCGTGTCGGCCGCGACGTTCGGGTGGGGGAGCGAGCCGGGCGTGGTGGAGCTGGCGCCGATGCGCGGGCGGCGGAACGTCGAGCGACTCGGGCGGTTCGTGCTCGACGCGCTGGATCGGGCCTCGACCGATCGCGGGAGCAGCGCCGAGGGCGGGCGCGAGCCCGTTGCCAGCGGGCGGTTCCTCGACGCGGCCAGGCGCATCGCCTCGCCGCGCCACGCGGGGGGGCGTGGCGTGATGATCGTGATCTCGGACTTCCTCGTGCCCGACGGGCTGGTCGAGGCGCTCAACTACTACGCCGGGGGCGTTGGGGGTGGGGGGGCGTTCGACACGACGTGCCTGCAGGTGCTCTCGCCCGACGAGATCGACCCGTCACTTGCACGGGAGCGCGGGCTGATCGGGGACCTGCGGCTGACGGACGTCGAGAGCGGGCGGGCGACCGAGGTCACGGTTTCCGCGGCGCTTCTGAAGCGGTACCGCCAGCGATTCGACGAGCACCAGGCGCTGCTGGAGCGATCGTGCAACGCGCGATCGATGTCGCACGTGCTCGTGCCGACGGATTCGGATCTGGAGGCGCTGCTGATGGGTGAGCTGCGCCGGCGCGGGTTGTTCCGGTAGGTGGCAGAGTCACACCCGTGCCCCGGACCCCGCCACGGGTGAGGGGGGATAAACCGAAAGAAATAACAGAACCCAGGACGGGTGCGGGGCACGGGGCACAAGGTACC
>JAJDDI010000091.1 GCA_029260375.1 Phycisphaerales bacterium | reverse complement strand
CGACCGCACCCAGGAGCAGCGCCTGTCGACACGACTCGATCGTGGGGCGAGCGGACACGAAGACGGTCTTCGGGTTCCCGCCGCGTTCGCGGAAGCGAGCGACGAGGTCCTGCCCGCTGCCGTCGGGCAGCTCGGTCTCTGCGACGAGCACGTCCGGGCACTCGTGTGCGAGCGCTTCATCGACCGTACGAGCCGTGCGGACGGCAAACCCACGTCGGTTCAAGGCGGAGCGGATGGCGGAAGCCGTCGTCTGCCCCTCGACAATCAACACGGTCGCAGGGTTCACGCTGCAGCCTCCCTGGGTTCCAACCCGGCGAGGCCGTCGACCGTCGTTGTGCTCGTGCCTTCGGATGTGTGGAGCGTGATGCGCCCGTTCATGCGGTCCAGGTCGCGCCGGGCGTTGATCAGGCCGAGAGAGCCGGTACGGTCACCGGTGTTCTCTGCCGTGCGCGAGTTCGCCGGGAGCGTCTGGACGATCACGAACTGCATCCCCTCGCCACGTCGGCGCGCATGGAGCAGGCACTCTCCCTCGCCCCGGAGTCCCTCGGCTATCAGGTGCGCGAGGCAACGGGACAGGACGGGGCCGTCGACGAAGAGGCGCGCCCTGGGTTCGTCCAGAGCCGTCATGATGCTCGGGCGCTGTTCGGGGCCGAACTCGTCGAGAGCGTCGTGGACGATCTCATCGATGCTGCAGCGCATCGGGTGCAGAGGGGGAGGGGCCGCGAAGTCATGGAGGTCCTGGACCGTCCGGCCCAGCTCGACGACTCGTTCGAGCGCTGCGTTCGCGATGGACGAGCCGTCACGCCCGTCTCCGTCACCGACGTGGTGACGCGCGAACGCGTCGAGGGTTGCACGCAATGCTGCGAGCGGTTCGCGCAGACACCGATCGAGGACCTCGGCGACGAAGACGAGCTCCTTCGAATCGGTCTGCGTCACGGGCTGTGGAAGGTTGGGGGTGTCCATCGAGATCTTCTGCTGGGCGTCCGGCGTGTGCTCTCTTGAGCGCGCTTCGGTCATCTTTTTCGACCGTTCCCCGCCGAGCCCTTGATGGAGAAGGCGTCCGATCAGGCAGTTTTTTCCGGACCGGGGCGTGAAGGCCGCAGGCGCGGCATTCTTTTCGCCGTGAGGCCTCAGGGCGGGTGTCGTGTTTTTCGACAGCCGCCGCCGCCGACGTCACGCGTCCGCGATGCCGTACTGCTTGAGCTTGTTGTAGAGCGTCGTCCGGTTGATCCCGAGATCGTCGGCCGTCTTCTGGCGGTTCCACGCGTTTGCGCGCAGCGCCTGAAGGATGATCCGCCGCTCGGGCGTGCGCAGCGCATCGCCGAGTGTCTGGGGGATCCACTCGCCCGGCTCGCTGCCCTCGGGCTCGGGGGCGTACCCGATGCTGGCGCGCATCAGGCCCCGGTCGTCACCTTCCAGAACATGCGGGGGCAGATCTCGCCGCTCGATGGTCTGACCCTTGGCCAGCACCGCCGCGCGCTCGACGATGTTCTCCAGCTCACGCACATTGCCCGGGAACGGGTACCGGCTCAGGCACTCGCTCGCCTCGGGCGTGAAGCCCGCGAACGTCTTGCCCAGCTCGTCCGCGTGCGCCGCCAGAAAGTGCTCGGCCAGCGTCGGGATGTCCGCCCGCCGGTCACGCAGCGGCGGCAGCTCGATCTTGACCACGTTGATCCGGTAGTACAGGTCCTGGCGGAACGTGCCCGCCGCGACCAGTTCCTCCAGCGGCTGGTTGCTCGCCAGGATCACGCGGACATCCACCTCGGTCGTCTCGGACGAGCCCACGGGCTCGAACCGACGCTCCTGGAGCACGCGCAGCAGCTTGAGCTGCATGCCCGGGCTGGCGGAGTTGATCTCGTCGAGAAAGAGCGTCCCGCCGTTGGCCGCCAGGAAGCGACCCTTCTTGTCCGCGTGCGCGCCGGTAAACGCGCCCTTGACGTGCCCGAACAGCTCGCTCTCAAGCAGCGTCTCGGGGATCGAGCCGCAGGAGATCTCGACGTACGGCCCGTCCGCGCGCGTCGATCGCTCGTGGATGGCGCTGGCGATCAGGCTCTTGCCAGTCCCGCTCTCGCCCGTCATGAGCACGGTGCTCTTGCTCGGCGCGACCGCCTCGACCAGCTCGTACACCCGCGCCATGCGCGGGTCGGCGCCGATGATCCCCTCGGGCGACGCCTTCCGCTTCAGCCGCGTCCGCAGCGACGTGTTCTCCGCCAGCAGCGTCTGGCACCGCTTGGCCCGCTCGAGCGCGATCCGCAGCTCGGCGTCGATCAGCGGCTTGGTCAGGTAGTCCACCGCCCCGTGACGCAGCGCCGCGACCGCGGACTCGATCGTCCCGTACCCCGTCAGGATGATCGGCGCCGTCCGCGTGTGCGATCGCGCGATCTCTCTGGCCAGCTCCAGCCCGTCCATGCCCGGCAGCGACAGGTCGCAGATCGCGATTGCGAACGCCGATCCCGCCGCGTCTCCCTCGCGCAGCAGGCGGATCGCCTCCTCGGCGCTGGGCGCCACCTCGGGCGCGAGCCCCTCGCGCGCGCAGAACTCCGCCAGCGACTCGCTCACCAGCGGGTCGTCATCGACGATCAGGATGCGTTGCTCGCTTCCCACGCGCGGTCCTATGCGGCCCCCGGCTCGGACGCCTCTTCCTGGTGGTACCGGCACCGGATCCGCAGCACCGCGCCCTCGCGACGCTCGCCCTGGCGATCCTCACGCGGCACGAGCTCGATCGACCCGCCCGCCTCGTGCACCAGCAAGCGGCAGATCGACAGACCCACGCCCCCGCCCTCACCCTTGATGGTGAACCCGTGCCTGAATGGCCAGTCCTGATCCGCGCTGGCGGGCAGCCCGTGCCCGTCGTCGATGATCTCGATCACCAGCCAGCGCTGACCCAGATCCTCGTTGGTCTTGACGACCACCCGGATCAGACCCTGCGCCTCACCCTCCTCGGTCTGCGAGCACCGGGCGATCGACTCGATCGAGTTCTGCAGCCCGTTGAGGATCACGCTGTACAGCGGCCCGGCGTTTGTCAGCCCCGCCTCCCGCTCGATGTCCACCTCGATCTTCGCGTTGTACACCCTCGCGTGCGGCGTCACGACGTCGATCGCGTGATCGATCGCCTCGCCCAGCGAGACCGCCACCCCCTGCCCCAGCAGCGGCGATCCGATCGCCATCGCCTTGCTCCGCATCGCCACGTCCACGATCCCGCTCATCCGCTCGAGTTGGCTGTGCACGCTCAGCACCTGGTCGCGCGTGATCTCGAGGCGTTCGAACGCCTCGTGCCCGTTCTTCTCGGTCTCGCTCAGCGAGTCGGCGATCAGCCCCAGCCAGCGCATCGAGCCGTCGAGCATGTTGCCCAGCTCGTGGGCCAGGGTGGTCAGATGGTCCGCCGCGTCGGGCGAGGCGCTCGGGTCCTGCGGGCGACGGGCGCCGGCGGGGTTCGAGGACGTTCCGGGTGCAGGCTGGTTCGGCTCATTGGGGGCTGTCATGTGCCCCGCGATCGGGCCAGTCGGCGGGGCGATTCAGCCCCGTGTTGATTTTTCACCACACCCGGGCATCCCGGCACGCCCGCGTAACGAACGCGCCACCTGTGCGGGCCAACACCCGGTTTCACGCTTCTCGGACGTGCTCAGCCCAGCCCGACCGCCTCCGCGTCCCGGTCGGAGAGCATCCCGCCGTCGGACCGCTCGCGCACGTCGGGCGTCCGCTTCCAGCTCCGCTCGCAGCGGGGCTGATTGCGCAGATCAACGACCACCGGAGCCGACGCGGACGCGTCCAGCGACACCCGGCTCACCGCGCACAGGTCCGTCAGGTCGTCGAGATCGAGCGTCGCCAGCTCGCCGTCCGGGTCGGGCAGAACCAGCCCCGCGTCCAGCGGGTTCTCGAGCCCCAGCCCGCCCGAGTCAGCGGGCCCCTTGCTGGCCTCGAGCGCGATCATGGCCGCGTGCCGGGCCTGCAGCGCCGCGTCCCACGCCGCGAGCGGGCGGACTCCGGTCTCGGGCGCAAACTCCAGCGTGTGGATGCACAACCGGTCGTCCTTCGGTTCAACCCCCTGCAGCGCCCGGTACGCCTCGTCGGCCGTGTGACACATCACCGGCGCCAGCAGGCGGCACAGCCCGTCCGTCAACGCGTGCAGCGTCCGCTGCGTCCGCCTCCGGCGCGGCGCGTCGGGCGTGTCGCAGTACAGCCGGTCCTTGACCGCCGCCAGGTAGACCGCGCTGAGCGTCTCGTTGCAGAAATCGTACAGCGCGTTGTGGACGTTGCGGAAGTCGTACCGCTCGTACGCCCCGACCACGCGATCTCGCAGCGCGTCCAGCTCGCCCAGCACCCAGGCGTCGATCGAGACGTGGGGGATTTCCAGCGCCGCAGCCTCGTCGTGCTCGTAGTCGCCGAGGTTTGAGAGCATGAACCTCAGCGTGTTGCGGACCTTGCGGTAGCTCTCGCCGGCGAGCTTGAAGAACTCGTCGTCCACCTTCACGTCGTTCTCGTAGCTCAGCGAGCAGACCCACCAGCGCAGCACGTCGGCGCCAAAGTGCTCGAACAGGCTCTCGATCGTGTGCCCGGCGCTCTTGGACAGCTTCTTCCCGTCCTTGTCGTTGCA
The DNA here is from genome assembly GCA_029260375.1 of Phycisphaerales bacterium. GTDB lineage: Bacteria > Planctomycetota > Phycisphaerae > Phycisphaerales > UBA1924 > JAJRXR01. Next base: position 55,313 of record JAJDDI010000091.1, on the reverse strand, counting down.
GAACCCGTGCGTGAGCAGCGCCTTGTACGGCGGCTGGCCCATCACCCCCAGCGCCGGCAGCATCGAGAGCTGGAACCACCCCCGGTGCTGGTCCGAGCCCTCCAGGTACAGCTCCACCGGGAACGCCTCGTCCCCGAACCGCTCACGCATCACCGCGTTCCAGCTCGAGCCCGACTCGAACCACACATCCAGGATGTCGCTGCCCTTCTTCAGAGCCGCGAGCGCCAGCGAGCCGGAGCGGAGCGCCTCGGGCGCCTCCGAATCCCCTGCCGCGTCGTAATGCGTCAGCAGCTCCTCGGGCGTCGAGCGGAACCAGACGTCAGAGCCCTTCTCGCGGAAGAGCTGCGCGGCCGCCCTGGCCGACGCCGCGGTCATGAACGACGACCCGTCGGGAAGCTCGAAGCTCGGGATGGGCAGGCCCCACGCCCGCTGTCGGCTGATGCACCAGTCCGGGCGGGACTCGAGCATGCCGCGCATGCGGTTGCGCCCCCACGCGGGGACAAACCTCAGACGGTCCTCGTCCGCGGTCACGTCCAGCGCCTCGTCGCGCAGCGTCTTTCCCTGCATCGGACCCGAGGTTGCCGGCGTCTCCACCCCCACGAACCACTGCTCCGTGCACCGGAAGATCACCGGCGTCTTGCTCCGCCAGTCGTGCGGGTAGCTGTGCATGAACGTGTGCCCGAAGAACAGGTGCCCCGACGCCTCCAGGTCCTTGGCGATCTGGGCGTTGGCGTCGAAGATGCTCTTGCCCGCCAGATGCTCGGGGACCGTCTCGTCGTACGTCCCGTCGTGCAGCACCGGGCAGTAGACCGGTAGCCCGCAGCGCAGGCCCGTCTGGTAGTCGTCGGCGCCGTGCCCGGGCGCGGTGTGCACCAGCCCCGTGCCGTCCTCGAGCGTGACGTACTCGGCGCTCACGAGCGTGTAGCACTCGCTCGTGTCCGCGCCGGGATCGCCCGCGGGCGTGGGCGCCTCGTCGATGAACGGGTGCTTGTAGCGCAGGCCCACGAGCTTCGCGCCCTTGGTCGTCGCGAGGATCTCGATCTCCTCGCTCTTGCCCGCCTTGGTCACCTTCTCGACGAGTTCCTTGGCCAGCACCGTGACGTTGCCGTCCACGAGCACCAGCGCGTACTCGAACCGCTCGTGCACCGCGATCGCCAGGTTCGCCGGCAGCGTCCACGGCGTCGTCGTCCAGATCATGAAGCTCGGCGTCTGCCCCGGGCGATCGTCCTCGCTCACCCCGAACGCGTTGTACACCGCGTCGGCGTCGGCGGCCTCAAAGTCCACGTACACCGACAGGTCCTCACGGTCCATGTACTCCAGCTCGGCCTCCGCCAGCGCCGTCTCGTTCGCCACCGACCAGTGGACCGGCTTGAGCGCCCGGAACACAAGCCCGTGCTCGAGCAGGCCCGACAGGACGTCCAGCACCGCGCCCTCGTACGCCGGGATCATCGTCAGGTACGGGTTGGCGTAGTCCGCCAGCGTCAGCAGCCGCTGCATCTGCCCGGTCTGGAGCTTGACGAACCTGCTCGCGTACTTCTGGCACGCCTTGCGAACCGCCGTCCGGTGCGCGTCGTCGTCCAGATGCTCGAGCTTCGTGATCTCGCCCGACTCGACCAGCTCGGTCATCACCTTGTGCTCGATCGGCAGCCCGTGGCAGTCCCAGCCCGGAACGTACGGCACGTCGTACCCCATCATCGTCCGCGAGCGCACCACGAAGTCCTTCAGACACTTGTTCATCAGGTGCCCGAGGTGGATCGACCCGTTGGCGTACGGCGGCCCGTCGTGGAACACGAACCGGCCCCGCGAATGCTCACGCTCGCGCAGCGCCGCGTACAGCCCCTTGCCCCCGTCCAGCTTCGACCAGCGCTTCAGGCTCGACGGCTCGTTCTGGATCAGGTTCGCCTTCATCGGGAAGGACGTCTTGGGCAGGTTCAGCGTCTTGCGGTAGTTCCGCTCGTCGGCTGCTTTGGTCGGCGCGTCGGACATGGCTCGGGTGCTCCACCGCCGACGCGGGATCAGGCCGCGCCGGGCTCGGATGGTATCGGTCGGATTGGGCAACGGGCGCCGGGCGAGAGATTCCAAAGCCCCGGGGCGAGACGACGGCGATTACGCGTCCGACCCCTGCTGGGGCGGCGTAATTCGGCGGCCCTGAGCCTCCTCGGTCGCCTTTCCGAACTGGTCGGATCGATTCGTCATCACGCAGAGCCTATCCACGCCCCTCGCCTCGGCCAACACCCGTAGAACCTGAAATGAAAGAGCCCCGGGAGTCGATCCCGGGGCCCGTCGCTGATTCTGGATGGCCCGGACGCCTAGCGAAGCTCAAAGATCGACTGCGTCCGAAGCACCACCCCGCCCCGGGCCAGCAGGTGGTAGCTCTGGGCGTGGACCTCTTTGCTGTACCGCTGCACGTCGAGCACGGACAGGCACTTCCCGCCCTCGTCCTCCCACTCGAAGCTCAGCGCGTCCTCCTGGGACGCGTGGTCGCGCATCTCGTCAAGCGTCGCCAGGTAGATGTTGTCCGAGAGCTGCTCGGTCTGCACGTTGGACATGTACACCGTGCTCTGGGGCTTGAACCGGTGCTCGTACTCGTGCTCGCCCGCGCAGTAGAAGGTGTCCACGATGCCCGCCTGCGGCAGCCCGCTGTCCCGGTCCGAGACCAGCTCGCACGCGCACCACCCGTCACGCTCGAACCGCAGCACATGCTCGCCGGGCATCAGCCAGGACTCGAACTCGTAGTCGCCGTGCCGGATCACGCGCCGCCCCTGGAGGTTGAACAACTCTGGGTGCAAGGCTCGCTGATACAATGAGACCTGATACGTTTGGAGAACGTTTGGGTTGGTCGAGATATGCGTCATTGCAGCCTCTTCTTTCTCGGCGTCCACGCCGACAGCGATTGACGTGCCCAATGCAGACACGGATCGGCTCAACCCCGATCTTAGACGTTACAAACACAGGCTTTGCGCGTGCGTAGGGAGGGTGCTGATGGTCCCCTGAGTTGCCCATCAGCTGCACACGCGGCACAATATATTCCAATGAGTACGCCCGAGTCCACAACAACTTGCACACTTGATCGTCTTTGCAGCGCGGACCGTATCATCGACCTCGCCACGTGAAAACGACGACCCAGAATCCCCGCCTTGACGCCCTGCGTCGTCTTCCCAAACGGGAGCGCGTCGCGGCCCTGCGCGCGGCGATGCGCGTCGCGGGCAAGGACGAGCTCGAATCGCTCGCCGTCGAGCTCATCGAGCTGGGCATCGCTGAGGGCCTGCCTGTCCGGGGCAGGAACGCTCGCCCCGGCTTCGCCAGACTCATCAAGCCCTCACGCGACCGCCCGGACGATGAGGCGCTCATCGCCCTGGTGTCTCAGTGGGGGGAGTTGCCCGAGACCATCCGGCGAACAGCGCTGGCCGCCGGCGCCGGTCGATGGGACGCGATCGCCGCCTCCATTCTTGAGTCGGGCGACCCCGCCGAACTCCGTTCTCTTGCCGCGCTCATCGTGGACGCCCCCGACCCCGGCTTCGGTCCCGGGCTGGTCCGCCTCCTGGGACACGAGGACGCGGGCGTCGCGCTCGCGGGCGACCGCGCGCTGGTCCGCCTGGCCATGGCGGCGCTCGAAGACGTCAGCCCCGAGCAGTACGGGCGTGAGCTCGCGGAACTCGCCGCGCGTCCCAGGCTCGACGAGACCATGGGACGCCTGAGCGCCTCGGGCGGGGCGTCGGCGCTGCTGGGCGCGGTCGCCGACGCCGCGTGGGCCTTCGCCGAGCACCGCTGCAGCGGCGCGCTCCTGGCCGCAATCCTCCTGCTCGATCAGCCGCTGGAGATCAGCGGCCCGCAGGAGGCCGAATCCGCCACCGCGTCAACCGCGCGCCTGCACCGACTCCTCGACGAGGCGTCACACCCGAGCCATGCGCCGCTGTCCGTCGCGTTCAAACGACGCGGCGTGCCCGTTCTGCGCGAACGCGCCTGGCGCCTGCTCACGAGCCCCGGGCTCGGCGCCGCCGCGCTCGAGCGCGTCTCCCGGGCCGAGTCCGGCGCCGAGCACGAGGGCATGCTCCGCGACGCCCACCTGGCGCTCAACCCCAGGCGCGCCCGTCGAGCCGCGCTCATCGACGTTCGCACGAGACGCTCGGGCGCGTCGATGACGCTCGAACCCGGCGCCCCGGTCCCGGACCAGGACACCACCCGCACCCTCTCCGTTCGCGCCAGGCGAGGGCTGCCGCGCCTCGCGGGCTCGATGCGCCTCGACACCGCCCTCGGGCGCTACGTCCGCGCACCGCTGCTCGACGACCCCGACGCGCTGGTCCGCCTCAACGCGGCCCATGCCGCCGAGCCCGTCGAACTCGCCGACTATCTCTTCGACCCAGACCCCTTCGTCGCCCGATCCGCGATGCTCCGCTGGTCCACGGGTGGGCAGCACGCTGCCATCCGCTGGCCCCCGCGCCTGCGCGAGGCCGGACGCGCCAGGCTCGCCGGGCGAATCGGCGCCCGCCCCGAGCCCACGCTCTCGCGCCTGGGCGCCGAGGAGTGGGAGCGTCTGTCCCCGTTCGACCCCCGCTCACCCGCGGGGCGTCTGGGCGCCCGGCGCTGGCTGCGAGAAGACCCCAAGAGCTTTATCGCACAGCTCGCCGAGCGCCTCGAGTCGGACTCGACCACGACGCGCATCGATGCGCTGCTGCTGACCCGGACGCTTCGCCTGGGCGAGCGCCTGGAATCGTCCGTGCTCGCCCACGCCCGCAACCAGAGCGAGGACCCTCGCGTCCGCGCCACGTGCATCGTCATGATGGGTGAGATCCCCACACCCGCCTCGGCTGAAGTTGTCGGTGAGGCCCTCGCCGATACCGACGACCGCATCCGCGCCAACGCCGTCGAAGCGCGGGCCCGCCGCGCGCGAACCCCGGCGGACCTGGCCACGGGCGAGCCGGCGACGCACGCCGTGATGATCGAGCTCAAGGACGACCCGCACCACCGCGTCCGCGCCAACGCGCTGCGGGCCCTGCTCCGCTCGGGAACACCCAACCGCTCGCGCGTCTTCGAGCCCGCGGCCATCGACGGGCTCGAGGCCATGCTCGCCGACGAGCGCGACACCCACCGCATCGCGGGCGTCTGGCTCGCCGAGCGTGTCCTCTCGGGCGCCGGTCGCGGGCGCTTGGCCGGGCGCTGGGACGCTCTGGCGCGACGCGTCGCGTCGATCGCGACGGGTGACCCCTCCGAACGAGCCAGAACCCGCGCCTCGCGCTGCGCCGCCAGGCTGCTGGCCGAGCTGCGGAGCGATCCGGGCGCCGGGCTCGTCAGCGCCGCACGGGGGAGTGAGGCATGAGAGCCCCATCGCTCAACACACCCGTCGAGCTGATCACCTCGACCGCGCCGCCCGAGGCCGCGGGCGCGGGCGAGTGGCCTCTCATCTTCGCCGCCATCGGCGCAATTCTGTTCTCGCTCGTGACGCTGCACCTCTGGATGCGGACCCGGGGCGACTGCGACGCCGAGGAGGCCGCCTTCCGCGAGCTCTCGGCTCGCCTCCGCCTGAGCCGCGACCAGAAGCGCCTCGTGCGTGAGCTGGCCGACGCGCACCCCGACGCCACGCCCAGCGCCGTGCTCCTCTCGCCCAACGCCCTGATCGAGGGCGCCAAGCGGCTCAGCGAGCGGACGGGCGACCGCCGGGCGGAGGTCACGGGCCTGCTCTCAACGCTCGGGGTGGTCTCGACGATGCCCGATGCGCCCGCCGGTGAACGCGAACGCCTCGAACTCATCGCTTGAGAGACCGTACAGACATGGGCTCGTACTCAGCCCGAGCAACCCCCGTGAAACCCGGGGGTATGCCTTGCGAATCAGGTTCAGGACACCGAGAGCGCCGGCTTGTGCGCACGGAGGCAGACGATGGCCGGTTCTAATCGATACGCACGCGTACTGGCTTTCTCCGCCGGCGCGCTCGCGGGACTCCTTGGTCTCACACAGGCCGCCAGCGCTCAGGGCGATGCCAGCGAACGCTTCATGCGCATCCGTGAGGAATCGGCGCAGGGCCCGGTCCGCCTGGAACTCTCGATCCGCACGCTCCGACCGAGCCGGGACGGGCAGCCCACGATCCACCTCGTGGGCGTGGCGCACATCGCCCAGCCGGCGTACTACCGCGCGCTCCAGTCCTTCCTCAACAAGCAGGATCTCGTCCTCTTCGAGGGCGTCGGCCCGGACTGGATGAACGTCCCCGACAACGCCTCCGACGACCGGCGCGCCGACGCGACCCGCGGGCGAATGCGTTTCGTCGCCGCCGCCGCGGAGGCCCACAAGCTCGCGATGGGCGCCTACCCCAGCTCAACCCAGTCACTGCTCGACGCGGCCGACCCCTACGCACGCCGCCAGATCGCAGACGCGCTGGTCGACGGCTGGGACCGCCCCGTGGAATACGAGGTGTCGCCCGAAGGGCTTGCCATGGCAAGCCTCGGCGCCGACGCCCGCCCCGGCGGCGACGAGGGCGACGCGGACATCCTGCTCGATGATCTCGGCGAGATCTCTGCCGACGCTCTCGGCTCGGGCGAGGGCATCCAGTCGCAGCTCGCCAGCGCCACCGGCCTCGTGTTCCAGCTCGACTCCATCGACTACATGAACGAGTCCTGGATCAACGCCGACATGACCATCGACCAGCTCCTGGGCGTCACGCCCGGCGACGGCTCGGGCGCGCCCGGCTTCGAGTCCGGCGACGAGGGCGCCGACTCGCTCCTGGGCCTGCTCTCGGGCGACTCGATGATGGCCAAGATCATGGGCGGCGTCCTCAAGCTCATCGGCTCCAGCGAGTACTCCCGCTCGATCTTCCGTCTCGCGCTCATCGAGATGCTGGGCCGCTCGGAAGAGCTCATGGAGATCGCGGCGCCGCAGATGGGCGGCGACTTCTTCGAACGCATCATCCACGGACGCAACCAGGTCGTCATCGATGCCGTCCGCAAGGCGAGCGAGGGCGACGACGCCCCGGGCTCCATCGCGGTCTTCTACGGCTCGGGCCACATGCCGGGCCTCGAGTCCACGCTCGTCGAGGAGGACGGCTACCACGTCAGCGAGACCACCTGGCTCCCGGCGATCGTCGTCGATTACGACAGCTCGGGCATCCCACCCCGCCAGGGCGCCTTCTTCCGTTCCATGATCTCCCGCTCCATCGAGCAGCAGGTCCAGATGATGAAGCGGATGGAGTCCAGCCAAGACTGAGCCTCGGACGGAACTCACCGCGATTCGCCACGAATCGGATTCCCGCCACTACCCGCGGGTTATGCTGTGTTCTGGCCCCATTCGGGTATCCGATGTCCGTTGGTTGGGTGAGAGTCCCGCACTCTGGAGATACAACAGATGAGAACTGCAGCCCTCGTGCTGTGCGGTGTCGGCCTGTCCGTTCTTCCGGCCTGCCAACGCGCGCATTCGCCCATGGCCCTTCACGACGACAACATCAGCGCGGGCGCCTTCGACGCCTCGCCCGTCGAGATCGAGACCACCACCAACGATGGTCGCCCCGAGAGCTTCAAGAAGCTCCAGACCTGGCTCAACGTCCAGGGCCTGACGTTCACGGGCGACGGCGTCACCATCGACAAGGCCGCTGAGGCGACCATCCGCGCCCAGCGCGATCTGGCGTCGCCCGCCGACTCGCTCGCGCGCTCCGCCGAGCTGCTTGAGATCAACGCGGTCGTCCGGGCCATCGGCGCCGCGCGTGACGCGGTGCTGCAGGACCCGGGCAGCGCCCTGGCGTACCACGCGCTGGGGACCGCGCTGCGGGCCAAGCGCAAGGACGACAAGGCGCTCGACGCGTTCACCACCGCCGCGCGCCTCGACCCGGACTCGTCCGCGATCCAGGCCGACCTGGGCGATGCCCGCAACCGCATGGGCGATCTGCCGGGCGCGATCAGCGCCTACACCCGTGCCGTGGAGCTCAACCCCAGCGCCGGCCCGGCGCACTCGCGCCTGGCCGTGCTGCACTACTACGCGGGCGATGACGACGCCGCGTGGTCCAGCCTCCGGCGCGCCGACACCCTCGGCGCCGCCGTTCCCCCGCAGTTCCGCGTCCTCCTCGCCCAGCGCACGCCCCAGGGCTGAGCCCGTTTCCCCGGAGCCTCCACATGATCACCAAGACTCAGAACCACAAGCTCTCACTGCTCGCCGGCGTGCTCGGAACCTCATCGATCGCCCTCGCCCAGCCCACCGTCGGCCCGCAGATCCAGGTCAACAACGACGGCACCTTCACGCCGCAGAACGAGACCACCGCCTCATCCACCGACTTCGCCCCCGAGCGCGTGCTTATGGGCTGGAACGACTACCAGATCGGCAGCTCCAAGACCGGTGTCGGTCTCTCAACCGACGGCGGGCAGAACTGGACCACCCAGCTCCTCCGCCCGCCCCCCCCGTTTCGCACCTCGACCGAGGGTGACCCCATGACCGCCTTCGACAACCGCAACGGGCGGATGTGGGCGGGCGCCATCGCCTTCGACTTCAACGGCGGGCTCTTCGTCTCCCGCGTTGAGCCGGGCGCCACCAGCTTCGAGCCCGTCGTCATGGCCGCACTCAACAGCAACAGCCCCTCGGGCTTCATCGACAAGTGCTGGATGGCCGCCGGCCCCGACGCGCTCGATCCGTCCAACCCCGACAAGACCTGGCTCTACATCGCTTACAACGACGGTCTCATCCGCTCGTCGGACCTGGGCGAGACATGGACCAACCCCGTCTCCCTCGGCGGCGGGCTCGGCTTCCTCCCCCGCGTCGGGCCCAACGGTGAGCTCTACGTCCTCTACTGGGACGGCGGCTTCGGTATCCGGCTCCGGCGCAGCTTCAACAACGGCGCCACCATCCAGGGACCCTTCACCGTCGCCAACCGCATGGACTCCTGGGCTTTCGAGACCGACCGCGTCCCCGGCGACTTCCGCGTCGTCCCCCTCGCGCACCTGGCCGTCGATCCCAACGGCGGCACGCTCTACGTCGTCTACTTCGACACCACCAACATCATCGGCGGAAACCGAAACCTCGACCTCTACTTCACCAAGTCCACCGACCAGGGCGCCAGCTGGACCGTCCCCGTCACTATCAACCAGAACGAGACCTCGCCCCCGAGCGACTCGTTCTTCCCCTGGATCGAGTGCGACCAGAACGGTCGCCTGCACATGGTCTTCCACGACACCCGCGACGCCGGACCACAGAGCGACTCCGCCTCGCCCGGGCGCATGGACGCCTACTACTCCACCTCCGACGACGCGGGCGCCACCTGGACCGACACCCGCCTCTCAACCTCCACCTTCAGCAGCGGCGACGACGGCTTCGGCGACGGATTCATGGGCGACTACCACGGCATGGCGGTGGGGGGGAACTTCGTCTACCCGTCCTACGTCTCCACACAGGAGTTCAACGCCGACGTCTTCACCAACGTCATCGAGACCACCACCTGCCCCGCGGACCTGGCCGAGCCCTTCGGGTCGCTCGACTTCTCCGACGTGAGCGCGTTCTTGGTCGCCTTCGCCACCCTGGACCCCGCCGCGGACTTCGCCCCGCCCTTCGGTTCGTTCGACTTCTCCGACGTGGGCGCCTTCCTCACCGCCTTCGGCGCCGGCTGCCCGTAAGGCTCAGGTCTCACGCACCGTCAGCGGCGTCGCCGCAAGCCGCTCGCTGGCCATCTTCTCCCACCCAGAGCCCAGCTCGCCCTCGGGGTCCGGCGGGACGATGTCCACCCGCTTCTGCCCAAGCTCCGCCTCGCCATCGCGCACGCGCTGCTGGAACGCCTTGCACTCGGTGAGCAGCCGGTCGAGGATCTCGGTCTCGGGCACCGTCGCGACCTTCTCGCCCTGGACGTAGATGATCCCCTTGCGGTCCCCCGCAAACACCGCGACATCCGCGCCCTCGGCCTCGCCCGGCCCGTTGACCACGCAGCCCATGACCGCGACCTTCATCGGGACCTGGATCTCCGCCGCAAGCTTCTTGCGCACGTCCTGCGTCAACGTAAACAAATCCACCTGGATCCGCCCGCACGTCGGGCACGCGATCAGCTCGGCGCCCTTGCGCTCGCGCAGCCCCAGCGACCAGAGCAGCTCCAGCCCGTCCTCGACCTCGTACACCGGATCGCTCGCGTAGCTGATCCGGATCGCGTCCCCGATGCCGTTGGCCAGCAACGCCCCCAGCGCCGACACCGACCGGATGCAGCCCGTCTCCTTGGGCCCCGCGTGCGTCACACCAAGGTGCAGCGGGTGGGGAAATCGCTCGGCGATCTCCGTGTACGCGTCGATCACGAGCGTCGCGTCCATGCTCTTGGCGCTGATCGCGATGTCGAAGAAGTCCCGCTCGTAGAAGATGTCCAGGTACTCCTCGAGCTTGGCGATCATGATCGCCAGCAGGTACCCGTGCTTGTGCTCCCCGAACACGGCGCCCAGCTCCTTCGCCCGCGCCTGCTTGTCCTTGCGCTCGATGATCGATCCCTCGTTCACGCCCACGCGGATCGGGATGTCCCGCTCCTTGCACGCGTCGATGACGGCCTCCACCTGCGCCCGGTCCTGGATGTTGCCCGGGTTCAGGCGGATCTTGTGCACGCCCGCCTCCACAGCTTCCAGCGCCCGCTTGAAGTGGAAGTGCACGTCCGCGACGATCGGGACCGTCGTCTGGTTCAGGATCTCGGGCAGGGCCTGCGTGTCCTTCTTCTCGGGCACGGCGACCCGCACGATGTCCGCCCCCGCGGCCGTCAGCTTGTGGATCTCCGCCACGCACTTGTCGATCGTGTGCGTGTACCCGGCGGTCATCGTCTGCACCGTCACCGGGGCCATCTTGGAGGGGGGGGCTTCCAGCCCCCCCAGCCCGGCGCCGGCCATCGGATGATCCGAGGGAAGCCCGCCGCCCATCGCGACGCGCCCGACCCGGTCATCCCCAACAACGATCTGTCGCGACGCTCGGCGTGGTTTCATCGCCCAATCCTACGGGCGCTCGGGGGGCGTCTGGTTCGGTCGGACGCAGCCCGGCTCTGACGAGCCCGGAACGTCAGTGACGGGCCCGCTGTGCCCGGCTCACGCGGGAACCGCTGGCCATTTCGGGCCCGTCACTCACGTTCCGGGCTAGTTTCCTCTGGCCTCACCCGGTTGGCGAACTTGCACCGCCGCAGCCCGAGCCAGGCGAAGGTCTTGAAGAAGAGGAAGCCGGGGAGGACCCCGAGGATCACGAGCCCCCAGTTCACAAGGTGAACCCAGTCAGGAGGCGCCGTGAAGATCTGCACATAGCTGTCGAGCATCTCGCTCCCCGTCGGTTCATGCGTCGGCAAGGTGAGTCGGACGAGGACGTGGCCGAGCGCATGAGCGATCGAGTACCCCAACGCAACGAGAATCCACCCGACTGAGGCGTGGTCGACGATCGCTGTGGCGAACGGGGTTCCGAGCCGAAACCCCCGTGACTTGGCGATGAGGCGCAAGCCCCTCGATTCGATGTGAGTGAGGCCGAGAAGCACAATGGAGATGACGAGTGCGAAGACCAGAATCGTCGCGGCCAGCGACGTGAGTTCCGGATCATCCTGCATGCTCTCCAGCACCAATGATGGCGCCATGAAGCCGATGCCTCCGATTGAACTGGCGACCAGAATAGTGAGCAACCCCAGCCAAGGCGTACTCGTCTGCAGATTCGCAAGTGTGCGGTTCGGAAACCGAATCGATATCCACCAGGTCGACAGCAACGACTGCAACCCAGGCCTCTGCTGCCACGCCGTCCCCACCCGCCGCTCCGGCAGGCTCTCGCTGATCGCCTTCCCGCACTCCGGGCACGCCCCGCCCGTGTCCAGCCCCTCGATCACGTACCCGCACCGCTCGCACAGCAGGGTGAACTCGTCTGTCCAGGGACGCTCGGGCATCCGAGAGTGTAGTGAGCGATCCCGTGACGCCGAGTGTGAGGCTTTGCGAACGCTCGGATCGCGATCCCGCTGGATCCGAGGCTTCGGGGGACCTCAGCCCCCGCGTCCCTGACCCCATCGGGCCCCACACAGACCCTCCGTCCTGGGAGGGCAGGCGCATGCCCCGGGCTCTGAATGTCGGTACGATTGGCGCCCCCTCGGAGCCCCCCGTGATCCGCATCCGCCGCATCCAGCTCGACGACCCGCTCTACCCCAAGGCGTGCGCCCTGCGCGAGGCCGTCCTGCTGCGCTCCGTCGGCTGGACGATGGACGACTACCGGCGCGAGATGCCCGGGCGGGAGGAGGCCAGCGAGCACTATGTCGCCGTCGCCGACCACCCCCGCGGGCCGCAGGTCATCGCCTGCGCCTGCCTGATCCCCCCCGAGGGCGACGACGAGCGGGCGGGCAAGGTCGCCCAGGTCTGCGTGGACAGCCAGCGCCAGGGCGAGGGGGTTGGGCGGAGGCTCATCACCACCATCGAGGCCCGGGCCTTCGGCGAGCTCGCCCTCGAGCAGCTCTACTGCCACGCCCAGGTCGAGGCCCTGCCGTTCTACGAGAAGCTGGGCTGGCGATCCTCCAGCAACGAGTTCATGGAGGCGGGCATCCCGCACCGCAAGATGGTCCTCTTCGAGCCCTCGGCCGCCCTCCGACCCGGCGAGTGACCGGGCGAGCAACCGGGCAAGGCGCCCGGTTCAGTCACGTCCGAGAATCCACTCGCCGCCCCGCTTCGATGGGGACGAGTGCTCGGAACACCCCACGTGCGTAGTATTTAGGCGATGGGCGAGCATGTCAGCGTTTCAGACAAAGCCTCGCGGGACCTCTTCCGCCAGCACGGCCTCCGCTGCACCAAGCAGCGCCAGGTCATCTATTCCGCGCTCTCAGCAACCTCCGCCCACCCGACCGCCGAGGAGCTGCTGGGCATGGTCAACGCCGGCGAGCCCGGGCTGAGCCTCGCAACGGTCTACAACACACTCGAAGCGCTCACAAGCTGCGGGCTGGCCCGCCGCCTGCCCAGCCACTCTGGCAACGGCCCCTGCCGCTACGACGCCGACGTCACCCAGCACATCCACATCACGACCAGCGACGGTCGCGTGCTGGACGTGCCCGAGGACTTGGCCGCCCGCCTCCCCCAGCCGCTGCCGCGCGACATCAGCGACGAGCTGGAAAGCCGCCTGGGCGTGAAGATCACCAAGGTCCACGTCGAGATCCGCGGCGAGGACCTGGCCTAGGCCGCGTCCGAGAACGAACCCACAATCAAGCCGCTCCGTGCCCGGTCGCCGTCAAGGCGGGCGCCTGTTGGACCGATATCGCTCGCGTCCAGGGCCACGCCCATCGACCACACCCCCAGACCGGAGCAACCCGCGATGAACAGCATCGACCGGCGCGTGCACGAGCGTTTCACCGTCAGCCCCATGTACACCGCGGTCCGCGTCCGCCTCGACGACGAGAGCGAGTACACCCGCGATGGGCACGCCTACGACATCTCCGAGAGCGGCCTCCGCTTCGAGCTGGACCACCCCGTCGAGGAGGGCGCCGCCGTGACCCTCGAGCTCGAGCTGCCCCGCGCGGGCCTCTGGGCCTCGACCGACGACGGCCCCGGGCGGACCATCGAGCTCAAGGCCAACGTCGTCTGGTGCGACACGGAAGAGCCCGGCCCCGCACGGATGGCCGCGTCGGTCTCGCAGTACATCCGCGAGGGTGACAAGCCCCGCCTGATGCGGCTGCTTACCAGCGGGCAGTTCCTCCGGGCCGCCTGATCCCGGCGGGGCAGGCGTCCCGCCCGCCTCCTTTCGGGGAGAACCAGAAATCGGCCGAGACAGGCGGGGCGCCTGCCCTACCGTTGGGCGATGTTTGTTGACAGCGCCCTCATCAGAGTCCGAGCCGGCAAGGGCGGCGACGGCGCCGTCTCCTTCTACCGAGGGCGAGGCCTGCCCAAGGGTGGCCCCGACGGCGGTGACGGCGGACGCGGCGCCGACATCTTCCTCCACGCCGACCCCGGCCTCAACACCCTCATCGACTTCCGAGGCGTCCGCGACTGGCACGCCGACAAGGGCGAGGCCGGACGCTCCAAGCAGCAGTTCGGCGCCGCCGCCGACAAGATGACCATCCGCATCCCCCCGGGCACCCTCGTCTACAACGACGACACCGGCGAGCTCATGGCCGACGTCGGCCCCGACGAGACCGTCCTCATCGCCAAGGGCGGCAAGGGCGGGCACGGCAACGAACACTTCAAGAGCTCAACCAACCAGACCCCCCGCAAGGCGACCACCGGCCAGCCCGGCGAGGAGTTCACCCTCCGCCTCGAGCTCAAGCTCATCGCCGAGGTCGGGCTCGTGGGCCTGCCCAACGCAGGCAAGTCCACGCTGCTCAAGGCGCTCACCCGCGCCGATCCCAAGATCGCCGACTACCCGTTCACCACACTCAGCCCCCAGCTCGGCATCGCCGAGCTCGACCCCACACGCCGCATCATCATCGCCGACATCCCCGGGCTGATCGAGGGCGCGTCCGGAGGCGCCGGCCTCGGGCACGACTTCTTGCGCCACGTCGAACGCACCAGCGTCATCCTGCACCTGCTCGACTGCTGCCCGCCCGACAACTCAAGGCCCGCGGACAACTACCGCGCCATCCGCGAAGAGCTCGCGGGCTACTCCCCCGAGCTGGCCGAGAAGCCCGAGATCATCGTCCTGAGCAAGACCGACCTGCTGCCCGGCGAGGAGTTCCTCGCCGAAGCAACCGCCGAACTCTGCGGCGAGCTGAGGCTCGGCGCCGACCAGACCCTGCAGACCGTCAGCAGCGCCTCGGGCGAGGGACTCAAGGAACTGCTCGAACGCCTCTGGGTCCTGCTCCACGGCGTGGACGCCAAGGTCGAGGGCTGGAAGCCGGCCTGAACCACGCGACGCCCTAGCCGTCCGTACGCTCGAACTTCTTCGTCAGGGCGCGCTGGATCTTGGATGCGGCCTCGCTGATCGCGTCATACAGATCGTCGGCGTGGTGCTCGATCGCGATGGGCTGAGCGCCACGCGGGCGAGCCTCGATCATGCAGCGCTTGTCGTCTGGGCCGCCCTTCTTTGCGTTGGTATCACCCAGGTGAACCTCCACACGGGTCAGGCGGTTCTCAAATCGATCCAGCGCGCTGCCCACCTGGGTGTGCACGTGCTCGCGGATGGCGTCGGTGGTGGTAAAGCCGTTGGCGCTGATCTCGACCTTCATATCCAGATCTCCGTTGCAGTGACTGAATCGACCGGTTTCTCCGAGTACGGTGCGGCCGCGGTGGTGTTCGTGTCGGTCACAAGTATTTTACCCGCGTGGTTGGCGTTTGCTCACTCGGAATCGGGCGCGCCTGTATCCAGCAGCGTCAGCCACTCCCGGTTCCCCGCCCCCTTGCGCTTGCGCTTCGCCTTGAGCGCCCCGCCCAGCACCGGGCTCTCCGTCACGCCCAGCACACGCACGCCCATCGCCGGCAGCGAATCGATCACGCGCATCGCGATCGCCTCGCTCCGCTCCGGGTCCAGCACGCCCCCCTCGCCCAGGTCCGACCTGTCCGCCTCGTAGTGCGGCTTGACGAGCGTGACGATCCGCCCGCCCTTCTTGGCCCACTTGAGCGCCGCGGGGATCGCCTTGCTTTGGCGCGTCCAGCCCAGGTCGATCACGACCAGGTCCACGCCGCCGGCTTCGGCGGTATCCGGGTGCGGCTCGGTGTGCAGCGCGTTGGAGCGTTCCATCACGACCACACGCCCGTCCTGGCGGATCTTCCACGCCAGCTCGCCGTACGCCGTATCGACGCTGTACACGCGCGCCGCCCCGTGCTGGAGCAGGCAGTCGGTAAACCCCCCGGTTGAGCATCCCAGATCCGCGCACACAAGCCCGGTCGCGTCCACCGCAAACTCACGCAGCGCGTGCTCGAGCTTGAGCGCCCCGCGGCTGACGTACCGGCCCGGATCCGAGAGCGGGGGGGTGCTGTCGGGTCCGTCCGCCATGGGCGGTCAGCCGACGCTGGGCACGGGCAGAACGCCGCCCGATCGGGGCTGGTTCGCGGTCGTGCGGATCGCGTGCGACACGGGCACGCCCACGATCGAGATCCCGAGCCGGTCGGCCGCCTGGATCATCTCCTCGCGGTCAAGCATGATCACGTCGCCCGCCGCGATCGCCAGGCAACGCCCGCCCGCCCTATGCAGGTTCTCCAGCGTGTGGATGCCCACGGTCGGCACATCAGAGCGCCGGTCGTGCTCGGCCCGCGCCCCCTTGCACATCGTCCAGCCGGGGACGCGGCAGATCTGCCCGCCCCGCTCGATCATCTTGTCCGTGCCCTCGACCGCCTCGACGCAGATCACGTCCTTCTCGCGCACCGCGATCGACTGCCCGATATCCAGACGCAGCAGCTCGGTCAGCAACGGCCACGCGAACTCGATGTCCGACTCCTGCTCGCGCGTGGGGCGCGTCAGCGTCATCACGCCCGACTTGGACAGGTGGTCCGGGATCGGGCTCGTGGAATCAATCAGCGACACACCCTGGCGGTCCAGCTCCTCGGCGATCGCCGCGAGAACCGCGTGCGAACGCCGGTCGTGACGCAGGTGACGCTGCCAGCTGATGATCGTCCGCAGGTCCGGGATGTTCTTGAGAACCCGGAAGCGGTCGTGCATCAGCTCGGCCTTGTCCACCCGCCCGACCATGATCGCGTGCTTGCACCCGGACTGCTTGAGCCGCTTGGCCCACCCGCCCAGGCGGAGCAGGCCCACGTCACTGAAGCTCTCGCACAGCGGGGGCAACTCCCCGTCGTACTGGCGGGCCAAGCCCAGCCCGTGGACCGGGTGCCCGAGACTCGCCAGCCCGCGCGCAATGAGGATGGGCAGGCGCCCGCCACCGGCGATGAGCCCGATGGGCGCCGGCGGGGCCGGGGGGTCAGCCAAAATGGAGAGCGTGCCGCTCATCGGGGCGATTCGGTCCTCCGGCGCGGCTTCCGGGGCCGCTGGGCGGGCATTCTATCCCCTCGTTCGGATCAGCGGCGTATTCCTCTCCAATCGACGCCCGCGAGCCCCCCCTCAGATTCGGGCTCCCGGGGGGTCTTGGACGATGTTGCCCCGCAGCCATCCCGCGCGGAGAGACCCCATGACCACCCCGCAACCCGGATCGACGGGGACGCCGAACCCGTCAGAGCGAACGCTCGCCCAACGCCCCTGGATCGGCGTGCTCTTCACCTGCTCCAACGAGTATCTCCGCGTCTCGCGCAGCCCCGACGCCAGCGTCTACCGGGCGCGGTGCGCCAAGTGCGGGCGTCTCGTCCGCTTCCGCGTCGGCGAGGGTGGCTCCGACTCGAGGTTCTTCGAGGTCAGCTGCTAAAGCGACGGGCTCACGCCCAGCCTCCCGCTCCTAGACTGTCCCGATGATCGGATCGTCTTCCCCCTACGACATCGCCCGCCCCGTGCGCACGTGCGCCTCCACCGGCGCCCCCATCGACGTGGGCGACCACTTCGTCGCCGTCCTCGTTGACATGCCCGGCGAGGAAGCGCTCTCACGCCAGGACTTCTCGCTCGACGCCTGGGAGGGCGGCGCCCGCCCCGAGGCCCCGGGCAAGGTCTTCGCCTTCTGGCGGACCGTCGCCCCCGAGCCCAACGAGCAGAAGAAGCCCCTCATCGGCGAGGACGAGCTGATGGACCTATTCGAGCAGCTGGGCGAGTCCGACGCCGACGACCGCCTCGCCTTCCGCTACCTGCTCACGCTCGTGCTTGTCCGCAAACGCCGCCTCACCTACGAGGGCGGCTCGCCCGCCGACCGCAAAAACAAACGCGCGGGCCTGATGTATGTCCGCCCCAAGGGCGTGGCGCTCCCCCCCGAGCGAGGCGGCGACGGCCCGCCACTCATCGAGGTCGTGGACCCCGGCCTCGACGACGAGACCATCGCCAGCGTCACCGAACAGCTCGGCCAGATCATGAACCTCGACGAGGACGACGCGTGAGGCTGACCCGACCGCTGCTGCTCGCGCTGTCCTGCGCCGCGGCGCTCGTCACGGGCTGCGCCTCGATGGACCCGCTCGCGGGCCAGCACGAGAGCGCCGCCCAGCACGAGCCCGGGACGATCGCCCGCCAGAGCGTCAGCTACGAAGAGGTCCGGGCGATCTACAACGACCGAGTCGCCCCCGCGGACACCTTCTGGGCCAGGGTCTCGATCCGCATCGACGGGCGCGACGCCGAGGGCGGACGCCTGCGCGAGCAGGCCGAGGGGCACCTCCAGATCCAGCGTCCCAGCAGCCTGGCGATGTCGATCGGCAAGCTCGGCGAGACCCACCTCTACCTGGGCTCCAACGACGACGTCTACTGGTGGATGGACCTGATCGACAAGGACGACGCCTTCGTCATCTTCGGGCGCCACACGCAGGTCTCGCCCCACAAGGCCGCACAGCTGGGCGTTCCCGTCCACCCGCTGGATCTGATCGACGCCATCGCCATCTCGCCCCTGCCCCCCGAGAGCCCCGGCGCACGCGCCACCTGGACCCCCGACGGCAAGGAACTCGTCGTCCGCGCCCCCGGGCGATGGGGCGCCCGGCGCATGTGGCTCGACCCGGACACCTTCGAGCCAAGGCGCGTCGAAATCGAGGACGAGCGCGGCAACCTCCAGCTCGCCGCGGAGCTCAGCCGCTACGAGCGCGTCCTCAAGCAGGGCGACGCGACGATCCTGCTCCGCATGGCGACGCGCTACGAGATCCGGACCGCCGGGCTCGACGCCGAGGTCCGGATCAACCTCTTCGAGCCCAAGATCCGCTCCATCCGCCCCATCGCGTTCGATCTCCCCCGCCTGATCGAGACGTTCCACGTCGAACAGGCCTGGGACCTGGACGCCCCCAGCGCCGGACCCGCGGGAGACTGAGCGTGCGACGCGCGGGGTTCTGGCCCTCTTTCATCACGGCGATCGTCTCTCTCCTGCTCACCACGGGGGCGCGCGCCCAGAGCGCCGATCCGAACTCGTCCGGCGCCGCCCACGCCTGGCTCGTGCTGCCCGACCCGGCGACCGAGGGCTCCGTGCTGGTGCACGTCCCCCCGCGTCGCGCGGCAGAGGGCGCCGCGTTCCTGGCCTCCGAGCGCGGCACACTCCGGGTCGCCCGCAGGCTGGCCACCGCCCCCCGCTCGATCGGCGCCTGGGGCGATGATGTCTACCTCCTCATGCCCGAGACGCCCGAACGCCCGGCGCGCGTCCTCACACTCACCGCCTTCCCCCCGCCGATTGGCGACCTTTGGTCCTACGAGCCCCGGACCCGGCTCCGCCCGCTCGACCCGCTTCCCGATCAGTTCACCGCGCAGAGCATCGTCGGCGCCCGGTCCGGTCCCGCCGTGCTCGGCGCCAAGTCGGGGCGAGATTCCCTCATCCGCTTCTCCGAAGGCGCCTGGGCGGAAATCCCGCTGCCAGAGGGAGCGCAGGGCTCGGAACTCCACCTCCTTCCTGATTCGAGCGGGCGCATCCAGATCCTGAGCATCGCCCAAGCCGGCGGCGCGACGCTCTGGACCATGAGCGAGCAGGCCTGGGTGTCGAACGCGCTTTCACAGGACATCCAGCCCGGGCGCCTGATCGCCAGCGCGGTCTCAGGGTCACGCGTGCTGCTGGCCCGCCGATCGGATAACGCGATCGAACTCCTCGCCCTGACCGAGTCCGGCGCTGAAGGGATCGCTTCCACGGTCGCCACGGGCGAACAGCTTGCCGCCGCCTTCCAGGGCGATCATTTCGAAGTCCTCGTGCTCGCCTGGGAGGACTCGGACGCCGGGCCGGGCGCCCCCTCCGTGCAGGTGCGGCTCGCCGAACTCTCAACCACCACCGGTCGGGAGCTGTACCGGGGACCGGCGATCAGGACGCTTCCCGTCAGCGCGACCCAGTTCCGACTCCTCGCCGCCACGCTGATCGCGCTGATGGGTGTCGTGCTGCTGGTCGTGCTCAAGCCGAGTGAGGAGGGAGAGATTCAGCTCCCGCCCGGGTTCTCCCTGGCCGAGCCCGCCCGCCGCCTGGCCGCGACGATGATCGACCTGCTCATCGCGGTGTTCATCGTTCGGGTGATCTTCGACGTGCCGCTGATCGAGATCATCACGCTCGCCGGGCTCATCCGCCCCGGCGGCGCGTGGCTGGCCGCCCCGAGCATGCTCGCCATTGGCTTCCTGCTCTCGTTCACCGGCGAGTGGCTCTTCGGGCGCTCGCTGGGCAAGCTCGCGACCGGGTGCCGCGTGGTGGGCATCCGACCGCCGACGGATCGTCCCGTCCGCCCCGCCTTCTGGCGGGCGGCGGTGCGCAACATTGTCAAGTGGGCCCTTCCGCCCGTCGCCGCGCTGGCGCTCGTGGATCCCTCGGCCAGGCACCGTGGGGACTCGATCTCGGGCCTTGCGGTCGTGGTTCCGACGCACGGATCGCCCGCCGAGCCGGGCGAAGACGCCTGAACGCCCGCCGAGCGCAGAAACTGCTGAAGGCCGAGGGGCTCGTGACCCGATAATCTTGCGCGGCGTCGCCCCATCGAGGGCGCGGACGCCGGTCGCCCTACCGGACGGGGCGGCTCGCCGATCGACGGACCGTGACCATGGCAGACCCCGAAGAGAGCATGATCCCCGAGACCGACGAGCGACTCTCGTCGATCGATCGCCTTCGACGGGACTGGCGGACCTCGTGGCAGGCGCCCGCCCTGCTCGGGGCGCTGGCGCTGCTCGTCGGTGGGATTCTGTACTCGGTCCTCACGGCCCCGAAGCCCGACCTGACGCCCGCGATCAACCGGGCCGAGCGGCTGATCGACCAGGGGTCGCACCAGGAGGCGCTGGAGGTCCTCAAGACCCGGATCTTCCCTTATCTGAATGAGGACCCCGGAGAGCCCACCCCGCTCGGGCGCCGGTACCACCTGGGCGTGGCCCGGGCGTTGTACCGGGCGCAGGCCGAGATGGGCATCGATCTCGAGGTGAACCACCGCAACGTGCTGTCGCACTACTTCGAGGCCGAGCGTCAGGGCGCGGTCCTGCTCCCGGTCGATCAGGTGGCCCTGGCCAACACGTACCTCTCGCTCGGCGAGACCACCGCGGCGCGCATGCGGGCCGACGAACTGCCGGACGACGCGCAGAACATGCGGCTGGCGATCTACCGCCGACTCGTGGATCTGCTCCTCGGGAAGCCAAACGCCCAGAAGGAGCAGGCCCTCGAACTGCTGAGCGAGATCCTGGGCGATCCCGCGCTGCCGCCAGACGACCGGGCCTGGGCCCTGGCGCGTCAGACACGCGTCCGTCTGGACCAGGGTTATTCCGACGAAGCGATCACCCGCCTGCTCCGCGCCGCGCCGCGCGTCGAGGAGGCGTCGCCCGCGATCCGCGGCGAGCTGCGCCTGCTGCTGGGGCGCGCCTACGTGGACATCTCTGCGATCACGGAAGCGGAGCGTCAGCTCCTGCAGGCGCAGGAACTGCTCCTGCCCGGCTCGCCCCTCCAGGGCGAAGCCCTCTACTACCTGTCCAAGATCGATGAGGTCCGGGGCGACACCCAGACCGGGCGTGAACGGCTCGCGATGGCGGTCGAGCGTCACCCCGACAGCCGCACGCACCGCCTGGCGCTGATGGGCCTGGCCGAGGCCGAGGCCGCCCTGGGCGAGACCGCCGAATCGCAGGACGTCTACCGGGGTCTGGTCGAGGCCATCAACGACGCGAACGGCTCCGGCTCGCCCGGCCCGACCGAGGCGACGCAGAGCCTGATCGCGCAGTACCGCGACCGACTCGCCCGTGACGAGATCGAGGAGGCGCTCGCGTACGCGACCATCGCAAGCGATCTCTACACACTCGACAGCCTGCCGGCGGACGTGCTCGCCGCATTGGCCACGGCCCACCGTCGCGCGGGCGAGCGGATCATCGGGAACGCCCAGCTCAGCGCCCTGGACCCGTCGTCCCAGGCCGAGGCCCAGCGTCACCTGATCCGGGCCGCAAGCTACTACAGACTGCACGCCGAGACGTTCGTCCTGACCGACAACGACCAGTACGCCCGCTCACTCTGGCTCGCGGCGGACCTGTTCGATCAGGCCGGGGACCGGGCCGAGGCGATCGCCGCGTTCCGCCTGTACGCCGACGGCGTGCCCGGCGACGCCCGCAACGCCGAGGCTCGATTCCGCCTCGGCAGGGCGTTCCAGTCCATGGGCGACCACGCGACCGCGGCGTCGTACTTCCGCGATCTCATCGACGAGGAGAAGCTCGGGATCGCAGCCGACGTCGGCCCGTACGCCGAGCTCAGCCACGTCCCGCTCGCCCAGGTGCTGCTCGCCGACGCCGACGCGTCCAACGACGAGGAGGCCGGGCGTCTGCTCCGGCGCATGATCAGCGGGAGCATGGGCGACGCCGAGACCGCCCAGTACCGACAAGCGCTGATCGAACTCGGTCGCGTCCACTACGCCGCGGGCGACTACGAGCGGGCGATCGAGCACCTCGAAGAGGCCCGTTCGCGCTACCCAAGCGACAAGCGGATCACGGAGATCCGGTTCCTGCTGGCCGACGCGTACCGCCTCTCGGCCCGCGAGATCATCGACCGTCTCAGCGCCGAGGCGATGCCCGGCTCCACCAAACGGCAGCTCGAGGCCACCGCCCGGGAGCGCCGCATCGCCGCCATGGCCGGCTACGAGCAGGTCCGCGGCGCCATCGAGCAGCTCGACCCGCGTCAGCGGACGCCGCTGATGAATATCCAGCTCCGCAACAGCTATTTCTTCCTGGGCGACTGCGCCTTCGACCTGGGCGAGTACCGCACCGCGATCCTGCATTACGACCGTGCCCGAGAGCGGTACGCCAACGACCCCTCGTCGCTGGTGGCGATGGTCCAGATCGTCAACGCCCACATCGAAGAGGGCGACATGGGGCGCGCCCGCACCGCCAACGATCGCGCCCGCCGCTTCTACAACAGCCTGCCCGAGGAGGTCTGGGACGACCCCAGCCTGCCCATGGGGCGGCGCGACTGGGAGCGCTGGCTCGACTCTTCATCAAGGCTCTACGAGGTGAGCGCCGTACCGACAGACTGAACCCGCCGGGCACGGACGCCCGGGCACCGCACGAGGTCACGGATGACCGATGGATCCAGCAACCAGCCGCTCGACGCCCAGGCCTGGGCGGGCAATCTTGAGCGCCGCCTCACCCTCGCCGAGGAGCTGTTCGAGCGCCTGGGCTCGCTCGGGCAGCGCCAGCGGGAGCTGATCAAGGAGGGTGACGCGATCACCCTCCTTGACGTGCTGCGCGATCGCCAGGGCGTGCTCACCCGGATCAGCGAGACCTCCGAGGGCATCGACCCGTTCCGCGCGCGCTGGCCAGAGGTCTCGGGCCAGCTGGACCCCGATCGACGCCGCCTCATCCAGGCCCGCCTCGACTCGCTCACCGACGCCGCGGGACGGATCGCGTCGCGCGACGCGGAAGACCGCAGAGCGCTCGAGACCAAGCGTGACGCGCTCGCGCGAGAGCTGTCGGGGGTGGACTCGGCCAAGGCCGCGGTCACCGCGTACGCGTCCCCAAGATCGTCCCGCCCACGATTTCAGGATCGGGAGGCCTGATGAGTTCAGCGCCGGCCATCCTTGATGCCGCGGGTCTGGGCTCGATGACGCCCAAAGATCTGGGCGAGCTCGTCAGCGCGTTCTCCGAGGTCACCTCCCGCCTCGAGGGCACGCACGCGCAGCTGCGCGCCGAGGTCGCCCGCCTCTCGGGCGAGCTGCGGGAGGCCAACGAGCAGCTGCAGCGCTCCCGCCGACTCGCGGCCCTGGGCGAGATGGCCGCGGGCATCAGCCACGAGATCCGCAACCCGCTCGCCTCGATCCGCCTCTACGCGCGCATGCTTGAAGAGGACCTGCCCGACCGCCCCGAGCAGCAGTGCAACGCGCAGAAGATCGGCTCCGCGGTCTCCCGCCTCGACGCGATCGTGGGGGACGTGCTCAGCTTCGCCCGCGAGATCCGCGTCCGCCCCGAGCAGACCCGCGCGGGCGAGCTCTTCGATGAGGCTCTCGCGATGTGTGAGACCGGTGAGACCCAGGTCCGGCGCGAGGGCGACGAGCTCGAACTCGGCGCGGACACCACGCTGTGCCTGCAGGCGCTGGTCAACCTGGTCCGCAACGCCGTTGACGCGGGGGGCGACTCGCTGACCCTCCGGGCCCGCACCGAGCGTGAGGTCGATGACGCCGGCAGTCCACGCGCCTGGAGCGTGCTGTCCGTGATCGACACCGGACCCGGGATCGAGCCCGACGTGATCGAACGCATGTTCAACCCGTTCTTCACGACGCGGGCCACGGGCACGGGCCTGGGCCTGGCGATCGTTCACCGCATTCTCGACGCCCATGCCGGGCGCGTCGAGGTGCGCAACAACACCGACCGCACGCCCGGCGCCCCGGGCGCGACCGTCGAGCTCTGGCTGCCCCAGCGGCAGCCGAATCAGACCGCAGCAACGCAGGACAACGAGAACCCCGACGCCAACGCCAGGACGGCCGCGGCCTAACCGTGATGGAGCACGCCCGATGAGCACCGTACTCGTGGTTGACGACAAAGAGATGATGCGCGACAGCGTCGGCGCGACGCTGCGCCGCGCCGGCTACGAGATCGTCGTCGCCAACGACGCGCCATCCGCGCTGGAGATCGTCTCCACCAGACGCCCCGACGCGATCGTCTCGGACCTGAAGATGCCCGGCATGACCGGCATCGAGCTGGCCGAACGCGTCAGCCAGATCGACGACGAGCTGCCCATCATCCTGATGACCGCGTTCGGCACGATCGAGACCGCCGTCGAGGC
This sequence comes from Phycisphaerales bacterium, assembly GCA_029260375.1. Classification (GTDB taxonomy): domain Bacteria; phylum Planctomycetota; class Phycisphaerae; order Phycisphaerales; family UBA1924; genus JAJRXR01. Next base: position 30,694 of record JAJDDI010000091.1, on the reverse strand, counting down.
CATGCGCCGCGGCGCCTTCGACTACCTCACCAAGCCGTTCGAGGGTGACGAGCTGATCATCACCGTCAAGCGCGCCCTCCGCCACGCGAGCCTCACGCGCGAGAACGCCGTGCTCAAGGCCGGCGCCCGTACCGATTCGGGCCCGGCCCGCACCGGGCTCGACCGCCTCATCGGCGCCTCGCCCGCCATGGCCCGGGTCAAGGACCAGCTCCGCGCCATCGCCGGCTCGCACGGCACCGTCCTGGTCACCGGCGAGTCCGGCACCGGCAAGGAGGTCATCGCCCGGGCCATCCACGAGCTGAGCCCACGCGTGCAGTCGCCCTTCCTGGGCGTCAACTGCGCCGCTCTGAGCCAGAGCCTGCTCGAGAGCGAGCTCTTCGGGCACGAGAAGGGATCGTTCACCGGCGCCGACCGCCTCCGTCGCGGTCGCTTTGAACTCGCCGACCAGGGCACGCTGCTGCTCGACGAGATCTCCGAGGTCCCCGCCCCCATCCAGGCCAAGCTCCTCCGCATCCTGCAGGAGCGATCATTCGAACGCGTCGGCTCCAGCCAGTCCATCGGCGTCGATGTACGCGTCATCGCAACGAGCAACCGCGACCTGCCCAAGGCCGCGGCCGACGGGCAGTTCCGGGAAGACCTCTTCTTCCGCCTCAACGTCCTTCCGGTCCACCTGCCCCCGCTGCGTGAGCGCCGCGAGGACGTCCCGGCCCTGGCGACGCACTTCATCGCCGAGATCGCCCGTCGCGAGGGGCGCCAGGCGCCGTCCATCGCTCCAGACGTCATGGATCTGCTGTCGGCCTACCGCTGGCCCGGCAACGTCCGCGAGCTGCAGAACATCTGCGAGCGAGCCGTGGTCCTCACGGGCGCCGGCAGCAGCATCGAGCGGTCCCTCGTCGAGCCCTGGCTGGGCGCCCCCGCCCAGGCCCGCAAGGCGACCCCCCTGCACGCGCCCGGGCCTCGCCCCGCCGGCGAGCCCGCCGCCCCCTCGTCCATGATCGAGCCCAAGCTCTCCTATATGCCCGGCGACCGGACGCTGGCCGAGATCGAGCGTGAGCTCATCGTCCACACCCTCCGCCGCTTCAACGGGCACCGCCAGAAGACCGCCCGGGCCCTGGGCATCGGGGTCCGCACGCTCGGGCTCAAGCTCAAGAAGTGGAAGGAGCAGAGCCTCGTCGCCCAGTCCTTGTAGGTGGTTGCTGTAGAGGGTTCCCCGCCCGGCCCGCGGATTGCGGGCGATGGAGACGTGTCCATGATCCAGAGCATCTCGACAGCCGGGGCGATTCCAGCCTTGGAGATGACGCTGCAGTTCGCCGGCGCCCGCCAGCGGGTCATCGCCCACAACATCGCCAACTTCGATACGCCCAACTTCCGCCCCAAGGACGCCGACCCGCGCGACTTCCAGCGCGTCCTGGGCGAGGCGATCGAGGGGCGCCGGGCCCGCAACGGCGGCGTCTCGGGCGCCCTAGACTGGCAGGAGAGCAGCCAGATCAAGCGCGGCCCCAGCGGCTCGCTCCGCCTCAACCCCGAGGCCGATTCGGGAAACATCCTCTTCCACGACCGCAACAACCGGGACCTGGAGCGGACCATGCAGGACCTGGTCGAGAACGCGGGCGTGTACCGCGTGGCCTCGGACTTGCTCCGCAACCGGTTCCAGATCATCCAGGCCGCCATCGCCGAACGCGTCTAGTCCCCTGAGCCCCCCACGGAGACCGCCTCATGTACGGCGCCCTCGACGTCTCAACCAGCGGCATGATCGCCCAGCGCACCCGCCTTGCCACGATCAGCGCCAATATCGCCAACGCGAACACGCTGGTTGACGCCAACGGCGACTACGCGCCGTACCGCCGGCGGATCGTCACCTTCGCCCCGGGCGACCCCGGCTCCCCGAGCGAGCAGGGCAGGTCGCTGGGCGTCCACGTCGCCGGGATCGACCAGGACCAGTCCGCGTTCGTCCCCAAGCACGAGCCCGACAGCCCGTACGCCGACGAGAACGGGTACGTCATGACCCCGAACATCAACCCGGTGATCGAGCAGATCAACGCGATGGAGACGGCCCGGGCCTACGAGGCCAACGTCGTGGCCGCCGAGACGAGCAAATCGATGATGGCACAGGCGTTGCGATTGCTGGCCTAGAAGAGCCCGGCCCCGCGCCCGATCGGAGCGAGGCCCCGCGGAGATAGACGATGAGCGATCCTCTCGGACTGGTCGGAAGCGGGGGCAATACGCCCCATCTGCCCATCCGCCCACCCTCGCCCACGCCCAAGGGCGCCGGCGCGCCGGACTTCAAGGCGGTCCTGATCGACAACCTGCAGCAGGTCAACGAGATGGAGCAGGACGCCACCAAGGCCGTCGAGGACCTGCTTACCGGCAAACGCGACGACCTCGAAGGCGTCATCCTCGCTACCGAGAAGGCGGACTCGGCCTTCCGCATGCTCCAGGCGATGCGCAACAAGGTCATGCAGGCCTACGACGAGATCAAGCAGATCCGCGTCTGAACCCCACGCGCAGCTTTGGCCCAACTCGGCGAGTTCTGCGCCCGCCCCAGAGACCTTTGCGCGTGTTTCAAGCGCGCCACCCCCATCGTCCGAAAGGGGTGAGGCGTAGCGGTCACTTACCCGCTGCGTCCCGTCGTGCGGAGCGCGCCGGGCTCGGCACGGAGGCCGCATTCGGATGAATCAGCTGCGCCAGGCGCTGGCCACGATCCAGACGTATCTCGGGCGGATGACCGCCAGCCAGAAGCTGCTCGTCGGCTCGCTGGCTGTCATTGCGTTGATGACCTTCTTTGTCGTCAGCCGCTACGCCGCCCGCCCGACGCTCGTCGATCTCATGCAGGACGACCCGAACCTGCGGATGGTTGACGCGCTCCAGGCCGCGGGCATCAGCGCCAGCACCCAGAACGGTCGCCTCATGGTCCCCGAGACCCAGCGCGTCACCGCCCTCGCCAGGCTCGGGCAGACCGGGCGGCTCCCCTCCGACACCGCCACCCTCTTTGAGAACCTCGCCCAGCGCCAGGACTGGAAGAACTCACGCGAGCAGAACCGCGTCCAGTTCAACCTCGCCCTCCAGAACGAGCTGGCCCGCGTCATCTCCAGCTTCGGCGGCGTCAAGAGCGCCAGCGTCATCATCGACGCCCCCGAGCAGGGCGGGCTCGGGCGGACCGCCAAGGCGCCCACCGCCTCGGCCACTGTCTTCACCAGTTCTGGCGGAGCCGTCGATCAGGGGACCGTAGACGCCGTCGCCAACCTCATCGCCGGCGCCAAGTCCGGGCTCTTGCCCTCCAACGTCCGCGTGATCGACGGCACAACCGGGCGCCAGCGCAAGCCCACGGGCGACGACGACTTTCTGGCCACCAGCTACATCGAGCACACCACCCGCGCCGAGCTGATGACGCAGCGCAAGCTCGCCGAGCTGCTCTCATACGTTCCGGGCGTGGTTGTTGCGGTGACGGCTCAGGTGGACGTGACCCGTGTCCGCACCGAGACAAATCGGATGCTGCCCAAGGGCGATGGCACCCTCTCCCTGCCCAGTTCAGAGACGGGCACGAGCGAGACCCAGGCCAACCGCACGTCCGGCGGCGAGCCCGGTGTCCGCTCCAACCAGTCCGCCGATATCGCCAGCGGATCCTCGTCCTCGGGCAACAGCTACGAGAAGACCAACGAGTCGATCTCCTTCGAGAACTACCCGGGCTCGGAACAGAAGCAGGTCATCGACCCCCGCGGCTCGCCCACGTTCCTCACCGCCTCGGTCAACATCCCGCAGGGCTACATCGAGGAACTCGTCAAACGATCCAAGGGCGACGAGAACGCCGACGTCACCGAGCAGGAGGTCCTCGACCGGTTCGAGCAGATGCGACCCGAGATCGAGGCGAGCCTCAAGCCGCACGTCACCGCCCGCGCGCCCGACGGCGAGCCCATCGACGGCGACGTCACCGTCTCCATGATCCCCGTCTCTTTGCTCGACGTCGCGCCCGTCGCGGCGCAGGCCGGCTTCCTCACCAGCCTCACCTCGGGCGGGGGCGGCGCCTCGGGCGGCCTGGTCAACACCGTCGTCGTCGCCCTCCTCGCGGTCGTCGCCCTGGGCATGATGGTGATGATGGTCCGCAAGAGTGTCCGCCCGGCGGCGCTGCCCTCGGTCGAAGAGCTCGTCGGCATGCCCCCGAAGTTCAACGCCGACGCCGACATCGTTGGCGAGGCCGACGAGTCCGACGCCCCCATGGCCGGCATCGAGCTGGGCGACGATCAGATCAAGAAAGCCAAGCTGCTCGAGCAGGTCGCCGAGATGGTCCGGAAGAACCCCGAGACCGCCGCGAACCTGCTCGGACGATGGATCGAGACCACCACCTGAGTTCGAGCTGACGCAAGGACCCCGCGCGTGCCCCGCAAGCCCAACGAGAAACTCCCGACCAACCCCAGCGAGCTTGAGGGCTTGTCCAAGGCCGCCATCGTGCTGCTGGCCATCGGTCAGGACCGCGCCAGCGAGGTGCTCAAGCAGCTCCCCCCCGAGCAGGTCGAAGAGGTCACGCGCGAACTCGCCAGCCTCGGACGTGTCACCGAGGACCTCCAGACCGCGGTCATCGAGGAGTTCTACGGCATCTCCATCGCCAGCAGCCACGCCGCCGAGGGCAACCTCGACTTCGCCCGGAAGATCCTGCTCGACTCGCTCGATCCCGTGCACGCGGACCGCGTCCTGCAGCAGATCCAGACCCAGGTCCAGAAGACCCCCTTCAGCTTCCTCCAGCGCGCCGAGAGCGAGAACCTGCTCACCTTCATCCAGGACGAGCACCCCCAGACCATCGCGCTCATCACCTGCCACCTCGGGCACCACAAGGCCGCGGAGATTCTCGGCGGCCTGCCGCTGCAGAAGCAGATCGAGGTCATCAAGCGCATGGCCAACATGGAGCAGACCAACCCCGAGGTCATCCGCGAGGTCGAGAAGGGCCTCGAGTCCCGCCTGAGCAGCATGCTCCTCCAGTCAATGGAGAAAGCCGGGGGCATCCCGACGGTCTCCGAGATCCTCAACCTCGCGGACCGCGCCACCGAGAAGTCCATCATGGAGGGCCTCGAGGCCGAGGACCCGGACCTGGTCGAGCAAATTCGCCGCCTGATGTTCGTCTTCGAGGACATCCTGCTCGTGAACGACAAGGGCATCCAGTCCGTGCTCAAGGAGATCGAGAACGACGAGCTCTCGCTGGCGCTCAAGACGGCCTCGCCCGAGCTGCAGGAGAAGATCTTCGGCAACATGTCCGAGCGGGCCGCGAGCCTGATCAAGGAGGACATGGAGTTCATGGGACCCGTCCGTGTTTCCGACGTCGAGGGCGCCCAGCAGCGCATCGTGGACATCGTGCGACGCCTCGAGGAGGCGGGCGAGGTCATCATCGACGGGCGCGGCGGCGAGTCGGACCTGATCGTCTGACCTCTGGAGTGACGCCTTGCCCCTGATCCCACGAGCCGACGCCGAGATCATCGCCCGAGACGCGGTCGTCCTGAACCTGGGCGACCTGGAGCGCCGCGGCGAGACACTCAAGTCGCAGGCGCAGGCCCAGGCGAAGCAGATTATCACGGACGCGCAGACCGAGCGTGAACGCCTCATCGCCGACGCGCACGAGGCCGGGTTCGCCCAGGGACGGGAGGCCGGGCACGCCGAGGGCCTGGCCGCGGGCATCGAGGAGGGACGGTCCCAGTCGATGGCCGATCTCACGCCCGCGCTGCAGGCGATCGCCGAGCACTGGGGCGAGGCGCTCGGGTCGTTCGTCCGGGCGCGCGACCAGATGCTGACCGAGGCCCGCACCGACGTCGTGCGCCTCGCCACGCTCATCGCCGAGCGCGTGACCAAGCGCGTGATCGAGCTCGACCCGGGCGTGGTCGATGGCCAGATGACCGAGGCGCTCGGTCTGCTCGCGCGCCGCACCCGGCCCCGCATCAGCGTCCACCCCGACGACGAGACGCTCGCCCGCCAGGCGATCCCCACGCTCCTGGCCAGGTTCGACGGCGTCGAGCACATCGAACTCGAGACCGACCCCGCCCTCGTCCGCGGCTCGTGCGTCGTGCGCACGCCCTCGGGCGGCGAGATCGACGCCTCCATCACCACCCAGCTCAACCGCATCGTCGCGGACCTGCTCCCCGACGATCCGCCGGGCGAGCCCGGACGCATCGAGCCCGGCGGAAAGGAAGCCGCGTGAGCGTGCTCGCCCCCGAGATCGAATCGCTTGGCCACGCCCAGCCCATGCGGGTGACCGGGCGCGTGGTCACGCTGCGCGGGCTGACCCTGCTCGTCGATGACCTGCCCCTGCCCACCGGAACGCTGGTTCGCATCGGCGTCAGGGGCGCCGACAAGCTCGGCGAGGTCGTCGGCTTCGACCGAGACCGTGCCATCGTCATGCTCCTGCACCAGTCCGGCGGCATCCGACCGGGTGACACCGTCTCGGGCGACCAGATCGCCCCGCTCGCCCCCGTCGGGCCCCGCCTGCTCGGGCGCATCGTCGACGGGCTCGGTCGCCCCATCGACTCGGCGGGCGCGGTCCAGGAGACCCTCAGCCGCCCCATCGACCCCGAGCCGCTCGGGCCCATGGAGCGGGCGCGCATCACCGAGCCGCTGCACTCGGGCGTGCGAGCCATCGACCTGATGACGCCCATCGGGCGAGGCCAGCGCATGGGCATCTTCGCCGGCCCGGGCGTGGGCAAGTCCACGCTGCTGGCCCAGATCGCCAGGCACACCGACGCCGACGTCAACGTCATCGCTCTGATCGGCGAGCGCGGGCGCGAGGTCCGGGACTTCGTCGAGCAGGCGCTCGGGCCCGAGGGCCTGGCCCGCTCGGTGGTCGTCGTCGCCACGGGCGACGAGTCGCCCCTGCTGCGCGTGCGCGCCGCCAAGTACGCCTGCACCGTCGCCGAACACTTCCGTGAGCTCGGGCGCCACGTGCTGCTGATGATGGACTCGGTCACGCGCTTCGCCCACGCCCAGCGCCAGATCGGGCTCTCCGTGGGCGAGCCGCCCGCGACCAAGGGGTACACGCCCAGCGTCTTCTCCGCGATGGCGCTGCTGCTCGAACGCGCCGGCGTCGTCGAGAACGAGCAGGGCGTCGCCGGAGGATCGATCACCGGGCTCTACACCATCCTCGTCGAGGGTGACGACATGACCGAGCCCGTCGCCGACGCGGCCCGGGGCATCCTCGACGGGCATCTGATCCTCTCGCGCAAGCTGGCGCAGCGCGGGCACTACCCCGCCGTGGACGTGCTCGATTCGATCTCACGCGTCGCCGAGGACGTCGCCGACGGACACCACATCGCGGCGCGCCAGCAGATCCTCCGATTGCTCGCGTCGTACCGCGAGATCGAGGACCTGCTTCAGATCGGCGCGTACGCCCCGGGCGCCAACCCCGAGGCCGACACCGCCATCGACCTCCTGGAACCGATCAACGCGCTGCTCACCCAGGGCGTGGGCGAGACCCCGGTGTTCGAGCAGGCCCGGGGCCTGCTCGTCAAGCTCGCGATGCAATCGGGCGAGATGGTCAACCTCCGCCGACAGCAGTCCCAGGCGATGGCCAACGCCGCGGCCCACGCCCAGCCCCGACCCAACCAGTAAGAGGACCCCCCAGCGTGCCCCGATTCGCTTTCAAGCTCGAGCCCGTCCTGCAGCAGCGCACGCGCGAGGAGCGCGAGCGTCAGAAGGCGCTGGCGGACCTTCAGCGTCAGCGCGCCTCGCTCGAGGACGAGATCCGCGGGTGCCAGCGGGCCATCGACCAGGAGAAGGCCGACCTGCGCGACCTGCTGGGCGCCGGGAGCGGTGGGGCGGTTGACCTGCGCGGCGCCCGGATGCAGGCGGGCGCCTCCCTGCACCACATGGCCCGCGCCCAGCGCGCCGTGCTCAGGCTCGCCGGGCTGCACCGGCGCATCGAGCTCGCCCGCGCCGAGCTGCTCGAGGCCACCAAGCGTCGCAAGGCCGTCGAGAACCTGCGCGAGCGCCGCTTCGACGAGTGGAAGCGCGAGCAGGACGCCACCGAAGCGCGTGAGCTGGACGATCTGAGCGTGATGCGCCACGCCCGGGAGACCACACCGTGAAGAAGCTGATGACGCTGATCTCCCTGCTGGCGATCGTGAATATGGCGGGCGTGCTCGGGCTCGCCGGCTGGCTCGTCGCCTCCGGGCGTCTGGACAAAGACCGCGCGACCCAGCTGCGGGCGATGCTCTCCGAGACGGTCGAGCAGCAGCGGGCCAGGGAGGAACGCGAGGCGGCCGCCCTCGAGACCGCGGAGGAAGCCCTCCCGACCGCGGAGTCGATCGAGCAGGGCCTCGAGGCCGCGCGCGAGGCCGGGGACGTCGAACTGCTCCGTCGCCTCCGCGACGAGCAGGACGCGATCCACCGCCTCGAGAGCCTGCGCCGCGAGCAGGGCGTGCTCGACGAGGCCCGGGCCACGTTCGAGACGGAACGCGACGGCTTCCTGGCGATGCGCGACCGGCTCACCCAGATCGAGGGCGACGAGCAGTTCAAAAAATCCCTCGGCGTGCTCGAGGGTCTCAAGGCCCCGGACGCCACGGCCAACCTGCTCTCGCTGCTGAGCGACAACAAACGCGAGGAGGTCGTCTCCTACCTCGACGCGATGGACGATCGCAAGCGCGTCAAGATCTTCGCCGAACTCACGAAATCGGCCCCGGACGGTTTGGCAGCCCAGTTGCTCGAAGACCTCAGGACCAGGGGGCTCATCGCCCGTGGTTCTGAGGATCCGAGCCCATGACGCGACTTCAAATCCCTCCCCCTTCCAACCAGACGCCCACAACAGCCACAACAGCCGCGACAATCGCGCAAACGCTGCGCCCGCAGAGCGAGGCTTCGGCGCCCCAACGCGCCGATTTCCGCGAGGCCCTCGCCGACGCCAACGACCGGGCCGCCCAGCGGCGTGAGCAGCATCAGCCCGAATCCACGCCGCCGGCCGACGACGCGTCGGAGCAGGGCGAGAGCCAGACGACCGAGCCCGCCGGGGAGAAACCCGAGGAGTCGCCGAGCGATTCGTCAAACGACGTCCCCCGCGCTAAGGACGCCCAGACGCAGGACCCAGCGGTAGAACACGCCCAGGCGGAGCATGACCCGTCTGCCGGGGCGCCCGACGGGGACGGATCAGAGCCCGCCGATCCGGCGCCCGTGCAGGGTGAGGTTGCTCCCGACCCGCCGCCGCGTGATGCGGACGACCAGATCGAGAACCCCGGGGCGGCGCCGCTTGAGCAGCCGAGACAGACGCCGCAAGGCGCCGACCCGGAGTTGCGACCCTCAGAAACGCGGGGCGAGGCCTCCGTCCGTGCTCGTTCGGAATCCGGGCATAGCGAGGACGGCGCGATCGCGCCCGGTGCGTCGCCAGAATCCCCAGAGTGGATCCCGGCGGAAACCGAGAACCAGCGCCACTTCCGCGCGGTGCACGCGCCGAGCGCGGAGGACCAGGCCAAGGAGTCCATCCAGATCGCGACCCGCTTCGACGCGGCGATCCGCGATCGCATCCGCCACGCGGCGAAGGTCGATCTCGCCGCCCTCGCCGCGGCAAAACTCACGACACCGACGGAGGCCACGCCCGGCGCCGCCGGCGCCGAGACCATCCTCGACCGCCAGCTGACGTCCAAGGCCCACCATGATCGCAACGCCGACACCGGGTCACAGCCCCAGCGCAATCCCGCCCCGACTCCGCAACAGTTCACGCCCGCCCCGAGCGACCAGACACGCGCAGAGGCTCAGCCAGCCCCCACGCCCGCGCCGCGCGAAGCGCCCGCGCCCGCGGGTCCGCAGGCCGCGACGGCGCCCACGCTGCCCACACCCCGAGGCGGACCGACCGCGCCGACGCTCGCTCCGGTCGCCCCAGCCGTGCCCGGCGCCGCCGTGAGCGCGTCGCGGGCCCAGGCCCCGACGCAGCCGTTCGACCGGGCGATCACCGCGCTCCGCTCGCTCGGCGCCGACAAGGCGGCCCCACGATCCAAGGCGCCGCCACCGCAGGCCGGCGCCAACACGCCAGGCGCCCGCGCCGAAACGGGCAAGGCGCTGCTCGCGCAGGTCTCGCGTGGCTTCGCGTCGATCCTGCGCGACAAGGGCGGCTCACTCAGCATCAGGCTCCGCCCGGACACCCTGGGCGAGCTCAAGATCAATCTCCGCGTGCAGGGCGGGGGCGTTGAGGCGACCTTCAAGGTCGACAACGCTCAGGCACGCGACTTGCTTCAGTCCAACCTGTCCCAGCTCAAACAGACCCTTGAGAGCAGCGGCGTACGCGTCGATCACCTCCGGGTCGAGCTGGACAACGCCCGCACGCAGGACGCGGCGGGGCCCCGGGCGGAGTACCGCGGGCACGGGGGTGATGGATCGCCCGGGTTCGATGATCCGTCGGAGACGGGCGGGCGCGACGGAGATTCGCGCCAGCAACAGGACGGCAGCCGGGGTGGGGCGCAGGGACGCGCCCCGCAGCACGGCGCGGGCGACAGTCCGCCCTCGCCCGAATCGCTGTCGGGTCTCGACGCGGAGGCGGACCGGGACGCGGCCTGGATCGGTCTGGACACACTCGCCTGATTCGGCGGGGCACGACTCGGCGCCATCAGTGCGCGCCGAAGGGGACTTGGCATGAGTGCGATCGGCTCCCTCGCGGGCAGCAGCAACCCCAACACGTCCTCGGTCAGCGGGTTCTCCTCGCTCAGCTCGGAGGAGTTCGTCAAGATCATCTTCGCCGAGCTCACCAACCAGGACCCGCTCGAGCCCAACGACTCCAAGGCGCTCATCGACCAGCTCGCGAGCCTGCGCTCCATCGAGTCCGACATCGCCCTCACCGAGAACCTGAACGAGCTCGTGGAGCAGACCCAGTTCGCCGCCGCGGCTGGGCTTGTCGGCCAGGTGGTCGGCGGGCTCACCCTCAGCGGCGACCGCGTGCTCGACCTCGTCGTCTCCGTTTCCAACACCGCCGAGAACGGCGCCGTCCTCAACCTCTTCGACGGACAGCAGATCCCCTTCTCGTTCATCGAGCAGATCCTGGGCCCCCTCAACACCGACCCGGAGCCGGAAGTTCCCGCTGACGAGGAAGAAGAGCCCGAGACCGATGACACCGGGCCCGTCGTGGGCACAACCGACCCCGATGACCCCGACACCTCGTCCGGCGACGACAACAACGGATCGCAGACCACCCAGGTCCCCGGAGGGACCGCGGGATGAGCACGACCGGCGCTCAGATGCTCAGGCTGCTCGGATCGGGCGTTCGCCCGTTCGATCAGAGCGCGTCCAAGGCGACCCCGCCCGCGGGCGGTCCGGACTTCGCCAGCATGCTCGGCAAGGCCCAGCAGGGCGAGCTGCGCACCGGGCTCGACGTCGCCATCGCCCCGGCGCTCGACCTGTCCCTCACGCCCGCGCAGCGCGTGGCGCTGTCTGAGGCGGCCGACAAGGCCGAGGCCAACGGCGCCCAGCAGTCTCTCGTCATGCTCGACGACATGCCGCTCATCCTCGACGTCACCGCCCGCCAGGTCGTGGACATCGCCGACTTGGCCCAGATCGGCGTGCTCTCGGGCATCGACTCCGTCATCCGCGCCGGCTCCACCTCCGGCGCATCGCCCGACCAATCAGATCCCGCGCCGGCCAGAGACGCCAACGTCTCCCTGCTCGACGCGCTGTCCAGAATCGACCGGCGACGCTCTGGCGCCGCCTGACCCCACCGACCGCTCCCGCATCGCTTCATCCCATCTGTGACAGGAAGTAAGCATGGCCTCATACACCGCGTTGTTCACCGGCCTCACCGGCCTCAGCGTCCACGCCCGCAAGCTGGACGTCATCGGCAACAACATCGCCAACACCAACACCACCGCCTACAAGTCGGGGCGCATGCTCTTCGAGACCAACTTCACCCGCGACTTCCGCCTCGGCTCGCCCCCCGGCACCTTCTCGGGCGGAACCAACCCCACCCAGATCGGCCTGGGCGTTGACATCGCCGGCGTCCGCCGCAACTTCAACAACGGCGGCTTCACGCCCACTGGCGACCCGCGCGACCTGGCCATCGACGGCGGCGGCTTCTTCATCGTCGATTCCAACGGCTCCACCGTCTACACCCGCGCCGGAAGCTTCCGCCAGGACCTTGACAACAACCTCGTCGGGCTCAACGGCGAGAAGCTCCAGGGCTTCGGTGTTGACGACGACTTCAACGTCATCGAGGGCGCCCTCACCGATGTCAACATCCCGCTGGGAAGCCGCACCATCGCCGAGGCCACCACCGAAGCGCTCCTCGCGGGCAATCTCAACGCCGCGGGCAGTGTCCCGACCACCGGCTCGATCATCACCCTCGACGCCGACGCCGCGGGCGCGGGCTTCCTCACCGTTTCCGGCGGCGTTCCCATCGTCGCCGGCACCCTGCTCAGCGATGTCGAGGACCCCGACAACGCGGGCCTGGCCCTGTTCTCCACCGGAGAGGTCCTCCGCATCACCGGCGCCGAGAAGGGCGGCAAGGAACTCCCCGAGGCCGACTTTACCGTCACCGGCGCCACCACCGTCCAGGACTACATGGACTTCCTCGTCGAGGCCCTGGGCATCCACAACCCGGGCACGGCCAACCCCGACGGCAATGCACCGGGCATCACCGTTGACTCGTCCGGTCGCATCCAGATCGTCGGCAACGTCGGCACAGCCTCCGACCTGTCGATCGACCAGGGCGACGTCCGCCTGCTCGACTCAAGCGGCGCCCAGCTTCTTCAGCCCTTCGTGCCCGATAAGACCGTCGCCGCCGACGGCGAGGCCGTCCGAACCACCATGGTCATCTTCGACTCGCTGGGCACCCAGGTCAGCGTCGATGTCACGATGACCCTCGAGTCCAAGGCCGCCACGGGCGGCACCACCTGGCGGTACTTCATCGATTCGGGCGACGACACCGACATCGACCTGCGTCTGGCGACGGGAACCGTTGACTTCGACGGCAACGGGCAGCTACTCGACCCGCTGCCCATCAGCGTCACCGTTGACCGCGTCGGCACCGGCGCCGAGTCGCCGCTGAGCTTTGATCTCCTGCTCACGGGCGACACGGGCCGGACCACCGCCCTCGCCGAAGGCCCCTCCACCCTGGTCAACGTCGCCCGCGACGGCCTGGCCCCGGGCACCCTCGAGAACTTCAGCATCGGCGACAACGGCCTGATCTCGGGCATCTTCAGCAACGGCGCCATCCGCACACTCGGCCAGCTCGCCATCGCTACGTTCACCAACGACGCGGGCCTCGTAGACGCCGGCGGCAACAACTTCAACGTCGGCGCCAACTCGGGCCCCGCGATCATCACCAACCCGGGCCTGCTGGGCGCGGGTCGCGTGGTCTCGGGCGCCCTCGAACTGTCCAACGTTGACCTGGGCCAGGAGTTCATCGAGCTCATCCTCACCCAGACCGGCTACTCGGCCAACACCCGGATCATCCAGACCGCCAACGAGCTCATGCAGCAGCTCCTCGTGCTCGGCCGATAACCCGCCACCGACGGAGACCCTCGACCGTGATCAGCCTCACACGACTCAACGGGAACCGCTTCGTGCTCAACGCCGAGCTCATCCGTGTCGTCGAGGAGAACCCGGACACCGTCATCACCCTCCTCGGCGGCGAGCACATGGTCGTCAAGGAGACGCTGCGGGAGGTCGTTGCCCGCTCCATCGAGTTCCAACGCCACACCCGCAGGCTCTGCTCCCCCGCCGAGCTGCGCGAAGACCTGGCCCGCCAACTCCCAGAGACCGAGAACAAAGCGCCCCCCCCGCACAGACGTCAAGCCTGATCCACGCCTCCCTCTGGGCGGTCTGGGCGATCGGGCCGCCCCTACGCCCCGCCAGCCCGGATCAAGTGTCAAGCCAACGCATCCGATTCTCCCGCGGGACGTTTCGCTCTTGAGGAGTGCGCCGGCGTGGATATTGGGACTGTAGTTGGGTTGATCGTCGCCGTTGTCGCGATCCTCGCGTCGATGGTCATCGGCGGTGGCAACCCCGTGGGTCTGATCGACTTCCCCTCTATCCTCGTCGTCTTCGGCGGAACCACCGGCGCCATCGCCGCTTCCTTCCCCCTCGCCCGCCTTCTCAAGGCGCACGGCGTCATCCTCAAGGCCGTCTTCGCCAAGCCCGCCGATCCCGCCGAGACCATCAAGGACATCGTCCAGTACGCCGAGGTCGCCCGGCGCGAGGGCATCCTCTCCCTCGAGGGTCTCATCGAGGACATGAAGGACGAGTTCATCGTCCGGGGCGTCAAGATGGCCGTCGACGGCACCGACCCCGAGCTCATCCAGGTCATCATGGACACCGAGCTCGAAGCCCTTATGGACCGCCACACCGCGGGCAAGCAGATCGTCGACACCATCGGGCGCATGGCGCCCGCGTTCGGCATGATCGGCACCCTCATGGGCCTGATCTCCATGCTCTCCAACATGGACGACCCGTCCGCAATCGGCCCGGGCATGGCCGTCGCGCTCATCACCACGCTCTACGGCGCCCTCATCGCCAACGTGTTCGCCGGCCCCATCGCCGAGAAGCTCTCCAACCGCGACGCCGAAGAGGTTCTCATCAAGACCCTGATCATCACCGGCGTGATGTCGATCCAGTCGGGCGACAACCCGCGCGTGGTCGAGAGCAAGCTGATGACCTTCCTCCCCCCGGCGCAGCGAAAGGCGATCGAGGCCGAGCAGGCCGCCGCCGCCTAAGCCCGAGGACGCGAGCCCATGGCCAAGAAGAAACCCGCGAACAACCCGGGCATTCCCGAGTGGGTCCTGACCTACGGCGACCTCATGTCGCTCCTCCTGTGCTTCTTCATCCTCCTCTCCGCCTTCAGCGAGCTCAAGCAGCCCCGCGAGTACATCAAGGTCCTCGAATCGATCAAAGAGGCCATGGGCTTCCGCGGTGGCATGGGGATCCGCAACCAGAACGCCGAGTCGATCGCCGAGATGATCGAGCAGCTCGACGAAGAGTCCAAGCAGGAAAACAAGAGCCAGAGTAAGAACGAGACCACCAACGACAGCGTCACGGGCGAGAACGAGCGCACCAGCGTGGTCCACGAGGGCCAGCGCTTCGCCCAGGGCGGCTCCATCCTCTTCGACGCGGGCGAGAGCGTCCTGTCCGAGGAGGCCATGGACCAGCTCCGCACCGAGGTCGCCCCGCTCATCCGCGGACAACGCTACGTGTGCATCATCGTCGGGCACGCCTGGGGCTTTGGCGACAAAGCCAGCGCCTCACCCGACGATCTTTCCTACGAGCGCGCCCGCAACGTCAAACAGTTCCTGGTCCGGGAATGCGAGATCGACGCGTCGATCCTGCGGGTTGAAGCGGCGGGCGTCACCGAGCCTCGCGCCATCACACCGGGCAGCGTGGATCAGGGGGGCGAGAACCGCCGAGTTCAGGTCTGGATGACCGGGCGGACCGTGGACGAGACCCACCCCGACCCCGAGATGACGGGCCGTAACGGCCCATAGCAATGGGGGCACGATGCCCGACGACGAGAAAAAAGACGGCGCCGACGAGGCCTCCACCAAGAAGAAGCCCCCGATCATCATGCTCGCCATCATCGCGATCATGATGCTCGGCGAGGCCGGCGTCGTCTATATCGTCGCTTCCATGACCAATGGCGCATCCTCCGCCTCGGCCACCGAACTCGAGGGCGAGGTCCCCGAGGGCGACCAGCTCGTCGAGGTCCTGCTGCTCCAGGACCAGTTCCAGAACACCCAGTCCGGACGCGTCTGGGAGTGGCAGGCCGAGATCTACCTCAAGGTTCGCCAGAAGAACCTCGACGGCGTCCGCGGCGTCAACCCCACCCTCGAGAAGCGCAACGCCGAGATCAAGGAGGGCATCGCTCTCATCTTCCGGCGCGCCCAGCACAAGCATCTCCAGGAGCCCGCGCTGCAGACCATCAGCCGCCAGATAACGACCTACGTCAACGAGGTGTTCGGCGCCGACGTCGACGGACTGCCCCGCGTCGAGCGCGTCGTCATCCCCGTCTGCAAGGGCTTCGAGGTCTGACCCAAGCCCGTTGCCGGAACCTCGACGCGCGGAACTTGCGCGATCAGGCGATCCGTGCGCGCGGGCCGGCAAAACTGGCCGGTCGCCGACCCGATGCCCGATGAGCGTCTCGCGAGGCGATTCCCTCGCGCCGACGCGGCGGAGCCGCGACCACAGACGAGGCCAGGATGCCCGACGACGACACCGCTCCAACCCCGGAATCTCAGGGCGCCCCGCCTCCCGATTCCGAGACCGCCCCCGAGACCGCCGCCGAAGACGTCGAGCAGGCGCTGGGTGAGGCGAAGACCACAGCCGACGAGACCGTCGCGACCGTCAAGCAGGCCTCGGGCGAGCCGGGCGAGTTCGCCATGCCCGAGTTCACAGACACCGAGCCGCCCGTGAGCGCCGCGTCCATCGACCTGCTCTCCAACGTCAACCTGAACGTCAAGATCGAGCTCGGCCGCACGCGTCTGCTCGTCGAGGACGTGCTCAAACTGGGCGAGGGCGCCGTGGTCGAGCTCGACAAGCTCGCGGGCGACCCCGTCGATATCTACGTCAACGACCGTCACGTCGCCCGGGGCGAGGTGCTCGTGCTCAACGACAACTTCTGTGTCCGCGTGTCAGAGATTCTCGACACCATCGGCGACGCGGCGCGAGAAGCGACCGGCGCCGCCTGATCTCTCCCTCCCGGGCGTCGGAGCACGCCCTTGACCCGCCAGGATGGCGACCATGACCCCGACCCAACGAATCGGATTCGCCGTGCTCACCCTGAGCCTCGCGTGCGCACCCGTCCCGGCCCAATACGGGCCGGGCGCGACGTCTCACCCGGTGACAGCGCCGTCCGCGGAGCCTGACGATGGCGACTTCTCCCGTCCCATCGCCGAGATCCCCGCACCGGAAGCGGCGAGCGCCGACACACGCCGCCGCAGCGAGGAGAGCATCCCGCTGGGCGCCCCGCCGATCTCGGACGCGCTGCCCATGCTCCAGGGGAAGCGCCAAGCCCCCGCCGACGCGATCCCCGAGCCCGCGCCCAAGTCGGGCCTGGGCGACATCATGCGAACCGTCGGCGCGCTCCTGCTCGTCGTCGGGCTGATCCTCGCGCTGGCGTGGGGTGTCCGCAAGCTCGCCCGCAGCCAGGGGGGCATCGGCGCCAGGCTCTCCGCGGGCGGCAAGTCCCCCTCCGGGCTGCTCGAGGTCCTCGGGCGCTACCCCGTCGGCGGCAAGCTCTCGCTCGTCGTGCTCCGCTTTGATCGGCGCGTGCTGCTCATCGCCCAGTCGCACGGCGCGGGCGGCGCCATGTCCACGCTCTGCGAACTCAACGAGCCCACCGACGTCGCCTCGGTGCTCAGCCGCGTGAGCGAGTCGGACAGCGTCAACGCGGCGTTCCGAGAGGCCATCGCCCACGCCGAGCGTGACGTCACCACCGCGCTCGCCCCAGAGACCCGCGTCCCGCTCGACCACTTCGACCCGGGCTCGCGCCACATCACCGAGACCCTCGACGGCGACCGCCTCGAACTGCTCAGCGACGCCTCCGAGCATCCCTTCCACGAGCCCACGCCTGAGATCAGCCCACTCCGTCGGCGCCTCGACGCGATGCGCGCGGGGGTCGGTGTGTGACACGTTTGCTCTGCCTCATCTCCGCGCTGCTGCTGTCGATCGCGTCGTCGGCGATGGCCCAACCGCTCGGCCCACCCACGCCGACCAGCGCCGATTTCATGCAGCGCGCCCAGACCTCATTCGACCGCCCGAACCCCGTGCGCGTGCTCTCCGACGCCGCGGCGATGGTCCCGGGCCAGGCGGGCCGCTCCGACGAGGGCGGGCTCTCGGTCGCGCTCAACATCATGATCCTGCTGACGGTGATCACCCTGGTCCCGTCGATCATGCTCATGACCACCTGCTTCATGCGCATCATGATCGTCCTGGCGCTCGTGCGCCAGGCGATCGGCGCCCAGTCCATCCCGCCCCCGCAGGTCATCACGGGCCTGGCGCTCTTCCTGACCGCGATGGTAATGGCGCCCACCATCGATCGCGTCTGGAACGAGGCCGTCATCCCCTATCAGGCGGGCGAGATCACCGACTACGACGAGCTCTGGGACCGCGCCAAACGCCCCATGCGCGACTACATGTTCGATCAGATCGAGGCCACGGGCAACTGGTCCAGCGTCTACATGATTCTCGAGTACCGCGCCGTGGACATCTCGAACCCCTCGGCCCTAACCCGCGCCGACGTGGACATGATGACCCTCGTCCCCGCCTACATGCTCTCGGAGCTCAAGGTCGGCTTCGTCATGGGCTTCAAGGTCTACCTCCCCTTCCTCGTCATCGATATGGTCATCGCCACCATCCTCATCTCCATGAGCATGATGATGCTCCCCCCCGTGCTCATCTCGCTGCCCTTCAAGCTCCTGCTCTTTGTCCTCGTCGACGGCTGGACGCTCGTCGTGGGCAGCCTGCTCCAGAGCTTTGTCCAGGACGGTGACGGCGCCCGACTCAGCGCTCAGGCCGCCTCACTCCCGCTGGCCGTCCTCCTGTGCATACGCGTCAAACGCGGAGACCAACCCCATGCAGTACGACGAGACCATGGTCTATATCGTTCGCGACACGCTCTTCACCGTGCTCAAGATCTCGGCGCCGATCCTGCTCGCGGGCATGATCATCGGCCTGCTCATCAGCCTCTTCCAGTCGGTGACGAGCATCCAGGACCAGACGCTGACCTTTGTGCCCAAGATCGGCGTGATGGTGCTCGTTGCCGCGGCCCTGCTCCCCTGGATCACGCTGCGCCTCTACGAGTTCACCGTCGAAATGCTCACGCTCTTCTAAGCCGCCTGCGCGTCCCTCTTGCCCGGGACAGCCATGCATGAACACGCTGTACCCATTCATGCACTACGCCGCGCCCTTCGCGCTGATCCTCGCCCGGGTCTCGGGCGTCTTTCTGTTTACGCCCATGCTCTCGGGCTCCACGCTCCCCGCCCGCGCCCGCGCGATGCTCACCCTCTCGCTCGCGGCAGCCGTCTTCTCGTTCGGACCCGCCAGCGTCCGCGAGCTGCCACAGCTCGATCTCGTGACCTACATCCCGCTCATGTTCTCCGAGGTGCTGCTCGGCGCCTCCATCGGGCTCATCGGCGGCCTGCCCCTGCTGCTCATCCAGCTCGCCGGCTACATCATGGGGTACCAGATGGGTCTGGGCATCGCCCAGACCTTCAACCCCAGCATGGAGAGCCAGGGCGACGTCGTCGGCCAGCTCCTGTTCTACATGGGCGTGGGTGTGTACGTCACCCTCGGCGGCCTCGACCACCTCTTTGCCACCCTGCTGGGCACCTACGACAACGTCCCCATGGGCGCTTTCAGCGCCGAGATGGCGCCCGTGGATCTGCTCCTGGGCGTGATCACCGGCGGGTTCGAGATGGCGCTGAGCGTCGCCGCCCCGGTGCTGGGCATCGTCACCCTGCTCCTCGTCGCCATGGGCTTCATCATGAAGACCATGCCGCAGGTCAACGTGCTCTCGATCGGCTTCTCCGCCAAGATCCTCTCCGGACTGCTCATGCTCATGTTCACGATCTTCCTCGTCGCGGAGGTCTCCACGCAGCAGATCGTGCTCGTGCTCGACGCGGTCCGGGACTGGGCCGAGTCGCTCGGGCCGTGATGGGGGGGATCGCGCGTGGCCGATGAGATGGGGGAAAGGTCAGAGCAACCGACCGCCAAACGCCTCAGCGATGCGCGCAGCAAGGGTCAGGTTCCCAAGAGCCAGGACCTCGGCGCCGCCGGCGGGCTGATCGTCGCCATCATCACGCTTGTCGTCTTCGGCGCCGGTGTCATGGAAGGGCTCGCCCGCATCATGCGCCGCGTGCTCTCCGCCCAGACCCCGGGCGATCCGCTCACGTTCGACTCCATCCTGCCCGCCGCCCGGTACGTCGCCATCGAGGGCGCGATGCTGCTGCTCCCGCTGCTCATCATCGCGGCCCTGGCCGCCTACGCCGTCCAGTTCATGCAGGTCGGCTGGCTCCTCACCGCCGAGCCCATCCGCCCCAAGCTCGAGAAGCTCGACCCCATCAAAGGAACCATCAAGCTCTTCAACAAGCGCAACCTCGTCAAGACCATCGTCAACTCGCTCAAGCTCGTGGTCGTCATCTTCGT
Organism: Phycisphaerales bacterium; assembly: GCA_029260375.1. Taxonomy (GTDB): domain Bacteria; phylum Planctomycetota; class Phycisphaerae; order Phycisphaerales; family UBA1924; genus JAJRXR01. Next base: position 10,618 of record JAJDDI010000091.1, on the reverse strand, counting down.
GTCGTGGCTGGTCATCGCGGCCCGCGTGGACGTGCTCGCCGCGGCCATCCGCCTCGACGCCGCCCCAGCGCTCCTGCTCGTTGCCCGCGTCATCCTCGAACTCGCCATCTGGCTCGTCGTGCTCCTGCTGGCCATCGCGATCATCGACTTCGTCTACCAGAAGTGGCAGCACACCCAGGACATGAAGATGACCAAGCAGCAGGTCAAGGACGAACGCCGCAGCATGGAGGGCGACCCCGAGGTCAAGGGACGGCGAATCAAGATGGCCCGCGAGATCGCCATGCAGCGCATCGCCAGCACCGTCCCCCAGGCCGACGTCATCGTCACCAACCCCGAACACTTCTCCGTCGCGATCAAGTACGACCAGGACGAGGGAGGCGCCCCCCGCGTCGTCGCCAAGGGCGCCGATCATCTGGCCCTACGCATCCGCCAGCTCGCCAGGCTCGCCGGCGTGCCCATCGTCGAGCGCCCGCCCCTGGCCCGGGCGCTGTACTGGGGCATCGAGGTCGGGCAGGAGATCGCCCCCGAGCACTACCAGGCCGTCGCCGAGATCCTCGCCTACGTCTACCGCATGAACGACCAGCAACCCGCGGCGTCCCGCGCCGCCAGCGCATAGGAACCTGACCCCACACCATGGCGCCCCCCAAGACCAAGCAGGGCATCACGCTCCCCAACTGGGTGCACTACATCGCCAAGCACCGCGGGCTCATCGTCCCGGTCGGCTTTGTCATGCTGCTGGTGGTCATCCTCGTCCCGCTGCCCGCCGCCGCGCTGGACATTCTCATCAGCGCCAACATCTCGCTGGCGGTCATCATCCTCCTGACGACCCTCTACATGAACCGGGCGCTCGACTTCAGCGTCTTCCCCTCGCTGCTGCTGGCCACAACACTCCTGCGCCTGGTCCTCAACATCGCCTCGACAAGGCTCATTCTTACCGCCGACGCCAGCTCCCCCGAGGAGGCCATGGGCGTCGCGGGTGAGGTCATCAGCGCCTTCGGCCGTTTCGTCGCCGGCGACAGCCTCTTCGTGGGCATGATCATCTTCGGCATTCTCATGATCGTCCAGTTCATGGTCGTCACCAAGGGCGCCGGACGCATCAGCGAGGTCGCCGCCCGCTTCACCCTCGACGCCATGCCCGGCAAGCAGATGGCCATCGACTCCGAGCTCTCCGCCGGCGTCATCAGCGAGGACGAGGCCAAGACCAAACGCGAGGACATCGCCCGCGAGGCCGACTTCTACGGCGCCATGGACGGCGCCTCCAAGTTCGTTCGCGGCGACGCCATCGCCGGCATCCTCATCACCGCCATCAACCTCGCCGGTGGCTTCGCCGTCGGCATGATCGAAAAAGGCTGGCCCGCCGACCAGACCGCCAGCGTCTTCAGCAAGCTCACCATCGGTGACGGCCTCACCAGCCAGATCCCCAGCTTCATCATCTCCATCGCCTCCGCCCTCATCGTCACCCGCTCAAGCTCCAAAGCCGATCTGGGCACCGAGCTCACCGGCCAGCTCGCCAGCCAGCCCAAGGGCCTGATCATCACCTCGGGCTTCCTCGCCCTGCTCGCCTTCTCGCCCCTGCCCACCATCCCGCTGCTCGCCACCTCCATCGGCATCGGGTTGCTCGCCACAGCGATGATCATCACCGGACGCCGAGCCGCCGACACCGCGCGAGACGAGGCCCAGGCCGAGGCCATGTCCGGCCCCGCCCCCGAAGCGCCACAGGTCGAAGAACTGCTCAAGGTTGACGTGCTCGAGCTCGAGGTCGGCTACGGCCTCGTCTCGCTCGTCGACGGGCGCCAGGGCGGCGACCTGCTCGACCGCATCTCCGCCGTCCGCAGGCAACTCGCCGTCGAGCTCGGCCTCGTCATGCCCCCCGTCCGCATCCGCGACAACATGCAGCTGCACGCCAGCGAGTACCGCGTCAAGATCCGCGGCGCCGAGATCGCCCGCGGACGCGTCGAACCGGGCAAGCTGCTCGCCATGGACTCGGGTGTCGTCACGGGAACCGTCCCTGGCGAGAAGACCACCGAGCCCGCCTTCGGTCTCGACGCCTGGTGGATCGACCCGCAGCAGCGCCCCCGCGCCGAGACGATGAACTACACCGTCGTCGAGCCCTCGAGCGTGCTGGCGACGCACATCACCGAGCTGGTCAAGACCCACGCCGACGAGCTGCTCACGCGCGAGGAGGTCAACAACCTGCTCGAGGGCCTGAAGGAAAAATCAAAGAAGCTCGTCGAGGACACCGTGCCCGCGATCATCAAAGTGGGGGAGCTGCAGAAGGTCCTGCAGAACCTGCTCAAGGAGCGCGTCCCGATCCGCGACATGGAGACCATCCTCGAAACGCTCTCCGACTGGGGTCCCAAGAGCAAGGATCTGGACGTGCTCACCGAGTACGCGCGCCACTCGCTGCGACGCACCATCTGCCAGCAGTACGCCGCGACCGATCAGTCGGGGCGCCTCCGCCTCGTCTGCGTCACGCTCGACCCAACTTTCGAGGATCAGATCAACGGCTACATCGACCGGGGCGGCGGCGCCACCAGCGTCAACATGCCCGCCCGCGTCGCCAGCCAGTTCGCCGACCGGATTGTCAGCGCGCTCCAGCCCGTCACCGCCGCCGGGCGCCGCGCCGTCGTCATCGCCTCCCCGCAGGTCCGCGCCGTGGTCCGACAGATCCTCGAGCCCCGCCTCCCCCTCGCCGCGGTGCTGGGCTACAACGAAATCGCCGCCGGCGTCGAGGTCGAGTCCGTCGGTCTCGTCACCGTCGAAGCCGACCCAGCCACCACCCGAACCGCCCCGGCTGTCGCTTAGCGCCCCCCGGTGGTGAGCCTCGCCCGAACCGGGTACAGTGCCGCTGGCCTCGAGGCCAGGGACGGCAAGCATGCTCAAGACCTACACCGCGCGCACCATGGCTGACGCTCTCGCCCAGGTCAAGAACGACCTCGGGGACGACGCCGTGATTGTGCACACCCGAGCCTTCAAAGTTGGTGGGGTCATGGGTGTGGGCGCCAAGCCCATCGTCGAGATCACCGCCTCCAGCGACACCTCGCTCGTCAAGCCCAGCATGCGCCGGGCCCCCACGAGAACCGTCGGCCGGGCGCCCCTCCCCGGCGGCCCGCCCCGCCAGAACCTCGCGACCACCATCGAGCCCAAGCCCATCCGCGAGTCCCAGCCACAACCGCGCGAATCGGCGTCAAGGCAAGCCACAGCAAGCGATTACGGCGCATCCGCGGGGCAAACCCATCCGCGGAACACGCCCGCTTCGACCAGGCCAGAGCCCGCGCCGACGGGCCTCAACGCTGCCCCCGCCGCCCTTGCCGCGTTCACCGCCCACAACGCCCGTCCGCAGCAGTCCCCGACGCCCCCGCCCTCGCCGCCCGCCCAGGCCTCTGCGCCGCAGAGGCCGGCGCCAGATCCTGCCGCAGGCGACCGGGTTATCGTGCCCTCGACCCTCGAATGGCCCCCGCCGGGCATGCGTACGGGGGCGCCCTCACCGGCCTCGGCCCCCAAGGACCCCGCCCGGGCGCCCCGGTCGGCCCCGAGCCCTCCGCCCGATTCCTCCACGCCTCATCCCCAACCCTTGCAGGCCAGGGTCACCCCGCCCGTGGGCGGATCGGTCGAGCAGGAACTCGGCGAACTCCGCCGATTGGTCGGGCAGGTCCTCCAGTCCACACGGCGCACCGAGGTCCGCTCGGGCTCGGCGCTCCGCTACGACGCGCCGCTCCCCGAGCCGCTCATGGCGCTCTACCTGCAGCTCACCGAGGCCGACGTCCGCACCGAGGTCGCCGAGGCGATCGCCACCGAGGTCCGCGACGAGCTCTCCGCCGCGGAACTCCAGGACCCGCAGATCGTCCGCCAGACCCTGCTTCGCCGCATCGAGTCGAGGCTCCGCGTCGTGCGGGAGACACCACCGCTGCACTCTGAGCTCGGGCGGGCGAGCGTTGTCGCGCTCATCGGCCCCACGGGCGTGGGCAAGACCACCAGCGTCGCCAAGCTCGCCGCGAACTACAAGCTCCGCCACGGGCGCAACGTGGGTCTGATCACCGCCGACACGTACCGCATCGCCGCCGTTGAGCAGCTCCGAACATACGCGGGCATCATCGGGCTCCCGCTGCACGTCGTGAAGACGCCCCAGGAGACCGCCGCGGCCATCGAGTCGCTCCGCGACATGGATGTCGTCGTCCTCGACACCGCCGGGCGCAGCCAGAACGACGCGCGCCGCCTCGACGAGCTCAAGGCCCACCTCGACGCGGCCTCCGCCGACCAGACGCACCTGGTCCTCTCGACGACGGTCGGCCCGCGCGTGCTCAAGCGAACAACAGAACGGTTCACGGGCCTCGCCCCGGACCGGATGATCCTGACCAAACTCGACGAGGCCGAGTCGCTGGGCCTCGCCCTCGACGCGGCGGAGCAGACGGGATTGCCGGTCAGTTATGTGACGACGGGCCAGGAAGTGCCCGACGATATCGAGCCCGCCGAATCGTCTCGCCTGGCGAGGCTGATTCTGGACGGGCCCGCAAGCGCCGACGAAGGCGTGGGGGCTCTGGAGGGAACGCCCGGATGACACAAGCGATCAACCGCCCGGCTCCGGGCGCTCACGCAGATCCTGCGCGCGTCGAGCCCGGGCCCAGCGCCCCGGGCGCCGACGCGGGCGCCGGGCACGATCAGGCCTCCAAGCTCAGGGAACTGGTGCGCGCGCTCGACCCCGGGCGCGAGCCCCCGCCGCGCCCCAAGCCCGCCCCGGGCGAGACCAGACCCCGCGCGACACGTTCCAAAGCGCGCGAACGCGCCGCCCCCGTCATCGCCATCGCCTCGGGCAAGGGCGGCGTCGGGAAGACGACGACGAGCGTCAACCTCGCCATCGCGCTGGCCTCGCTGGGCAAGAAGGTCACGCTCATGGATGCGGATCTGGGCCTGGCCAACGCCGACGTGCTCTGCGGCATGATGCCCACCCGCCGCCTCGAAAAAGTCGTCAGCTCGGGCTCGACCGCCACGCTCGACCAGATCGCCGTTGACGCCCCGGGCGGGTTCAAGCTCGTCCCCGGGTCCGTCGGCGTCTCCCGAATGGCCGACCTGCCCAAGCAGGAACGCGACACCCTCGTCACCCGCCTCATCGAGCTCGAGCGAGAGAGCGACCTGGTGATGATCGACACCAGCGCCGGCATCATGCCGGGCGTGACGGCGTTCATGAACGCCGCGGACCTGGGCCTGATCGTCGTCACCCCCGAGCCCACCTCGATCGCAGACGCGTACGCGCTGATCAAGTGCGTGGTGGGCACGTCGGCCCGTGAGGGCAAAGCCCGCGCCAAGCTCGCGCTGGTGGTCAACCAGGCCAGCGCCCGAGAGGCGGTCGAGGTGCACGACCGCGTCGCGCGGGTCTGCCAGCGGTTCCTCTCGTACGAGCTGCCCATGATCGGCAACATCCGGCGCGACAAGCGCGTGATGATCGCCGTCCGCAGGCGCCAGCCCTTCATGCTCTGGGCCCCAAGGACCGCCGCCGGGCGCGACATGACCACCCTGAGCAAGCGTGTCCAGGCCTGGATCAACGAGCAGGATCTGGGCCGGGACTGAGCCCGGGCCGGGTCCGCCCGAGAATCTGGCGACGATTTCTCATCCTCGCGCTCTCAACGCACGATAACCCGCAAAGCGTCGGGCTCTTCTTCCGGCGTGCTGTCACATGAAAGCAGAATCGCCCACCAAGATCATCTCGGCGGTCATGGGCCTGACGGCCTTCGCCCTGGCCGCGCTCGCGGGCTGGTCCGTCCACAACCCACTGCCCACCATCCTTACCCGGGCCATCATCGCGATGGTCGCGTGCTTCGCCGTGGGCCAGGTGCTCGGCTGGGCCGTCACCAAGCTCGCCCGCGAGCACATGGACACCTACCGGAAGCGCCACCCGATCCCCACGACCTCGTCGTCCAAGGCCGCGCCGCCGGACGCGCAGGATCCGCGCATCCCGCACAGCCAGTCCCCCGAAACTCCCCAGACGGAAGTCGCCCGTGCCGCGGCCTGAATCAAATGTAAAAACACCTTCGCCGGGACCCCACGCCCCGCCGGGAGTTCTTATACTCGCCCCGCCGGGCCATGGACGGCTCGGCGCACATGCCCAACACACGCGCGCACGCTGTTCACGCGGGTGTGGGGGATAGGGTCAAGGAGTCGACCATGACGGCTACAAAGCCAACTTCGCGGGCGCGCGCCGGCGGGCGCCAGTCCGCCCGTCACGCCGAGCCTTCCGGGCTGCCGACGCAGTACGACCAACGCCCGGTCGAAGACCTCTGGGTTGAGTACAAGAAAGAGCCCAGCCAAGCGCTGCGGAACTTCTTCATGGAGAAGTACCTGCACCTGGTCCGCTACAACGCCGAACGCATCTACGCGAGGCTCCCCGACGAGGTGGACATCGAGGACCTGATGTCCGCAGGCCTCTTCGGCCTCATGGACGCCATCGACGCCTTCGACCTTGAACGCAAGGTCAAGTTCGAGACCTACTGCGCCCCGCGCATCCGTGGCGCCATCCTCGACGAGCTCCGCTCCATGGACTGGGTGCCCCGTCTCGTCCGCCACCGCACGTCGAAGGTCGAGCAGGCGCGACAGAAGCTCGAGATGGCCTCGGGCCAGAAGGCCTCCGACCGCGAGGTCGCACAGAAGCTCAGCATCGACAAAGAGGAGTTCCTCAAATACAAACGCGACTCCTCGGCCGTCAGCGTTACCAGCATCACCCGGCGCGCCTTCAACTCCGACGGCGGACGCGAGATGCGCGAGATCGACATCATCAAGGACCAGACCCAGTCCAACCCCATCCACGATGTCCAGCGCCGCGACATCAAGGACATGATGACCAAGGGCCTGTCCCGCGCCGAGCGCCTCATCGTCATCCTCTACTACTACGAGGGCATGACCATGAAGGAGATCGGCTCCACCCTCGACCTCTCCGAGTCCCGCGTCAGCCAGATGCACAGCTCCATCCTGGCCCGCCTCAAGGCCCAGATGCAGCACCGCATGAAGGAACTCGAGCCCGTCGGCTGAGCCCCCGCCCCGCAGACAGCCCTCATCCATCCCCATACCGTCCACACGACGCCCCGACCTTTCTCTAGTTCGGGGCGTTTCTCTTGCCCCGCCCCCGCCCCCGGGCTTGAGTGGGGGGTGAGCACGCCCCCCGTCACCGCCGCCATCGCCCTCGGTTCCAACCTGGGCGACCGCGCGGCCCTCCTCCGCGCCGCCGTCCGAGCCCTGGCCCTCACGCCCGGCGTCGAGGTGCTCCGCGTCTCCTCTCTCATCGAGACCGATCCCGTCGGACCGGGCGATCAGGGCGCGTACCTCAACGGCGCGGTGCTCGCGAGCACGTCGCTCGACGCCCGCGCGCTGCTCGTCATCCTCCACGCCATCGAACGCGCCCACGGACGAGACCGAACCCGGACCCAGCGGTGGGGGCCCCGTACGCTGGATCTCGACCTCATCCTCTTCGCCGACCAGATCATCGTCGAGCCCGGGCTGCGCGTGCCGCACCCCCGCCTGGCCCAGCGCCTCTTCGTGCTCACCCCGCTGGCCGAGATCGGGGCGCCGCTGACCGTCCCGACGACCGGCAAGACCATCGCCCAGACCCGTGACGACGCGATGGGCGCAGAACAAGACCCCGGAGCAGGCGCCCCGGGGTCCGGTTGATCGTTCATGTTGCGAGGCCTCAGCCCGCCTCGGCCCGCGGGTGCGTGTCGTCGTACACGTCCTTGGTTCGCTGGGTTGACAGGTGCGTGTACACCTGCGTCGTCGAGAGCGACTGGTGACCCAGCAGCTCCTGCACGCTGCGCAGGTCCGCCCCGTTCTCGAGCAGGTGCGTCGCGAAGCTGTGGCGCAGGGTGTGGGGGCTGATCGTCGGGTCGAGCCCGACCTCACGCAGGTACTTGTCGAGCTTGCGCCGGACGGACCGGCTGCTCAGCCGTTTGCCGTGCTTGTTGAGGAACAGGGGGAACTCGTTCCCGCTCACCCCGATGTGCCGGCTCTCGCTCAGACGCGGGTCCTTGGCGACCATCTCGATGTAGCGGCGAATAGCGCCCAGGGCGTGCGAGCCCAGCGGCACGATCCGCTCCTTGCGACCCTTGCCCCGCACGTGCAGGGCCTCGCCCGTCGCGTCCAGATCGTCCGCGTTCAGGCTGACCAGCTCGGACACGCGGATGCCCGTGGAGTACAGCGTCTCGAGCATCGCCCGGTCACGCCGCCCCAGAACGTCGTTGTCGTCGGGGGCGGACAGGAGCTGCTCGACCTGCTCGATCGTGATCGCCTTGGGCAGACGCTTGTTCTGCCTGGGCGTGCGGATCAGCGTCATCGGGTTGGCGTCCACCAGCGAGTGGCGGTCCGCCCACTTGTAGAACGAACGCAGCGTCGCGATCTTCCGCGCCATGGTCGCCGGGGAGTACGACTGGTCGCCCAGGTGCCCCAGGAACCCGCGGATTGTGTCGGCCTCACCCCTGCAGATGACCGCCGTCAGCGTCGCCGGAGCGATCTGCCCGACCGTGTCCGAGCCGCCGTTCTCACGTGATCGGAGCGCGCCCGTCTCGGCGGTCTCGCTGATCTCGATGCCGAGCTCGTCGGTGAGGTACTCGACAAACTGGCGTAGGTCCGCCCCGTAGCACCGGGCGGTGTACGGGCTGAAGTGACGCTCCTCGGTGAGGTAGCGAGTGAAGGCGACGGTGATGGGCAGCGTGGACATGTAAGGGCTCCGGCGGGTCCGTCCGCGGGCGAGGGGCGGTTCGGGTCTCAGGCTCTATCGGGCGTTGGGGGGACCTTGTTGACCCCGATTCGGATCGACCCGGCAAGGCGGGTCCGGATAAGGGCCACATCCTCCAGCCCCAGGGGCGAATCCTCGTTCAACGCGTGCTCCAGAAGCGAGTCCACCAGCGACTGTTCATGCCCCGCGGCGCACGACACCCGCCACCGGTGCACGCCCCGGATCAGCGTCACGCTCCGGTCCCGCGGCGGGTTCTCTGCTCTGGGTGATGGGGGAGGCATCCGAGGCTCCTTCCGGCTGTATACGCCGGAAATCGCCCGGCGGCTCAGTCGCTTGCGCTCGCCGCCTCGCTCAGTGTGGCAAGACGGACCCATTCCTGGTCCAGCAGGGTGCGCACCGCGTGGTACGCCGCGAACTGTGTGTACAGCTCCATCGAGGCCGTGTAGATCTTCCAGCCGAGCGCCGACTCGGTGTCCGCCCGACCCTCGGCGTACGCCTTGAGATCGAGCAGCACCCCGTGGTCCCGGGCGTCAAGCACGTCGCTGGCGACAGTGACCGGGGCGCCAACGTAGCGCGACCGGGCCGCGTCGATGTATTCTGTTGAGAGGCGTGAAAGCTTCCGCGCGTCAAGCTCGCCGCGTGTGCCCACGAGAACCCCGGGGTCCGCGTGCAGCGCCAGCGTGAGCCCGATGATGGGCGGGTCGTACGGGTCCCACGCGGTGATCGATCCCACGATCAGGGCATCAACACCCATCGCCTGCGCCAGCCGCTTGGCCTCGCCCGGCGTCGTGACGCCACGCATGTCCAGCGACCGCATCGTCTCGATCGTCCGGTTGACCGGGACCGTCCGCACCCCGCGAACCTGCTCGACCGCGTGGGCGAGCGCGTCGGAGACCGCCAGCGCGTCGATCGCGCTCGTGCCCGTCTCGTTGCGAAGCGGGGCGATCGCCCATACCAGCTCACCCGCCTCCGGGTCGTACGGCGCCGTGAGCACCCGCGGGTTCGAGAGCCTGGGCCCGTCATCGACGCAGCCGGCGAGCACGCACAGCAGCGTGCTCGCGACCGTGGCGAGTATCAAATGGAGCTGTGCACTTGTCATGGCGTCCGTGCCCTTCACGCGAGGCATCCTGCCCCGTGATCGATCGCGTGCTCCCGGTCGGGCCGGTTGCGCAAAGCGAGAGGCGCCCGGGTGCGGGCGCCTCTCGTGGAGAGGGTCAGTCGGTCGTGCTCGGCGCCTCGACGTAGGGCATGGCGCCCGTCTGGAACTCGGGGATCTGCGCGCTGGCCGCCTGCACCGCCGGCGCGATGTCGAACGACCACAGGTTCTCGTTGCCCGAGCGGTCGGACACGAAGTACACCTTGCCGTTGGCGCCCCACACGGGCATCAGGTCCACCGCGGAGCCCCCGGTCAGCTTGACGCGTCCGCGACCGTCGTCGGCGATCATCCACAGGCTCGACGTCTCCGGGCGATCGCTCGATCCTCTGTTCCAGCTCTCGGTGTTGGGCACCGACGCGTACAGCACGAACCGCCCGTCCGGGCTCCAGCTCGGGTTGATCAGCGCGTGCGAGGAGCTGGACATGATCTCGGTCTCACGCCCGGCCTTGGACGGCGAGCTGTTGTACTCGATCGTCCAGATGCTAAACGCCCGGTCGCCACGCTCACGCGAGCGCTGGAACACGATCTTGTCGGCGCCCTGGTACCCGGTCCCGGGCACGGGGCACCACTCGGGGAACAGCCCGAATCCGATGAACTGCGCGCCAGACGTGTTCTGCACGTCCACGATCCACATCTCCCAGCGCTGCGACGTCTGGCCCAGGCGGCTGAACACCACCTGGCTGCCGTCGGGCGACCACGACGGGTGCAGCTCGTTGCTGTCGTCGTTGGTCAGCTGCACGGCCTTG
>JAJDDI010000090.1 GCA_029260375.1 Phycisphaerales bacterium | reverse complement strand
CTTCCGCACCTCGACGATCAACAACAAGCCCGTCACGCCCAAGATGATGCAGCTCGAGATGGACCTGGAGCAGGCCGAGCTGGGCGCGTACGAGCACTACATGCTCAAGGAGATCTTCGAGCAGCCCGCCTCGCTCCGCACGACCATGCGCGGTCGCGTGGACCTGAACGAGGGCAAGATCGTCCTCGGCGGGCTCATGGACTGCGCCAAAGACCTCGTGAAGTCCCGACGCTACATCCTCATCGCCCAGGGCACCGCCCTGCACGCGGCCATGATCGGTGAGTACCTCCTCGAGGACCTGGCCAAGATCCCCGCCGAGTGCGAGTACGCCAGCGAGTTCCGCTACCGCAACCCGATCATCGAGGACCGGACGGTCGTCGTCGCCGTCAGCCAGTCGGGCGAGACGATCGACACCCTCGCGGCCCTGCACGAGGCCAAGGACCGGGGCGCGCTCACGCTGGGCGCGATCAACGTCGTGGGCTCCACGATCGCGCGCGACACCGACGCGGGCGTCTACCTGCGCGTCGGGCCCGAGATCGGCGTGGCCTCGACCAAGGCCTTCACCGGGCAGGTCGCGGTGCTCACGCTCATCTCGCTCTTCCTGGCGCGCCGGCGATTCATGTCCGACGAGGCCACCCGGCGCATGCTCGACGAGCTCCTGAAGATCCCCGACGCGATCGAGGCGGCCCTCGAGACCAACGACGTCGTCCGACGCGTCACCGAGAAGTATGTCGAGCGGGAGAACTGGCTCTTCCTCGGGCGCGGGTACAACTACCCGACCGCGATGGAGGGCGCCCTCAAGCTCAAGGAGATCAGCTACATCCACGCCGAGGGCATGCCCGCGGCGGAGATGAAGCACGGTCCCATCGCGCTCATCGACGAGGGCATGCCCGCCGTCTTCATCGCCAACAAGGGCCCGCAGTACGAGAAGGTCATCAACAACATCGAGGAGGTCCGGACGCGGGGCGGGCACGTCATCGCCGTCGCAACCCAGGGCGACACCCAGATCGAGTCCGTCGCCCACGACGTGCTCTGGGTGCCCGATGTCCCGGACTGCCTGAGCCCGATGGTGACGGTGATCCCGCTGCAGCTCATGGCGTACCACGCCGCGGTCCTGCGCGGGCACGACGTGGACAAGCCCCGGAACCTGGCCAAGAGCGTGACCGTCGAGTGATCGCCCCGCCCAACGCCCAGGTCCGGTAACCCCCCGGGCGCGAGTGCGCCCGCCGATGTTGAATGCCCCGCGGGATTCAGAGCCGATGGGCCCCCACATCCCCCCGGATCATCGGGGCCAGGGGAGCCACACCGTGCCACGCCCAGCCTTGCGTATCAGCCCGCTGCGGACCGCTGTCCGCGCCTCATCGCGCGACCTGCTGGGGCGGATCGCCCCAACGACGCCGGTGGAAGTGGTCAGCGCCTCGGAGGTCCGCACCCCCCGCCTGACGCTGCGCCCGCTCTTGCCCAGCGACCGCTGCGCGTTTCTTGCGCTGGTGCGCGACAGCCGCGAGCTCCTGACGCCCTGGATCCCCCTGAACCGGGTGGGCGAGGACGACGACGCGTTCTTCGATCGCCAGCTCGGCAGCGCCCGGGAGGGTGATGAGGCGGGGCACGCCTGGCGGCGCGTGGGTGTTCTTGGTGACGGTGCCATCGTCGGCGCGTTCCACCTCAACGCGATCACCCGCGGCCTGGGCTGGCACGCCGACGCCGTCTGGTGGGTGGGGGCGCCCCACACCCGGCGCGGGCTCGGGACCGAGGGCGTCACGGCGATGCTCGAGTACGCGCTGTCTGACCCGCCCACGGGGCTCGGGCTGCACGCGGTGCACGCCGGCATCGACCCGGAGAACGTGGGCAGCCGTCGCCTCGTCGAGCGTCTTGGCTTCCGTGAGGACCCGACGCAGCGCTCCGAGCTGCAGGTCGGCAGCGAGTGGCGCTCTCACGATTTCTTCGTCAAGTCCGCGGCCTGAGCGCCGTGTTCGGTTCGGTTACGGAACCGCGTCGGGGGCGACGGGGTTCGGGACGTCAACCGAGTCCGGAACATCGCCGACCATCCCGGGCAGGGGCTCGAACGTGCCGTCGGGTCGCACGCGCGCCTGACCGGTCGCCAGCAGGAACTGCAAGATGGCATTGCGCAGGTCCGCGATCGCCTGGTCGCGAGCGTCCTCGGCGTTGAGCAGGTCGTTGCGCCGGTCCACGACGCTCTGCGGGTCCGAGTCGTCGCGCAGCAGCAGCTCCTCCAGACCCAGCTCGTTGATTCGCACCTGCTCCTCGGCCAGGCGCAGCTGGAACTGCGCCAGGTCCACGTTGCGCACCGCCTGACGCCCCGAGATGATCACGCCGTCGCGGAACTCGTCGTAGTTGCGCTGCGCCCGTTCGAGCCCGATGAGCGCCTGGCGCAGGCTCAGGCGTTCGATCCGCCGGTCCAGCGGCAGGCTGAACGTGGCGCCGACGGAGTAGTCCAGCTGGTCGGGGTCAATGGCGAACCCGCCGTTCATCTGGCCCGGGTCGGTGGGCACGGAGACGCTCGCGTCGAGATCCAGATCGGGCAGCAGGTCGTTGCGCGCGTTGGCGACGGCGCGGCGCTGGTCGTCGAGCTGGTCGCGCCGGTTCTGCAGGTCCAGGCGGTATTCGAGGGCGAGCCCCATCGCCTCGCGCAGCGTCGCGTCGGGCTCCCGCAGGTCGAAGATGTCCGGGTCGATGTCGATCGGCTCGCTGATGTCCAGGGTCAGGCGCTGCTTGAATCGGTCGAGCTGCAGGATGTAGTTCTCACGCAGGCGCGCCAGCTGCTGCTGCGCCTGGCTCAGGCGGCTGGCGGTGATCTGCTGCTGGAACGCGCGGAGGCGCCCGGCCTTGACCTTCTCCCCCGTCGCCTCGTCGTCGCGCTTGAGCCCGTCGAGCTGGCGCACCTGGTTCTCGATGCGGTTGCGCGCCTGGATCAACGAGAAGTAGTCCGACGCGATGTCCACCAGCAGCTCGCGACGGAACCGCTCGAACGCGCGGGCCGCGTAGATCAGATCACGCTCGGCCTGGATGCGCGACTCGCGGGCCGCCTGCCCCGCCCCGCGCAGCAGCGGGATGTTGCCCGAGAGCGCCAGCTCAGACGACTGCGTGTACCGCCCCGTCGCCTGCGTGCGGAGCTGGTCGGTCGCGTTGACGATCCAGCGAGCCTCGACCGAGCCGCCGTAGGGCAGACGCTTGGTCACGCGCAGCGTGTTGATCAGGTCCAGCGCGTGCTCGAAGCGACCGTCCGTGCCGCTGCCCGAGAGGCCCACGCGGGTGTCGTTGAAGAGCCTGGGCGACCAGAGGTGGCGCTCGATGAGCAGTCGGATCGCCGAAAGGATGTAGTCCTCCTCGGCGAAGCGGTGCTCGCGCCCGCTGGCCTGCGCCAGCCGGAAGGCCTCGGTCAGCGAGATCGTGCGGACGTTGTCGCTGGCCGCCTCGCCCGGCATGGGTAGCGACTCGCTGGCGTACCGCTCGAGCCGATCGGCCACGTCCCGGTCCGCCTGCGCCGGGCGGAAGTTCAGCTGCTGTGCGCCCGGGTTGGACGTGGGCAGGCTCGTGCTCGTCTGACCCGCCCGCCTCGGGTCGGTCGGGTTCCCGTCCCGCACCGAGGGCGCGACGGCGCCCCCACCCAGCTCCGCCGATCGCTCGCGCAGCAGGCGATCCGTGCGCGCATCAACCCGCGCCAGCGGATCCGAACAGCCTGCAAGCGAAGCGCCCAGCGCGACCATCAGGGGCATCCCCGTCAGCGCACGACGACCCCCCCGGGGGCGGGGTTGGGCGGTTGAAAGGGGACGAAATAGAAAATCACGCATGAAAAGAGGCCGTTCTCGGGGCTGACTGTACCGTTCACAGTCGTCGTGCGTTGCCATTTCCAGGTCGGGTTCTATGCTTCCGATCCCCCGCCCGGCGATGTTCGGGGCGTCCTGCGGACGTCGGGCGGATCCTGCCCGCTTGCCTCTCTCGGCGAGCGGCGCTCGGAGCGCAACCACCTATGCCTTCAGTGACCTATGACGGTCGTAGCTTCATGCTCGACGGGCGCCGCCTCTGGCTCGTCGGGGCCTCGATTCACTACCAGCGGATCGCCCGGGACGAGTGGGCGGACCGGATTCATGCCGCCAAGATCGCCGGGTTCAACACGATCGAGACCCCGATCTTCTGGGCGCCCATCGAGACCCGCCCCGGGCAGTACGACTTTACGGGTCCAAACGACATCAAGAAGTTCGTCGAAGCCGTCGGGCAGGCCGGGATGCACTGCGTCCTCCGCCCGGGCCCCTTCGTCGGCTCGGGCTGGGACCTGGGCGGCCTGCCCGCCTGGCTCCTCCAGATCCCCGAGATGAAGCTCCGCACCGCCAACCAGCCCTACCTCGAGGCCTGCGGTCGGTACCTCACCGCCCTGGCCGACCAGATCCGCCCCCGCCAGGTCACCTCGACCGGGCGCGGCGGCTCGCTGCTGCTCATCCAGAACGAGTCGCAGTGGACCTGCGGCCTGGACGATCTGGCGGCCAAGTACCTGGGCGAGCTCGCCCGCTACCAGCGCGAGAGCGGGCTCAACGTCCCCAAGATCAACGCCAATAACCTCTGGCAGTCCAAGGCCGTCGAGGGCGAGATCGACGGCTGGGTCGGCGAGAGCGACATGATGCGCACCCTGCGCGAGCTCAACATCGTCCGCCCCGACCAGCCCAAGATCATCATCGACTTCGGCGTCAAGACGCGGGCCGTGTTCGGGCAGGACCCCGTCCCCGCGCCCTCGCCCGCGGTCGTGCAACGCCGCCTGACCGAGATTGTCGCCGGCGGCGGGCAGTTCATCCTCAACCCCTTCGCCTCGGGCGTCACCCGCGAGTTCTGGGGCGGCAAGTCGCCCACCGGCGAGGGCGCTCACTACGCGCCTATCCAGGACCTGGCGGCGCCGCTCGATCCGCACGGCGCCCCGAGCCCGCACTTCGCCACCGTCCGCCGGCTCGCGACATTCGCGTCGCAGTTCAGCCGTGTGCTGGCCAACCTCGAGCCCGACCAGCAGCCCGTCGTGCTCGACCCGACCACAGCCCCGGGCGGGACCACGCGCAGCGCCAAGCCCTCGATGCTGGCGCCGATCATCACGCCCGCGCGCGGCTCGCAGGGCGATGTTGCGTTCGTCTTCGCCAACGCCGAGGACGTCGAGGACAAGGTTGATCGCTCGTCGATCACGCGCGTCGGCCTGCTCATGCCCGACGGCATGACCCTGCCCGTAGACTTTGGCGCCCAGTCCGTCGCCTGGTGCCTGTTCAACGTCAACATCAACGCCCGCGCCACGCTCGACTACTGCTCGCTCAACGCCTTCGGCGCCGTGGGCGATGTCTTTGTTTGCTTCGGCCCCGCGGGCGGGCGCGGCTCGCTCTCCATCGAGGGCACGCCCATCGAGGTGGACATCCCGCGCGGTCGCAAACCCATCGTCGAAGAGGTCGAGGGTGTGTTTGTCGTCGTCTGCTCCGAGGAGCTCATCGACCAGACGTTCATCACCGAAGACGCGGTCTACGTCGGGATCGCCAGCGTCACCGCCGACGCACAGCCCGTCGAGGGCGAGCACAACGTCTACGCCCGTATCGACAAGGACGGCGTGCACAAGAACATCTCCTTCAAGGAAGAGCGGAGGGCGCCCAAGCTGCCAAAGTCGGGCAAGACCAGCCTCGCCTCGCTCGAGGCGGCGCCCGCGACCGATCAGACCTCGGGCGAGAGCCCGCGCTACGCCTCGATCTCCGGCCCCGCGGACCTGGGTGTGCTCGGCTCGCCCTACGGCTACGGCTGGTACCGCCTCTCGCTCAAGGGCGCCGCCGGTGGCAAGACCACCCTCGCCGCCCCGCACGGGGGTGACCGACTCACGCTCATCCTCGATGGCGAGACCGTCGGCGTGCTCGGGCGCGGCGCTGACGCGACACCCACGGTCACCCTCACGCTCAAGAAAGACGCCCAGACCCTCGTCGTCCTCGCGGACAACATGGGTCGCGCCTCGTCGGGCGTCGATCTGGCCGCGCCCAAGGGCCTGCCCGACCATCTGTACGAGGTCACGCCGTTCAAGATCGGCAAGTCCACGATCGAGCTCGGCGATCCCATCGAGCCGCTCAAGCACTTCTCGCCGCTGATGCACATGCTCGTG
The DNA here is from genome assembly GCA_029260375.1 of Phycisphaerales bacterium. Lineage (GTDB taxonomy): Bacteria > Planctomycetota > Phycisphaerae > Phycisphaerales > UBA1924 > JAJRXR01. The sequence continues at coordinate 31,757 of JAJDDI010000090.1, read as the reverse complement.
GGCGACACGACCGCGCCTAACCGCGTAACCTGGAGCTTCCAGCACCGGAAGAAGACGCCGCTGATCATGCACATGACCGCGCTGCCGGCACGGAGCGTCGTCGTGCTTAACGACGAGCCCTACCGGTTCCTCGAGGCGGGCGGCGCGATGGAGATGGTGCTCGACCACGAGGCGACCAAGCGCGGCGCCAACACCCTGCAGATCGTCCCGATGGTGGACGCCATCGACCCCGCGCTGGGCGAGGAACAGGTCGCCGAGTTCGCCAAGGCGGCGCAGCAGACCGTGTTCCTGGAGGGGACCAACACCCTGACGCTTAAGGCGGCATGGGCGTACGCCAAGTGGGAGCAGCCCGCCGCGACCATGTTCAAGAAGGCGACCAAGGACACCAAGCCCAAGGTCCCGACCTGGTGGCGGGCGACCTTCGACGCCATCCTCGAGCCCGATATCCCGCTGGAGCTCGACCTGACGGGCATGACCAAGGGCGTCGTCTTCCTCAACGGCGAGAACCTCGGGCGGTACTTCGTCGCCACGGGCGCCGGCGCCAAGGTCGGGCCCATCAACGCCATGCCCCTGCCCCGCCCGCTGCTCAAGGCCAGGGGCAACAAGGTGATGATCTTCGACGAGTGCGGCGGCGCGCCGTCCCGCGCCAAGGTGATCTACCGGGAGGGCGTGCGACCGATCCGTGCTGCCTTTGCCGGCTCGAAGTAACCCAGCGGAGAGGACGCGATGAACAGCCGACTCTGGCAGGAGGCCGCCAGCTTCGCCGCCCGCGCCCACGCGGGCCAGACGCGGCGCGACGGCGCTACGCCCTACGCGGCCCACCCCTTTCGCGTCGCGATGACCATCCGCGACATCTTCGCGTGCGACGACGACGCGTGCATCGCGGGCGCGCTCCTGCACGACACGATCGAGGACACGCCGATCGATTACGACGACATCGAGAGCGCCTTCGGACGCGAGGTCGCCGACGTGGTCGCGGCGATGACCAAGGACATGCGCCTGCGTGAGCCCGAGCGCGAACCGGCGTACGACGACCAGCTCGCCAGCGCCGACTGGCGGGCGCACCTGGTCAAGCTCGCCGACACGTTCGACAACTTCACCGACGCCGCGGTCTCGGGCAAGCGGGGGATGAAGAAGATGCGTGCCCGCTGCGAGCGGGCGGTCGTGATCGCCCAGCCCTCGCTGGGCAACGAGCACGTCGCCCGCGCGATCACCGCCGTGAAAGAGCTGCTCGCCCGGCACGCCGGCGACGCGTGACCCTCACCGCCCGCCGGCGCCAAGCTGGGTCGTCATCTCCTCGATGCGTGCGTCCAGGTCCTCGATTGCAAGGCGGAGCTTCTCAAGCGCCGCCTCGGGCTCGTCTCCCGCTTGAAGACGGACCCGCAGGAGAACCCGTTCCCGCGCAAGCTCGCTCAGCCGCTTGGCCAGGAGCATCGCGTTCCGGTTGGCCATCGTCATCGTCGCGGAGACGCCCGCCCTCGGATCCCTGGGGGCCGACACCGCGTCGAGGGCGCGGGGGCGCCCGCCGCGAACGAACACGTCGGCGTTGGACCGGGGCCGCCACTCGGGCGGGGTGGCGTGGGGATGAATCCCGTCGCCCAGCCCGAGTTCCGCCGCGGCCCAGTCATCGATCGTGAGCCCGTCGCCCAGCGTGTCACTCACGGCCCGTCCCGCTGCGCCCGCGCGGGCGCAGCGCTGCGCAAAGGCCCCCTCCAGGCGGGCCGGCTCCACGCGGGGGCGCTGCCCCAGCGCGGCGAACGATCCCAGGGGGACGTCGATCGTCAGCCGCTCGCCCTCTCGCTCGAGCGTGATCTCGATGACATCGCCCGGGTCGTGCGACACGATGATCGATCCCAGCTGCTCGCTGTTGCGCAGCTCGATCCCGTCGGCGATGAGGATCACGTCCCCGGGCTTGATCAGCTCGAACGCGGGAAAGTTGGCGACCGGCTCGCGGATCGCCACACCCTTCTCTATGGCGCGATCAAGATCGAACGAGACGCCCATGCCCGCCCTGGGCGTGTCCGCGAACCGACGGAACGCGACGCGGGCGATGCGACGGTGCGCCTCGGCGCTGAGCGATCGCTCGCCGAGCAGCGCCAGCAGCTCGTCCATCGCGGCGGCGTCCGACTCGCTGAGTTCCTGCTCGCTCTGCTCGCGGGCCTCGAACGATTCCGCGCCCAGGCGCGCCAGTGTCGCGTCGCCGGGCTGGGCCGCCGCGAGGGCCGACGCCGGGATCAGGGTGAGCAGGGTGAGCTTGGGTGAGGGCATACGGGCATTATCGCCCTCGGGGCGGGCCCGGGCCAGGGAACTTCAGGCCTCCGACAGCTTCTGGGTCAGGCTCTCCGCGTTGGATTCGAGCCATTCGCCCTTGCGGGCGATCGCCGCAAGGAACGCCAGGCCCGGGCGACGCCCCGCGTGCCCGTCCGCGCCGACCCCCGCCGCGGCTTCCTTGACCAGGGTCTCAACCATCAGCAGCGGCATCGCCTCCGGCGTGCGCTCATCGATCGTGTTCGGGTCGCCCGCGTTGACGTACCCGCGCCACAGCGCGAGCAGGCGGTCCACGCCGGGCGTGTCGGGCCACCGATCTGGGTCGTCCCCGCCCCCGACCAGCGAGAACTGCACGAGACCCTGGGCCAGGTCACACGCGAGCTCGCCCATGCGGGCCGCGTCGAAGTCGATCACGCCCACGAGGCGCCCTTCGCGGAAAAGCGTGTTGCCCGGGTGCCAGTCGCCGTGGATGACGCGTGTGGGGCTGCGGTCGAGCCCCAGGCGGAGCAGCGCGTGGTGCGCCCAGGCGCTCAGCGCGGTAAGGCGGGCGCACGCGGACTCGAGCGATGCGTGGGCGCTGGCCAGTCGGTCCATCCGTCGGCGTACGCGTTCGAGCGCCGAGGATCGGTCCTCGGGCGCGGTCCACGCCGAGCTGTGCCCCTGGCTGAGGTGGTGGAGGCGCGCCAGCGCGCCCCCGGCGATCTCGGCGCCCTGGACCGACCCGTCCGCGGGCGCTGCGTTGATGTAGCGGAACAACTCGTACACCCGCCCGTCGAGCTGGACCATCGAGTTGTTGTCGTCGCGCGTGCCCAGCAGGGGGGCGACGGGGTACCCCTGCGCCTCGAGCCTGAGCTGGAGGCTGTGCTGGAACGCGACCAGGTACGGGTCGTCGCACGCCCGCGAGCGCCGCTTGAGCAGCAGCGAGCCCCGGGCGCACTCGATCAGCGCCTTGGGCGCCCCGGGGTCGCCCGCGCGCACCTCGTGGATCGCCGAGACCTTGCCAAGCTCGTACCTGGAGAGGACCGCGTTGATCTCGGGGGAGGTCAGCTGCTCGCGCTCGGGCGGGCGGGGCCTGGGCGTCGGGCCGGGCGTTGGGTCGGGGTTGGTGTCGGGCGTCGGTGGGGGAGGGGGCGGTCCGTCCATCGGGTCATCTCCCCTCGGGGCGCGGCTCACTCGGCGTTCTGGACCTGCTCCTTGATCCGGTCGATCTCGCCCTTGATCTCAACGATCAGACGCCCGATCCGCGCGTCGGGGCTCTTGGACGCGATCGTGTTCGCCTCGCGCAGCATCTCCTGGGCCACGAAGTCCAGCGTCCGACCCAGCGGGCGGTCGTCCTCGCTGCGGATCAGCTCGGCGAAATGCGTCATGTGCTCGCCCAGGCGCGCGATCTCCTCGGCGATGTCCGTCTTCTCCGCGTACACCGCGATCTCACGCACCAGGTCCCCCGGCTCGGCCTGGCGACCCGCGTCGCCCAGCAGCGACTCGATCCGCTCCTTGAGGCGGCGCTGATACTCCGCGACCACGCCCGGCGCCAGCGTCTTGATCTCCTCGAGCCGCTCCTGAATCGCCGCCCCGCGCGAGAGCAGCTCCTCGCCCAGCCCGATGCCCTCACGCTTACGCATCGCGATCAGGTGGGTCAGCGACTCCTCGACCAGCGGCATCGTCGCCTTGCGGGCGTTGGTCAGGCGTTGCTCTTCGTCGGCCGGGGGCTGGAGCACGCCCGGCAGGTCCAGCAGGGCCGCCGCGTCGAGCGTGACGTGCCCCGATTTGACCGAGGGCGCCGAGCGGAGCTGGTCGATGTACCGCTGCAGCGCGTTCTGGTTGACGTTGTAGGCCGCGGCCTCGCTCGTGTCGGTGCACTTGAGCGTCAGCGTGATCGATCCGCGGCTCAGGCGGGAGCGGAGAAGCGAGTCGAGCACCGGCTCGAGCCCCTGGAGCGACTCGGGCAGGCGCAGCGAGACCTTGCAGTACTTGTTGTTCACCGAGCGAAGCTCGACGAAGTAGTGGACGCCGCTTTCCTGGGCGGACGCGTCGCCGAACCCGGTCATGCTTCGGATCACACGCGGTCTCCTTGCCCCGCGAGGCAGACGCGGGGAAGCGCGAATCTACTGAGGTTCACCCCGGTCAGGGCGATCCGCCAGGGTTGGGTGGGGTATCGCCAGCCGGGGCATCAGCCGGAGGTGCGCCCCCCTCGCCCGGGCCCGTGCCAGAGACCTCGTCGCCCGTGGCGCCCAGGCTCTCGCCCTCGACGCTTCCCTCGGTCGTGGTGGTATCGGTGGCGCTCTCGCCGCCGAGCCCACCATCGGGCGCGACGATGCTGGGCCCCGCGCCCGGGGCCGTCCCGGGTCGGACGGCGAAGTTCAGCACGACCGCGACGCCGAGGTAGATCACAAACATCGCGATGGTGGCCATGGTCAGGGCGTCGCCCGTCCGGGCGCCGAAGGCGGTCTGCCCCGAGCCGCTGCCGCCCCCGCCCGCGCCAAAGGCGCCGCTGAGCCCGCCGCCCTGGGGGCGCTGGATCAGCACCGTCAGGATCAGCACGACACAGACGAGCAGGAACAGAGCCACCATCAAGTTAATGGCAATCGGAGCCATGCCCAGGGTCAGCACCATCGGTCGGATCTCCGCAGAATCAAGCTCTCGGCGGGGCTCACCCCGCGGCGCGAGGGCAATCCTAGGCCCCTTGCCCGCAGCGACTTCAGCAGCCGCGATCTATCTCGCGGCCTCGACGATGGCCTGGAAATCCTCACCCTTGAGCGAGGCGCCCCCGATCAGCCCGCCGTCGATGTCCGGCTGGGCCATCAGCTCCACCGCGTTGCCCGGCTTCATGGACCCGCCGTACTGGATCCGGGTCTCCTCGCCCAGCACCGAGGAGTACATCGAGCCCAGCAGGGCCCGGATCTTGGCGTGGGCGTCCTGGGCGTCGGCGGGGGTCGCCGTCATGCCCGTGCCGATCGCCCAGACGGGCTCGTAGGCGATCGTCACGCGGGCCATGTCGCCCGGGGAGACGCCCTCGAGCCCGGCGCGGACCTGGCGCTCGTTCACGGCGTCGGTCTGCCCCGCCCTCCGCTGCTCGATGGTCTCACCCACGCACAGGATCACGTCCAGCCCGCTGTCCAGGGCCTTGCGGGTCTTGGCGCCCACGAGCTGATCGGTCTCGCCGACGACATGTCTCCGCTCCGAGTGCCCGGCGAGGACGGTCTTAACGGCGCAGTCGATGAGCATGGACGCGGAGACCTCGCCGGTGAAGGCGCCGTTGTCCTGATCAGAGAGATCCTGGGCGCCCAGTCGGACCGCCGAGCCCGAGTCGGCGATCACCCGCCCGACCCCGAGCAGGTAGGGGAAGGGCACGAAGACCGCGACCTCAACGCCCGGGGCGTCGCCCAGGCGCGAGCAGACATCGCGCGCCAGCGCGACGCTGGCGTCGCGGTCGAGGTTCATCTTCCAGTTGCCGCCGACGGTGGGGGTGCGAGACATCGATGCTCCTAGGCCCTCGGCCCCGACGCGCGGACCTCATCGGACAGCTGGAAGTGCTTGTCGTTCTCGCGGAACATCTTGGCGAGCTTGGTCGCCTGGGCTTTGTATGCGCTCTTGTCGCCCCAGGTGTTCTCGGGCAGGAGCACGTCGTTGGGCACGCCGGGCACGCCGGCGGGGATGGCCAGCCCGAAGTAGGGCTCGGTCTCGAAGGCGCCCCTGCTGAGCGAGCCGTCGAGGATGGCGGTGACCATGGCGCGGGTGTAGGCGAGCTTGAAGCGGGAGCCCGTGCCGTAGGGCCCGCCGGTCCAGCCGGTGTTGAGCAGCCAGACGTTGACGCCGTGCTGATTGATGCGTTCGCTGAGCATTTTGGCGTACTCGCCGGGCCTGCGGGGCATGAAGGGCCCGCCGAAGCAGGGGCTGAAGTTGGGCACGGGCTCGGTGACGCCCGCCTCGGTGCCCGCGAGCTTGGAGGTGTACCCGTTGACGAAGTAGTACATCGCCTGCTCGGGGGTGAGCTTGGAGACGGGGGGGACAACGCCGAACGCGTCTGCGGTCAGGAAGATCACGTTCTTGGGGTGCCCGCCCACGCTGGGGATGGTGGCGCCCGGGATGTAATCGACGGGGTAGGTGACGCGGGTGTTCTGGGTGACGCTCACGTCGAAGAAGTCCACGCAGCGGCTCTTGTCGTCCATCACGACGTTCTCGAGGACCGAGCCGAATCGCATCGCGTCCCAGATCTGCGGCTCGCCCTCGCGCGTCAGGTTGATGCACTTGGCGTAGCACCCGCCCTCGAAGTTGAACACGCCGGTGGGGCCCCAGCCGTGCTCGTCGTCGCCGATGAGCGAGCGGTCCGGGTCGGCCGAGAGCGTGGTCTTGCCCGTGCCCGAGAGGCCGAAGAACAGCGCGACGTTGGACGGGTCGTCGCTGGCGATGTTGGCGCTGCAGTGCATGGGGAACACGCCCTGGTCGGGCATGTCGTAGTTCATCGCGTAGAAGATGCCCTTCTTCATCTCGCCGGCGTACTGCGTGCCGAGGATGACGACGGTTTTCTTCTCGAGACTCTGGGCGATGAGGATGGGCGAGCTCAGGCCCAGCTCTTTCTGCTGCGCGTCGGTGAGCTTGTGACACCCCGCGTTGATCACGGTCCAGTCCTGCTTCCAGGACCCGTCGCCGTCGTCGGACGCGCTGCCGGGCTTGATGAACAGCGTCTCGGCGAACAGCGCGTGCCACGCGAGCTCGGTCACGACGCGAGTACCCAGGCGGTGGGCGGTGTCGGCGCCCGCGAAACCGTCGAACACGAACACCTCGTCGAGCGAGTTCATGTACTCGGTCGCGATGCGGTGGGCGGTGTCGAACTGGTCGGGAGTGATGGGCTGGTTGACCTTGCCCCACCAGATGTTGTCGTGGATCGCCGGCGTGTCCTCGAGCCACTTGTCGGTCGGGGAACGCCCGGTGCGGTCGCCCGTCATGACCACGAGCGCGCCGTTGTCGGCGAACCGCCCCTCGCCCCTCGCCAGCGCCCGCTCGATCAGATCGGCGGTCGAGAGGTTGGTGAGGGCGCGGGCGGGTGAAAGATCGAGCGAGTTCGCGCTGACGGTCGGCATGTCTGATTCCTCCTCACGGGACGAAAAAACCCGCGCCCGCGGGATCGGCCCCGAATCGCCGCCCCGGGGGGCGGGTCCGTGTCTGCTGAATGTCGTCGGGCCCGGCGTTGACTGTCCGCCGCCCGCCCCCGTACCGTAGCTGCGAAGTCGCCCCCGGGGCCACCGGCGGCGCCCACAAATGGTGGTCATAGCTCAGTTGGTTAGAGCATCGGGTTGTGATCCCGAAGGTCGCGGGTTCGAGTCCCGTTGGCCACCCTTCCCGCCCGGTCCCGATCAGGGGCCGGGCGGCGTGCGTTTTCGCCCTCACACGTACCGATCGAGCACCCCCCGGACCTGCCCGATGTACCCGCCCCCGAACAGCGTCGCGTGCACCAGCAACGGGTAGAGCTGGTAGACCTCCCTTCGCCTTTCCCAGAACCCCGCGCGAATCCCCCGGACCTCGTGGTAGCGATCCCAGAAGGCAGGTCCGAACCCGCCGAACAGCGCCATCATCGCCAGGTCCACCTCGTCTGCGCCGAAGTAGCACCCCGGGTCGATCAGGGCCGCCAGGTTCCCCTGATGCCAGAGGACGTTGCCCGACCAGAGGTCGCCGTGGATCAGCGAGGGGGTCGGATCGGGCTCGATGAGCTGATCGAGGCGGTCACAGAGCAGGTCCACGCGGCGCGCGTCGATCGTGTCGAGGCGCCCGGCGTCGCGAGCCAGGCGGGCCATCGCCTGGAGCCGGGACCGCCCGTAGAACTCGGTCCAGGACGCGGTCCACGGGTTGGGCTGCGGCAGGGGGCCGATGAGCGTGTCCCGCTCGAGCCCGAAACGGTCGGAGGTGGTGGCGTGCAGGGCCGCGAGCGTGTCGCCGAGCTGGCGGAACCCCTCGTCGCCCGCAACGCCATCGTTGGGGATGTGCTCCATGACCAGCAGGTCGGGCTCGGCGTGAACGACCCGGGGCACGGGCGCGTCCGATCGCTGCGCGAGGGCGCCGAGCATGAACCCCTCGATGTCCAGCGTCGCCCCGCTGCGGGTCGCGGTCTTGACGACCACGCTCGTCCCGTCGTCGAGGTCGGCGCGAGAGACGTCGCCCACGCACCCGCCGCTGAGTGGGGTGAGCGAGGTCACACCCGCGTTGAGGATGGCTTCAAGGCGCTGGCGCAGGTCCATAGCGCCATGGTGATGCTCGGGCTCGGGCGACGCAAGCCCGATCAGGCCGCGTCGGCCTGGGGCTCGCCCTGGGTCTGCGTCTGGCCTTCGGTCTTGCTCTCGGTGTCCGCCGACGGGATGATCCCACGGGCGCGCCGGCAGGTCTTGAACAGCGTCTGGAGGTCGTTGTGCACGTCCGCGATCTCGACGCCCTTGCCCAGTTCCTCGAGCACCCGTGTCGCGATCACCCCGATGGGCTCGAACCCCAGGGGCGGGGCGGAAGAGGCGAGCCGCATGCAGATCTGACGGCACTCCTCCGTGTCCTCCTCGCGGACGGCCGCCTCGATCGCGCTCAGCTGCGCCCCGAGGCCCCCGATGAACCCCGCCACGAACGCCAGGGACGGGTCGTCCTTGGTGAGCGTGGAGATCAGCGGCCCGGCGTCGGCGCCGCTGATCATGAACTCCGCGATGGCCCGCAGCAGCTTCTCGCTCGTCAGGGGCTTGGACACCAGCGCGTCGGCGCCGCCCGAGCGGAGCTTGTCCCTGGCGTGCGCGCTCGTGTCGGCGGTCACCATGAGCACCGGAGCGCGGACGCCACCCTCACGCATCCGCTTGATCAGGTCCACCCCGCTCGTCTCACCCACACGCAGCTCGCACATCACCAGATCGCACCCGCGCTGGGCCAGCTCGACGCCCTCGTCGGGGTCCGAGGTTGACTGTATCGACAGGAAAGTGGGTTCGAGCAGCTTCCCGACGAGCTTCAGGTCCAGCTCGCTGTCATCGATGTACACGATGGCGCCCTCGAGTTTCTCGGGGGCCACGCTCTCGAGGCTGAACGCCTCGGAGAGCAGGTCCAGGCGCATGTACTCACGGGTGTCGATCCCCTGCTCGAACCGGATGCCGATCTCATGCACCGTGCCCCCGATGTGCTGACACCGGGTCACCTCGCCCTCGATCTTGATCTTGCCCATGGTCTGGTGTTCGAGGGTCACCGCGCAGCCCGAGCCCGTGTGCACGAACGAGTTGTGCAGGACCGCGATGCCGCTGTTGGAGAGGTTTCGCGTTGCCACTGGCAGGCGGACGATGGTCCCCCCCGGGTGGCGAAGCTCGACGGTCACCGACTGCTGGCGGTACCCCCAGCGCATGAACTCGCGATCGACGGTGTTCTTCGCGCCCTTTGCGTCCATGGCATCGAGCAGGCGGTTGAGCTCGTACCGCCCGGCCCGGATGGTGTTCATGGGCCCGTGCCCGCCGGAGTGCTTCTCGTCCATCGCCGCGTTCCTCCACGATCGCACTGAGCGGACCGCTGGCAAGAAATCGGCTCGCCGGGCGGGCGTCATGCCCGGAAGGACCCCCAGGACGGGTATGCGGACCCGGGCCCCGCCCCGCAGGCGGCACAGACCCACCAGCCCCCGGTCGGGGTCCGGGCAGGGGTCGGATCGCTCTAGACGTCCAGATTCTTGACCTCGAGGGCGTGGTCTTCGATGAACTTGCGCCGGGGCTCGACGTGCTCGCCCATCAGCACGCTGAACAGCGAGTCCGCCTCGCCCGCCTGCTCCCAGTTCACCCGGTACAGGGTGCGTACCCCGGGATCCATCGTGGTCTCCCAGAGCTGCTCGGCGTCCATCTCGCCCAGCCCCTTGAAGCGTTTCACTTCCATTCCGCGACGCCCGATCTCGTGGAGCACCGTCAGGATCGTGGGCAGGTTGGCCGCCTCGAAGACGCGCACGCCTTCGCCCGCCTCGTCGTCGTTCTTCTTGGACTTCTTCTCCGTCTCCCACGCGTACTTGGCGGGCATCACCTCGCCCGTGATCGACTCCTCACGCACCAGCGCGTAGTCGTCGATCTCCAGCCCGATCTCCGCCAGATCGGAGAACACCTGCCCGAGCTCGCGGTTCTCGTGCAGCTCGCGGATCGTGGCGCTCTGCACGACCTCGGTCTCTTCTTCCATCGCCTTGCGGGACGCGTACGGGTCGTCGCTGTCCTCGTCGCTCTCGTCCTCGATCGCCGCGTCGTCCAGGCGCCAGCCGCGCGCCTGCACCAAGTCCATCGCCTCGCGCTCGGTCCAGGCGTAGATGTTCGACGCGCCGGCGCTGACCTTGTGCGTGGGCAGACGACCGTTCCCTTCCGGGTCATCGCTGCGCGACGAGAGCAGGTCCGCGAACCGAACGCCCCGGCGCTCGGCGATCTCGACCAGATCCTCGAGGCGTGACAGCAGGCGGATCGCCTTCTTCAGGTCCGTGCCCTCGATCCGCTTGACCGTTTGCGCCTCGGGGATGCCCGTCGAGTCCTCGATGATGTCGCGCACTACCAGCGACGAGCCCTCGAGCCCCAGCTCGGTCAGCACGTCGGACATCTCCTTCTCGTTGACCACGTACCGGCTCGTCTTGCCCCGGGTGATCTGGTACAGCGGCGGCTGCGCGATGTAGATGTTCCCGCGACGCACCAGCTCGGACATCTGGCGGAAGAAGAACGTCAGCAGCAGGGTCCGGATGTGGCTCCCGTCCACGTCGGCGTCGGTCATGATGATGATCTTGCCGTAGCGGAGCTTGGCGTGGTCGAAGTCGCCCCCGATGCCGCAGCGCAGCGCCGCGATGAGCGTCCGGATCTCCTCGAAACCCAGCACCTTATCGATGCGGGCGCGCTCGACGTTGAGCAGCTTGCCCCGCAGGGGCAGGATCGCCTGGTTGTCCACGTTGCGCCCCTGGGTGGCGCTGCCGCCCGCGGAGTCACCCTCGACCAGGAACAGCTCGGCCCGGTCCACGTCCTTGGTTTTGCAGTCGCGCAGCTTGTGGGGCATCGAGCCCGAGTCGAGCGCGGTCTTGCGCCGCGTCAGCTCGCGGGCCTTGCGGGCCGCCTCGCGCGCCTGGGCCGCGATCACGCCCTTGAGGCACAGCTTCTTCGCCTCCGCCGGGTGCTCCTCGAGCCAGTTGGCCAGCGCCTCGCCCACGGCCGCGCTCACGAACCCCTCGACCTCCGGGTTGAGGAGCTTTTCCTTGGGCTGGTTGTTGAAGGCCGGGTCGGGCAGCTTGACGGACACGATCGCGATGAGCCCCTCGCGCAGGTCGTCGCCCGTGGGCGTGGGATCCTTCTCCTTGATGATCCCGGCCTTGCGCGCGTACGTGTTGAGCGTCCGCGTGAGGGCGACCTTGAAGCCCTGCCCGTGCGTGCCCCCGTCCACGTTGTTAATGTTGTTGGCGAACGTCAGCAGCAGCTCGTTGTACCCGTCGTGGTACTGCATCGCCACCTCGCAGACCAGCGACTCCGCCTCGTACTCCTTGCGCAGGTACACCGGGCTCGATACGGCGGTCTTGCCCGTCATCAGGTGCGTCGAGTACTCCAGCAGCCCGTTCTCGGCGTGGAACGTCTCGTTGCGGGGCTTGCCGTCGGCGTCCACCCGCTCGTCGGTCAGGCGGATCGTCACGCCCGGGTTCAGGTAGGCCAGCTCGCGCAGGCGCGTCGCCAGGGTCTGGAAGCTGAACGTCGTGTCCTCGAAGATCTCAGGGTCGGGCCTGAACGTCACGCTCGTGCCCGTGGTGCGCGAGGAACTCGACGGGATGGGACCGATCACGTGCACCGGCTCGCGGACCACGCCCCGCTCAAACGAGATCCGGTGGACCTCGCCCTTGCGGTAGACCTCGGCCTCCAGGTACTCGCTCAGCGCGTTGACGCACGACACGCCCACGCCGTGCAGACCGCCCGAGACCTTGTACGCGCTGCCCTCCTGCCCGAACTTCCCGCCCGCGTGCAGCTTGGTCATCACGACCTCGATCGCGGACTGCCCGTCCATGGTCGGGTCATCGTTCTTCATCGGCTCGACGGGGATGCCCCGCCCGTCGTCGATGACGGTGCAGGAACCGTCGGCGGCGATCGAGACGGTCACCGTCGTCGCGTGCCCGGCCATCGCCTCGTCGATCGAGTTGTCCACCACCTCGTACACCAGGTGGTGCAGCGCGTTGAGCCCCGTGCCGCCGATGTACATCCCCGGGCGCTTGCGGACCGCCTCGAGCCCCTCGAGGACCTTGATCTGGTCCGAGTTGTACTCGCTGTCCACCCGCCCGATCGAGCCGTTGCCGTTGTTCTCGCTCATGCGCTTCGCTGTCCCGTCTTGGTAAGTCCGACCGTCGCCCGGGCCGCCCGTGGGCCCCGCCGGCAGCGCCCGATCACGGGCGCTGCAAGGCCCGGTTCCGGGCCTCCTGGCGACCTCGAATCATAGGTCGCCCGCGCGCGAAAAGCCCCTCCGGAGACTGCCCCGAAAGGGCGCCGCAAGCCTTTGTCTCCCCGAGGGTTGAGGGTGTCGTCAGGGCCCCGGTCCTACGGCACGATCTTCACGATGCTCGCGCCCTCGACCAGCAGCTCGTACACCAGCGCGATGTCGTCGTCGAGCATCCGCACGCAGCCCATCGACTGCTGGCGCCCGACCGACTCGGGCTCGATCGTCCCGTGCAGGCCGTAGCCGACGTACACGGCGTCGTCGCCCAGCCCGTCGAGCCCGATCCAGTACTCGCCGATCGGGTTGTCCGGGTCGTCGCGTGAGTACCGGTCGCTCGGGTCGCGGGGGTTGACCCACGCCGGGTTCTCGAGCTTGGAGTTCTGGCGCACGACGAACGTGCCCGCGGGCGTCGAGTCGTCCAGCCCGAGCCCGACGGGGCGGGAGGTGATGAAGACCCACCGCTCGGGCTCGTCGGGCGGGCCGTGGTAGAGATCGACGCGGTACTCGCTCTTGTTCACGACCGCGTGGAACGGGCCGCGGATGAGCTTGAGGCGCTGTCCGACGCGGATGCGCTCGGGGCGGTCGATGCCGTTGATGCGCTGGATGAGCTTCCAGTGCACGCCCAGCTCGCGGGCGCGGGTGATCTTGCCCAGCGAATCACCCGAGGCGATGCGGTACTCCTCGACCATCGTGTCGCCCGGGATGATGCGGGGGCTGAAGACGATCGTGTCGTTCAGGTTCGTCAGCGCCGCCCGCAGCCGCTGCTTGTCAGAGCTTGTCAGTCCCGGGTCGGCGAGCGTGCGCGAGAGCGTCGTCCGGGCGGCGACGAGCTGGTTGGAGGCGATGAGCGATTCCGACTCGTCGAGCGCCGCCTCGACCATCGAGCTCGAACCCGATCGTGTCGGCGCGGGGGCCTTAATCTCGGGCAGCGTCGCCCGGCCCGCGATCGGGTCGGCGATGGCCAGCGGTGTCGTCTGTCCGGGCTCGTCCCCGCCCAGCGCCGTGAGTGACGAGCCGCGCTCGGGCAGCGGCGCGTTCGGGCGGTCGATCTTGCCCGCCCGGTTCGCGGTGCGGCCTGAGGACTCTTCGAGCGCCTCTCCCAGCAGCCCGCGACGGGAGGCTCCCGAATCGCTTGCGGGCTCGCGCACCACGTTCTCGCCCGCGTCGGACAGCTCGCCCTGCCCCGCGCCCGCGTCGGCGGGGCCGATGAGCCTCATCCCGCCCCATACGGCCGCGATGGCGACGCCCACGATCACGATCGGGATCACCCCCGGCGGGAGCTTGAGCTTCTTCCGGCGTCGGCTCGATTGACCCGCGGTCCCGCGTCCGTGCGAAGGCAAGCTCATCGTGATCCTCCTGCCCGCGTTCCGTCGCGAACGGGCGTGCGTCGTCTCGTGAATCCGGTCATCGGGGCTCAGCCCCGGCCCGACAGTCTAAACCCCTGCTCGCTGACCAGCGCGTCCACGCCCAGATCGTGGGTTTCCTGGGGAACAGCCCCGATCACCTGCGCCTCGAAGCACACCCCGACCCGCAGGACACCCTCGCCCGCCAGCGCCAGGTACCGGTCGTAGAACCCCGCCCCGCGTCCCAGGCGCCCGCCGCGGGCGTCGAATGCGATACCGGGGACCAGGATCAGGTCCAGCGAGCAGGGCTCGATGGCTGGCCCCTCAACCGGCTCGCGGATGCCGTGCCTGCGGATCTCGGTCCGTTCCAGCGAGCCCAGTTCGGTGGCCTGCATCGTCTTCGCGGTCCAGTCCATCCGCGGCGCCGAGACGCGCACGCCCCGAGAAATCGCCCGCTCGATGGCCGCGTCCAGATCCGGCTCGCCCTCGTCACCCAGGAAGACCAGCACTTTCCGGGCGCTGGCCCAGGGCTCACTGCCCTCGAGCGCCCTGGTGATCGCCTCCGACCACCGCCGACGATCGTCCGACGAGACAAGCGTTAGCTGCGCGCGCACCGCGTCGCGCACCGATCGCTTGGACTCGGCAACGCCGCTCATTTCTCTCTCCGCAGGCGCGAGCGTAGAAGCTTGATCTCCGCCAGGCGCTGGGCCAGCACCTTCTCGGCGCCCTCGTCGCTGGGCTCGTAGTACGCCTTCTGCACGCCCAGATAGTCCTGCCCCGTGACGATGTCGCCCGCGCTGTGCGAGTACTCGTACGACTCGCCGCCGAGATCCTCGACGCGCACCCCCCGCCCCTCGTCATCGCCCTGGGGCGAGGTGTTGGGGTCGCGCAGGAACATGGGCACGGGCAGCACCCGCCCCGACGCGACGTCCTCGAGCGCCGCGTCGATCGCCTTATACGCCCGGTTGGACTTGGGCGCCAGGGCCAGGTACGTCGCCAGCTGCCCCAGCGTGATGCGGCACTCGGGCATCCCGATCCGCTCGACCAGGTTCCAGCACGACTCGGCGATCACCACCGCCCGCGGGTCCGCGTTGCCGATGTCCTCGGACGCCAGGATTGCCAGTCTCCTCGCGATAAACCGGGGGTCCTCGCCGGCGTTGAGCATGCGCGCGATCCAGTACAGCGCCGCATCCGGGTCGCTGCCGCGCACGGACTTGATCATCGCGCTCGCGGCGTCGTAGTGCCCGTCGTCGCCGTAGACCGCGACCTTTTCTTGGATCGACGCCTCGGCCGTGTCCTTGTTGATGACGATGGGACGAGACGCAGAGACGGAGTTTCGGAGAGATGAAGTGCCGCGGTCCCCACCTTGTCTCTTCGTCTGTTTGTCGCTCTGTCTCTCCTGGCTCGACAGCACCGCGACCTCGAGCGCCGTGAGCGCCCGCCGGGCGTCCCCCTCGCTCTTGATCGCCCAGACCCGGAGCGCCTCGTCGGTAACCGTCAGGTCATACGTCCCGTACCCGCGCTCCTCGTCCGCGATCGCGCGGCGCAACACCTCGACAACCTCGTCCTCGCTGAGCGACTGGAGGCGGAACAGCGTCGAGCGAGAGATGAGCGCGCTGTTGACGGCGAACAGCGGGTTCTCCGTCGTCGCCCCGATGAGTGTGATGAGCCCGCGTTCGACGTCGCCCAGCAGCACGTCCTGCTGGCTCTTGGAGAAGCGGTGGATCTCGTCGAGGAAGAGGATGGTCCGCCTGCCGCTCTCGCCCAGGCGCCGGTCGGCGTCGTCGATGATCTCGCGGATCCGCTTCACGCCCACGCTCGACGCGTTCTCGCGCACGAACCGTCGCTTCGTATGGGCCGCGATGACCCCGGCCAGCGTCGTCTTGCCCGTGCCCGGCGGGCCGTGGAGGATCAGGCTCATCACCGCGTCGGCGTCGATCATCCGGCGCAGCAGCTTGCCCTCGCCCAGCACCTGCTCCTGCCCCACCACGTCGTCGAGCGTCCGGGGACGCATCCGCACCGCCAGCGGCTCGACCCGCTCGCGGGCCTCCGACCGCCTCGATGCCCACAGATCCGACATGCCAGAAGTTTAGGTCCCGTTCGGTAGTGTCCCGTATGGAATCGTTCTCAAAATAGACGATTCAAAGTGTCACTAACCTTTGTAGATGCTAACATATTCCCACGTGCCACCACCATGGGTCCTCATCATTCTGGGCTTTGCGGGCCTGCTGTTCTTGGCGATGGGTCTGATCTGGACCATCCGCCGGACGCCCGCCCGAACGCCGCATGACGCGGTGCTGCATGTCTTTGGGCGCGCGTATGCACGGCTCTTCCACCGGTTGTCCTTCCACGGGCGCGAGCACATCCCGGCTGACGCCCGCCCCGGCCCGATGATTGTGATCTCCAACCACACCGCGGGGATCGATCCGATCCTGATCGCCGCGGCCTGCCCGTTCGAGATCCGCTGGGTGATGGCCCAGGACATGCGGGCCAGGCGCCTGGAGTGGCTCTGGCGCTGGCAGAACGTCATCTTCGTCTCTCGCTCCGGGCGCGACCGCAGCGCCGTGCGTGAGGCGCTGCGCCACCTGGAGCAGGGCGGCGTCATCGGCATCTTCCCCGAGGGCTCGCTCGAACGCCCCGCCCGCCAGGTCCGCCCGTTCAGGCGCGGCGTGGGCCTGATGATCCACCGCTCGCGCGCCCGCGTTCTGCCGCTCGTGGTTGACGGCACGCCGCAGGTCGATCCCGCCTGGGCCAGCCTCTGGCGGCGCAGCAACTCAAGCATCACGGCCCACGAGATCATCGACTACTCGAGCCTGGGCATGGGCGGCGCCGAGATCGCCGAGGACCTGCGCAACCGGTTCCTGGCCTGGACCGGCTGGCCCGCCAACAACGAGCCACGCTCGCACACGGGCATCGACGAGGGCGACAAGGCCAAGGGGCGCCCGGTCGTGGCGCAGACCGCGGACATCGCGTCCGATCCCGAGTCCAACGCGGCCTGAGCCTTACCGCTTGCTCATCATCCCGCGGACCGCCTCGAGGCGGCGCGTGTGCAACTCCCGGTCGGGCTCGATCTGCGTGAGCGCCAGAATATGCCGCTCGGCATCACCCAGGCGCCCACTCTTGATCGCGATCCGCGCCGCCAGCTCGCGGACATCCGCGTCGAATGGCGCAATCGTCGTCGCCCGCTCGCTCTTGGCGCTCGCCAGATCCCACTCGCTGGCAGAGGCGTAGAGACGCGCCAGCTCGATGGCGTACGCGGCGCTGCGCTGCTCGCGCGCGTCGAGGAACTCCAGGTGCTCGATCGCCCCGAGCCTCGTCGCGTGGTCATCGCTTCCCAGGTAGATCCGCGCGAGCAGGCGGTGGGGCTCCTCGGCGATCGGGCGAGCCGCGGCGTACGCCTCCAGCGGATCGATCAGGATCAGCTCGGTGTCGCTCGGCGCCTGGGCCCGGAGCTGGGCCAGCCGCAGGCGAAGCAGGTCCGGGTGGTTCGGGTGCTTCTCCAGCCAGCGGTCCACGAAGTCCGCGTCGGGCTTGATCTTTTTCTGGGCGTCCGCATCGGACGACAGCGCCCGGTCCGCGTCGAGCATCGCCGTGACGCTGGGCACGCCCTCGGGCAGGAGCAGACCGTGGTCGATCAGGTCCTGCCTCGCCCATGCGGTGAACTGCTCAAGGAACGCCGCCGAGTCCACGCCCAGGACAGTCTCGAACGCCGAGGCCTCGCGCTCGCCCGCGGCGTACCGGTCCATCAGCCGCAGCGGCGCGTCGGCGCCCCAGCGGTCCACGATGAACTGGTACATCCAGTGCCCCTGGGCGTACGCCTGCCCGCGATCGGTCGGCTTCTTGGGGCGGATGAACGCGAGGTTGATCTCTTCGAGGTCAAACAGCTCGCCCGCCTGGAACGCGCCCAGCAGCAGGCCCCACGTCCGCTCGTCACGCGGCGCGTCCTCCATGAACACGCTCACCGCCTCGGTGAACCAGTGGGGGATCCGGTTGTTCGTGCGCGACAGCGACACCGTGTGCGTGTACTCGTGCTGCACCACACGCGCCCAGTCGTACTGCCCGGCGGTCTGCCCCTTGCCCTCGCGCGGCGCCTCCATCGCGATGACGGGCCCGGTGCTGGCCGCCATCGTGTGCACCTCGGGCATGCCCGTGATCCGCACGCTGAACCACGCGTGGTTGGGCATCAGCTCGATGAGCGTCTTCTGGCCCGGTTCGTGGTCCAGCCCGCCGCGCTCGGCGCCCGCGACGCGCTGGTGGATCCTCTCCAGCACCGGCAGCATCTCGCCCGCGAGCAACGCGTCCACGCCCGGCTTGTAGCGGACGGTGAAGTGCTCGCTCTGCACCGTCTCGAACTGCTGCAGGTCTGTGACGAGCTTGAGCGAGTTGGCGGCCCGGATGTTGAACGGGTCGAGCCTGGCCGCCTGGCTGAGCCACTGCCTGGCCCGCTCGTCGCGACCGGACTGGACTTCCAGCAGCCCCAGCTCGATCAGGGGCGCCGACCAGGTCGGCTGGCGCTCGATCGCCTGCTCCAGATACTTCGCCCCCTCGCGGTACTGCCGCGCCTCGGCCAGCGCCCGCCCGACCTGGTAGAGCGCGTCGGGCGTGCCCGGGCTCAGTACCTCGTACCTTTCCAGCGCGCGATCGACCGAGACGTACCGGAACGCGACGGCCGCGCTGGCGGCCTGCAGCGCGAGCGCCTCGCGGTGGTCGGGCATCTCCAGCAGGATGTCGTCGAGCGCCTGCTCGGCGCCGTCCGGGTCGCGCTGGCGCAGCCTCGCGCGCGAGCGGATCAGCCCCGCGTCCGGGCTGAACGACCGCGGGCGATTCAGCACTCCCGCGGGAGCGCTCATCGCGTCGAGCTGGTCGGCGACCTTGCCCGCCAGGTCGAAGTTGAACCCGTCCACGCTGATCTCGCCCAGCACACGCCACGCGCGGGCGCAGCGGGGGTTGAGACGCAGCGTCTCGAGCGCCGCGGCCCGGGCTTCTTGGCTGTTGTGCTTGTCGTACAGCAGCTCCGCCTCGGCCAGGCGCACCTCCCACGACAGGCGGTCCAGCTCGTCGCGGGCCTTGGAGAGAATCTGCAGCAGCTGGCGGAAGTCACCCCCCCCGGCGCCCTGCGAGCCGCGGATGCGCGTCCGCAGCATGAGCGCCCGCACGCCCTCGCTGATCTCTGACGCGGACTCCAGACGCGAGCGGATCATGCGATCGACCACGGGCTCGACCGCCGCGTCCGCCTCGTCGTATTTGCCCAGCGTTGCCAGCGCCTCGGCCCGGACCCGGATCGCCCGGATCTGGCTGAGCCCCTCAACCGCCTCGATCGCGCTCGCGGGATCCCCCAGACCCAGCAGCGCCTCCGCCCGGTCGATTGGGTTGACACCCTCCTCGTCGAACACGGGGTGATCAACAAGGCCCAGCAGCAGCGCCGCCTGGGCCCGGCGCGCCGGGGTGTCGAGGTCGCCCTCGGTCCAGACGCCGTGGTAGAGGCGCAGGTCGCGCTTCTCGTCGTCGCTCAGGTACGGCGCCTCAAGGCGCGACCTGGCCGCGTCCGACAGCTCGATTGGCGGCATGGCCGGGCCCGGCTGCCCGTCGGTGTGGCCGCCCTCCTGCGCGCCCGCGACCAGCGAGAGCCCCAGCGCGAACGCGACAGCCCCCGCCCGCAGGCGCCGTGCGTTCACGGCGTGACCTCGATCTGCGCCGCCACGCCCGTCCGGTCGCGCAGCGTCACGTTCCAGCCCTCGTCGTCGCCCGGGGTCTGCACGCTGAACTCGGCCTCGGCCGTCTCGCCGTTCTTCTCCAGCGAGTACAGGAACACCAGCGACTCGTCGCCGATCTCGTTGACCGTCTTGGCCATCCGCGGCAGCAGGTCTCTCGGGTCGTACCACACGCGGACGTCGGTCAGATCCGTGTCCTCGGCGAAGAGGGCGTTGGGCGTGAGATGAAGCTGGATCCACCCGCTGCCCTCGGCCGCGCGGGCGGCCTTGGCGAACGCGCCGTCCGCGAGCCCCTCCCCCGCGGGCGCCAGCTCGGCGCTGAAGCGCTCCAGGATCTCCTCACGCTTCTGCCCGATGGGCACCGGGAACGGGCCCTCGCCGATGCGCAGCGGGTCGAACGCCTCGCCCGGGGCCACGATGCGGGTTTTGACGAACTCGTGGTCCGTCGGGAACTTCTCGACCAGCCACTCGCCGTCGAAGATGTAGACCTTCTCCGAGTCGAACACGCGATCGTCGAGGATCATCGCCTCGAAGCTGATGGCGAATCGCTGACGCGGGTCGGTGGTGTACACCAGGTTCCCGCGGCGCTGCTGGTAGTCGCCCGCGAGCCCGAACAGCTTCGTGTGGACGATGTTGCACCGGAGCGTGTGGACGCCCTCGTCGGCGGTCTCCAGCGCCAGCAGCAGCTCGTCGGCGGTCTGGTACTCGCGGGCCTCCTGGGCCAGGCCCAGGGACGCCGTCAGCGCGATCGTCGAGATGGTCAGCATCGTGCGTCGGATCATCGGGGTCCCTCCGTGGGTCATCAGCGTCTATCGGCGCGGAGTCGCCCGCGTTGCGAATCTCGAACCTGCAAGAGCCTACGACCCCGGATCTTCTTCGTTCGATCCGCCCCCTGGGGGCGTCCCCAGCCCGTCAAGAAAGTCCTGCAGGAACCCCGCGGCCGCGATCGCGTCCCGCCGGGCCTTCTTCTGCCCGTGCGTCAGCCCGCTCTGGGCCATCCGCTCGTCGGCCCGCAGGCTCGTCCTTCGCTCGTCCTGCAGGTGAACCGCCCGGTGTGTTCTTTGGCTGACACGGGCCCCGAACGCCCGCACCAGCCTGGCCCGGGGCCCCTCGCTCCCGTCCATGTTCAGCGGCAGCCCCAGCACCAGCTCCCCCGCCGGGCCCAGCTGCTCGTCGCAGGCCCCGGCGATCGCGTCGAGCAGGGCCTCGCCCCCCCGGGTCTCGATGGGGACCTCGATGACGCCCACCGGCGAGGCGATCTTCATCACCGCGTCCCCCAGGGCCAGCCCGGTCCGCTTGTCACCCAGATCGATCGCGAGGTACCGCACGCCCTGATTGTTGCACGGGATCCGAGGCTTCGCGGACTCAGCCTCGGCGTCTGGTGGCGAC
This sequence comes from Phycisphaerales bacterium, assembly GCA_029260375.1. Classification (GTDB taxonomy): domain Bacteria; phylum Planctomycetota; class Phycisphaerae; order Phycisphaerales; family UBA1924; genus JAJRXR01. The sequence continues at coordinate 10,621 of JAJDDI010000090.1, read as the reverse complement.
GCCGGGTCTGAGCGAGTCTTCGAGCGAAGGCTCGGATCAACCCAGACCCACGCGCCCTCGCCCCGATGCTGCTCGATGTATTTCACCGTCTGCTGAAAGTGCGCCTTGTCCCGGATCCGAACGACATGGCTCGAGGCGCCCCAGAGCTTGCCAGGGACCCGCTCCCGAATCCGGTGTGAGGCGAACTGCTTGGCCCGTCCAAACACCCCGACTGCGTCCGCGTCGCCCGTGAGCAGGAGGGCGTGCACGTGTGTCCGGGCGCAGCACAAGGCCCCGCACCGGACGTTCATCCGCTCAAGCTTCTCGAGAAGGGCGGCGCCCACAACAGCACGCGGTTCTGTATCGAGTTCCACCGGTTCGGACGCGAGCTTGGAGGCGTGTCGCCGCAGGCCGGCGTGCTCGTGCTGCGGAGGTCGGTCTCGGTAGTGTCCCGATGAGTGGACCCGGTGATCTCGGCTCCGGAACCCTCGGGCGTCGCCCGGGAGCCACTGGCCCCGAGTCGAGCTCATCACGTGGGCCCAGTCGTGCACGCTTCGATCCTCGGGCATTGAGGGATACCCGAGGCTTCTCGGACTCAGCCTCGGCGTCGTCGCACTGTACTTCAACCGCTCACCCAGCCGATTTAGAAGCGGCGCTTTCTGCGGCTGATTCAGCAGATTCTCGTCGCCAGCCGCACTCGGGGCAGCCTGGGGCGAGGTTGTGGTTGAGGTCGTAGGAGCAGGTTGGGCAGCGCCCGCGACGGCGACGTATCTGTCGCCCGATCTTCGGGATGCTAAATAGAGTCAACGCCCAGCAGGTGCTAAATAATGCACTGTTCAAGAGCAGGCCGGTCCAGACCGGACGCAATGGCAGGAACGCACGGTTTGTGAGGAACTCAGTGAGGCCTCCCGACTTTGGGATATCGAAGATCCACTGGTCTCGGGCGCGCCAGTTCGACGATCCGCTCGCCCCGCTGGTTCGGGTTGAGTCCGCCCGTCCGGTGAGGCAGCGAAGCGGCCAGCCGCACGCGATCGCAACGGCATTATCGTCCCGAGGAACGGTTGTGGGGTCGAGCCAACGAGGTGCGGTCTTCTCAACTGGATATGGCAACCGCCCGTGTGCATGAGAATCCTCTTGAGCGAAGGACCAGTGGATTGCAATGGTCGTGCCCCACGCGCGAGTCTCTTTCCACCGCCCCACGCCGTCATAGGTCACGCGGATGGTACTGTTTGGACGAGTGCGGTAGGCAAGGGCGCCGGCGCCCCAAGCCACGACCACGGATGTGACCACGCCGAGCAGGGCGTAGATGGCAGTACGTCTGGCAAGCCGCCGCATGTGCAGATGCTACTTCAACCCATCATCCAGCCTCTCATGCAACCTCTTCAGATCCTGCGCCTTCTCCGCCGGCGTCGCCATTCCCGGGCTTTCCCCAGCCGCACTCGGGGCAGCCGGGGGCGAGGTTGTGGTTGAGGTCGTAGGCGCAGGCGGGGCAGCGGCCTCTGCGAGACCGCAAGCCACGACGGATCAAGCTTGGGCCCCGCACAAGTCCGAACAGGAGAGATCCGTGCACAACGGAGTTCACGACAAACCCAGCCCAGAGCGGGCGAGTTGGCAGTGCCACATCGCGGGATGAGGTGATTGACGAGGTCGGAGTTGGGAACTCGAACTCAAGCATGTTCTTGGGTTCGAACTGCGATTCATCCCACGGGGAGATGTCCGGAAGGCCCCGGAATTTGTACTCGCCGACGAAGGATCGCATGGGGAAGCCTGTCGCGGTGCATGAATGGAACTCAACGTCAACACGAAGATATGTTGGCGGGACGAATCCTTCGCGCACGGGAGGTCCCCAACACCAGGTCCCGGAATGACCCACGAAGTGTGACACCCCAAAGTACCGATGCTCGAGCACGAGCCAGTTCGTCCACGAGCCGTTGGCGTTTGCGTTAATCCAAGGAATCGGATCGGTCTCGATGAGTTCTAGATCCGCGAGTTGGTCAGCCATGACGCCCGCGACAAAAGCCGTGAACGTGTTCGAAGCTGCCCCTATCAGGGCGAAGATGACGAGCTGGCTTCTCCAACGATGCATCATCGGAGATTCGCACAGTCCTTCAAACGGTTCTACTTCAACCCCTCATCCAGCCTCTCATGCAGCCGCTTCAGATCCTGCGCCTTCTCCGCCGGCATCACCAGCGTCGCGTCGGGCGTGTGGACCACGATCAGCCCCTCGCAGCCCAGAAGGGCCACCGTGTGGTTCGCGTCTGAGCTGATGGCCGTCGAGTCCCTGCAATCGACCATGACCGCCTTGGTCCCCGGCGCGGCCCGGTTGTTGTCGGGGTCTGGTGAGAGGGTTTGGGCGTAGCTGGGCCAGGAGCCGACGTCGAGCCAGTCCACGTCCATGCGCACGCCGCAGATGGTGACGCGGTCGTCCTCGCTCGCGGGCTCCATGATCGCGTAGTCCACGCTCTTTTTGGGCAGCGTGGGGTAGACCTCGTCGAGCACGCGCTGCTGGTTCGGTGTGCCCCAGGCCTCCTGGATCCGGCGCAGTCCGGCGTAGTTCTCGGGCATGTACGTCTCGAGCAGCCGCATGATCGTCCCGGCGCTGAAGACGAACATGCCCGAGTTCCAGAAGAACGTGCCCTTGCTCAGGTACTGCTGGGCCTTGGCGAGTTCCGGCTTCTCGACGAAGCGGGCGACGTGGAAGCCCAGGCCGTCGGTGTTGAGGATCTCCCCGGCCTGCTCGACGTAGCCGTAGCCCGTCGCGGGGAAGGTGGGCTTGATGCCGAAGGTGATAAGCCTGTTGGGCCGGTCCTCAACGAGCTTGAACCCGATGTCCATCGCCCGCGCGAACACGTCCTGAGGCGTGATCAGGTGGTCGGCCGTGAGCACCGCGAAGACCGCGTCGGGGTCCTGCTTCTCCAGCACCGCCGCGGCGAAGCCGACCGCGTTGACCGTGTCGCGGGCCGCGGGCTCGCCCAGGATGTTGGCGTCGGTGAAGGCGGGCAGGCGGTTGCGAATCTGCTCACGGAATTTTTCGTTCGTGCAGATGTAGCGCTGGGCGGGATCGACCAGCCCGTCCATCCGCTCGGCCGCGACGTCCAGCAGCGTGACGGCGCCGTCCTCGCGGTGAATAAACGGAGTCAGTTGCTTGGGCGTCCCCGCCCGGCTCGTGGGCCAGAGCCTGGTTCCCGCCCCGCCCGCCATGATCATCGCGTGTCGCATGGGGCGAGGATAGGGGGGGTGATAGCGGGATTTGACCACGTGCCACTGACCCGCCCTCGGGTCAGTGTCTTCTCACGGTTCTCTCACACTGACCCGAGGACGGGTCCGCGGCACGATCCCTACCCCGCCCGCTGCCCGAACGCCGCGGCGACCAGCTCGTCCGTCCCGGCGTCCACGCCCACGAGCGAGCGGGCCCGCTCGACCTTCCGCTCGGCGCCGTCGCGGGTCTCGCCCAGCGCCATCAGCGCCGAGACCGCTTCTTCCGCGGCCGGCGGCAGGTTGGAGCTGGGCCGCAGCTCGATCGACGCGGCGCTCAGCGACGCGGCCTCGCCCGGCGTGAGGAACCCGTCCACCTTCCCGTGCAGCTCGACGATGATCGTCTCCGCCAGCCGCTTGCCGATCTCGGGCAGCTTCTGCAGCGCCTTGGCGTCACGCGACGAGATCGCCCGCGCGATCTGTGCCGGTTCGATCGCCAGCGCCCGCAGCGCCTTGCGCGCGCCCAGGCCCTTCACGCTCGTGAGCAGCTCGAAGAACGCGCGTTCCTGGGCGGTCTCGAAACCGATGAGCCTGGGGATGAAGCTCGTGCCCTGGCCCTGGGCCTCCAGGTGCTGGCGGGTCCGGAGCGTGACGATCTCGCCGATCCGCTCGGGCGCTCGCTCGGCGAGGTAGCGCGGCAGCAGGACCTCGTAGCTCAGCCCCGATCCCTCGGGGGTGATCTCGCAGCTGGTGTCTGTCGCGCCGTCCAGGCGTCCGGTGATCCTCCTGATCATGGGCGCATCAGAGCAGCTTTCGCCCCGTCCCGCAACGGGCGCCCAATCTGTCGCCCGCTGGGGGTGAGTGCCGATACACCCTGCGAGTATGCCCCAGCCCCAGCCCCGAACAGTTCTCGTCGGCACGCCCGACACCCTCCGCGTGCTCTCGCGCCAGCTCTGGCACCTGGCCGACGCGCCCGAGCCCATCGGCTGCGTGCCCGTGGGCGAGCACGTGCCCGCGGGCGAGGCCATCGGCGCCGCCGGACCCGTCCTCGGGCCTGGCAGCGAGCTGGACCAGATCTGCACCGCCCACCACATCGAGCGGGCGATCGTCAGCCTGCCCGCGGCCATGCGCGACCAGATCGTCCGGATCCGCGCCGACCTGCGCCGTGTGGGCGTGAGCGAGCGGTTCGTGGCGCCGATGGTCGAGCAGCTCTCCCACGCGCCGGCCCCCCTGCCCGGCTCGTCCCTGGGCGCCCTGGGCGCGATCGACCCGGGCGTGCTCATCGGGCGCGAGGCCCACGCGATCGACCGGGCGGCCGTCTCCGACGCCCTGAGCGGCAAGCGCGTGCTCATCACCGGCGCCGGAGGCTCGATCGGCTCCGAGCTGTCACGCATCGCCGCGGGCTTTGCGCCCGAGCGACTGATCCTGATGGAGCGCTCCGAGAACGCGCTGTTCGAGATCGACCGCCAGCTCGCGACCCGGTTCCCGGGCGTGGAGCGCGCCGCGCTGCTGCACGACGTGGTCGAAGGTGACCGGACGCTTGAGCTCGTCAGCGAGCACGCGCCGGATGTCGTCTTCCACGCCGCGGCCCACAAGCACGTGCCCCTGATGGAAGATCACCCGGCGCACGCGCTGAGCAACAACGTCTTCGGGACCGCTTCGATCCTCGACGCCGCCCGCGCCGCGGGCGCCGAACGCTTCGTGTTCATCTCCACGGACAAGGCGGTCCATCCCAGCTCCGTGATGGGCGCGACCAAACGCCTGGCCGAGCTGTACGTCCAGGGCTCGTGCGCGCCGGGCGGCAGTGGATCGACCCGGGCCGCGATCGTCCGCTTCGGCAACGTGCTGGGCTCGGCCGGCAGCGTGCTGCGCATCTGGGGCGCACAGCTCGCCGAGGGCGAGCCCATCAGCGTGACCGACGAGCGCATGACGCGCTACTTCATGACCATCCCCGAGGCCGCGGCCCTGGTCACGCAGGCCGGCGCGATGACCGAGGCCGGCGAGCCCCGCGTCTACATGCTCGACATGGGACAGCCCGTGCGCATCATCGACCTGGCGCGCCGTTTCGTCGAGGCCCACGGGCTGACGCCCCGCGTGCGCCGTATCGGTGTTGACGCGGGCGACAGCGTCCAAACCGCGCAGCAGGTGGGCGACATCATCGTCACCGGAGCCCGCCCGGGCGAGAAGCTCAGCGAGCGTTTGTCCTACGACGCCGAGACGCTGGCGCCCACCTCCCACCCGGGCATCGGCGTGCTCAGCGACGAGGCCGCCCACACCCCGGGCAGTGCCCGGGCGATGCTCGATGATCTTTCCGCCGCCCGCTCGGCCAGCGCCGGGGCGGTCCTCGAGGCCATCGAGCGCCACGTCCCGGGCCTCCGATCCGCCCGCACGGCGGCCTGAACCGCGTTTCCGCAACATCGAGCGCCCGCGTCGAAAGGTGAACCCGGGGCGGGTCATCCCCGGTCCCAGGGGGCGCCGGGGCCTGTGGACGCTTGAATTGTGCGGTGATCTCGCGAGAATCCATATTCCAGGGTTCGGGCCCGAGGCCCGACGCACGATGGCTCACCGAGGGACCGATGATGATCACCGAGGTCACGGACATGGGCATGAGCCACAAGCAGCGCATCCTGGTGGAGACGCTCGCCCGGCGGGATGAGGCCGAGGCGCTGCTGCGGGCGCTCGTGGACGCCAAGGCGAGCAGCGAGAAGAACCTGGCCGAGATCCGCCAGTCCGACTTTATGAAGAAGGTCACGGGGCGCAGCTCGATGGACAACGCCATCGCCAGCACGCAGCGCCTGATCGAGAGCTTCAACCGGGTCATCTCCGACCTCAAGTCCAACCTCTCCGACGAGGACATGGAACTGCTGGGCGATCTCGAAGGCCCTGCGCTGCCGACGACTTGAAGAAGATGTTCAACGCGGAGGGCCGCGGAGGGCCGCGGAGCAAGATGCAGGACGGGAATCGGTCTGCGCGTGAGTCCGTGCAGACCCAGTCTGAATCTCCGCGGCTCTCGGCGTCCCTCCGCGTTGATTCTGAATACCATGACGCCATGCAGCCCGATGTCACCGTCAAGTTCAAGCGTCTCGACGAGCGCGCGACGCCGCCCGTGTACTGCTCTGACCACGCCGCGGGCATGGACCTGTACGCGTGCCTGCCGCGCGGGCTGATCACGACGCCGACGGTGCTGATCTCTCACGGGCAGATCGTCAAGATCCCGCTGGGCTTCGCGGTCGAGATCCCCATCGGCTACGAGGGCCAGGTCCGCCCGCGATCTGGTTTAGCCAGCAAGCACGGGCTCACGCTGCCCAACACGCCGGGGACGGTTGACGCGGACTACCGCGGGGAGATGTTCGTCGCCCTGATCAATCTGAGCCCCGAGCCCTACGAGATCCAGCACGCCGACCGCATCGCGCAGATGATCATCGCGCCCGTGACGCGGGCGGCGCTGGTCGAGGTCGATGAGCTGAGCCCGACGCCCAGGGGCGCGGGGGGGTTTGGGTCGACGGGGCGGTGAGCGCGCAGAAATGCGGACAGTGCAAGACCTGCGCCGCCCGCGTTCCCGGCGAGGGTGGGGGACTCAGGGGTCGATGAGGGACAGCTCGGCGCCACCCCAGAGCTTGGTGTACTGCTCGCAGTGGATCAGCAGCGAGCGGTACGCCGTGAGGTCGGTCCCCGCATCGATCACATAGCTCTGGGCGCCCTTGGGCGAGGCGAGCGGCGCGATCACGACGCCGCCGGTCAGCGCGTTCTTGGCGCTGGCTGACGTGGTCGTATTGGGCGAGAGCACCAGCCTCAGGTCGGGCGCATTCTTGGTCTTGAAGTCGGCGCCGAGGCGAAGCTCGTAGCCCGAGGATGTCTCCGCGATCTCCCAAGAGCCGGTGATCTTGTTGGATTTGCGGGTCCAGTCGCTGCCCCGAGCCACGACACGGCCCTCGCTTAGCGCCGCGGCGCTCCAGAGCTTGGTGTACTGCTCGCAGTGGATCAGCACAGAGCTGTACCGTGTCAGATCGGTCCCGTCTGGCACGCGGAACTCCTGGCGCCCCTTCTCGGAGCGGAGCGGCCCGAGGTTCAGCGATCCGTCGAGCGCGGTCTTGGCCCTGACCTTGTCGGCCGCGAGCGGCGAGAGGACCAGCTTCAGGTCCGGGCCCTTCTTCGTCTTGAAGTCATCTCCCAGCACGATAAACACGCCCTCGGCGCGGCGCTCGACGCGGTACATCCCCTCAACGTTGTTGGATCCCTTGATCCACAGCGAGCCGGAGTAGACGACCTCGGCTTCGCCTTGGGTTACCTCGCCCGGCTGGGCGTGTGCTTCCGAAGTCGTCAATGCCACGGGCGCCACGCCGCCAACGAAGATCAGTGAGCCGACGACGATGGTGTGAATCTGGATGGGCATGGCATTTCTCCTGCGTGGACGCGGATGAACGCCCGTCCGTCTGACGAACCGCGCTTTCTCAGCGAACGAACAGCAACCCGAGAGTATTCCGCCGGGGCGTCGCGCGAGAGAAGATACGAAACGGCTGGACACGCTGGATCTGTCGCCGATCAGCTCAGCTCATCCGGGGCTCCCGGATCGTTCGAAACACATCCGCTCTCACCCGGTATCGGCGCCGGTGATCGTGTGCAGAGCTCGAAGCCGATCCAGATGAGAATGAGACCGAATAGTTCACCAATGTAGAGGGCTTCTGGGAGGTCATGGGTCTTGGTGAGAGTGCCGCCGATGCCGGGCAGGATGCCGCCCAGGGCGATCAACGCGGTTCCCGCGGCTCGTCGTGGCTGATCCCCGGCGATGAAAAAGTTTACACTCGAATAAATCGCCCCACCCACCAGAAACAACACCGCGTACAGGTTGATGAACGGCGTCATCAATCGCACCCACTGCCACTCGAGCACTCGCCCGCTGGGGCGGACATTGTCGATCGCCGACGCATCGATCGGAGACAGCATCACGGCGACGCTCGCGATGACCACAAATACCAGCGAGACTGAGGTCAGTGCGTGCGCCCACCCGCGCCTTGCGAGCAGATACAGACTCCCGGTGGCCAGCGGGTATCCCCCGAGGATGGCCCCTGCCCAGTACCAGAGGCGGTTGAGCAACGCCGTGTTGCCAGAGAGCGTGATCGAGGATTCGAGCGCGGTTCCAAGCCCGTAGAAGAACACCCCGATAGCCCACCAGCACAGGTGCGCCGCCCACTGTCGCTTGCTGGCCCGGCGGAGCAGCACACCCAAAAACGCCGCCGATAGGAGCGTCGTGAGAACCGGGAGGTAATGGACGAGCGTGGGGCCCTGCATGGCGACAGCCTACGCCCCGCCCCATCCGAACGAGAATGCGAGAAAACCCTTAGAGCTTCAGATCCCCAAGCCCCAGCCCGAGCCCGCCAGAATCGCCCAGCCCGCCGCCCTTCTTCTGGCCCTGCTGCTTCTCGCGGGCCTTGGCCTGCTCGCGCATGCGGCGCATCTGCGGCGTTTCCTTGAGGATCTCCTCGGGTGTCCGCTCGTCGCGGTCGCCCCGACCGCCCTTGCGTCCGCCACGCCCGCCGCCGCCGGGCGCCTGGGGGCGCTCCTTGAGCTGCTTGAGGCTCAGGGAGACCTTGCGGCTCTGCGGGTCCACGCCCAGGACCTTGACCTGCACCACCTCGTCGGCCCGCAGCACGTCCTCGACCTTGTCCACGCGCTTCCAGTCCAGCTCCGAGATGTGCACGAGGCCCTCGATGCCCGGCGCGACCTCGACGAAGGCGCCGAAGTCCGTGATCTTGGTCACCTTGCCCGATATCTCCGCGCCCTCGACGATCTCGCTGGCGACGGCCTCGAACGGGTCGGCCTGGAGCTGCTTCATGCCCAGGCTGATGCGGTTGGAGTCCCAGTCGAGCTTGAGGATCTGGACCCGGACCTTCTGGCCCTCGCTGATGTGCTTGGCGACCGCCTTGGCCCCGTGCCCGACGCGGTCGTGCGTCAGGTCGGAGATGTGCACCAGCCCGTCCACGCCGCCCACGTCGATGAAGGCGCCGAAGTCCATGATCTTGCGGACCGTGCCCTCGATCGTGTCGCCTTCCTTGAGGGCCTCTCTGAGCCCCTCGGCGGCCTTGGCCCGCTCGGCCTGCACCACGTCACGGCGCGAGAGCACGATGTTGCCCCGTCCGCGCTTGTCGAGCTTCTGCACCTGGCAGTTGAGCTTCTCGCCCACGTACACCGACAGGTCCGGGATGCGGTCGATATCGACCTGGCTGGCGGGCATGAACGCCCGGTGCCCGGCGACCTCCATCTCGAGACCGCCCTTGTTCGTGCCCGTGCAACGCGCCTCGACGACCTGCCCCGGCTCGAGCATCTCCCAGTCGGCCTTCTGCACCGCGCCGGGAAGCACGCAGAGATAGATCGACTCGTTCGAATCGAACTTCTGCACCACGACCTCGAGCGAGTCGCCAACGCTTGGCTTCGTGTCGCCCTCTTTCCACTGGTTCGACTCGACGACGCCCAGCTCCTTGGGGCCGAACTCGACGAAGACGTCCGACGCGCCCACCGAGACGACCTTGCCAGTGCGGTGCTCGCGCCCGCCCTGCACAACGCGCGGCCCGCGGATGCCCGGCTTCTTGCCCGGCTTCGGTTCCGGCTCGGCCGCGCCCGCGGCTTCCAGGTCGGCCATCGCCGCCTCGATCTCCGCGTTCATCTCATCGCTGAGTGACGCGGGCGCCTGGCTCGGGCTCTCGCTCGCGGGCTGGCTGGTGGGCTCGGGCGTGGACGCGGCGGGCGCCTGGGGCGCGGTGTCGTGCTCGTTGGGCATGGGTTGTTCTATATGGTGACAGCGAGACGGGTGATGATGAAGGCGCCGGCGCTGCAAGCCGGCGAACAGCGTGGGACGCCAGGGGTGGGCGACCAACGCCCGTCGAAAGCCCTCAGGTCCCGCGCGTGAGTGTACCGCGGGGGGTCGCCCGGACCAGCGGAATCACGTCATGCGTTGTCGATCTCTGCACCCGGGCGCCCGCATCGTGGGCGAATTCCGGCTCAGCTCGTGATCCCGGCCCGGTCCAGCGACGCCCCGACGTGGATCTCGGGCCGCGACAGGGCGTCGGCCGAGCCCATGAACTGGCGGATGGACTCCACAATCCGCTCGGCCGTGCGCACGTTGACCAGCCCCGCCGTCGCGTCGATCTCGGGGCGACGCCCGGAGCGCACCGCGCCCAGGAACTCCTCGATCTCCATGACGATGGGCTCGCCCCCGTCGATAATCAGCGGCTCGATGTTCACCAGGTCCGACCAGTTCAGGTCCGTCAGGTCCTTGCCCGCGCGGAGCTGCTCGCGGACCTCGCGCATCTGCACCTCGTTGGCGGTGCGCTTGATGATCAGCCCCTGCTTGGCGGCGTAGTCGATCTTGATGTACCCGTTCTCGCCCGTGATCCGCGCCACACGCTCGGTCTTCATCGCCAGGCGGCTGGCGGTGATGTTCGCCACGCAC
>JAJDDI010000089.1 GCA_029260375.1 Phycisphaerales bacterium | reverse complement strand
CGCCTCCATCGAACGCGTCGATTTCAAGGCCCCCGTCAACCTGGGCGACATCGTCAACGTCTACACCCGCACCGTCCGCACCGGACGCACCAGCATCACCATCGAGGCCGAGGTCGAGACCGAACGCTGCCAGTCCCGCTCGGCCGTACGCGTCACCACCGCCACCATGACCATGGTCGCCCTCGACGATTCCGGCAAACCCACCCCCTTCGCAGCCCCGTAATCAGCTATCCTCTCCCGGACACTCGCTCCCCGGGGGATCTCACGGATGGCATTCGGCAAACTCTTCGGCAAGAACTCACCCGAGAGCGCGGACGACGCCACGCCCCAGGCCGCGGGCGACGCCCTGCTCGATTCCGTCCACGCCAGCGCCGAGGGCTTCCCCGACTTCGCCGTCGCCAAGGTCAAGTGCGAACGCATCGCCGAGCGCGAGGGCCCCATCCTGCTCTCCGAGCTGACCAAGATCGCCAAGTCCCGCGCCAGCAAGCTCGCCATCGACCTGACCGATGTCATGATGATCTCCTCGGCGGGCATCGGCTCGCTCGTCCAGCTCCACCGCGCCTGCGCCGCGGAGAAGGGCAAGCTCGTGCTCTTCGGCATCTCCGACGAGATGCTCGCCATGCTCAAGGTCGCCCGCCTCGACAAGCTCTTCACCATCACGCCCTCGCGCGACGCCGCCGTCGGGGCCCTCGGATGAACAGCCCGGACGCGAGCCGGTTCACCACCGACCGCCCCGCCCGCCTCGCCGCCTTCGCCTCGGGCTCCGGACGCACCATCGAGAACCTGCTGCAGCGCCTCGAGTCCGACGCCATCCCCGCGCGCATCCAGCTCGTCCTCACCTCCCGCCAGTGCCGCGCCAACGACATCGCCCGCGACGCGGGCATCTCCACCGTCGTGCGCCCCGGGCGCCTCAGCAGCGCGGACCTGCTCGCCCTCGTCCACGAGCACGCCATCGACCTCGTCCTCCTCTGCGGCTACCTCCACCTCGTCCCCGTCCCCGAACCCCTCCGAGGGCGCATCCTCAACATCCACCCCGCCCTCCTCCCCGAGTTTGGCGGCCCCGGCATGCACGGGCTCAAGGTCCACACCGCCGTTCTCGCCGCCGGGAAGGATGAATCCGGCTGCACCGTCCATTTCTGCGACGACCGCTACGACACCGGGCCCGTGATTCTGCAGCGGACCTGCCCCGTTCTGCCCGATGACACCCCAGGGGCCCTCGCCGCGAGGGTCTTTGAGGTCGAACGCAACGCCTACCCCGAGGCGCTCGTACAACTGCTCACCGGGCGAGCCGCCCCGCAGCCCCCCCCCGGCTGACCCGCAGGCCCGCCCCCGGCGCCCACCCTGCCCGCGCCGCCGTGGAGTCCCCCATGCGACGAGCAACCCGCACATCCAGCCGGCGAGCCCTCGTCCCCGTGCTCACGATCGCGCTGCTCGCGCTGCCCACCGCCCTCGCCCAGCCCATCGAGGGCGAGATGGACGTGGACCCCATCCTCATCCACAAGTCCTACCTCAACGAGCCCATCCCCACCCCCGCGCCCACCCAGCCGGAGGCCAGCCCAGCCCAGGTCAAGGCCAAAGCCCGCTCCCTCGAACGCGCCGCGATCAAGGCGATCAACAAGGGCGAACTCGACCGCGCCGACGCCCTGCTCGAGCAGCAACGCCTCCTCGAGCCCCGCTCGCACATCGTCTACTACAACCTCGCCTGCGTCCGCTCCATGATGGGCTTCGAGGGCGAGGCCGCGGACCTGCTGGGCATGTCCGTCGAGCGCGGCTTCGACGACATCCACCAGCTCGTCCGCGACCCCCAGCTCCGCGCCGTCCGCGACGAGGACCTCTACACCCAGCTCATCGACAACTGGCCCGCCATCCTCGACGCCCGGCGCGACGCCAACCTCGCCAACGTCCGCACCTGGCTCGACGGACGCTACGAGGAAACCCGCGACGAGTCCCTCCGCATCGACCTCGTCAGCGCCCACGACCCCACCTCCACCAGCCAGTCGCTCTCCGAACTCAAGCAGCTCACCGACTGGGGCCAGACGCACATCTTCGGCGACCTGCTCAAGAGCGAGTACGCCCCCTACGACCCCTGGGTCATCGTCGTCCTCCCCAACGAGAAGGACTTCATCCAGTGGTCCGTCGGCGTGCTCGGCGCCTCCGCCCGGCAGGGCTTCTCCCGCGTCGGCGGCGCCTACGTCCACGACAACAAGCACCTCGTCGCCCAGGACCTTGGCGCCACCCTCCGCCACGAGTTCTTCCACGTCCTCCACTGGCGCGACATGACCCGACGCGGGCAGAACCACCCCATCTGGATCCAGGAAGGCCTCTGCTCGCTCGTCGAGGACTACGACGGCTCCGGCGCCGCCATCAAACCCGTCGCCTCCTGGCGCACCAACATCGTCAAACGCCAGCTCAACGCCGGGCGCCTCGAACGTATCGACAAGCTCGCCAAGTACTCCCAGGCCACGTTCTCCTCCCGCCGCCCCCTCGCCCGCTACGCCCACGCCCGCACCGTCTTCCTCTACCTCGCCGACACCCACAAGCTCCGCGCCTGGTACGAGCGGTACACGCAGACCTACGACGACGATCGCTCGGGCATCGCCGCCCTCGAGCACGTCCTGGGCAAGCCCATCGACGACATCGAGAAGGACTACCGCGCCTGGGTCCAGAACCTCCCCATGACTGCCGAGACCGGCTCGGACCTCCACGCCACCCTCGGCGTCGAGATCAAGAACGGTTCGGGCGACGGCCCCATCGTCGTCAGCGTCTCACGCGACGCTCGCAAACGCACCGGACTCCGCCCCTACGACCGCATCACCAGCGTCGCCGGCGAGCCCACCCGCGACCTCAACGAACTCATCCGACGCCTGGGACGCTACGGACCCGGCTCCAGCGTTGAGCTGCGCGTCCGTCGCGGGCGCCTCCACGAGACGGTCCGGGCCACGCTCGCCACGCCATAGACCCAAACGGGGGGTGCAGGAACCGCCTGTTCCATCGCCCGTACACATCTGGTACACCGGGGACAGCATGCTGTGGGCCCATGCCCGCGCTGGAGGTCTCCGATGCCCAGACGAATCCTGATCGCGTGTTCCGCGGCCACCGCCGCCGCGTTCCCCGCTCTCGCCGCGCCCCCGGTCAGCGTCGAGCTCAAGACCGGCGACGTCGTCAACCAGCGCGTCATCCTCTCGCTCGACCTCTCCGACGCCCTGGGCGACCAGCGGTACTTCGCCCTGGGTCCCAGCGGGACGGTGGTCGCCGGCGCCGTCTCCAAGGGCGACGCCGACGACGCCCCCGTGACCGGCTTCGCCGTCCCGAACGGGGGAGGCGGCGGGTCGATCATCCCCCGCGCGATCTACGAGCAGACCCTCCTCCCCGGACAGTCCCTCGTCAGCTTCACCCCGCGCAACCTCGGGCCCGACGGCGCCCACCACAGCGTCGGCTACACCCTCAACGATGGCGAGACCTTCGCCCGCTCCACCGTCTTCGTCGGGCGGATCGGCCAGCCCACGCGCCGATTCGTCGCTGCCGACCTCATGCCCCAGCTCAAGAGCGATCCCACCACGCTGCGCCTGCACATCCCCAGGATTTCTGGTCCCACCCCGAGCGAGGGCTTCCTGGCCCACTTCGCCACGCCTTCCGACTCCAGAAGCGGATTCGTCGCCGGCGACAACAACACCACGCTCGTTGTCAACGTCCACTCTCCCAACGACCCCGACCCCGCCTACGTCCAAGACCCCGCCTACCTGCCCGAACAGGGGCTTCTCTACGGCAACTACGAGTCTGGCGGCTGGATTGAACAGCTCTCCCTCCCGTTCGTCGGCCAGCCACCCTCGATCATCCTGGACGAGGACACCGTGCTGCCGCGACTGTTCGGCGGCTCGATCATGCTCGACCGTGGACCCACCCGGCTTGACGTCTCGCAGTCCGGCGTGCTCATCGTCAGCGTCGAGGCCGAGGACACCTCGGGGCTCCTGCTTGGTGACTTCACAGACGGATTCGAGTACTTCCCGCTGGCCGACCGTTCCGACCGGTACGACACCTTTGACCTGCGCGCCGTCGCTCCCGAAGGCTCATTCACCCTCACCGAGCAGGTCGTGGAGAGCCCCCACCTCTACCAGCGAAGCCGCATGCTCCGCCCCGCGTTCGGGCCCGCCGTGCTCTACGAGACCAACGCCCCGATCCCCGGCCTGCCCGAGGACCTCCGCGTCATCCGCACACACTGGCACAAGATCTCCGATTACGGAGCCGTCCTCATGGCCCTCCGTCTCGCCCCGGCTGACAATCCCGACGCGGGGTTCGACGCCATCGTCTCCCGCTCGCCCCAGGGCGTCTTCGAGATGATCGCCCGCGAGGGTCAGCCCATCCCGGGCGACGCCGAAGCGATGGGCGTCGTCACCTCGATCGACACCGGTGTTATCGGCGCCCCCAGCGAGCAGATCCTGACAGACGACGGCAAGGGCCTCTTCGCCGCCCGCTTCGACTCCGGAGCCGAGGCCATCCTCTCGGTCCTGCTCGGTGCGGGCCCCTGCTCCCCGGCGGACTTCGCCCAACCCTTTACCGTCTTCGACGCGTCGGATATCCTCGCGTTCCTGACATTCTTCAATCAGGGATCGCCCATCGCCGACCTGAACGCCGACTCGGATCTCGATTTCGATGACGTGCTCGCATTCCTCTCGGCCTACGCGAACGGCTGCCCCTGAGCCCCCCTCGCTCCGGGAAACAGCCGCCGCGTTCAGACCGATGGCCCCCCCGAGCCCGATCCTCATGCTGTGTGACACACAGTATACATGACATGCCCACGCGACGGAGCCCCCCGTGAAAATCGAACGCGAACTGATGCGCGGCGCCGGCCCCACCGCCGTCCTCCAGCTCCTCTCCGCCCGCGAGATGTACGGCTACGAACTCGTCGAGGCGCTCTCCGCCCGCACCGACGGCGTGCTCGCCATGGGCCAGTCCACCCTCTACCCCATGCTCTACAACCTCGAGGCCAAGGGCTTCATCGAAGCCGAGTGGCGCACCGCCGACTCCGGGCGGGAGCGCAAGTACTACCACCTGACGGGCTCGGGGCGGAAGAAGCTCGCCGCAGACCAAGAATCCTGGACCGCCCTGGCCCAGTCCCTCATCGCCCTGGGCATCGTCCGGGGGGGCGTCGCGTGAACGGGCATCGCCCGTTTGATTCGGTCTGGCGTTGGTCCGTCCAGTTCTCGCCCATCGTGCTCACCCTGCGAGCCGTGGGCGAGCGCGCCCGCCCGCACCGCAAGGCCGCGGCGACGATCGAGGCCTCCGGACTCCCCACCGCCATCGGGAACCATATCTCCCACATCATTCGGCGCACACGCCTCTACACGAGCGAACGCCAGGACATCGCCCGCGAGTTCATCGCCCACGCCTGGGACGCGCACGACGCGGGCCGATCCGAGCCCGAGGTACTCGTCTCACTCGGTGATCCCAAGCCCATCGCCGCCCTGCTCAAGCGCGCCGCGATGCG
This sequence comes from Phycisphaerales bacterium, assembly GCA_029260375.1. Lineage (GTDB taxonomy): Bacteria > Planctomycetota > Phycisphaerae > Phycisphaerales > UBA1924 > JAJRXR01. The sequence goes on along the minus strand of JAJDDI010000089.1, from coordinate 11,248 downwards.
CAAACGCCCGCTGATCTGCCAGGTTCGCACCTGGACCATCCGCGCCGCGCTCGTCACGCTCGGGGCCGGCGCCCTGCTTTACGCGGGCCTCACGGTCCGCTTCTACACCAGCTCGCCCACGATCCGTACCAACTACCTGGCCCGCCTCAACGCCCCCATCCTCGCCGCTCCCGAATCCGACAGGGCCTGGCCCGTCTACGAGGAAGCGCTCGTCGAGTGGTACAAGATCGAGGCCTACATGCTCTCGGTCTCCGCCATGGACCGAGACTCGGAGGATCTCAACCGCCGATACGCGGGTGTCGAGAGCTTCCCGATCATTCTCAAAGAGCACCCCGACCGCGCCGACACCATCGGGGCGATGAAGGCCTACCGCCCAACCCTCGATCGCATCGCCGAGGCCGCGAAACGCCCGATGGTCGGCATGCTCCTCTCCCCCAACACCCGAGACATCCAGATCCCCGGAGCCAGCAGAACGCTCACCGTCACGACCCCGCCAACAGGCGAGGCCGCCGACCAGCCCTCGCTCGTCGAGACGATCATCCCGCACTTCATGCACACGCGCCACATCGCCAGAATGCTCGCCTTTGACTGCAACATCGCGATCGAAGAACGCGACGCCCAGCGGGCGTACCAGGACCTGATCGCGATGCTGAACCTCGGCGACCAGATCGGCAGCGAGCCCTTCCTCATGGGCAAGCTCGTTGGCATCGCCATCCACAGCTTCACAGTCAACCAGATCTACCGCGTGTACGCCCTGGCGCCCGCCCTTCTGTCCCGTGAGCACACCATCGGGCTGGCCCGTCAGCTCGCCACATCGAGCGCCAACGGCTCCGCGCTCGACCTCGACCAGGAGCGCGCGATGTTCCTCGACGTCCTCCAACGCTCCTTCACCGACGACGGGCGGGGCGGCGGACGCCTCACCCCCGCGGGCGTCCGCCTTGTCCAAACGCTCACCGAGGCCCCCCTGGACTTCGGCTTCATCACCGACGAGGCGCCCTGGATCCTCCGCTCCACGCTCTCCGCCGCAACCCCGCTCGCGGGCGCGAGCGTCGTCGGACGGCGCAAACAGCTCCGCAAATACGACGAACTCCTCGCCGAGGTCCAGCGCGCCCTCGACGAAGGCCCGCGCGGGATCGAGACCTTCCACAACTGGTCCAGATCGAACTTCAAGCCCCTGCGTTCGGGCATGCTCCCCCGCTGGAGCCCTCTCATCGAGCTCACCCCTTCGTACAACAAGCTTCTCATCGCGACCATGCGCCTCCGGTCGGAGTTCGATGCAACCCTCGTGCTCCTTGCCGCCGACACATACCGCATCGAGCACGACGCCTGGCCCGAATCGCTCGAACAACTCGTTCCCGATTACCTCTCGACCATCCCCGACGACCCGTTCCTCCAAGGCGCCCAGATCCTCTACCGCGCCGACGCCTCAGGCCCCACCATCTGGTTCCGTGGCCCCGACGCTGACGACGACAACGCCTACGAGTCCGACGATCTCAAAAAGTCCAGCGTCGGCCACCTCCTCCGCCTCCGCTACGAACAAGACCTGGACGACATCCCCCACACCGACGCCGTGATCTTCCCGCCCCATCTCGATTAGGTTCTGTAAGACGGATCAAAGCGGCAGGCCGTGCCACTGACCTGTCTTCAGGTCAGTGCGTCCCGCGGACCCGATACGCCTTCCCCGCACGGACCGGAGGACCGGTCCGTGGCACGAATCAGATCCGTCAAACAGGCCCGAGACCCTCTCCACAAAGACCGTCACGCCGGTCCCGTTCGCGGGCCATCCCGCCGCGCACTACATTGCCCCCGCCAAGGAGGGCTCCCGTGCGCCAGTACCTCGACCTGCTCAACCACGTCCTGACCACCGGCGCCCGCAAGGACGACCGCACCGGCACCGGAACCCTCTCCGTCTTCGCCGCCCAGTCCCGCTACAGCCTCGACCCCGCCCTCCCCAATCCCGACGCCTCCCCCGGCGGCTTCCCCCTCGTCACCACCAAAAAACTCCACACCCGCTCGATCTTCCACGAGCTGCTCTGGTTCCTCAAGGGCGACACCAACGCCCGCTCCCTCAACGACGTCGGCGTCTCCATCTGGGACGACTGGGCCGACCCCGAGACTGGCGACCTGGGCCCGGTCTACGGCGCCCAGTGGCGCTCCTGGCCCACCCCCTCGGGCGACACGATCGACCAGATCGATCAGCTGGTCCGGGGCCTGCGGACCAACCCAGATTCCCGCCGCCACATCGTCTGCGCCTGGAACGTCGCCCAGATCGACCAGATGGCCCTTCCCCCCTGCCACTGCCTCTTCCAGTTCTACGTCCAGCCCTCCCAAGACGGCCCCCCCCGCCTCTCCTGCCAGCTCTACCAGCGATCCGCCGACCTCTTCCTCGGCGTCCCCTTCAACATCGCCAGCTACGCCCTGCTCACCATGATGGTCGCCCAGGTCTGCGGCTACCGCCCGGGCGAGTTCATCCACACCCTGGGCGACGCCCACCTCTATACGAACCACCTCGAGCAGACCCGCGAGCAGCTCTCCCGCACCCCCAGGCCCCTGCCCACCCTCCGCCTCAACCCGGACGTCCGCCAACTCGACGACTTCCGCTTCGAGGACATCGAGATCCTCGGCTACGACCCGCACCCACACATCCGGGCCGCCGTCGCCGTCTAGTGCGTCGGTGGGACAGGCGTCCCGCCTGTCTGAACACGGAACGGACAGGCGGGACGACAGCCCCACCGATGTTTCAATCCGCACCTAGGCTCTGCCGTGCTCGCCCCAGATTCACACACCCCGATCCTCGTCCTCGTCGCCGCCGCGAGCGAGAACCACGTCATCGGCCTGGCCGGGGGCATGCCCTGGTCCCTCCCCAGAGACTTGGCCCACTTCAAACGCCTCACGATGGGGCACAGCGTGATCATGGGGCGGCGCACCTTCGACGAGATCCGCAAACCCCTGCCCGGGCGCCTGAACATCGTCGTCACCAGACAGCCCGACTGGTCCCGCCCGGGCGTCGAGACCGCCGAGAACCTCGACGCCGCGATCCAGATCGCCGAGCGCGCCGCCCCGGGCGACACCCACATGATCATCGGCGGCGGCCAGATCTACCGCCTGGCCCTCCCCCGGGCCCAGCGGATCGAGCTCACCCGCATCCACGCCCAAATCGACGGCGACACCAGCTTCCCCGAACTGGGCGACGAGTGGACCCTCGCAAGCCGAGCGGATCACGCCGCGGACGAGCGAAACGCCCACGCGATCAGTTTTTTGAGCTATCGCCGATCAGTCGCCTCAAACCCCGTCTGAACCTCTCGAGGCGCCTGAACCATGATCTGCGCCTCTGGGGGCCGAGAACGGGGTAATCTGGGCAAAGCTGGAGGCCCCAACCGCCTTCAATCGGGCGATGTTCACGAAAAAAGCCAAGTTTGAGCGCCCCTTTTGGTGGCGAGTCTCCCGGTTTGGCTGCACATTTCGCGTGGGTCAGAACGAGTCGTTCGTTCAGCATGAATCAGTTTGGACATCACCAATCCACGTGAGGAGATCACCATGAAGAGCGCGATCACTATCGCCGCCGTCGCCGGCCTCGCCACCGTCGCTTCTGCCCAGAACGTCGGTACCGTCACCCTGTCCGCGGCCGATGCCACCATCGCCATCGGCGCGATGACCACCATCAGCGTCACCCTGTCCGACAACATCGCCGGCAACTCCGTGTTCGCCTTCGATGTGGACGTCACCGCCTCCGGCGCCTCCCACACGCTCAGCGACCTCCAGGTTGACCCCGGCGTGTTCGGCTTTGGCGGCGGCATCGCCGGCAGCACCGCCAGCGGCCTCGGCGGCTCCTCCGACATCCTCGGCCCGGCCCTCGATCCCTCCCTGGACGGCGTCACCGTCTTCACCTTCAAGGTGACTGGCAACGCTGAGGGCTTCATCGACTTCGCCGCCTCCGACGGCGCCGGCCCCAACCCCGCCATGCAGTGGGGCGAGGGTGGCGGCATCGTCATCATGCCCCGTCTCTACGACAGCATCGAGTTTGTCGGCACCCGCGTCACGGTCACCCCGGCCCCGTCCGGCATGGCCCTGCTCGGCCTCGGTGGCATCGCCGCCATCCGTCGCCGCCGCTAATCCTCTCCTGACCCCACGAGGGTCGGACCTCAACGAGGAATCAGGTGAGCCCCCGTCCACGCCAGTGGACGGGGGTTTCTCCGTTTTTGGCCCCCCCGAGGCGTCCTCTGTGAAGGCCTCGCCAGATTCGTGCAATTGGGGCGCTACCCCCCCGTATGGAGTGTCTCAAAAATCGCTCCAAGACGCTTTGTTTCAATGCCTTAGCGAATACCCTATCAAAATCCGCCCAATTTTTCCGCTTGAATTCACTGGCATTCTCTCTTGCATGTGCCTGGACGGACCAGTACGATCGTGCTGGGTCAGGAACGAAGACGTTCGTTCAACGCAAGAGAGAGTATTTTTTGGGCCATGAGCCCACTTGAGGAGAAACAGATATGAAGAGTGCGATCGCTATCGCCGCTGTCGCGGGCCTCGCGACAGTGGCTTCCGCCCAGAACGTTGGCACGGTCACCCTGACCTCCAGCGCCACGTCCGTCGCTTTCGGCGATGTTTTCACCATCGGTGTCGTCCTCAGCGACAACATCTCCGGTAACTCGGTCTTCGCCTTCGACGTCGAGGTCTCCGGTGCCGGCGTTGCCTTCACCACCGGCGCGCCCACCTTCGACGGCGGCATCTTCGGCGCCGCCGGCGCCTCCACCGCCAACGGGGCCACCGGCCTCGGCGGCTCGTCCGACATCCTCGGCCCGGTCCTTGATCCGTCGCTCGACGGCGTCACCGTCTACACCTTCCAGGTCACCGCCGGCGCCGTCGCCGGTGTGATCGACTTCTCCGCCGCTGATGGTGCTGGCCCCAACGCCGCCATGCAGTGGGGCGCCGAGGGTGGCATCGTCATCCTCCCCTCCGACTACGATTCCATCGAGTTCAGTGGCGTCTCCGTCACCGTCACCCCGGCTCCGTCCGGCATGGCGCTGCTCGGCCTCGGCGGCCTCGTCGCTGCCCGTCGCCGTCGCTAATCCTCACGGATAAGCAACCGCTACTTCAACCCCCGTTCGCTCACGCGGACGGGGGTTCTTCTTTTTTCTAGCCACACCCTCCAGACGGAGACTATGGCCGCAATCCATCCCCAGGTACACTGCATCGAAGCTGCTGGACTGCTTGGAAAGCGAGATTTCAGATGAGATCAAGCGTCATCGGGACCGCGGCCCTCGCGGGCCTCACATGCGTCGCCACCGCGCAGAACATCGCCGACGTCAGGCTCTTCGTTTCCGACTCATCGGTCGCTGAGGGCGGGACCACCACGATCAGCGTCGTCCTCTCTGACAACATCTCGGGAAACTCCGTCTTCGCCTTTGACCTCAACATCTCCTCGTCCAACAGCGGCTTCGAGATCGTCGCCGGAAGCCTCTCTCCCGACGGCGGCATCTTCGGCTTCAGCGGCGTCGAGCTCTCCAACGGCGTCTCCGCCCTCGGGGGCAGCTCCGACATCCTCGGACCCGATCTCGACCCCTCCCTCGACGGCGTCACCGTCTTCACCTTCCAGGTGCGGGTCCTGTCCCTCAACAACGCCCCGTTCACGTTCACCGCCTCCGACGGGCCCGGCCCCAACAACGCCGTCCAGTGGGGCGCCGGGGGCGGCATCGTCATCGACCCCCGCGACTACGACATCATCAACTTCGGCAGCGTCAGCTTCGGCATCCCCGCCCCATCCGGCCTTGCACTGCTCAGCCTCGCGGGGGGTGTCGCCGCCCGCCGTCGACGCTGACCCCTGTCACCGCCAACTGAAGGAGAGGCCGCCATGAGAACCCCCCCAATCGCCCTCGCCGCCCTCGCCGGCCTGACCACCGTCGCCGCCGCCCAGACCATCGGCACCGTCACGCTCACCGCCAGCACGACAACCATCGGCCTTGGTGACACCTTCACCATCGGCGTCGTCCTCTCCGACAACATCTCGGGCAACTCCGTCTTCGCCTTCGACCTGATGATCGAGGCCTTCGGCCCGGGCGTCGCCATCATGGGCGACCCAACACCCGACGCCGGCATCTTCGGCTTCTCAGGCTCCACCAGCGGCACCACCGTCACCGGCCTGGGCGGCTCCTCCGACATCCTCGGCCCCGCCCTCGACCCCTCGCTCGACGGCGTGACCGTCTTCTCCTTCCAGGTCACCACCGGCGTCACCTGCGGCCTCTACGAGTTCATCGTCTCTGACGGCCCCGGCCCCAACGCCGCGATGCAATGGGGTGAGGGCGGCGGCATCGTCATCAACCCGCGCGACTACGACGAGATCGTCTTCAACGGCCTTTCAATCAACGTCTTCCCGGCGCCGGGCACGGTCTCGCTCCTCGCGGGCGCGGGGCTCCTCGCCGCCCGACACCGTCGCCACGTCTGATCCCCAACCGCCTTGCTCCCCCAGATTCTCGGTCCATACTGAAGGGACTGGGGGTCACCATGCACGCACGCGCTGTCGCCGCCGGACCGCTCATCGCCCTCGCCGGGCTGACCACCACCGCCGCCGCCCAGAACATCGGCACGGTCACCGCCACCGCCTCCGCCGCCACCGTCAGCGTCGGCGAGACCTTCACCATCGGTGTGGTCGTCGATGACAACGGGGAGAGCGCCAACGGCGTCGTCATCTTTGACCTGCTCGTCGCAGGATCGGGCGCCGCGTTCACCACGGTCCCCGACAGCCTGTCGTTTCACCCGCTTGTCGGCCTCGTCGGCGGCGCCCAGATCAACCCCAATGGCGCCCAGGCCGCCGGGGCTCACAGAGACCTCTTGGGGCCAACGATCGACCCGCCGCTCAACGGGCTCGCGGTCTTCTCGTTCCAGGCCACCGCGACCGAGACCGGCCAGATCGACTTCCAGGCGCTTGACGGTCTGTTCGAAGAACGCGCCATTCGCTCGATCATCCACGGAATCGTCACACTCCCGCAGGACTACGACCAGATCATCTTCGAGAGTGTAACGGTCAACGTCATCCCGTCACCATCGGCCGCAGTGTCATTTGCCCTCGCGATCCCACTCGCCACCCTCCGCCGCCGCTGAGGAGCCCACCCATGCGAACCGCCATCTCTGCCCTCGCCCTCGCCGGGCTGACCACCGCCGCAACCGCTCAAACCGTCGGCACGGTCACCGTGACCACGTCCGCGACCACCGTCAGTGTCGGCGACGTGTTCACCATCGGCGTCGTCCTCTCCGACAACATCTCGGGCAACTCCGTCTTCGCCTTCGACCTCATGGTCGAGGGCTTCGGCCCGGGCGTCGTCTTCATGGCCGGCGACCCAACCCCCGATCCGGGCGTCTTCGGCTTCGCAGGCTCCGCCAGCGGCAACTCCGTCACCGGCCTCGGCGGCTCCTCCGACATCCTCGGCCCGGACCTGGACCCCTCCCTCGACGGCGTCACCGTCTTCACCTTCCAGGTCGAAATCGGCCCGCTTGCCACAGGACAGCTCACCTTCAGCGCGTCGGAAGGGCCAGGACCCAACGAAGCGCTCCAGTGGGGGAAACCAGGCATCGTGTTCCTACCCGCAAACTACGACTTGATCGACTTCGGAAGCGTCACTATCACCGTCATCCCGGCGCCGTCGAGCCTCATCCCCCTCGCCCTCTCGATCCCCCTCGCTACCCGCCCCCGCCGGCGCTGATCAGTACCGCAGCACCGCGTGCACCGTCTCCACGCCCGCCAGCTGCGCCCGCCCGTTGAGATACCCAAGCTCGATCAGCACGGCGATCCCCGCGATCCGCGCGTCCGTCATCCCCACCAGCTCGCAGCTCGCCTTCATCGTCCCCCCCGTCGCCAGCAGGTCATCGACGATCAGCACCTTGGGCGTCCCCAACAACGCGTCCGAGTGGATCTCGAGCCGGTCCGTCCCGTACTCAAGCTCGTAGTCCACCCCGTGCACGCTCCGCGGCAGCTTCCCCGGCTTGCGGATCGGCACGAACCCCGCGCTCAGCGACTGCGCGATCGCGGTCCCGAAGATAAACCCACGGCTCTCGGCCCCGATCACCAGCTCGATCCCCTTGCCCCGGAACGGGTTGGCCATCAGCTCCACCGCCAACGCCAGCGCCCCGGGGTCCGCCAGCAGCGGCGTGAAGTCCTTGAACACAATCCCCGGCTTCGGAAAGTCCGGCGCATCCCGGATCAGGCTCCGAAGTCGCTCCACCGCGCTGATCCCGTTCATCGATCGGTCCTTTCCGTATCACCACGCACGTGCGCACCAAACAAGCATACAGCCCTCCCCCCGATCCGCCTCCCCCTCTCCCCTCGGGGGAGAGGGTGGCTCGCACAGCGAGCCGGGTGAGGGGCGTTTCCATCATCCCGGCCTCACGACCTGCCGACCTCCCGCCCCCCTAAACTCCCCCGATGCCAGCCCCCAGCCGCAAACCCCCGACCCTCGAAATCGTCGAGCCCCTCGGCGCCCGCGTGCTCATCCGCAAGGACGAGGACAAAAAACAGACCAAGGCCGGCCTCCACCTCCCCGACAAAATAGAGATCCCCACCATCACCGGGCGAATCGTCACCGTCTCCGCCCAGGTCGAGGCCGACGACGACTACCCCATCAACAACTACGACCGCGTCCTGTTCAACCCCAAGCACGCCATCCCCGTGGACTTCGAGGGCGACAACCGCCTCTTCGTCGTCCCCGTCGAGGACGTCGTCGCCGTCTTCCGCAAGGACGCCGACTCGACAAACTAGCCCCAAGCGTCAGCGCGGGGCCGCAACCACCAAACGATGGTGGGACAGGCGTCCCGCCTGTCTTCGCCCAGCCCCCCGCTACCCCACCCCGTGCGACAGCCCCCGGTACGGCTCCAGCGGAACCCACCCCACCGCCGAACGCTCACCCAACCACGCGAGCATCCCCGCCACCGTCGGGTCTCGCTCCGGCTCATCCCGGCGCATCGCGAACCGGGCGTACTCGATCACCAGCGAAGCCACCCAGCCCGGCGCCGCGCACGCGCGCATGTCCGCACGGTCGGTCCTGACCATCAGCAGCAGGTGCCGCACGGGGCGCTGAGACGTGGACAGCGCCGGCTGCACGTACGGAAAGTCCAGCGCCCGGAACCCACGCCGTGACCACCACGCCGCACGCGCCACCGGGTCCTGACCGCCCGCGGCCGCGACGAGCAGCGGATCTTCGAGCTCCGCGCACAACGCCAGCAGCGGTCCGAGCCCCACGCTCCGGCAATCGTCGCTCGCCTGACGCTCAACCCAGTCGAGCAGCCGGCTCCCGAGCCCCAGGCGCCGCGCCGCCGGATCAACCACGACAAACTCGATCATGCCCGCGCGGGGCCCGCTCAGAAAGTCCGCGATCACCAGCCCCAGCGCGCCGCCCGCCGGCCCCGACGCGTCCTCCGCAACCGCAACGTAATAGCGATCGTCCCCCACACCGCCGCGCCGAAGCGAGTCCAGGATGTTGTCGAGGCTCTCCCGCTCGTTGGGGTCGGGGAACTGCGGGCGGTACAGCCGCTCGTACGCCTCCCCAAGCAGACGGACATCGTCGGGCGTGTCCCGCAGGCGCCGGACGACCGGTTCACATCGAGCTGGTGTACTCATCGACCTTCTCGTGCATGTGACACGCCACCGCCCCGATCTCACGGACCAGCGACGAATCGTAGCTCTTGTCACCCGGGATCCGGATATCGACGTCCGGACGCTCGATCCGGTCGCGGTTGGCGCGCAGCGTCTCGAGCACCCGCGTCCCCATCCGCTGTGTCATGAGGCACGCGTTCTCGTCGCTGCAGTTGGTGTGGTCCGCAGCGCACGCATAATGAAACACCACCCGCCCGCCCTCACCGGCCAACGACCGGCTCAGGTGCGTCATCCCCCCGATGGCGACCCGGGCCAGCTCGTCGCAGTAGAACCCGTACGCCGTGTCCTCCGCGATATTCGCGTGGACGAAGAACGGCATCAAACCCCGCCACGACCCGCCGCTGTTCAGCAGCGGGCGGTTCTGCTCGTCCGTCATCCAGAACAGCACCCACAGGTAGGCCGAGTAGTACCGGCGCTTCTTGACCCGCAGCACCTCCCCGGGCGTCGAGAGCCCCCCGAACTCCAGCAGCACCTGCTCCTGCTGCACGATCGACTGCTGCGCCTGCCCCAGCCGTCGCTCGACCTGCGGGTGCCTGGCGCTCACGAGCCGCCCCCGGATCGTCGCCTGATCGATCAGCGGCGTCCCCACCTCGTCCGCGCTCGTCGTCAGCTGCGCCAGCTGCTCCCCGAACTGGTCCCAGCCCCCGTCCTCGATCGCCATCACCGGGATCGAGTTGTTCTCGTCCCCGTACCCGTACTGCCACGCCGGCTGAGCGCTCCACATGTCGCAGCTACAGATCGGGATGCTCGGCCCCCACGTCAGCCAGATGTTCCACTGGCTCAGCTGCACCGGCCCGATCACCCGATCCGCCGCCGATCGCGACTGCCCCGCCATCAGCACCCCGTACCGATCGATCACCGGCTGCCACTGCTCGTCGAACCGCGACAGCAGCCCCCGCAGCAAGTGCAACGGCGACAGGAACCCCTGCGCTACCTCGATCCGGCTCACGAACCGTCGCGCCTCCTGCTCGCTCAGCCCCGCGCGCACGCGGATCGACTCGAGCGCCGCGAGGTAGACAGCGCTCCGCTCGATCGCGTCGTGCAGATCAAAGCACGTCTCAAGCTGGATCGCCCCCTCGCTGGCGCCGTCCGAGCGGAGGAGCATCCGCAGCTCCCCCCACCAATCGTCCTTCTCCGCCGCGCGTTCGGGCGGACGCAGCAGCCGAAGCTCGAGCAACAGCCGAGCCTCACGCAGCCCGGGGCGCCCCCCCACGATCACCCACAGCCTCGCCCAGTCCACGATCGCCGCCAGGTACCCCCACTGACGCCCCTCGTACCCCACCGTCCGGATCAGCCGAACGCTCGGCAGACAGATATTCGGCACATACACCGCAACGCCCAGCGCGAACGCGATCGCCCCCGCGATCAGCAAGATGTTGTCAAACGCCGTCAGCAACCTCAGGCCCCTCCCCATCGACGCGGACACCTGCCCCCCCCGCGGGCCGCCAGATCGTACAGACAGCCCTGTCCCGACACCACACGACGCCCCGCGCCCACTTACCCTCCCCACATGCCCTCCCCGCTCACCCACCCCCACGCCCATATACCCCGCCCCCCCCCCCCCCCCCCCCCCCCCCCCCCGCCCCGCCGCCCGCCCCCCCCCCCCCC
>JAJDDI010000088.1 GCA_029260375.1 Phycisphaerales bacterium | reverse complement strand
ACCGCGGCCTGGCCCGTGCGCTTGCCGTTGCGCGTCTGGAGCATGTACAGCGTGCCGCGCTCGATGGTGAACTCGATGTCCTGCACGTCCTTGTAGTGCTTCTCGAGCTTGTTCTTGATCTTGATGAGCTGGTCGTAGACCTTTTTGTTCCACTTCCGCAGCTCGATCACGGGCTTGGGTGTGCGGATGCCAGCGACGACGTCCTCGCCCTGGGCGTTGATGAGGAACTCGCCGTAGAACTTGTTCTCGCCCGTGGACGGGTTGCGCGTGAACGCGACACCCGTGCCGCAGTCGTCGCCCATGTTCCCGAAGACCATGGCCTGGACGTTCACGGCGGTGCCGCGCAGGCCCGTGATGCCCTCGATGCGCCGGTAGCTGATCGCCTTGTCGGCCATCCAGCTCTTGAACACCGCCTCGATGGCCAGCTCGAGCTGCTTGTGGGGGTTCTGGGGGAAGCCCTGGCCCACGCCGGCGCGGTAGATCTCCTTGTACCGCTCGCACAGCTCGACCAGGCCCTCCTCGGGCACGTCGTTGTCCGTTTTCGCGTGGTACTTGGTCTTGATCTCGTCGAAGGCGGCCTCGAACTTGTGGTGGTCCACGCCCATGACGACGTCGCCGAACATGTTGATCAGGCGGCGGTAGGCGTCGAACGCGAAGCGCCGGTCGCCGGTCATGCTCGCGAGCGCCTCGACGCTGGCGTCGGTCAGCCCGAGGTTGAGGATGGTGTCCATCATGCCGGGCATGGAGACCTTGGCGCCCGAGCGGACGGAGACGAGCAGCGGGTTCTTGGTATCGCCGAACTTTTTCTTGAGTTCGCGCTCAAGCACACCAAGGTTCTTGGTGACCTCGGCCATGAGGCCCTTGGGCATGCGCCCGCCCGCGTCGGAGTACGTGCCGCAGGTGTCGGTGGTAATGGTCATCCCCGGGGGGACGGGCAGGCCGATGGAGGTCATGTCGGCCAGGTTGGCGCCCTTGCCGCCCAGCAGGTCCTTCATGGTCGCGCCGCCCTCGGTGCGTGTGGCGCCGAAGTAGTAGACCATCTTGCCCGACACGGGGCGCTTGGCGCCCGAGCGGGCCTTCTTCTTGCTGATCTTCTTGCGGGTGCGCGAGCCGCCGGCGTGCGTGCGCGCGCCTGACTTCTTCGCGGACTTCTTGGAGGCCTTCTTCGTGGACTTGCGCGCCGACTTGTTGGCGGATTCTTTGGCGGGCTTGTTGGCCGTCTTTTTCGCGGCCTTCTTGGTCGTCTTCTTCCGGGTCGTTTTCTTCGCCATCGCGAGCAAGCCCTCTCCGTCGGTTCGCCTGGGCGCCGATCTCAGCGTTCGATTGATACAGATGCGGCCCCCGGGCGTCGGCCCGAGCCGCCAAGCGGGACTCTAGACGCACACGCTCGCCCCGTCCGCTCTCCCCTACCATCACCGCCCTCGAAGATGCCCACAAACCCGACCCAAATCACCAGACTCGATGGCTGGCCCGCCGACCGCCTGCTGGGCGCGGTCTGGTCCGGGGCGCCCGGCTCGGGCTCGGGCGTGCGCCTGGCCCGGCCCACGGGCATGTGGACCTGGCGCCCCTCGACGGGCTGGCGATCGGCATTGGGTGATGTTCCCCAGCCCGCGCAAGGCCCCGCGCCGGGCGAGGACCCGCTTGTTTCCATCGACCGCCTCTGGTCCGCGTCCCGCCAACCCGGCTCGACCGGCGCGTGGCTCGTCACGCTTTCGTACGACCTGGGGCGGCGCATCGAGGATCGAGCGCAGCACCCGGCGCGGGCGCCCGACGACCGCGACCACCCGGACATCATCCTGGCCCGTGTTCACGGGCTCGAACCCGCGCCGCCGAGCGCCGGGCCCGTACGCTCGTACCAGCTGGAGGCGCCGGATCTGAGCGCGTCGCGGGACGCGTACCGGAACGCCGTGCGTGAAGCGCTTCATCGCATCCGCGCCGGGGATGTGTACCAGGTCAACCTGACGCACCGCCTCACGGGCGCGTTCGGCGGCTCGTCGCGGGCGCTGGCCTCGGACCTGCTCGCGGGGGCGAGCCCCTGGCACGGGCTCTACCTGGAACTCGACGAGCCGGGCGCCCGGCGGGCGATCGTCTGCGCCAGCCCGGAGCTCTTCCTCGACGCGGACCTGAACACCGGGCGCGTGCTCACGCGCCCGATGAAGGGCACACGCCCCGCCGAGGGCGACCCCGACGAGCTGCGCGACGCGCCCAAGGACCGCGCCGAGCTGGACATGATCACGGACCTGATGCGCAACGACCTGGGTCGTGTCTGCGCGTTCGGGTCCGTCCGCGTGGAGACGCCCCGCGCGATCGAACGCCACGACTCGGGCGTTCTGCAGGCCACGTCGAGTGTCGCCGGGCGACTCCGCCCGGGCGTCGGGCTCGACGGGCTGCTCCGCGCGGCGTTCCCGCCCGGCTCGGTGACGGGCGCCCCCAAGGTCCGGGCGATGCAGCTCATCGACGAGCTGGAGCCGCACCGGCGCGGCCCGTACTGCGGCGCCTGTGGCGTGCTGACCGACACCGGACGCCTCACGCTGGGCGTCTCGATCCGCACGGCGATCATCACCGGGCAAGCCGGCGCTGGCGGCCTCGACGACTTCGATGACGCGGTCCTGGACTTCCCCGTGGGCGCGGGCATCGTCAGCGGGTCCGACCCGGGCGCCGAATGGGAAGAGACACTCGTCAAGGCCCGAGCCCTGGGCGCCTGCTCGACTCGCCCTCGCCCGCCCGAGCCTCAAGCGCAGCGCTGCGGCGCCTGAACAGCGCGTCTCGCCTCCATCCACGGCGCAAGGACCAAACGATCTGAGCCACGCCCGAGCGCGTCGAGCATCGGCCCGGGCGAGAGCGTCCCGATCACGTCCACCCCGCCCTTGCCGCCTTGTTGCACGCCAAGCTCGTCGAGCGCCCGCTCCACCGCCCACGCGTGCTTGCCCGGCGCGATCACGCGGGCGCACGTGTACCCCAGCCTGTCCCTGGCCTCCCCCAGAGCCTGCCGCGCCGCGCTCAATCCGGTGAACCGGTCCCACAGCGATTCGTCGAGCGCCGTGACGCGCTGGTCGCTCAGGGTCTGTTCCAGCCCGCCCAGTCCCTGGCGGAACCCATCCGTCGCACCTTCGTTGCGCGCGATGGCCTCGTAGCGCGCGATCATCTCGCTCAGGCGAGCCTCAACCTGATCGCGCGGCGCGTACCGCTGCAGCACCCACCCGTTGTTGCGCACGAGGCGCCCCAGGATCAGGCCCACGTCGCGACCCGCCTCGACCTTGCGGTGGTCCACGCGCAGCCCGGGCTCGAACGCGACGCGAAAGCCCGCACGCAGCAGCTTGGCCGCCAGGTCGTACTCCTCGGCGTAGTACCCGAACGCCGCGTCGTACCCGCCCGCGTCCAGGAACGCCTGCCGCCGGTAGGCCACGCCGCACCCGATGGGGACCTCGGGCAGCCCGCCCGACTCGCGCACGCCCTTGGCGCTCAGGTGAATGTCCATGGTGACGCTCGCGACGTCCTCGGGCTGTCGCTCAAGGACCGCGCCCAGCGGACCGGCGCTGGGGTGCGAGTCGTCGTCGAGCATGAGCAGCCAGTCGCCGCGGGCCGCTTGCGCCCCAATGTTCCTCGCCGCGGCGCCCAGGTTCTCATCGAGTGGAACGAGCATGACCTGTTGACCGTTGGGCAGCGCCCGCGGGCACGCCGGTCGAAGGCGCGAGGCGTTGTCGATCACGACGACCTCACCCAGGTCCTCGGGTTCGAGGCGGGCGAGTTCGCTGAGCGTGCGCGCGAGCTCATCGGGTCGGTCGCGGGTGGGGATGATCGCGGAGATCATGACGCCTCGCGGAGCGCCTGGGTCACGGCGCTATTGGGCGCGGAGCCCGTGCGGATCAGTTCCGGGGGCATGAAGGCCATGCGCGCGGCTTGGACGCGCTGCAGCTCGCGGCGCAGGTCCGAGCCGGAGACGGGGACGTTGCCGATGCGCCTCGCCTCGACCGCCGCGGCCGCCGCGCCCAGGTACGAAGCGCTCAGCAGCGAGCCGCCGCGCGCCAAGGTGAGCGTGGCGGTGGCCAGGAGGGCGTCGCCGCAGCCCATCGCGTCGGTGGCGTGCGGGGTGAAGGCGGGGACGTGCTCGCCGCGCAGGCGTGTCGCCCAGCCGCCGCTGGGGGCGCTGCGGGCGTCGGACTCGATGCGTCCGAAGCCGATGAGCCCCTCGCCGCCCATGGTGATGATCGCTGACTTGATGCCCGTCTCGCGCATCAGCTCCCACGTGACCGCCGGGAGCCCGTCGCCCGGGTTGCCCATCGCGTCGCGCAGCTCCGACTCGGACGGGCAGATCAGGTCCATGCCGCGCATCTCACGAAGGGGGGCGCGCCGCCCGCTCACGTCGCCCGTGAGCACCGGGGTCCGGCTGCGCAGCGTGCGGCACAGACGCCCGATGACCGAGGGCGTCATCAGACCCAGCCCGAAGTCCGCGACGATCGCCGCGTCGCACCCGCTGCCCGCCAGGTCGCTGGCGACGCTCACCAGTCGGTCCTGCTCGTGCGCGTCGAGTACGACCGGATCGATCAGGTCCACCTTCATCACCTTCTGCGCGCCGACGAGGAACCGCTGTTTCTCCGCGACGGCCGCGTTGGTCGGGACCGAGCGAACGTCGATGCCCTCGCCGATAAGCCGGGCTCGGATCTCGCTGGCCCGCTCGGAATCGGGCAGGGCGGTGACGAGCGTGGGGCGCCCGCCCAGAGCGGCGATGTGCCTTGCGATGATCGCGGCGCCGCCGTCGTAGTGGCGGTGCTCGAGCGGGCGCAGCGTCAGGACCGGGCTCTCGCCCGCGACGTCCGGTCGGTCGCAGAACACGTACGTGTCCAGCACCGTCTCCCCGACGATCAGCACCCGTGCGCCCCGGAACGACTCGATCCGCTCGGCGAGCTTGGAGGTGGCGAGTTCTTCCATCTCGCCCAGCTGCGTCAGGCGCCGGTGGAACGGGTCCACCTCGTGCTCCATCGCCGCGATGAGCGCCGTCGAGCTGAACACCACGTCGCCCGAGCTGAAGACCACCCGCCCGCCGCCGTCCTCGACGGCCTGGCGCTCGCGCATGAACCGCGGGTCGTTGTTGAACTCGTACTCGCGTCCCTTGATATAGACGTCCGGGCGGACGGCCTTGAGCAGCTGCTCGGCCGTCGCCTCGGGCTCGATGACCACCCAGTCCACGCAGTCCATCTCCGCCAGGTTCTCGGCCCGGAGCTCCTGCGGGATCAGCGGGCGCCCGTCGCCCTTGCCCACCCCCGCGTCGCCCGTGATCGAGACCAGCAGGCGGTCGCCCTGGGCCTTGGCGAAGCGCAGGTGCCGGATGTGCCCGGGGTGGACGATGTCGAAGCACCCGTGGCAGTGCACCACCCGCTCGCCGGAGGCCCGGGCCTGCTCCCGCACGGGCAGCAACCCCTCACGCGACAGGATCTTGGCGGATCGGTCCGGGGCACGGTGGTTTGGGGGCGTGGGGGTCATCGTCGGCCCTCACATCGGCCCGCCCGGGCGCCCCCCATGAAACCGCCCCCGCCCGCGCCCTGGAGATCCCGACTTTCTCTCGCGCCGCCGCAGAACAGGCCGATCTCAGGCGTGCATGAGCCCCTCCGCCCTGAGCACCCCCGATCGCGCAACTTCTGCGCCATCTGTGGGCGTGAGCCGCGAGGCGCTGCTCGGGCTCGGGCAAGCCGGGCGCCCGTGGGCGTTCCTGGAGCCCGCCGCCCGGGCGCTGGAGCAGGCCCCGATGGACGCGGGGCTGCGGTTCCTCTTCGCCCGGGCCCTGGGCGAACTGGGGCTGAGCGTCCTGGCGCTTGAGCAGATAGAGCAACTCCCGCCCGGCGCCGAGGGCCTGGCCGAAGTCGTCTCGCTGCGGGACCAGCTCTTGGATCAGCCCGCCATGCTGGACCCGCACGGGGCTCGACTGGAGCGGGTACGGGGCGCGGTCAACCAACTGGCGGAGCGCGCCATCGATCTCCACGAGCAGCTCGGCGCGTGGATCGCCCGCGACGGCGCGCGGGAGCATCACCTCACCGCCGACGGCGCACTCGTCTCGCGCGAGCGAGCCTCGCGCGACCCGCGGACCTGGCGCTGGCTCAGCGATGAGCGCGTTTACGCCCGCGAGCGGGCAGACGCCCTGCTCGAGGGCCTCGCGGGTAGGCCGCCGGCGCCGATCACGCTTGTCGGCGCCGCGCCGCCGTGCACGCTGCTGGAACTGATAGAGCGCACCGACGCGGGCCCCCACGCCTACTCGCCCTGGATCGCGCTCATCGAGCCGAGCCCCGTCGCCCTGCTCGACGCGCTGGCCTGGCCCGGCGCCGAGGCGATCGCCAGTGACGATCGCGTGCTCGCTTTCACCGGATCCGACGCGGTGGCGCGGTTCGAGACCTGGGCACGCGGGCGGTTCGAGGCGCAGGCGCTGGGCGAGGTGATCGTCTCGCCCACCCTCGCGGCGCCCGCAAGCCCCGACCCGCGCTCGCTCGTCGAGCGGGTCCGCGCCGACCAGCAGGAGGAGATGCGCCGGGTCCACGCCCAGGTCGAGTCGATGTACGCCGACCGCGGCCCCGCCTGGTGGCGCTCGCGCTACGAGCAGGCGCTGGCAGCGGGCGCGACCGAGCCGCTGCGGGTGCTGATCCCGACGCACCGCCACTCGACGTACGTGCGTCACGCCGCGGAAGACCTGCGCGGCGCGTTCGAGCGCTCGGGCGCCCGCGCCCGGGTCCTCATCGAGCCCGACGACCACACAAACCTGTCCAACATCGCCTACCGGCGCACCATCGAACGCTTCGACCCCGACCTGGTCGTCAAGATCAACTACCCGCGCGCCACACTGCCCGGCGCCTACCCCGCCAACCTCCCGTTCGTCTGCTGGATCCAGGACGAGATGCCCCAGCTGTTTCACTCGCGCGTCGGCCAGTCCCAGGGCGAGCTGGACTATCTCTGCGGACACCTGTACCCGCGCTTGTTCGATCAGCACGGCTACCCGCGAGAGCGTCTGCTCTCGGTCCCGGTCGTCGCCGACGCGCACAAGTTCCACCGCGCGCCGATCACGCCGGCTCAGCGCGACCGGTTCGCGTGCGAGGTCGCGTTCGTCTCGCACCACAGCGAGACGCCCGAGCAGCTCCGCGATCGCCTGATCGCCGGCATCGACATGCCCGTGCTCATCCCCGCGATGCGGCAGCTCGACGCCCGGGTGCGCGCGAGCCTGAAGGACGCCGCGAGCGTGTCGCTCAACGGGCACAGCGACCGCGAGGCACGGGCGCTGGTCTGCGAGGCGTTCGCCGGCGCCCCGCCCGAGGGTGTCGCCGATCGCCTCATCGCCCAGTACCTCGCCCCGCTGCGCGAGCGGCTGATCCGCCACGAGAGCATCGCGTGGGCGAGCGAGATCTGCGAGCGGCGCGGCTGGCGCTTCCGCCTCTATGGGCGTGGCTGGGAGAACACGCCGGAGTACGCGCGGTTCGCGTCGGGCGAGCTCGCGCACGGCGAGGACCTTCGCGCCTGCTACCAGGGCGCCGCGACGCACCTGCACGCCACGTCGCACGGGCTTGTGCACCAGCGCGTCATGGAGTGCGCGCTCTCGGGCGGGCTCCCGACCTGCCGACTCACCCACGACACGATGCAGCAGAACAACTGGGGCGCCATGATCCGCCTCCAGGAGCACGCCCAGCCCGTCGCCACCAAGCCCGGGAAGGACATCCCGGGCTTCAGCGTCGCCGACGATCCCGACGCGATGCTCTGGGCCCGCGACCGCCAGCTGCTGGGCCTGAGCTCCGAGCCATTGCTGTTCACCCGCAACTCGCCCGAGAACCTGCGCCGCTCGGTCGGCCCGTTCGTCGGGTCGGGCCTGACGCCGCGCTGGCTGCTGGGTGACCTCGCCGAGACGACATACACGACGCGCGACCAGCTCGAACGACTGATCGAGCTGGCGATCGAACGCCCGCGCCGGCGTGAGAACCTGTCGGGCGGGATCGCGGCTCGCGTGCGCGCCCGGGCCACACACGACGGGCTCGTGACCGATCTGCTCGGGCTGATCACCCGCTCGCTCGCCTCAGCCTGACGCGCGGTTCAGGCGGCGCCGCACAGGCGCCTGGACGCGAGCAGCAGCTCCGCGCGCTCGCGGGCGATCACGTCGCGCCACCCGTCCCATTCGATGGTGAGCGTGACCCCCTCGCACTTGGTCGCGGGGCGGTCCGAGTCCACCAGCACCAGCGTCTCGCCAGCCTCGGGCCTGGCGTGCTCGCCCAGCAGACGGACCCTGAGCCCGCGCTGCAGCGCCGCGCTCGCGACCCAGCGGGCGCGGTCCGTCGCGCCCCGCACGCCCACGCCGCGCCCGGGCGGGCAGGCCTCGGCGATCCGCTCTGCGATCTGCGCCGGGTGGATCGACCGGGCCGCGAGGCAAGGCGCCGCGCCTTCCATCACCTCGGGGCTGATGTCCAGCTCGACGGCGAGCGCCGACCACCACGCCCAGAGGCGCCCGGTCCACGCCAGCTCGCGCTGCCCGTCGATCTCCGGGGCGACACCCAGCCCCAGCTGCAGCGCCGTGACGGCCGACAGCGCGAGCGACCCCTCATCCCGCGGCGCCACCCCGCCCCCGGCGCGCAGCACGCTCATCGCGTCCCCGACGGGCGCCCCCCGCAGCGCCTCGACCGTCGCAAAGTGCAGGGCCATGGCGCCGCTGGCGTGGGTGAGGCGGCGCGGGGACAGATCGACGCCCCTCGCCTCCCAGCCGCCCGCCGCCGCCCGCTCGTAGGCGCCGCCAAGCACGCGCGAGAACGTCTGGGCCATGCGCTGGCTCTGCTTGCTCAGTCCCGTCGGGCGGATGCGGTAGCGTGCGACGATCCCACGCACCCGCTCCCAGCGCACACCCCGCTCGCCCAGGCGCAGCCAGAAGTCGTAGTCCTCGCACATCGGCAGCGAGTCGTCGAACCGCAGCTCACCGATCGAGTCGCGCGCCGTCAGCACCGCGTGCGCCGCGAAGGGGTTGTGCGAGAGCATCTCGTCGAGCCCAACCCCGCCTTGGGGCGGGTGACACTCACGCCCGATGAGGGCGCCGTCCGCGTCGGTCAGCTCGAACCCGCCGCACGCGCAGGGCCCGTTGGCTCCGCACAACTGCTCGAGCCCCGAGGGCGTCAGCCAGTCGTCGGCGTCGAGAAAGAGCACGCCGGGCGCCGCCTGTCTCTGTGTCTCGTCGAGACCGCGGTTGCGCGCCCCGCTCAGGCCCCGGTTCTCCTGCTGCACGAGCCGGATCCGCGGGTCCACCTTCATCATCGCCCGGACCACGAGGGCGCCCCCGTCGCGCGACCCGTCGTCGATCACGGTCGCCCGCCAGCGCGCCAGCGTCTGCGCGCCGAGCGACCCGAGCGTGCCGGCGATGCTCGCCTCCGAGTCGTGCATCGGGATGATGACGTCAACGCGTGGTTGCACCGGCATCCTCAGCCCGCCCGCGACCGGATCGCGCGGAGGTGGTCGTTCGAGCGGTACAGGCGCCACACGAGCACGCCCCGGTCGCGCGCCTCGGCGCTGGACGACCACATCTCGTCCTCATGCCAGTCGCTGCTGAGCAGCACGCTCTGTCCCGGGCGTAGAGTCTCGGGCGAGCCGACCTCGAACCCGAACCGGACGCCCTGCCCCGGCGCGTCGTCGACGATCCCTTGAATCTCGACGCCCAGGTCGGTCTCGTGCGCCAGGACCCACGCGCTGTGCTCGCCCGCGCCCCAGAGCGTGACCGAATCGACGCCCAGCGTCTGCAGCTCGCGCCCGACCTCCCGCAGGCGCGCCCGCCTGCACATCTCGTGCGCGGCCCCTGGCATGGGCGGGCTCGTGTGCGCCGAGAGCAGCCACGCCTGCAACGCCTCGCGCGTCGGGCGCTGACCCAGTGCCGATTCAATCTCGCGGCGCGCCCGATCGGGCTCGGTGCGAGTCAGCACGCGCGCCAGCGAGCGGCGGGCCCGCTCGTCGCGCGCTGGGTCCAGCTTGTCCCACGCCTCAAGCAACGACACCGCGGCGTGCTCGCCCTGCTCGGGCGTGGAGGCGAACGCGTCGGCCTCGCCGCGGCGGCGCAGCGTGTAGAGCGTGTCGGGGATGGCGCCCACGCACGCGCCACGCTCACTGAGCCGCAACCACAGGTCGTAGTCCTGCGCCCGGAGCTTACGCTCGTCGTACCCGCCGGCCCCAAGCACACCCTCGCGGCGCAACAGCATCGATCCGTGCGCAAAGACGTTGCCCAGCAGCAGGCGCCAGCGGGCCTCGCCAGGGTCTGTCGGCGGGCGCACGGCGCCGAGGTGCCGCCCCTGCGCCGATTCCACGGCGTACGCGCATCCCAGCGCGACCAGCTCGCGCCGCTCGCGCATCGCCTCGACCTGGCGCTCCAGACGCTGGGGCGCCGACCGGTCGTCCGCGTCCATGCGCGCCACCAGCTCCGTCTTCGCCTCCGCCAGACCCAGGTTGAGCGCCCCGGCCAGGTTGGCCTCGGGCAGCTCCAGCACGCGGGTCGGAATGCCCGGGGCGTGCAGGGCCATCGCCCGCTGACGCGTCGCCTCGTCGCTGCCATTGAGGACGATCAGGATCTCGCCTGGCGCCTGCGTTTGCTCCGCGACGCTCGCGAACGCCTCGTCGAGCTCAGCCCCGGCGCGGTGCACCGGGAGCAGGATGGTCACCGCGTTCATCCAATCCCCATCGGCCCGCGCCCCGTTCGGGCTGGAAATCCTGCCTTTCTTCGGACGAACCGGTCGATAGACCGCCCATGCCCATGACCGCGCCATGGTCCCAGGCGGACTTCGCCTACACGGACCGCCCTTCCAAGGCCGCGTACATCGCCCGCGCGTACGCCCCGGCCCTTCAGGGACGAATCCTGGACGTCGGCTGCGGGCAGCGCCTGCTCGCCAGGCGCCTGCCCGAATGCACGTACACCGGCGTGGACCTGAGCCCGGAGGCCGACGTCAAGCTCAACCTGGACCGTGAGGACCTGCCCTTCGGGGACCGGTCCTTCGACTGCGTCGTCGCGACCGACGTGCTCGAGCACCTCGAACGCCTGCACCACGTCTTCGACGCCTGCTGCCGCATCGCGTCCCGCCACGTGCTCGTCAGCCTGCCCAACCCCGCGGGCGAGTTCATGCTGAGCGTTGCGCAGGGGCGAGCCGACAACTTCAAGTACTACGGCCTGCCCATCGACCCCCCCGAGGACCGGCACCGCTGGTTCTTCTCCAGCGAGCAGGCCGCGCATTTTTTGCGCGTTCGCGGCCAGCGCAACGGCATGGCCATCGAGCGCCTGGACGTCGCCCCGGGCGCCGAGCTGGTCTGGAGCGACGGCGCCGGGCGCAACCGGCTTGGCACGAACGCCTTTCGGATGAGCACCACCTGGGCACTGCTCACCAGGCGAACAGAAAGCGATCGCGTTGACCCGATCGACGGTCAGCCGGGCGTGGCGAACGGCCGATAGCCGATCGAGACCAGCCCCAGGGAACCACCGATGCCCGAACGAATCGCCGACGCTTTCGTCTATGTCTTCACCCGCGGTGTCTCGCTGCGCGAGTGGGAAGACTCGGGCCTGCTCGAGCGCGAGTGGGCCATGCTCGGCCGGCTCGGCGAGCACTACGGGCGCGTCGTGCTCGTCACCCACGGCGGCAAGGACGACCTGGCGATCGCCAAACGCCTGCCCGGCTCGCCCGACGTCGTCTGCAACGACCAGGACCAGGACCCGTCGGTCTACGCGGGCCAGTGCGTCGGGCGCGTCTGCCAGATGCTGCGGGGCGCCGGCGGCAGCGCCCGGTCGTGCGTGATCAAGACCAACCAGATGGACGACGCGGGGATCGCCGACGCGCTGCTGTTCGAGCTGCGCGACCACGCGGTCCACGCGGCGCTCATCGCCCGGGGCGGGTACCTCCGCTCCCGGTTTGAGGCCAAGACCCACGGCCCGGCCTCGCGCGAGGCCATCGACGCCGGGCGCGACGAGCGCCGCCTGTGCGCCGCGGCGGACCTGGTCGTGGGCACCACCGGCGTCATGATCGACGAACTCGCCTGGCGCTGCGAGATCGCCTCCGACCGCACCCGCATCATCCCCAACTACACGCTCGACGCCATCCCCCCCGGCAAGGACGACCAGCGCGACCCCAAGCGGATCCTCTGCGCCGGGCGCCTGATCCTGCGCAAGCAGATCGACCTCATCATCCGGGGCGTCGCGGCCCTGCCCCGGTCCATGCGCGACGGGCTCGTGCTCGAGATCGTCGGTCGCGGCCCCGAGCGCGAGGCGCTGGTAAGCCTTGCCGAGTCGCTGGGCGTCACCATCGAGACGCCCGGCGCCATCCCCCACGGTGAGCTGGTCGAACGCATGCGTCGCTGCTCCATCTTCTGCCAGGCCAGCGCCTTCGAGGGGCACCCCAAGACCGTCATCGAGGCCATGAGCGTCGGCTGCGCCGTCATCGTCGCCAGCACCCCGGGCCTGGGGGGCGTCGTCCAGAACGGCATCTCCGGGCTCGTCGTCCCCCCCAAGGCCGACTCGTTCACCTTCGCCATCTCGGGCCTGCTCGAAGACACGTTCCTCCGCAACACCCTCGGCGCCGCCGCACGCGACCACGTACGCGACCGCTTCGGGCTCAAGCGCGTCTCCAAGCTCGAGCTCGCGTCCCACGTGGACGCGCTGGCCATGAGCGAGCACCGCGGCGACGAGCGGGCCAAGGGGCACGAGGTCCGCTGGGAGCCGCCCATGCTCCTGTCCTCGCCCGAGGCGCAGGCCCAGGCGTGGGAGCGGTCGCTCCGCGCCTTCGCTTCGCGCCTGGGCGCGACGGAGCGGGCGAAGTTTCTCGCGGCGCTCGACGGACCGATCTACGAGATGCAGGGGCTCGCGGCCGTCGAGGCCGAGGGCGGGCTCCACCCCAAGCACCGCCTCATGGAGTACCACCGCTTCTTCACCGACCGGGTTGCCCCGGGCGAGCGCGTCATCGACCTGGGCTCGGGCTCGGGGGCGCTCGCGTGCTCGCTGGCCAAGGCCGGCGCCAGCGTCGTGGGCGTGGACTTCTCCGAGAACAGCATCGACCAGGCCAGCCTGCGGGCGCGCGACCTCGGCGCCCCCCCCACCTTCGAGCTGGGCGACATCACCACCCACCGCGTGCAGGGCGAGTTCGACACGATCGTGCTCTCCAACGTGCTCGAGCACATCAGCCGGCGCGAGGACCGCCTGCGCGACTGGGTCGCGTGGTACGCGCCCAAGCGCGTGCTGATCCGCGTGCCCGCGTTCGACCGCGAGTGGCGGGTGCCGTGGAAGCGGGAGCTGGGCGTCGAGTGGCGCCTGGACCAGACCCACGAGACCGAGTACACGCTCGAGCAGCTCGAGCGTGAGCTGGGCGAGGCCGGGCTGACCATCGTCGATCGCGTGATCCGCTGGGGCGAGTACTGGGTCGAGGCGAGCGTCACACCAAACGCCGGAGAGCGGGCCGCATGACTTCACTTTCCACAAACCAGCTCGGATTGCCCCACGGCTACCGTCAGCAGCCGGTCAATCTCACGCTCGACGCCAACCGGCAGGGCGAGGCGTACTGGGCGTCATGGCGGATCGAGGCCTCGGCGAGATACCAACGGCACGTGTACCGATGGGCCAGATCACTCATCGATCAGCGGCGCCTCACCACTGTTCTGGATGTTGGATGCGGCGTTGCAACCAAGCTCGAAGAGTTTATCGTTCCGACCGGCGCCCAGGTCGTTGGGCTTGATCAGATCGCCGCGGTCGATGCATGCCGTTTGCTAGGTCGCTCAGGTGAGTTCCACGCCGTTGACCTCGAGTCCCCCAATCTGGTGGCTCCTGGACGTTTCGGGCTGGTCATCTGTGCGGATGTTCTTGAGCACCTTGTCGATCCGAGCCACACGATGCGCGTGATCCGGGAAGCGACCGAGAACGACGGCCTCGCACTGCTGTCAACTCCCGAGCGGACCCGCCGGCGTGGACGACGCTGCATGGGGTCCGACAAGCCAGAGCATGTGAGAGAGTGGGCCAGGGGCGAGTTCGTGCGCTTCGTAGAATCGTGTGGCTTGCGCGTGATCAGGTCGCGACTCACACCACAGGACGAAACCCCCACGCGCAGCGTCATACTCGGGGAGGTCGCGTTTCGCCTTCGAATGACCGGTCGGTCAAGGCTCGCGTGCCACTCGGTACTGTGCGCCCCCGGATAACGACTCCTCTCTCAAGCGGGCGTTCTTGTGCGGGAATGAAGCTCCAGGAGGTGCAACGCCGAGAAACCGGCAGAGCGGTCCCCAGCCCGGGTGATCGCTGATATCAAGCTCAAGAAGCGATCCTGGACGAGACGCAAAGTAGGCGCGACACCGCCTCGCATGATCCTCATACGCCTCTTGGAAGAGGTCCCTATCAAACCCGCGTGTGCCGTATACCCGCTCGCGGACTGCCGCCTTCGGGCAGTGCGGGTCCGAGAGTACGTGGGAGCGTCTGGCGCGGTGATCCTCGACGCTGTCGAGCCAGGATTCCATCTCCCCGCGCAGCGTGAGGACAAACCGAGAGCCGGGGTAGGCGGCGTCGAGCTCAGCGAAGAACGCGCTCACTGTGATGTCCGCGGCTGCGTTGCACCGCCCGAGCGCCTCAGCAAACCGAGACGAGAGCAT
This sequence comes from Phycisphaerales bacterium, assembly GCA_029260375.1. Lineage (GTDB taxonomy): Bacteria > Planctomycetota > Phycisphaerae > Phycisphaerales > UBA1924 > JAJRXR01. The sequence continues at coordinate 26,037 of JAJDDI010000088.1, read as the reverse complement.
CAGTGACGGATCGGGATAGTGGAGACTCATCCACCCGAGCTGGTCCAGAGCGCTGCAGAGCGAGTGTGTACCCGTCTTGCTAAGCCCAATGCCGAACACCATCGGCCTGTGCGATGCTGGAGTTTCCATACCATCCACATCGGAACAAGGTGAGCATGGGGTGCAGAAACTGCGCCCGTCGAGTCGATACTGAGCGACGTGGAGGAACCTGCTTGCTGATCTGTGTGATCTCCGAACTCGAGCTGGGCAGCCCGCGGGCCCACGCGATCAACGTGATCAAAACCGCCGGCGGGTTCGAGCGCCTGGGGCACGACGTGGTCGTGCTGTGCCGGGCGCCCAGCGGCGGGCGGTCGCCCGAGGACGCCGCGGCGGACTACGCCGAGCACCGCCTGCGCTTCGCGTTCGCTCCTGCCGGGCTGCACCGGGCGGACGACCCGGGCGAGGCGTTCGGCGTCTGGGCGTCGAGGGTGGCCTCGTCGATCAAGCCGGATCTGATTTATGCGCGCAACTTCTGGGCGCCGCTGATCTGCGCCGAGCGGGGCATGCCCAGCGTGCTCGAGACCCACGCGTACGCGGGCGACACGAACCCGCTGCTGCTCACCTGCCTCAAGGCCGCCGTGGGCCCGCCCGTCTCTACCCTGCGCATCGTGACCATCTCCGAGAGGCTTCGCTCGTACTACACATCCTGCGGCGCCAGCGCCGACCGCGTCAGCGTCGTGCCCGGCGGCGTGGACGTGGAGCTCTTCAGCCCCCCGCCCGGAACGCCGCGCGGTGACGGGCCGGTGACCTACGCGGGGCACATGTACGACTACAAGGGCATGCCCACCGTCCTGGCAGCCGCCCGCGAGCTGCCCCACGTGCCCTTCACGCTCGTCGGCGGGCTGCCGGACGATGTCGAACGCCTGCAACGACGCGCCAAGAAGATGCGTCTGGACAACGTCACGCTGCACGGGCGTCTCGCGCACGCGCAGGTCCCGCCCCTGCTCTGGGAAGCCTCCGCGCTGCTTCTTCCCCCCTCGGCCCGCGAGGCGAGCAAGGACTGGACCAGCCCGGTCAAGCTGGGCGAGTACCTGGCCGCGGGGCCACCGATCGTCGCGTCGGACATCCCCGCGCTGCGCGACTGGGTGGACGAGCGGGTCGTCCGCTGGTTCGAGCCCGACTCGCCGCGATCACTGGCCGACACCATCGAGCGCGCGATCAGCGAGAGCGCCGTGCAGCGCGGGCAGCGCCGAGAGCTGGGTGAGCGCCTCGCCCAGCGCTTCAGCTACCCCAACCGAGCGCGGTCGATCCTGCGGGCCGCGCGCCTGGGCGAGGGGCTGGCCCGCTCGGCCTGAGCACCGGCCCCGCACCCTTTGCCGCGGGAAGGGCACAACCCCGTCCGTGCGCGGCTTGGGCTATCGCGCGGCTCCGTCGCGCATCGGTGACACAGCAAGTCCTCCATGATCTGTGCAGATCCGCCCCTGACGCCCGATGATCTGCCCGTGCCGACTCCCGCCCTGCTCATCCTGCCCCAGGGCCTGACCGTCACCGGCGTCACCACCTGGGCCCTGCGCCTGGCCGGCGCCCTGGCCGGCGCCGGGCGCCCCGTCGGCGTTGTCGCCCACGGCTCGGCCCCCGGGCACCGCGTGCTCGACGCCACCATCCCCCCCGGCGTGCGCCTCTTCCGAGGCGACACCCTGCCCGAGATCGGCTCCACCCGCGCCAACCTGGCCCCGTTCGCCGCCTTCTACCGCGACGCGATCGACCGGCTCAGCCCGCACGCCCCCGTCGCCCTCGTCCCCACGCGCCACGGCGACTGCTTCGGCGCGTGCGCCGCGCTCACCCTGGATCGCCCGGACCGCGTCCGCGTCATCGGCTGGCAGCACCTGGACTCGTCGTACGAGAACGCCGTCCTCGCCCGGTACGAACCCGTCTTCGCCCGCATGACCGGGGTCAGCGGGCACATCGCGCAGCTGCTCCGCGCCCGTTTCCCGGGGCGGGTTGATGACATCCACACCGTCCCCAACGGGATCGACACCCCGAGCGCCCCTCCGCCCCGCCGCCCGCTCGCGGGTCGCCCGCTGGAGCTGATCTACACCGGGCGCCTTGAGCACGAGCAGAAGCGCGTGCTCGCGCTCGTGGAGATGTCGCGCACGCTCTCGGAGCGGGGTCTGACGCACCGCCTCACGCTCGTGGGCGACGGGCCGGCGCTCGGGCGGCTGCAAGCGATCGCGGGAACAACCCCCTCGCTGCGAGTGATCCCGGGCGTCGGTCCCGGAGAGATCACCCCATTGCTCGACGAGAGCGACGTCTTCCTGCTCGCGTCACGCCAGGAGGGCATGAGCATCTCGCTGCTCGAGGCCATGGCCCGCGGGTGCGCCCCGATCATCACCCGCACCGCCTCGGGCGCGGGCGAGGTCATCGACTCTTCCGCCTGCGGGAGACTTGTCGATTTCGACATGACCACGGGCGATGAGCTGCTCGCCCAGCGGCTCGCCGACGCGGTCGCCGCGGTTCACCGCGACGGCGCCCACGCGATCGGCGAGCGCGCCCGGCGGCGTGCTCGTGATCACTTCTCGCTCGAAGAGCAGGCGTCCCGCGCGGGCGAACTCATCGACGAGGCCGGCGCCTCGCCGCCCCGCCAGTGGCCCGCTGGCGCCAACCCCGCGTTCGCGACCGGCGCACCGGGTTGCGGGACAGTCCCTATCGACGCGCCGCAGCGGATCCGGCGCGTGCTCGAGGGCCTCGGCTCCCGCGCCGTCCTCATCCACGGCGCGGGCGCGCACACCCTCGCCCTGCGCGACGCGATCGGCGCGGCCGACTCGGTCATCGCCATCAGCGACGACAACCCCGAGCTGGCCGGAGGCAGCGTCCTGGGCCTGCCAGTCGTCGAACCCAAGGACGCGGGCGCGACCGGGGCGACGGACGTGGTGATTAGTTCTTGGCTGCACGAGGAGGCGATCTGGTCACGGCGCGAGGTCTTTGAGCGCCAGGGCCTTCGTGTGCACAGGCTTTACACGGACTGAACACGGGCCCGGGCCGCCGCGAGATGCCCGCGCCGCCAGTGCCACCGCTTGAGCGCCAGGTGGTGCTCGTACAGCGCCGGCACAATGGCGCCGGGCACGCTGTCCGCGCTCATCCTCGCCCACGACCGGAACGTCTCGCGCAGTCGCTCGCACCCGGCGCGCTCACGCTCGACGTACTGCGCCGAGTAGTCGATCTCGCGCTCGCCGGTGATGTCGCGCCCGAACAGCTCGTCCGCGCACGCGGGGTTGGCCAGCGCCAGCGCCCACGCGTCACGCCCGAGCGACTCCTCGCGCGCGAGATACCCGTCTGGCTCGTACCAGTGCTCGTGGATGACCGACGCCCCCGGGCGGTACAGCACGGGCGCGCCGAACCGCTCGCGCAGGCGCCAGGCCAGCTCGATGTCCTCGTACGCGGCGCCGGGCAGCGACCCGCAGAACCCCCCCACCTCGCGAACAAGGCTGGACGAGACGGACAGGTTCAGCGTCCACGCGTGCCGGAACCCCCAGTCACGCCCGGGCTCCGCCTGGTCCATCCGGTCATAAAAGAAGACCATCGATGTCTCGCGGATCAGTCGGTCGAACAGGCGATCACCCGCGCGGACCGCGAACGGGGCGCCCCCCAGCACCATCGCGCCGGGGTGCGTGTCCTGCGCGCGAACGTGGGTCGCGAGCAGGTCGGGCGCGGGGACAACGTCGTCGTTGAGCAGCAGCAGCGTCTCGCCCCGGGCCAGGGCGATGATCCGGTTGCGCGTCGCCGCCGGGCCCGCGTGCTCGCCCTCGCTGACCCGGAGGTCCAGCCCGCCCGAGACCGCGCCAAGGGCCTCGCGTTCCCCCTGGTCCGGGCCGTCGATCCCGACGATGACCTCGACGCTCGCGCCGGGCCCGACCTGCCCCGCCAGTGCCCGCACGCAGCGTGAAACGCCCTCGGGGCGGGCGAAGGTGGGGATGAGGACGCTCAGATCCATGTTTCAGAGCATCGGCCGATCGGCGTCTCGGGCAGGAGTCCGCCCCGCCGAGGGCCGATAGCCCTGGCGTCATCTCCCCCCGAGGAGCCCGAGCCATGCCCAACGCCCCCGCCATCAACCGACGCCAGGCCCAGCGGTTCGCCGCCACGCTCGAGTGCAAGGTCCTCCGCCCCTGGACCACGAGCTATCTCGCGGCCCGGACGGCGGACATCAGCGAGACGGGCGCCCTGCTCATCATCGAGGCGGGCTCGCCCCTGCACGTGGGCGAGGAGATCGAGATCGGGCTGTCGTGGCAGGGCGAGGCGCTGATCGTGGCCGAGCGGATGATCCGGGGGCGGGTGGTCCGCGCCGGCGGGTCCGACCTGCGGATGCAGCCCGTCGCCGTGGAGTTCGACAGCGCCCAGACGCGCGTGCGATCGCTCAACGCCGCCGCGTAGCCGACGCCGGGAACCGCTCAGATTCAATCAGAGCCCCGGGTCTCAGGACGAGACGCCGCTCATGTGCCCGTTGCGTGAGGCGAGGGTCCCGTTGGAGACACCCGCGGGGACGGTGACCTCCATATCGGTGTGGACCCGGTCCAGCGCCTCGAGCGCCTCGCGCATGCGCCGCCCGACTTTGAACTTGGCGGTGTGACGCGCCGGGACCACGACCCGCTCGAGGGTCTTGGGGTTCTGGGCGGTCCGCTCGGCCCGCTCGCGGACCTCGAAGACGCCGAAGTCGCGGAACTCGAGGCGGTTGCCCTCGCCCAGCTCCTCGATCACGTGGTCGAGGAACAACTGGACGGTCTTCTTGACATCAACACGCTTCTGCCCGGTCTCGTCGGCGATGCGGTCGATGAGGCTCTTCTTCGTGATGGTCTTCATTTCCCCGCGCCTCTTTCTCTCTGGCTCGACGACCGACACACCCACGCCAGCCCCGACCCGCGTTATCCACCCGCGCCCCGCCAAGGCGGAACACGATTCTCCCCCCGCCGATGCTCCGGGTCGATTCCTCTGCCCGAACTGGCTCGCGATTCCCCCAACCAGAGTTCCCGCCGGGACTTGAAGTATGGCAGGACCGCCCCTGCGGGTCAACGCCCCGCAGGGGCGACCAGGGCCGCTCTCGGGTGCGGAAGTTCTTTCCTGGACCCGTTCCAGGCTCCTCAAGGCCCCCCAATGATCGAACATGCCCCTGAGCGAACAGCCCGAGCACGAGGGCGGCGTGGAGATCGCCCCTGGCGTTCGCGTGCCGGACAGCGCCCTCCGCTTTGAGGCCTCACGCTCCTCGGGCCCGGGCGGGCAGAACGTCAACAAGCGGGCCACCCGGATGCAGCTGCGCGTCCGCGTCGCGGACCTGCCCATCCCCGAGGGCGCCCGCGGGCGCCTCCGCGCCCTGGCCGGCTCCCAGATCGTTGGCGACGACGAGCTGCTCATCGCCTCCGACGAGAAGCGGACCCAGCTTGCCAACCGGCGCGCCTGCGCCGACCGCCTGCGCGAGCTCATCGTCCGCGCGCTCGTGCGCCCCAAGCGCCGCGTCGCCACGCGCCCGACCCGCGGCGGGATCGAACGCCGACTCCAGGAGAAACGCGAGCAGTCCGACCGCAAGCGCCGCCGGCGCTGGGACCGCGACGGCTAGGCTCACCCGATGCCCGAGAGCACGCCACTCATCCTCGCGATCGAGACGAGCAACCCATCCATGGGCGCGCCAAGCGTCGCGCTGGGCCTGCGCATCCCGGGCGGCGTCCAGACGCTCGCCAGCCAGACACTGGCCAAGAGTGTGCGCCACAGCGACGACCTGATGCCCGCCATCGCCCGCCTGTTCGAGGGCGAGGACCGCGGGCGCCTCGGTCGGGTGCTGGTCTCGGCCGGCCCGGGCGGCTTCACGGCGCTGCGCGTCGCCATCGCGACCGCCAAGATGCTCGGCGAGATCCTCGGGCCCGAGCTTGTGGCCGTCCCCAGCGCCCTGGTCGTGGCCGATGCACTCGAGCGCGCCGACGCCCCCACGCTCGTCTGCCTTGCCTCCAAGGGCCAGACCACCTTCGGCGTCCGCTTCGACAGCGCCGCCTGGACGGATCAGCCCCGCGTCCTGGGCATCCTCGACGCCTCCGGGCTTGAGGGGGCCGACGTCCGCACGATCGCCGGCGACGAGCACCTGCCCACGGCGATCCGTGAGCGGGCGGGGGAGCTGGGGATCCGGATCGTTGAGCCGACGCTCAGCGCCGGGGCGCTGCTGCGGGTGGGGCACGCCCTGCCCGCGACCGACCCGCTGGAGCTGGCGCCGATCTACCCGCGCGAGCCCGAGGCGGTCCGCAAGTGGCGCGAGCTGCACGGCTAAATCTGTGTATCAATCCATCTCAGCCGATTATGCTGTGCCTCATGCAAAGCACGCTATCCCGCATTGTCTATCCCATTGGATCCGCTCTCATAGTCGCAGTCGCTTTATGCGGTGATCAGACTTCACCGGTCTCTGGGAAGAGAGACCAGAAGCCGGCGGCTGCAGACAGTGATGCCAAGCGGTTCCAGCCAGTTGTATGGAATCGTGTTCACGGCCAGATATTTGATGTTACTTACAAGTTCCGGATGAACGGGAACTACATGTCGCCCCGTCCTGCACGAACAACTCGCCAGATCACCACAAGCCTGGCCATATGGAGTCCTGAACCAGACACTCTCTACCGACTGGATAGCCCTCCGCGCCTCTTGGCGTTCCTCGATCAAGACGGCGCACCGATAGAAACGAGCCGCCCGCTGGAGTTTACTCAACGGTCAATCATGGATGGGGGCCCGACCCCATGGAGACGCTCGCCGAACCAAATCCAACCCAAACGGGTTGGTGGTCTTTCATTTCAGCTCACGGCGGACGGGCTCACGACCGCACCGCGAGAGATATCTAGAATTTCCTTCGAAGTTGATGTGCGACTCAGCACTGCCGAGTCCAAGTACAACATCGAGCTTGAGGTATCGGATGAGTTCCAAGAACTCGTACCCGGCCTCGTTGCCCGGGTTAACGCCATTGAATCCAGAGAGCAGTCAACGCAAGTCGGCCTCTTGTTTCGGTCACAGACAAACCAATCAGGCCAACGTCCCATGGTCGCGTTTGTCGAACTTCTCGATGAGGACGGGGAAGTGCTCTCCGCACGAGACCGCATCGAAGTTACGACTTCTGGTGATGAACACCTCAGCTCCATCGCCTTGTCGTTCGCTGGGCGCCAGAATCATGCGAGCAGCATCCGCGTCATTGTCGTGGAAAGACATGAGAGTCACACGATGACTTTCAGTGAACGAGACATCGTTCTCGCAGAGTAATACCAACGCTGGCAACGAGCTGTGTTCTCGGACCACCCCGATTCCCGGGCGATGGCGTGAAGCCTGTGAAGTTGGGTTGTCCTTGCGTCGATACCCGCCTGGGTAAGCGCGCCGGGGGCAGGGTCGCCCCTTCTGGGCCACGGATCGGCCCGGCGCGATCGCCCGCTACGCAAGGAGGCGCCATGCCCCCCGACACCGACAGCATCGACTGGAGCGGGAAGAAGATCTTCACCACGGGTGAGGCGGCCAAGGTCTGCAAGGTCAGCCAGCAGACCATCATCCGCTGCTTCGACTCCGGGCGCCTGTCGGGCTTCCGCGTGCCGGGCAGCCGCTTCCGGAGGATCCCGCGCGAGGAGCTGATCCGCTTCATGCGCAAGAACGACATCCCGCTCGACTCGATCGAGACGGACATCCGGCGCGTGCTGGTCGTCGATGACGACCCGCAGATCGTCGAGCTGTTCGTCGATCTGCTCGAGCGCGACGGGCGGTTCAAGGTCGAGACCGCGGGCACCGGCTACGACGCCGGCCTGCTCACCGAGAGCTTCAGGCCCCACCTGGTCATCCTCGACTACATGCTCCCCGACATCAACGGCAACATCGTCTGCGAACGCATCCGCAGCAACGAGAAGCTCGGCGACACGAAGATCATCGTCGTCAGCGGCGTCGTCCGCGAGGACGAGATCGCCGGCCTCCTCGCCGCGGGCGCCCACGACTTCATCCGCAAGCCGTTCGACGTGGACGAGCTGATCGGACGCATGGCCGGCCTGCTCGGGCTCGGCGCCGCGACAAACACCGGGTCCGGCAACGGCTCCGCCCACTAGACCCAGGAGCGTTGAACCGTGGCGCTTCCATGCTTTGGTGAGATCGGCCACGACCGCGACCGCGCCGCCCAGGTGGAGATGATCCTCCAGCGGGTGGACGCGCTGCCCACGCTCTCGCCCATCGCGACGCGCCTGATGCGCGTCAGCGGGGCCGAGGACGCGGACCTTGACGAGATCGTCACCCTGATCGAATCGGACCCGGCGCTGAGCGCCCGGATCCTGGGCCTGTGCCGCAGGGCGGACCTGGGACTGGGCGACCAGATCACCACCGTCCGGCGTGCGGTCATCATGCTCGGGCTCGAGGCGGTGCAGTCCGCCGTGCTCAGCGTGCACGTGTACGACCTGCTCGACCGCGAGGCGGACGAGCTGGACGTGGGCGACGACGTGGGCGAGGGGGTCGGACGCTTCGACCGCCCGGGCATCTGGAGGCACGCGATCGGCGTCGCGTGCGCCTCGGAGCTGATCGCGGCCAGGAACCCGAGCGTGCGTGTGCGACCCGAGGCGGCGTTCGTCGCGGGCCTGCTGCACGACATCGGGCGCCTGACGCTCGAGCTGGTGCTCCCCCGGGCGTATCGGCGCGTCGTCGCGCTCGCCGAGCGGCGCTCGTGCGACAGCTCGCCCGTCGAACGCCAGGTCATCGGGCTGGACCACCACACCGCCGGGCGGCGCGTCGCGCGCCGCTGGGGCCTTCCCTCCGCCATCCAGGGCGTCATCTGGCTCCACGCCCGCCCCGTCGAGTCGCTGCCCGACACGCCCGAACGAGAGCTGGTGTGCGTGGTCACGCTGGCCAAGATCCTGTGCCGTCGTCAGCACCTGGGCTGGTCGGGCGACTTCGGCGAACCGGCGGACATCGACAGCGTCGCTCCGCACCTGGGCGTCGCCGCCCATGACATCGAGGCGCTGGTCCCGGACCTGCTCCGGGCCCTGGGCGACCGCTGCGCCGTGCTTGGTCTCGACGAGCGCACCCCGCCCGAGCTCATGCTCGAGTCCATCGCCCGGGCCAACGAGCGTCTGAGCGGGCTCAACCAGGCCCTGCTCCGGCGCGGACGACGCAGCGATCACCAGAAGCGCGTCCTCGACGCGATCGGCGCATTCCACGCCGACTGGAGCGCCGACCTGGGCGTCAGCGAGACGCTGGCCCGCGTCGCCGAGTCCGCCCAGTCGCTGTTCGGCCCGGGCTTCTACGCCTCCGTCCACCAGCCCGGCGCCGGGCGCCCCTGGCTCATCACGCAGTTCGGCGCGGGCGGTCGCGTCATGCGCGCCGATTCGGCCGAGGCGCCCCCGGGCCTCGCCGGCGGCGGCGCCCTCGCCTCGCTGGCGGACACCTCGCAGTTGACGATGGGCGCCGTCGGGGCCCTGCCCTGGCTCTCGGATTACCTGGGCGACGCAGCCGACCTTCGCAACGTGCGTCTGCTGGCGCTGTGCAGCGCCGGGAAGCACCCCGGGCGTGAATCGGTCCACGAGGACGCCGACGCGCTGACCGCGGTGCTGCTGCACGAGCCCGACCCGCGGGGCGCGGGGTACACGAGGGAAGAACTCGGGGCGATCACGAGCGCGTGGTCGTCGGCGATCATGGGCGCCTCGCGACACGAGCGCGCCAGGCGTCTGGGGGAGATCCTGGCCGAGTCTTCGCGGGCGCTCGCCGAGATGCAGGCCGCGATGACCGAGCGCGAGGCGATGACCCGGTTGGGTGAGATGAGCGCAGGCGCTGCGCACGAGATGAACAACCCGCTGACAACTATTCGCGGGCGCTCGCAGATGCTCGCGCAGCGTCTTCGCGGTGGCGACCGGGCGACGGCCGACGCGATCGTCGAGGCCAGCGAGCACCTGGGCGAGCTGATCGAATCGATGCACCTGCTCGCGTGCCCGACCGACCCGTGCACGGAAGCGCTTGAGCCTGCGTCACTTGTGCGCGAGGCCGTGGAGCGGGCCCGCCAGCGGACCGGCTCGGGCCAGGGGGCCCGCGTGATCTGCGACGAGGGCGTGGGCACGGCGCTGGCGGACCGAGAACAGCTCGGTCTGGCGCTCACCGAGCTCATCACCAACGCCCTGGAAGCCGCGCCGAACGAGATTGTCGAGCTTCGCGTTCAAACCGACCCGCTCGATGACCGACTGGTGTTTCGGATCGTGGATCGCGGCAGGGGCCTGTCCCGCCGGGCCGCCAGGCACGCCTTCGACCCGTTCTTCTCCGAGAAGACCGCGGGGCGACAGACGGGCCTCGGGCTTGCCCGGGCCAGACGCCTGATCGAGCTTCAGGGGGGCGAGCTCTCGCTCTCCAACGCGTCCGAAGGCGGGTGCGTCGCGACGGTCACGATCCCTCGGGGCGCCCCGGCGCCGGGTGGTGGGTGTATCAGCGGCATGGCCGCGTGAGACAGTGTTCCGAGGAGACCGACGGGATGAGCTTGCACGAGACGGACAGCACGGGACAGGGCCAGTCGCCCGGCGCCAACGGGCGTGCGCCAATCAGCGCCGTTCGCGTGCTGCTCATCACGTCACGCTCGGGCGTCCAGCGACGCCTGGTCAAGCTCCTGGGCAAGCGCGCCGACGTCGTCAGCGTTTCCAAGACCGTCCTCGACGCCCGCAAGCGCCTGAGCATGGGCCTGCACGACCTCGTCCTGATCGACTCGGGCATCGGCGGCGGCATCGGCTGCGAGCTGGCCCAGGAGATGAGCGTCTCGAGCCCGGGCTCGGTCTCCGCGATGATCGCCGACGAGGCGGACCTGGACGAGGCCATGCTCGCCATGCGGGCCGGCGCGACCGACCTGATCGCGCTGAGCATCAGCGACGACGAGATGCTCGCACGCATCGAGGCCGCGGGCGAGCGGGCCACGCGTCAGCGAGAGCGCGAGGCGCGCGTCGCGAGACTCCGCCGCCTGTGCCACCAGCTCAACAGCGCCCGCAAGGAAGTCTCCGGGCACGTGGGCGAACTCTGCAACGACCTGGTCGAGGCGTACCGCGAGCTGTCCGATCAGTTCGAGGACGTTTCTGTTTCAGCCGAGCTCTCCAGCCTGCTCCGCCAGGAGCTGGACGTCGAGAGCCTGCTGCGGACACTCCTCGAATACAGCCTCGCCAAGATCGGCTCAACCAACGCCGCGGTCTTCCTCCCCGCCTCCTCCGGCGAGTTCTCGCTGGGCGCGTACGTCAACTACGACTGCCCCAAGGACTCGGCCGAGGTCATGATGGACCACCTGGCCAACGTCATGGCCCCCCGATTCGAGCACCAGGAGCAGGTCCTGGCCATGTCCGGCTCGGCGGATCTCGAACGCTACATGGGCGAGGACGCCCACTGGCTTGGCGAGTCGTCGGCGCTGATCGTCGCCTGCCGCGAGGACGACGAGTGCCTCGCCGTGCTCACGTTCTTCCGCGACAAGCGCACGCCCTTCGGCGAGAACGACCTGAAGCTCATGTCGATCATCGCCGAGCTCTTCGGCGAGCAGCTCTCCCGCGTCATCCACGTCCACCACCGCCACCTGCCCAAGGACCAGTGGGGCGGGTTCGACACGGACATGGACGACGACGAGGGCTACGAGGACGGGTTCGGCGACATCGACCTCGCCGCCTGACACCCTCCCCGACCGAAAGAAATCGCGTGGTTTTCCCAAGAAGATGCCGAGCGGGGCTCTCCCGCCGGGGTCTCAACAGATGTCTGTACCGTGATCTGAGGTACGATCTCCCGGCGGTCGGTCTGCGCCGCGGGAGGTGTGCCCATGTACGACCTGTTCTTCGGCCAATACACGGCCCTGTTCTCGATCCCCGCGATCGTTGGCACGGTCTTCTTCCTGCTCCGCATGGGCATGCTGCTCTTGGGCGGGGACGACGCCCTCGACGGGGGCGACGCCGGAGACATGGGTGACATGGGCGACCTCGATGTCGATGTCAGCCCCGAGGCTGAACCCCTCGACGATGGCGGGACCGACCACGCCTTCAAGATCATCTCCATCCAGTCCATCGGCGCGTTCCTCATGGGCGCGGGCTGGGCCGGGCTGGGCGCGTACCGCGGCTCGGGCATGTCGCTGGAAGCCTCGCTCGCGATCGCCGTCCTGGGCGGGGTCGTGATGATCTGGCTCTTCCTCTGGCTGATGAAGGGCGTCTACGACCTGCAGAGCTCGGGCAACGTCTCGATCCGCCAGACCATCGGGCTCGAGGCCGAGGTCTATGTCCGCGTCCCCGGGCAACGCGCCGGCAGCGGGCGCGTGCGCGTCGTCATGGACGATCGGATGCGCATGTACACCGCCGTCACCGACGGCGACACGCTCGAACGCGGCACCAAGATCCGCATCAACACGCTCAACGCCGACAACACTGTGACCGTCGCCAGGGCGTGACGATCGCTCAGCAGAGGGAGGAATCGCATGACTGAATCGGGGATGGGATCCATACTGACACTCGCGTCGGTACCGGCCCAGGCGTCGGAATCGCTCGTGACCAACCCGCTGCTCTGGCTCGGGTTCTTCCTGGCGGTCGTCTTCCTTTTCGTCTTCATCGTTGCGGTCGTCCGCACGCTCTACAAGCGCTGCCCGTCCAACCGGATCCTCGTGATCTACGGCAAGGTGGGCGCGGGCAAGGCCGCCCGCTGCAAGCACGGCGGCGGCGCGCTCATCATCCCGCTCGTCCAGTCGTACGCCTACCTGACGCTCGAGCCGCTCGTGATCGACATCCCGCTCGAGGGCGCCCTCTCGCTCAACAACATCCGTGTCAACGTCCCCTCGACGTTCACCGTGGGTATCTCGACCGAGCCCGTGCTGATGAACAACGCCGCCGAACGACTGCTCATGCTCAGCCAGCAGGACATCCGCGAGCAGGCGCAGGACATCATCCTGGGCCAGCTGCGCCTGGTCATCGCGACCCTGTCGATCGAGGAGATCAACAAGGACCGCGAGAAGTTCATGAACCTGATCAACGAGAACGTCGCCCAGGAGGTGAACAAGATCGGCCTCGAGCTGATCAACGTGAACATCCGCGATATCACCGACGAGTCGGGGTACATCGAGGCCATCGGCAAGCGCGCCGCGGCCGAGGCGATCAACCGTGCCAAGGTCGACGTCGCCGAGCAGGAGCGCGAGGGCGCCATCGGCGAGGCCACCGCGATCCGCCAGCGGAATGTCCGCGTTGCGCAGGAGAAGGCCCTGGCCGATCAGGGACAGAAGGAAGCCGAGCAGCAGAAGCGCGTCGCGGTGGCGACGTTCGAGGCGCAGGCGCAGGTGGGCGAGGCCGAGTCCAAGCGAGACCAGGAGATCGCCATCGCCGAGCGTACGGCGGAGATGGTCGCGGCCGCGAAGCGGGCCGAGCAGCTCCAGCGCATCCAGGTCGCCGACGCCGAATCGCTGGCGGTCGGGGGCGAGAACGACTCGCAGGCACAGATCGCCGAGTCCAACGCGAAGCTGGCCGAGGTCCGCGCCGAGGCGAGCCGCCGGGCGGACGTCGCGGCCGCCAACGCGAGCAAGCTGATCTTCGAGGCCGAGCGCGAGCAAGAGCTGGCGCGCCTGGGCAAGGAGCAGCTGGCGCCGCAGGAGATCGAGAAGAAGCGCGTCGAGATCGACGCCGAGGCCAAGGCCGAGCGCCAGCGGCGCGAGGCCCGGGGCGAGGCCGACGCGATCCTGGCCCGCTACGAGGCCGAGGCCAAGGGCCTGCAGCAGGTGCTTGAGGCCAAGGCCGAGGGCTACCGCCAGCTCGTCGCCGCGTGCGCCGAGAACCCGCAGGTCGCGCCGACACTGCTCATGATCGAGCAGCTCCCCCAGCTCGTCGAGTCGCAGGTCAAGGCGATCCAGAACCTCAAGATCGACAAGATCACCGTCTGGGACTCGGGGCGCGGGCAGAGCCTCGAGAGCAAGGATGGTTCGGTGCGCAGCGCCACGGCCGACTTCCTCTCGGGCATGATCGGCTCGCTCCCGCAGATCCACGAGCTGGCCAAGCAGGCCGGCATCGAGCTGCCCGGCGCCCTGGGCAAGGTCAGCAACCCCGACGACCCGGACACGCGGCATGTGCCCAGTGACCAGCCCGAGGACACCGAGGCCTGACGCGGGTCTTGCGATCTCTGATCAACAAGGCGGCGGCCCTTCCGGGTCGCCGCCTCTGCGTTGGGGGGGAGAGAGTCTCAGGGGTCCTTATCCCTCGCAACCCCCGCCGAAGAGCGTGAGAAACTCGAGCGCGTCAGAGAAGTTGAAGACGCCCGCGGGCGCCGCCAGATCCGCGCTGGGTTCCATGGCGCCGAACGCGCTCAGGAACGCGAGCACGTCAGAGAAGTCGAGCGTGCCAAAGGGCGCCGCCAGATCCGCGGCGCACGCCTGCGCCGATGAGCCGTACAGCTCGATCTGCATCGACCCGCACTGCTGGCCGATGCCGAAGAGCCCGTTGTACTCGGTCGTGTTGGGGGGGCAGGACGGGCCGCCCCTGTAGATGTCCGGATCGGAGAAAATCCCGAACGCCTGGGGGAACGGCCCGCGGGGCAGATAGGCGTCCACGGCGAAGACGCCGTTGGCGCCCCGGGAGACCGCGTTCGTCTGATCGAACCGAACCGCGTACGAGAAGTCCGCCAGCCCGTCGCTGTCCAGGTCCTGCCCGGTCGGCGAGCCGTAGATCGTGCCCCCGGAGTTGCCCGTGCCCGCGTCGTCGATGCCGTCGGAGTCGCCAAGCTCGAACGCGAGCGAGGGCGCAACGTTCTTGAAGTCAAGCGTGAGCACATACACCGCCGCAAACCCGGGCGGTAGCACCCCGACGGCGCCCGGGATGTTCTCGATCGTGAAGTCGAGGATGCAGGCGCGGCGCGAGTCGTCGAACCCGTCATCGCTATCGGAGAACGTCAGGCTCATGTCATAGCCCTCGATCCCGTCCCCGACCCCGTCGCTGTCCAGATCCGCATCCGGAGCCGTGATCCAGTACGACACCACGATCTGCTCGACGACACTGTCGAATCGGATATCGCCCCAGAAGCTGTACCAGCCGCCCTCGCAGGGAAGCGTCCCGCCGTCGCAAACCGTTCCGAAGATATCGCTCAACCCGTCCCCATCGAGGTCCGGGTCGTCGATGATCCGGAACAGGCCCGGGCAATCACCACTCGTCTGGTTGTTCAGCCAGAGCGGCGCCGCGCTCGACCTCGGGCGCGCGTCGAACGGGATCGCCGTCCGCTCGCCGGTCGCCATGTCGATCACGATGTTCGCGATCGGGACCGGGGTCAGATCCGCGAAGCCCGACTTTGACTCGAGTTGGCTCTGGGCCGAAGCGACCGACGCGAGACCGGCGCACGACAACAGGGCCACCCTGTTCAGTGACATCGCATACCTCCTGCAGAAAGCAGGTCCATGTTGGGGCGTTCCCCACCCGGACGAAGAACACGCCCGAACGCCGACACACGGTTCGGCCCTCCAGGACCCAGGGTTCCATCCGTTTACACCGCCCCCTCTCGCGGGGGGTGGCGCTAGCATCGCGCCGTGACGCCGACCGATCCACACCCCAGGTTCCCCGTCATCTGCGGCCCGACCGCCGGGGGCAAGACCACGCTCGCGGTCGAACTGGCGCTCGCGTACGAATCGCTCGGGCAGGGCGGCGCCGAGATCGTCAGCGCCGACGCCTACCTCATCTATCAGGGCCTGGACATCGGCACGGGCAAGCCCACCAGCGACGAGCGCCGCGGCGTCCCCCACCACCTCATCGACATCGTGGATCCCACCGAGCGTTACAGCGTTCACGACTGGCTCCGCGCCGCCGAGGGCACGATCAGTGACATCCGCGCGCGCGGGAACCTGCCCATTGTCGTGGGCGGGACGCACCTGTACATCCAGTCCATCCTCCACGGCATGTTCGAGGGCCCGCCCCCCGACGAGGCGCTCCGCGAACAGCTCCGCGCCATCC
This sequence comes from Phycisphaerales bacterium, assembly GCA_029260375.1. Classification (GTDB taxonomy): domain Bacteria; phylum Planctomycetota; class Phycisphaerae; order Phycisphaerales; family UBA1924; genus JAJRXR01. The sequence goes on along the minus strand of JAJDDI010000088.1, from coordinate 10,114 downwards.
CCGCGCCCCAGCGCCGCGCCGAGCTCGAGCGCGTGGACCCCGGTGCGGCCCGGCGCATCCACGCCAGCGACGAACGCCGGACCGTCCGCGCTCTGGAGGTCTTCCGCCAGACGGGCACGCCCATCAGCGACCTGCAGACCCAGTGGGCCGGCGCCCAGCCCGACCGCTCGGACCGGGTCCTGATCGGGCTCGAGTGGGCCAGTCAGGCGATCAACCAGCGCATCAACGCGCGGGCCCGCCAGATGCTCGAGCAGGGGCTGATCGAGGAGGCCAGAGCCCTCTGGGTCTCGGGGCGGCTGGGCCCGCAGGCGGGCCAGGCCCTGGGGTACAAGCAGCTCGTTGACCATTTCGAGGGGCGGGCCTCAGAGGTGGACGCGATCGAGCGGATCAAGATCGAGACCCGCCGATTCGCAAAAAATCAGCGGACCTGGCTCAGACGTCTCCGGGCCGAGCCCGGCTCGCTCTGGCTGGACGCGGATTCTTCGCCCCCAATCAAACACGCGCAATCGCTTATATACCAGATATTTACATCAACCTAAACAGCCCCTCGGACGCCCGGATCCCCGGGTCCCGAATCAAGCCGCCCGGGGCAACGGCCCGAGGATGGGCCGGAGCCGCTTTCCGGGGCGCCCCGGGCCCCCCCCGCTTGACATCCCCCCGCCCGCGGGCATTGGCTCCACCCAGCACATGGCCAAGAAGACCACCAAAAAAGCCGGCCCCAAGAAGACCACGACCAAAAAGGCCGGGAGCTCGGCCTCCAAGAAGACCGCTTCGAAGAAGGCGGCGTCCAAGAAGAAGACCTTCGCCGGCAAGGGCCTGGGCTTCAAGGCGGGCATGGGCAAGGGCAAGGACCTGGTCATCGTCGAGAGCCCGTCCAAGGCCAAAACCATCAATAAGTACCTGGGCCCCGAGTACCTTGTGCTCGCCTCCGTCGGGCACGTCCGCGACCTGCCTGCCAACGAATCGCATCTGGAAAAGAAGGACAGGTCTCCCGTTCCAGGGGTTGATCTGAAGAACCGGTTCAAGCCCACGTACACGATCCTCGCCGGCAAAGAGGCGGTCATCCGCGACCTCAAGAAGGCCGCGAAGGAAGTCCTGGACTCGGGCGGGAAGGTCTGGTTCGCGACGGACCTCGACCGCGAGGGTGAGGCCATCGCCTGGCACCTGGCCCAGGAACTCGGCATCGAGGCCAAGGACGCCCAGCGCGTCATCTTCCCCGCCATCACCAAGGGCGAGATCGCCAAGGCCTTCCAGCACCCCCACCCGATCGACGAGGACCGCGTCAACGCCCAGCAGGCCCGGCGCATCCTCGACCGGATCGTGGGCTACCAGGTCTCGCCGCTGCTCTGGAAGAAGGTCGCCCGCGGCCTGAGCGCCGGACGCGTGCAGTCGGTCGCCGTGCGTCTGGTGGTTGAACGCGAGCGCGAGATCATGGCGTTCATCCCCGACGAGTACTGGAAAGTTGAGGGCTGCTTCGCGATGAGCGAGGCGGACGCCAACACGCTCGCCCCGCTCTGGGGCTCGTTCCTCGACGAAAGAGAAGACTCCGGCCCGCGCCGCGGCCAGGGGCCGAGCATCAAGAAACAGAACGCCTGGCTGGGCAAGCACGGCGGCGTTCGCGGCGAGCTCGTCGAGGTCGCGGGCCAGCCCTTCGACCCCCGCGTCACCGGCGGCGATGGCGACGGCTTCGACACGCCCACCAGCCAGGACATCTCGGGCCAGGTCGCCAAGGTCGTGCAGAGCGCGGGCCTGAGCGACGTCAAGATCGACGTCAGCGAGAACGACCGGGGCAAGGGCCCGGCGCGCTGGACGCGGACGATCTCGGGCAGCGCGGACACGTCCGTGCCCTACCACGTCAAGTCGATCGAGACCAAGCGGACGACCAGCCGCCCCTCGGCGCCGTTCATCACGAGCACGATGCAGCAGGCCGCGTCCAGCCGCCTGGGCTTCGGCGCCCAGCGGACGATGCGCGCCGCCCAGGGCCTGTACGAGGGCATCGACGTTCCGGGCGAGGGACCGACGGGCCTGATCACCTACATGCGTACGGATTCGACAAATGTCGCGCCCGAGGCCATCGACGCGGCCCGCGTGTACGTCGGCTCGACCTTCGGGAGCGACTACCTCCCCGACAAGCCCAACGTGTACAAGTCCTCCAACAAGGACGCGCAGGAGGCCCACGAGGCCATCCGCCCCACCGACCCGCGCCGCACACCCGACAGCGTCAAGCGCGCCCTCAAGCCCGACCAGCTCCGCCTGTACGAGCTCATCTGGCAGCGGTTCGTCGCCAGCCAGATGACCCCCGCCAAGTGGGACGCGACGACCGTGCTCTTCGAGGGAGGGCGCGACCCCAAGGCCCAGTGTGTCTTCAAGACGACCGGTCGCGTGCTCGTCTTCGATGGCTTCTACAAGGTCACGGGCGTCCCCGGCGCCGGCGACGAGCAGAACCTGCCCCCGTTCAAGGAGCAGCAGCCCCTGAGCGCCTTCGCCCTCGACGCCCAGCAGAAGTTCACGAGCCCCCCGGCGCGCTTCACCGAGGCCGGGCTGATCAAGGTCCTCGAGAGCGAGGGCATCGGCAGGCCCTCCACGTACGCGTCGATCATCCAGACCATCCAGGACCGCAAGTACGTCGAGCAGCTCCAGCGCGCGTTCTACGCGACGGACCTGGGCGAGGTCGTCACCGACAAGCTCGTCGAGGCCTTCCCCCGCATCATGGAGACCGGGTACACCCGCCTCATGGAGAGCGAGCTGGACAAGGTCGAGGACGAGCACCTCGACTGGATCGAGATGCTCGAGAAGTTCTACGCCCGCTTCAGCGAGGCCCTGGAGCGCGCCCACGAGGAGCTCGGGCACGCCAAGGCCGAGATCCGCCCCGCGCCCAAGGAATACCGCTGCGCCAAGTGCGACTCGGACCTGGTCTACCGCTTCGGCAAGAACGGGCGCTTCCTCTCCTGCTCGACCTACCCCGAGTGCAACTACGCCTGCCCCTGCGACCGCGAGGGCAGACCGATGGCCGCGGAGTTTGTGGATGTCCGCTGCCCGCAGACCGGTCGCCCGATGATCCGGCGCACCGGGCGTTTCGGCCCGTTCATCGCCACCTCGCGCGAGGACGACGAGCCCACCGACTTCGGGATGATCCTCAACATCGACAAGAAGGGCTTCGTCGTCGCCCCGTCCATCCCCGCCTACGAGACCGACCTGCCCTGCCCGATCTGCGAGAGCCCGCTGAACCTGCGCTCGGGCGTGCGCGGGCCCTGGCTCGGGTGCTCGCGCTTCCCCAAGTGCCGCGGACGCGGGAAGTGGACCGAGCTGGACGACACGGTGAAGGCCGAGCTCACCAAAGCGCTTGAGGCGCACGAGGCCGGTCACCCGATCCCGATCATTACCCGCCTCGACGGCACGCCCCTGACCGACGCCAAGGGAAAGCCGCTGCCCGACGCGCCCAAGGCCGACGAGCTGGTGCTGGACCACGACCCGAGAGCGCCCGAGCCCGTCAAGGCCGCGGGCTGAACCCCTTGCGGGCGCTGCGGGGCGTGTAGAGTCACACCCGCGACATGCCCAGCAAGCTCCTCCAACGCATCGAGACGCTCTCACGCCCGCTCGTGGACAAGCTCGGGCTCCGCCCGGACTGGTACCTGACGGTCCTGGGCGCGCTCATCGGAGCCGTCACGGCCCTGGGCGCTATCGGCTTCGCCACCGCCCTCTACAGCGTCGAGCACTGGGCCGGGCAGACCCGCACCCGCTGGCCCCTGTGGACGCTCCCGCTCATCCCCATGCTCGGCGCCCTGATCACGGGCGCCCTCGTCTTCTTCTTCGCTTCCGAGGCCAAGGGGCACGGCGTCCCGCAGGTCCTGCACGCGCTCGTCCGCAAAAAGGGGCACATCCCCACCCGCATCGGATTCGTCAAGGTCATCGCCTCGATCTGCACCGTCGGCTCGGGCGGCTCGGCCGGCGCCGAGGGCCCCATCATCCAGATCGGCTCGACCACCGGCAGCGCCATCGGGCGACGCCTTGGCGCAAATAAGGAGCACATGGGCACGCTGGTGGCCTGCGGCGCCGCCGCGGGCATCGCCTCGATCTTCAACGCCCCCATCGCGGGCGTCTTCTTCGCCCTCGAGATCCTGCTGCGCGACTTCTCGCTGCGCACCTTCACGCCCATCGTCATCGCCGCGGTCTTCGCCACCGCGCTCACCCAGGTCTACTACGGGCAGAACGACGCGATCTTCGCCGCCGAGCTCTTCGAGCGGGCGTACGTCTTCACGCCGGGCGAGCTGCCGGGCTACGTGGTGCTGGGGCTGCTGTGCGCGTTCGTCGCCGTCGGCTTCACGCAGCTGCTGCACGCGATGGAGGACTTCTTCGAGCGCCTCCGCATCCATCCGATCGTGCTGCCCGTGTTCGGCGCGCTGCTCATCGGGCTGCTGGGCATCGCGTACCTGCTCATGACCCACGCCGCGGGCCAGACCCCCCGCTTCTTCGGCAACGGCTACGAGACCATCAGCGCCCTGCTCGAGCCACGAACCTACCACGAGGGCGGCGAGATCCGCGCCACCGTCCTGCTCCTGGCCCTCCTGCTCGTGTGCAAGGCCATGGCGACCACTTTCACCCTCGGCTCGGGCGGCTCGGGCGGCGTCTTCGCCCCCAGCCTCTTCCTGGGCGCCACCGTCGGGGGCGCGTTCGGCATGGCGCTCGAACGCCTGGGCCTCATCGACGACACCACCTCCCCCGCCAGCTACGCGCTCGTGGGCATGGCCGCCGTCGTCGCCGGAACCACCTTCGCCCCGCTCACCGCCATCCTCCTGCTCTTCGAGCTCACCCGCGAGCCCCGCGTGCTCGCGCCCATCATGCTCGCGGCGATCGTCTCGACCATGGTCGCCCGCCGCCTCATGCCCGACTCGATCTACACCGCCCGCCTGCGCCAGAAGGGCATCCTCATCGGCTCCGGGCGCGACCTCACGCTCCTGCGCCGCGTGCCGGTCATGAGCGCCCAGGTCACGCCCCTCCCCAGCGAGCCCGTCTACGCGTCGGACCCGCTGAGCAAGCTCATCACCCTCCACGCGCACCACAACGTGCCCGACTTTGTCGTCGTCAACCACGAGGGCCAGTACATGGGCATGGTCACGGGCGCGGACATGCGCACCGCCCTGATCGATCGCGAGGCGATCCCGCTGCTGCTCGTCGCCGAGCTGGTGCGGACCGACATCCCCACAGTCCACCCCGACGAGGCGCTCGACACCGTGCTCGACAAGTTCGCCAGGTTCGACGTCTCGAGCCTCTGCCTCGTGCACGACCGCGAGCCCGACCGCCCCATGGGCCTGATCACGCGTTCCAACGTGATGTCACGCTACCAGCGGGCGCTCGAAGAGAGCTAGTCGATACTCTTATGCCACTTGTTCAAACACAAATTCGGTCCAGACAAAGATCTACAAAAAAGTTTGTTTTGGCCATCTGTGGTCTGCTCGTGGCTATCGCAGCACTCCTTACTCTGCCTCTACTTGGAACAAATCGACGCCCCGTACTCATCGCGCTTGATGAGAACAACTTCAACGGCGTATTGACCGGGATTATCTGGTACGCCAAAGAGCAAGATGGGAAACTGCCTGAAGCCTCTGTATGGAGATCCGTTGTGATTGAGTCCGGGTGGATCTCCGATGAGATGCTTCAATCACCGCTATCCGACAACGATGGACACTCGTACTACTACGTACCCAGCGATTCACTTACTGATGATCCGACCCGGGTATTGCTTTACACGGACCCGGCTCTTTATCGAGGCAAAGGTGGCAGGGTTGGCTATCACGACAATCAGTCCGGCTGGCTAGATGCGCCCGAGTTTGACGATGTTCTCTCCTCACTCACCCTCCCCGACGGCACGCCCTGGGCGCCGCACCTGGACGACTAGCCATGCCCGAAGGCAGCGACTTCATCCCGTTCAACGCCGAGGAGGGCCTGATCCTCGCCACGCGCCTGCCCGGCTCGCGCGAGGAGCTGCACGACCAGCGGCGAACGTGGTCGGAGCTGGACCAGGGCACGCCCGATCGCCCGCTGTGGGTCCACCTGGACCGCACGAAGGAGCGCGCCCAGCGCTGGATCCGCGAGGAGGCCGGTCTCGACCCGCTCGTGTCCGACGCGCTGCTCGCCGCGGACACCCGCCCCAAGTTCCAGGCCGTCAACAGCGGGCTGCTCATCGTCCTCCGCGGCGTGAACATGAACCAGGGCGCCGAGCCCGACGACATGATCTCCATCCGGTTCTGGATCTCGCCCGAGCGCATCATCACGCTGCGCGCGCACCGGTTCCAGACCATCGTCGAGCTGCGCCGGCGCGCCGAGGCCGGGCGCCTGCCGGCGACCGTCGGCGGGTTCCTCGCCGCCGTGAGCGCCGGGCTCGCAACTCGGATGGCCCCCACCGTGGACAACCTGGAGGACCTGCTCGACGGGGTCGAGAGCGAGATGCTCGACTCCGACATCGACGACCCGGAGCACCGGCGCATCCTCGCCACGATCCGCAGGCAGGCGATCACCTACCGCCGCCACCTCGTCCCCCAGCGCGACGCGATCGTCAGCCTGGCCCTCGAGCCGACCGAGCTGATCGCGCCCCGAGAGCGCTCGGAGCTGCGCATCATCGGCGACCAGGTCGCGCGCATCGCCGAGGACCTGGAAGAGCTGCGCGACCGGGCCGCAGTGACACAGGAGGAGATGCGCGCCCGGCGCGAGTCCAAGATCAACAAGACGGTCTACCTGCTGACCATCGTCGCGACCGTCGCGATGCCCCTGAGCCTGCTCACGGGCCTGATGGGGATCAACGTCGGGGGCATCCCGCTGGCGAACGACCCCTGGGGATTCGCGATCATCGCCGCGCTGCTCGTCGTTCTGGCCATCGGCGAGGTGTTCTTGTTCCGCTGGCTGCGCATGCTGTGATCAAGGAGACGCCCGTGACCCCCCGGACCCGCATCCTCTGCCTCACGCTCCTGCCCGTGACCGGCGCGCTGGGCGCCTGCGCCAGCAGCCCGTGGAGGGCCAACTTCGAGCCCGAGCCCGGCGCCGGGCCGCTCGCGCCGATCCCGGCGGACGTCGTCGTGGTCCGCCCCGCGCCGTTCGAACGCGTGGACGACGCCCTGCGAGACTTCGAGCGCGCCTGGGCCGACAGCGACACCTACTGGGAAGACTGGCCCGAGGACGAGCGCCGGCTGCACACCGACAACCTGATCTCCGCCCTCCAGCTCCCCGGCGCCAGCGACCACTGGGAGCTCATCGGACGCTCCCGCTTCACCAGCTTTGACCCGCTGGACCCCGAGGACGCCGGCCTCCGCGACTTCGCCGCGGACATCGGCGCCGACCACGCCATCTGGACCTCGTACTACGTCGGCAAGACCGAGCGCGTCGTGGACCGCCCCGTGCACTACCCCTCCTGGCACTACCACCACGGGCGGCGCGGGCGCGGCGGCTTCGGCAGCGGCACCACCACCGTCTGGGTCCCCGTGACCGTCAAAGCCGACGAGACCCTCTGGATGGCCTTCTTCCTCACGCGTCGCTAGACGACCCGCTCCAGAACGGGACGAAGTGGTCCCACGGCCGCTCGACCGCCCGCTCGGGCGTGCGCAGCACCGCGAATCGCTTGGCCGCCGAGGGCACGTCGGGCGTCTCGACGCTGACGCCCAGATTCTTGACCACGAAGTCCGTCGCGCTGCGCACGGGCGCCAGCCACTGGTCGTCGATCACGATCAGCCCGCCCGGACGCACCAGGCGCAGCAGGTAGACCGCGTCGAGCAGCGTCGAGTCGAAGTTGTGCTGCCCGTCGACGAACGCCAGATCGAACGCCCGCCCCGCGTCGATCAGGCGCGGCAGGGCTTGCAGCGAGTCGTCCTCGATCAGCTCCAGGCGCCCGCTCACCCCCGCGGCCTCGACGTTGAGCAGCCCGGCGCCGTCGAACTCGCTCCGCTGCCCGGGGTCGATCGCCGTGTGGCGCGCCCGCGTGGGGCTCCCGCCCAGGTTGGCCGCCTCGATCGCGCCCTCGATCATGAACAGCGCGCTCAGGCCCAGCCCGAAGCCCGTCTCGATGGTCCGCTGGGCGCCCTCACGCACGATCGCGTCCCGCAGCCAGAGCCCGGGCCACTCCCGGATGCCCGCTGGGAAAATGTCGAACGCCTCGCCCGAGGCCATCGACACCGAGCCCGCCTCGTACACGCGCGCCCGCCTGGCCCGCAGGCGGTCCAGCTCCGGGGTCCGCAGCGCGTCACGAGCGGGCGGCGGGGTGGGCTTGGGCTCGATGGCGCCGTGGGTGGTCGTGGGCATGCCCGCATATCGGCAGACCGCCCGCCGTCTCCCCACGTTCTCACCCCGCCAGATCCCCCAGCGCCGCGCGCAGCGGCCCGAGGCGGCCCTCGTAGTTCGCGTGCCGTCCCGCGGATCTGGTGTACAGTGGCTCACGCACCTGCTCGCTGCTCCACGTGACCGCCGCCCGACCGGACTCGTGGAACCGCAGGCACGCGTCGTCCCAGTCCAGACCCATGAACTCCACCAGCTCGCGCGTGAGCGTCTCTTGATCGGACACGAACCGCTCGTAGCTCATCTCGAAGACCTCGATGCCCAGCGTCCTGGTCCAGTGGTCCATCAGGCGCTGGTACTGAACCGTGTACTGGCCCAGGTGCTCCAGGTCGTACGCGTAATCATGGCTGCCCGTGAAGTCGTGGAAATAGCACGACAGGCACGTGTCCAGCGGGCTGCGCACGCAGTGCACCACCCGCGCCCCGGGCAGCATCTTGCGGATCAGCCCCAGGAACTGGAAGTTGTACGGCATCTTGTCCGTCACCCGCTGCGCCTTCGGACCGAGCTTCTGCAGTTTCTGCACGTACCCCCGCCCCGCGCGCGTGAGCGATTGCGATGTCAGACGCCCGTCTTCGAACGCGCCCGCGATGTCGTGCCCGCCCTCGCCCAGCAGCGCCACCATCGGCTCGCGCATGTGCTGCAGCTCCCCGCCCGCGACCACGCCCGGGTGGCTCGAGAGCACCTGCTCGCACAGCGTCGTGCCCGAACGCATCATCCCCAGCACGAACACGGGCAGCCCGGTCTTCAGCGTCGATTCCGGGATCTGGGCGTACAGCCCGGGCGTGATGGTCGCGATCTGCTCGTCCACCGCTGTGCGCACACGCTCCGCGTCCCAGCTCGCCGGGCGCAGCCCGTTGGCGCGGACAAACGCCTCAAACGCCTCGTCGTACCGCCCCGCCCGGTCGAGCATCTGCCCGAGCTGGAACCCCGCCTGCGCCTGGATCGCAACGGGCAGATCACCCCGCGACAGCAGCGCCGAGAGCAGCTCGATCGAACGATCCACACCGTCGAAGCGGCGCACGAGCATCGCGAACATTGTCACCAGCGTCGGGTCGGCATCGGGCGCGTCCGCGTGCGGGCGCAGCAGCTCGCAGGCCTGTTCGAACTCGCCCTGGAGGCGGTGCAGGTCCGCCCGCGTCCAGAGGGCGAAGCCGCTGTCCGGCGCCGCGCGGACCGCCTTGTCCGCGGCGCGGACCGCGTCGTCCAGGCGCCCCTCCTGTCGGTACACCGTCGCGAGCTGGGCGAGCGCCGTCGGATCGTTGGGGCGCTGGTTGAGGACCTCGAGCAGGTGCTTGCGCGCGCCCCTCGCGTCGCCCGAGAGCGAGAGGCACTTGCCCAGGTTCAGGTGCACCCCCGGGTTCTTGGGCTCGAGCTTGAGCAGCTGGCGGTACAGCTCGACCGCGGCGCGGAAGTTCCCGGCGTTGTACGCGCCGTTGGCCTGGTCGAGGAGGGCTTTCTTGGTTGCGGGGGAAGCCATAAGGAACAGATGCTATCGCCGAATCACTCCCCGATCGTCTTCTTCCGCCTCAGCACGTGGTGGTAGTGCTGCGCAAAGCGGTGCGCCTCGTCGCGGACCTGCTGGCACAATCTCAACCCCGGGTTGTCCCGCCCCAGCCTGATCGGCTCGGCGCGCTCCTGCACATAGATCAGCTCTTCCTTCTTTGCCAGGCTGATGACCATCGGGGGCTGCACGTCCAGCGTCTCGAACGCCTGCTGGGCCGCGTGGAGCTGGCCCAGGCCGCCGTCGATGAGGATCACGTCCGGGTACAGCTCCTCGCCCGCGCCCGCCTCGCGG
>JAJDDI010000087.1 GCA_029260375.1 Phycisphaerales bacterium | reverse complement strand
TTACGGGCAGCCGGCGCCGAAGGCGCCGAGGAAGGCGATGACGTCGGAGAAGTCGAAGGTGCCGAAGGGGGCGGCCAGGTCGGCGGCCGGGTCCATCGTGCCGAAGGCGGTCAGGAAGGCGATGACGTCGGAGAAGTCGAGCACGTTGAAGGGCTCGGCCAGGTCGGCGCCGTTGCAGCCGCCGGGAGGCGCGGCCGACAGGTTGATGTACTGGGTCCCGTCGATCGCGTTGAAGTCGATCAGGGAGACCTCACCCAGGTTGTCCACGGCGGGGAGGCCGCCGATGACCTGGTTGGAGACGAAATCGAACCCGCCCGAGGCGACCCAGCCGGTGAGCAGGATGTCCTGCACGCCGTCCCAGCCGAGCTCGTTGAGATCGACGGAGAACTCGATGCCCGAGTTCACGTTGGGGGCGTCGGCGACGCTGGGAACGGCCGCGTCGTTCGCGGTCACACCACCAGTGTTGGAGTTGTCGATGTTGACCTCGAGCAGTCCCGCCGGGGGACGCGTCCCGGACGGCACGTTGCCCATGAGGATGTCGAGACCGACATCGACCGAGCCGCTCGGGCCGTAGTTGGAGAAGAGGCTGGCCAGGAAGCCGTCCTGCTCATCGAAGACGAGACCGGAGAAATCCATGAGCTGGACCGGGTCCATGACGGGGACGCCCGTGCCGTCGGTAAGGAATCCGCCGAAGAAGGACCCGTAGTCCGCGGTGAGCAGGAAGAAGGGATCGAGGAGCACGCCGTCGGTGCGGATGACCGCGGCATCGGTGAAGTTCTGGAGGTTGCCCGAGCCGCCGTCAACGCCCATGTTGACATTGAGCCAGTAGTTGGCGGTGAAGGGGGCGTCGAAGACGAGGTCGGCCATGCGGTTGAGGCCGTTGAAGCTGATATCGATGTTGTCGTTGCGGAGTGTGCCCTGGCCGCCCGGGGCGCAGTCGATGAAGAAGTTGATCTTGTTGAAGTTGCTCTCCGCGTTGCCGCCGACGAAGACGTACAGGCGCCCCATGACGCCCTCGGACATGTCGATGTAGGCGCGGACGTTGTCGATCTCGGAGCCGTAGCCCCAGTCCGCGTCAGGCGCGACCGGCGAGGCCAGCGAGGCGGTGCCGATCACCCCAGCGATGTTGGAGTTGTCCACGCCCATCGAGTAGCCGTTGGCGAGGGCGCCCGCGTTCGCGGCGCCGTAGCCGGCCAGGGAGCCCTGGTCATCGATGGCGCCGGCCACGGGGCCGGCGTGCAGGCGGGGGACGTTGGGGGTGGTGCCGTCGTCTCCGTCATCGTTCCACGCGTCGGCGGAAACGAGGAAGTCGGCGCCGAAGCCCGCGTCGAAGGCGAGCCCGGACTGGCCATCGATGATGAACCCACCCGCGCCGGCGCCCGTACCCAGCACGGTCGAGCCGGTGCCCGCGTTGGCGTCGGAATCGATGTACAGGTCGAGCCCGTTGCCGTTGGCCTCGAGGTTGCCGGCGATGAACAGGTACAGGTTCACGCCGTCCGTCGCGGCGTAGACGGCGTCGATCTCGGAGCCGCCGCCACCGATCTCGGTGCCGTCGGTCGAGTTGCCGAAGCCGGTGAAGTTGGTCTGGAGGAACTGGGCCGCGCCGTAGTTGGCGTCGAGCTGGCCATCGACGACGATGGCGCCGGCGTTGGCGGTCATGCCCTCGTGCTGCGTGCCGCCCAGGGCGGTGAAGTCGGGGGCGCCGCCGAGGTTGTTGGTGTCGATGGGCAGGTCGCCGGCGTGGACGAGCTGGTTGGACATGAAGGTGCGATCACCCGAGTTGACCCAGCCGGCGAGCTGGAAGGCGGAGGTTCCGCCCGAGGACTCGAGGGCGCCGCCGATGGCGGTCAGGGGGATGCAGACCTCGACGCCGGTCATGACGTCGCCGGGGGGGTCGCCGAAATCGCCGCCGGTGAACTCCCCGGCCTCGCTGTCGCCGAAGGCGGTCGGCTGGTTCTGTGCCCAGAGCACGTCGCCATAGAACGACCCCTCGGTCCCGGAGTCGTACACACCATCAACAACCGGCTGGGCCAGGGCGGACCCGGCAATCGCGGCAAGCGTGGCCGCCGAAACAACTGTGGACTTTCGCATCGTGATTCTCCCTCTGAATCGTGTCAAACGCCTGTGCGACACCTAGCCGCTTGGCGACAGTTTTCCCGAGCGGCAACCGCCGCCCGTCTCCTCGTGCTGGGGCAAAGCCCGCCCCAACCCGCCAGATTAGTCATCACCGCCCCGAGAAGCGAGAGATTCGCCGCCCAGCGGAAAGATTTCACACTGGAGCGGCGTCCGGGCGAGTCCGGCGGACATACTGGGGGATTCACCCGACATGGGCGCCCCCTCGGCGGCGCAACGGTTCCTAGCGAATCCCCGCCCGGCGTTGACGGGATGAACACCCGCCCATTATGGTGTGCCAAAGGCCTCAACGCGATTCAGAGGGGTCCGAGGACCTACCATCGCCCGAGGCGACGAGGAAATCCCCCGATGAGTTCACCCCATTGCCGCCGAACGCCCCGCGCGTTCACGCTGATCGAGCTGCTGGTCGTCATCGCGATCATCGCCCTGCTTATCGGCATCCTTCTTCCGGCCCTGGGCAAGGCGCGGGAGTCGGCCAAGACCGCCAAGTGCCTCGCCGGCACCCGCCAGATGGGCATCGCGATGTTCACCTACGCCAACGACCAGCGCGACTGGTTCCCCGTCCAGCCCATCCCCGACAACGCCCAGTTCACCGGCAAGATCGATGCCCAGTGGGTCTACGGCGGCGTCGCCGGACTCTTCAGCCTCCGCCAGATCGGTGACGGCATGGCCGTCGGCTCGGGCGGGACGGGTGACGTCGGCTACTTCGGTGTCCCTGGGCACATCAACGAGTACGCCGACGGAAACGACGAGCCCCTGCTGCTCAGCTACGTCTCCGGCTTCGAGACCCTGGTCTGCCCCTCCGACAAGGAGGACCTCTACTACGGCAAACCCCCGAACTGGATCAACAGGCTCTATGAGAACGGGGTCTCGAAGGTGCCCGAGGCGCCCGGAGGCGAGCCCGATGTTGTCTCGTACAACATCAGCTACATGTACATCGTCGGCTTCAAGCTCAACGAACCCACCATCATCGCCCCCGCCCCGCTCTGGGGCGACGAGACCAACGGCAACGACATCCGCACCAACTCGTTCTACCAGAACAACCAGTGGATGGACGCGGGCCTCCCGGGCGACCCGGGCATCTACGAGGGCGAGGACGGGCACATCGATCAGTCCTACGCCGACGAGGACAACCACGGCAAGGACGGCGGCAACTGGGTCTTCATCGACGGGCACTCGGACTTCCTGCAGGGCAACATCCACGCCACGTTCTTCGATCCCTACACGGACCGCAAGCGCCGGCGGACCAACGCCCAGAGCGTCAACATGATCCGCGCGGGACGCAGCAACGACCTGATGACGATCGACTGATGTCCACGAGAAAGGGCCACCCTGGAGAGGGTGACCCTGTGGGGGGTGGAACGAGACTCAGTGACCGGGTTTCGTTTACGGGCAGCCGGCAGAGAAGGCGACGTTAAACGCCAACACGTCTGAGAAATCGAATGTGCCGAACGGCGTTGCGAGGTCCGCCGCGGGGTCCATCGCCCCGAAGGCGACGTTGAACGCCAGGACGTCCGTGAAATCGAGAACGCCGAACGGAACAGCCATGTCGGCCGGGCTCAGCAGGCGGCGGATCTGGTCGCGGTCGGTCGCGTCGTTGTCGCCGTCGAGATCAGAGTCAAAGGTCACCTCGTAGTCGGCATCGCCGAGAACGCTCCCGTCAACGAAGTTCGCCAGGATGAGGGTGTAGTCGGCGCAGTCGGCGTCGCCGTCCGCGTCGGCGTCGCCAAAGAGCCCTGCGCCGAGATCCGCGTCGAGCAGGGCGTCGAGAACATCGACGTCGCCCTGATCAATCACGTCGCTGGAATCAAAATCGAATCGGTCGATGTTCACTGGATCCGTCGCTCCAGATGTACCAACGATGGCCAACAAGGCGACCGGGTCCGCGGCGTCAAATCTCCCGCTCGCATCTACATCAAATGCAGAATCAGCACCGGATACGGCTAGACACTCGAACGAGCCGCCAGGCGTTGTTGTCGCAGAAATCGATGCGAGCCAAACTGCACCTGATGGGTCAAGCACAGCGTTGTTGCCTTGGACCCCCATCGGAGTTTCTGTCAAAGAGATTGATACTGTGGTTGACGGATTGCCCGGATCGATTATTCGCAAGTACGAGATCAGCCTCTCGCCCGTACCCTGACTCGGCATGCCCGAATCGAGCGCAAGGACCACCGTCCCAGTGATTGTCGGCGCAACGGACGTTGTTGAACTAAACGACAGGGTGCCCTGCGATACCGCAGCAACCACCCCCACAGTACTGCAGCCAGGATCGCACGTGAAAGCGCCAGACGTGATCGATGTGGAGAGCTCAATGAGTGACGGGCTCACTTGAGCATCTGCAAAGCTGCTATATGCCTCAGTCCCGTCATCGCAAATCTGACTCGCACCGTTGCTCGAAGCCGCGCTCGCTGACCCGCAAAAACAAGATTCGACTTCTCCCCCCGCTCCTGAACAAAAATATGAGCTATTCGGGCAGGTCAAGGTCCAAATCCGTGTCGCATACGCATACGCGCGGGCAAAGACGGGCGTATTGCCGCCGCCGTCGATGTCAAGCGATACACCCATCAGACGTTCCGGTGCGAAACAAGCGCTGCCTTGCCCAATCGCATTTTGATTCATGACAGCCAATGCGAGCCCTGTCCCAACACCTAAGAAAACACGTTGCATGCGTTCGCTCCCTATATCGATCTTGGCCCCATGCCAAGACCGTAACGACATACGGCCAAAGCGAGATGCAAGGGTCCTATAAAACGACAAAGCCACCCGATTTCGGGTGGTGTTACTGGAATGT
This sequence comes from Phycisphaerales bacterium, assembly GCA_029260375.1. GTDB lineage: Bacteria > Planctomycetota > Phycisphaerae > Phycisphaerales > UBA1924 > JAJRXR01. The sequence continues at coordinate 14,236 of JAJDDI010000087.1, read as the reverse complement.
TCATCTGCATTGGACTCGGCCCAGTGGGCTTTACCAGATCTTCGGGTCACCCGGGCGGTCGCCGTGCTGGGCTTCCATGAAGTCGATGGACTCCTGCGTGTTCTGCCCGTCAACCCAGGTCGTCCCGCTCGGGTGCCAGGGGTTGGGATCGGCCCAGGCGTTCTGTATCGAGATCGCGTCACCCGAGCCGTCCCAGCGGGCGACGTTCAGGTTCTGACCGTGGCGGACGCTGAGCAGGAGATTCTCTTGCCCTGCGATGTATTCCTTACCCCACGCAACCGAACCCAGGAACGTCGGGGTTGATTCTGTGAAGGAGCCGTACCGACCCGGAACCGCGGCGATGTCGAAATCGAAGACAACGCCACCGGCTCGCTCATCGAGGTATCGGGTGCCCTCGGCAAACGCGACTTTCGAGGAGACCTGTGTGCCGATTCGATCCATTCGGTGACGGAACCCACTCGGCTGGCGTGGCGCATTTGAGTGAGACATCATCATGGTCGAGAGTGCATCATCCGAGTACGGAAGCTGTACGATGCCGCCGACCTGATCGATCAGGCTTCGCAGGTATGTGAGATTCGAACTGAGGTTATCCCTGCTGATGTGCGCAAATCCGGACGGCATGAGGTAGCTTGATTGGCGATACCCACGCCCCGCGAAGATGCGCTCGAAGTCATCGACATCGCTGGGCGTCGGGCCGTTTGAATAGGGCTCGTCCACGTAGTCTCGGGCGGACGGGCAGCCGAGGATGTCCCAGAGTTGGGCGTGCTTCTCCGCCCGGTTCCCCGGCAGGTTCATCGAGTCTCCCACAAGCGGCGTCATCCAGTCCTGGGTTGAGACCGGTGTCCCGGACTCGTGATTCCCCTCGATGCGCTGGGCACCGCCGATCACGCCGTTCTGTCCGCCCCCAGTGTCGCCGATCGCACGCCCCAGATAGGGCGTGCCGACGTTGACCGGGGAGCTGAAGTAGTCCTTGAAATCGGCGGCGTAGATGTGCTGGCCCTGGTTGATGCCGCGCATCGTGGTCTTGCACACCAGGTCGCGGGCCGACTCGCGGGCCGAGCCCAGGGCGGGCAGCAGGATCCCGATGAGCAGCGCGATGATCGCGATGACCACGAGAAGCTCGATGAGCGTGAAACCGTTGCGGTGGGTTCGCTCTGACGTGTTCATGGGCGTTCTCCGTCGTGGTCAGTCGTCGAATGGCGGCGCCACGTACTTCACGGGCTCGCCTGATGGGTTCTTTACCACGCCGCTGCCGGCAATGGCGGTCGCTACTGCGGAATCAATCGAGCCGCTGTATCGGGGCATGAGCTTCCAGACGGGCTCGCCGCCCTCATCGGTCTCCTCGACCGGGTAGAGCGTGCGCTGCTTGGTCTCGGGGTGGCGCGCCGGGACGAGGACGGTGCCCCGCTTGCGCACCGGGGCGTAGTAGAGATCGCCGGTCGTAACATCAACGAGATAGATCCGGTCGGGCTTGTTGATCTTCTGCCCGCCCATGAAACTCCAGGCGAGCGACGCCCCGAGCACCGCGATGGCGGCGATAAACAGTCCGATCTGCCAGGGCTTCATCCGGTCCATTCCTTGCCTCATGCTCCGGGCGATCCTCGCCCGGACGTCGTCGAACACGATCGCGGCCAGCCGCACTCCGCGGCTCGGACAGTATAGAGCGGTCCACGCTCCGGGGACCTATCCAGAACAACGGAAACGCGATCTGAACATGCTCAGGGGCTTTCACCCGCGTGAGCGTTCGCGGCCCGTGCGGGTCGCAGGTCCACCACCACGGGATAATGGTCCGACGCGTACCCCGGAAAGGTGTCCAGGTCACGCCAGCTGAACTCGGAGGGGCGGGCCGGGGTGCCGAAGACGAACTCGGAGTCCGGGTCGGCCGCGGCGCTGGCCGCCTCGTTGGCCAGGATCAGGTCGATCCGGCGCCCGGACTCGTGCGAGGTCCACCGCGTGTCCGGGCCTGGGTTGTCGCCAATGAGATCCTTGAAGCCACTGCTCAGGTACGCCCGCACGCTCGGGGCGTCGGACTCGGCGTTGAAATCGCCCAGGATCAGCGTCGGCAGCGGGTCCGTTTCCCCATCGATCTCCGCGAGCGCCCCGAGCAGGCCCTGGGTTTCCTTGTCCCGCCAGTAGTCGCTATACCGTCCCGATTTGTGGTGCACGACGATGACGCGCAGACGGTACCCCTCGTCACCGCCCAGCACCGACGCGGGGACCTCGACGACGCCCATCAGCGGCGAGCGGTGGAAGACGATGTCCTTGCCCGCGTGCCAGTTGCGCCCGTTGCCGTACTTCTCGGGGTGGACGCCGCCCAGCGGGCGATGGACCCAGTTCTTGGATTCGACGATGGGGAAGCGGGAGAGGATGGCCTGCTCGATGCCGCGCTCGTCGCCGGCGTCGATCGAGACGATGTGCGCATAGCCCATGTCCTCGAGGCGCCCGGACATGAACCAGTCCAGCGCGGCGCGAGACTCGATCTCCTGCAGGCAGAGGATGTCGGCGTCGATCGCGCGGATCGCCAGGGCGACCGCGTCCATCTGGCCCTCGGGCTTTGTGTCATCAATGTCCTCCTGGCGATCACTCAGCGCCGGGTCGTCCGCGTCATCGAACAGGTTCTCGATGTTGTACGTCGCGACGCGGATGCTCCCGGGCGTGCGCTGCGGGACCTCGGTCGTCCCGAACCGGGGCGGGAAGAGGGGCTCCACGGCTGGAGCCGCGGGGGCCTTTGGGGCGGTGACTCCAGTCGCCTCGGGCTGGAACGCATGCGAGCAGGTCGCAAGCAGGGCGACGCCCAGGGGCGTGAGCAGTCGGAATCGGGGGGTGTTCATCATCATCCTCCAGCCCCGCGTAAGGGGCACGGACTCTAGGGGCGCCATCAGACCCGACCGGATCGCTGGCGCCGCCCGAGACGGGCCTTGACCGCCACGCGTGAGGCCCAGGAGCTGGGGCCATCGATCCGCCCGCCGCGCACGATCCGGGAAGGATCGCGCTGCAGTTCGCCCAGCACGCCCGCGCCCAGCTCCGTCAGCGACAGGATCGCCCGCCCGGCATCCGGCAGCATCATCGGGGCGAGGTCCTGGGCGTGCGACAGGCTCGATTGCGCGCGCTGCGCCCAGCGGGCGACGAACGCGGCGCAGGCGTCGGAATCGGTCCAGGCCCGCAGCTTGAACGGGGTGAGCCCGAACTCCTCGAAGCTCTCGCTGGGCAGGTGCACCCGGCGGGGCACGGCGTCAAAGTCCCGCGAGAAGTTCCGCAGCACACCCACCACACGCATCGAGGCCCCCCACCGCCGGGCGGTGCGGGCCGCCTCGTGCGCGTCGCCCGCGGGCGAGAGCCCGCCGATGGCCAGGACGATGATCGCCAGCGAGCCCCACCCGGCGACGGCGCTCTCCTTGAGGTCGGCGCCCGTCTCGTGGGTGCGGGTCTCCAGGTCACGCCCCATCTCGTCCAGGGCGCTGAGCACCCACGCGGGATCGATCGCGTACGAGCAGACCGCGGCGGAGAAGGCGGGCCACATCGGGTCCGCGTGGCGTGGGGGGCGGGCGTCGAGGGCCCGCTCGGTCTGATCGCGGAGCCGGGCGAGGTTTTGGAGACGGGCCTCGACGGGCCAGTTGCCGTCGATCAGTTCGCGCGCCGCGCGGTACCAGGCGAGCAGAGCGACCAGCGACTGTCGGCGGGGGGCGCCGATCGGTCGCAGGCACGCCACGATCGGCCTGGCCTCACGCCCGCCCCAGCTAACACATTGATCGAAAGACTTGGCCGTCTCGGGCGGGTCCACGCCGCCGGCAACGGGCACAACCTCGGCAGCCTGGCGCCAGCGTTTGGCGATCGAGTCCCAGCCGCTCATGTGCTCACTCCGTGCACGACGCGTTCTCGGGCACGGGGGCGTTGCGCCCGCGCTGCCATCTCGCCGCATTCCCTGCGACATCCCCACGAACACCACGAGGGGGAACCAAAAAGTACCGCAAGCCCCGCCGCCGAACCGGGAGGCGAGAGCGCCAGCGGCAATTCGTGGAGAACCTGTCGGATGGCGATCCCGAACGCGGCGCTATCATCGCTCGACGGGGCGGCGACGCCCGGTTCAGGCCAGGAAGGATCCGTCCGTGCGTCTCATCCTCGCCAATCCCAGGGGCTTCTGCGCCGGAGTGCGCATGGCGATCGACGTGGTGGATCAGGTCCTGGACGTCTTCGAGGGCGAGCCTGTATTCGTGTACCACGAGATCGTGCACAACAAGCACGTCGTGGACCGCTTCAAGGACCGGGGCGTCACGTTCGTGGAGGACGTCAGCGAGGCGCCCGAGGGCAGCATCGTCGTCTTCAGCGCCCACGGGATCAGCCCGCAGGTCCGGCGAGACGCGAAGAAGCGCGGGCTGCACACGATCGACGCGACCTGCCCGCTCGTGACCAAGGTCCACTCCGAGTCCATCCGCTACGCGCGCCAGGGGTATCAGATCCTGCTCGTCGGGCACAAGGACCACCAGGAGGTCATCGGCACCCACGGCGAGGCCCCCGACCGGACGCTCGTCGTCGAGTCCGCCGCGGACGTTGCAACGCTTGAGGTCGAGGACCCGGCCAGGCTCGTGTATCTCACCCAGACGACGCTCTCGACCGACGACGCGGGGGTGGTCATCGAGGCGATCAGGGCCCGGTTTCCACAGGTCAAGGCGCCGCCGAGCGAGGACATCTGCTACGCCACAACCAACCGACAGGCCGCGGTGCGTCAGATCGCGCCCGAGTGCGACCTGGTGCTGGTGGTCGGATCGAAGAACTCGTCCAACTCGGTCCGACTGACGGAGATCTCAGAGAACGTCGGCACGCGGGCACGCCTGCTCGACGACGCGAGTGAGCTGGACGAGGCGTGGTTCCCCGAGGGGACCGGAACAGTCATGGTGACCGCAGGCGCCTCGGCGCCGGAGGACCTGGTCGCGGCACTGTGCAAGGAGCTGGTCCGGCGGTTCGGGGCGACAATCGAGCAGCGCGACGTCTACCCGGAGGACGTGGAGTTCGGGCTGCCGCTGACGCTCAAGAAGGCGATGGTCGAGCGGGGGATCGACCCGGCGTCGCGCCGTGTGATCGTTGAGGCGCCGGTGATCACGCGTCAGGCTTACGGGGCGACGGCGCTGACAATTGAGGGGAGCACGCCCGATGCATAGACACATAAATTTTTGGTCCATTCTTGTGCTTACATTTCTTTGTGCAGGCTGTCGGTCAATTCGCACTGAAGTTTGGGTGACCGGTGAGAATGGCGAGCCCGTCGAGGGCGCGCTGGTCAGGCAGAACCATGGGACCCCACTATTCGACCCCCTTGAACGCTACTACGAAGAGAAAACCACGAACCAGGACGGATACGCAAAGCTCTCAATCACGGACAGTCGTAGGCAAACTGCTCGGATGCTGATCAGTGTCCGGTATCCCGACCATTACCGATGGTCGGCAAAGTTTGACATCCCCGATCTGCCCGTGACTCTTGAGAACTTCGAGGACATGCAGGCGAATTGGTTCATGGCAGACACACCCCGCTCGTCACGTGACATGACTGAACTCGAGAGATCTGGGATCGGGCAGCGATCTGTCCGACTTCGAATCACCGATTGAGTCTCACCCCGAAGGCCCGAACAGTGCGTCACCCGGACCACCACATCTTTGCGCACACCCCCGAGACCCTCGCCGCGTGGTGCGTCGAGCGGGGCATGGCGAAGTTCCGCGCCAAGCAGGTCCTCGAGTGGGTCTACGCCAAGGGCGTGATCGACCCGGCGCTCATGACCAATCTGTCGCAGGCGGACCGCGACACGCTCGCGGGCGAGATGACGTTCCTCTCCGGCCCCACGGTCGCGCACCAGCTCGCCTCCGACGGCACGCAGAAGCTGCTCGTCGAGTGGCCCGATGACCTGAGCCAGATCGTCGCGCCCGACGAGGCGAGCGTTGATCACGGCACACGATTGCCGCTGCTGGGGGCGGATATGCCGTACTCCAACACCGCCCGCCAGACCGAGTGCGTGATGATCCCCGCCAAGGACGCGCGGGCGGACGGGATCGCGAGCCGGCGGACGGCGTGCATCTCCAGCCAGGTGGGCTGCCCGGTCGGGTGCCGGTTCTGCGCCTCGGGCCTGGGCGGGCTGGACGGGAACCTCTCCAGCGGGCGGATCGTCGAGCAGGTCTGGCGCCTGGGGCGCCTCGAACGCGTCGAGCGGATCACGAACGTGGTGTTCATGGGCATGGGTGAGCCGCTGGCGAACTTCAAGGCGGTGACGGGCGCCGTGCGCACGATCACGGCGGACTGGGGCCTGGGCATCTCGGCGCGGAAGGTCACGATCTCGACCGTGGGCATGCCCCGGGCGATCGAGCGGCTGGCCGACGAGTTCGAGCTGCCCGTGACCCTGGCGCTCTCGCTGCACGCGCCCAACGACGAGCTGCGCCGCAAGCTGATCCCCTGGGCGGAGCTGACCACCATCGAGGACCTGCTCGGGGCCTGCCAGAAGTGGTTCGCCAAGACCGGGCGTGAGATCACGCTCGAGTACATCCTCCTGGGCGGCGTCAACGACCAGCCCGAGCACGCGCAGGAACTCGCGAGCGTCGCCAAGACGCTGCGGGGCAACGTCAACCTCATCCGCTACAACGAGGTCACCGGGCTGCCCTACGAGCGTCCGAACGACAGCGATGTCGTGCGGTTCCAGGAGATCCTGCGTGAGCGGGGCGTGAACGCGCACATCCGCGCGTCGCGCGGGCGGGACATCGCCGCGGCGTGCGGGCAGCTCCGGCACGAGAGCGCGGGCGCCTGAGGGGTTGTCCGCTGGGCCCCGACCCCTCCCCGATGGATGGCGCCGGTGGGCGACTCGCGGGCGCGGTCTTCACCGCCTCGCGCGATCCATCGACGCTCGTTCGGAGGGCGTCCGGGGTTGGCTCCCGTCGGAATGGCGTCGGAACACTTTGACCTCACCCGGCCTATCTTCTGCCCGGGATGCAGTGGTTTGAAACACAGTTCGGTGGGGCATGGCTGCGCGAGTTCCACGCGTACTCGCCGCTGCACGCGGTCACGGTCGGCGCCTGCGCGCTGGTGATCGCGCTCGCCTGCGCGATCGGGCGCCGCTCGCCCGAGGCCCGAGAGCGGCGCGTGCGCCTCGCGCTCGGGTGGTCCATCGTCGCGTTCCAGCTGTTCGCGGCGGTCTGGCGGTTGCTTCCGGCGCAGTTCGACCTGAATGAGAGCCTGCCGCTGCACCTGTGCCGGATCGTGGTCTGGGCCGCGGCGTTGTCGCTGCTGACCGACAGCCGGCGCGCGCGCACGCTCTGCTTCTTCTGGGGCCTGGGGCTGTCCACGCAGGGGTTCATCACCCCGATGTGGAACCACGGCGTCGCGAGCGTCGAGTTCTGGATGTTCTGGGTGAGCCACGCGCAGATCGCGGGCGCGGCGGTGTACTGCCTGTCCGTGCTCGGGTACCGCCCGACACGCTCGGACCTGCTGATTGCCAGCGTGACGGGGGTGCTGGTCGCGGGAGGCGTCTTCACCTTGAATATGGCGCTGGGGACGAACTACTCGTACCTGGGCGCGGGGCAGTACGAGAACCGCTGCGTGGTGGACCTGCTGGGTCCCTGGCCCTGGCGGGCGCCGGTGATGGTCGCGGGGGCGGTGGCGATCTTCGGGCTGCTCTATGGCGCGAGCGTTGCGGTACGCTCTGTCGTGAGGGTCGCCCGGCGCGGCCCGATGGCAGGACGCGTGACCGAGGCCGCCTGACTTGACGCCCCCCCCACCGCCGATCACCGACGCGCCCGATCCGAGCTGGATCGAGGGATTTTCCCCCTTCGGGGTCTTCCACTTGATCGTGTTCGTCAGCGCCGTGGTGCTGATCGTCGGATCGAGTGTCCTCGGGCGGCGCTGGCGCGGGGGCCCGAGAGAGAAACGATTGCGCGCGGGCTGGATCGTGTTCTCGCTGGTGTGGCAGGCTCTGGCGGTGATCTGGTGGGTGGCTCCGATGAACTTCGAGGACGACGTGCTGCCCCTGCACGTGTGCGACATCGCCGCGTGGGTGGCGCCGCTGGCCCTTGGGCTGCAGGTGCGCTGGCTGCGGTCGTGGCTGTATTTCTGGGCGATCGGACTCTCGACGCAGGCATTCTTCACGCCCGTGATCGACGCGGGCGCCGGGCAGACCCACTTCTGGCTCTTCTGGATCGGGCACCTGCAGATCGTGGGCTCGGCGATCTACGACGTGAGCGTGCTGGGCTACCGCCCGAAGATCCGAGACCTGGCGATCGTCGTCACCATCTCGCTGGTGTACGGCGCGATCATGCTCGGGCTGGATGTCGCGTTCGGCTGGAACTACGCCTACCTGGGCGATTCCAAGCCCGACGCGCCGACCGTCATCGACCACTTGGGCGTTTGGCCATTTCGCCTGCTGCCGCTGGTGAGTCTGGGCATCGCGGCGATGGCGCTCGCCTGGCTGCCGTGGGCGCTGGTCGACAGGGCCAAGGGCGGCGACGCCGCCGGCGCCGATGTCTCCAACTAGACTCGCCCCATGATCTGGCTCTGCCTGGCCCTGGTTCCCGTCGCGTTTGCGATCTCGCTCCCGAGCGTGTGGATCGTTGGGCGCGTGAGCCGACGCCTGGGCGCGATCGACACCGAACCGATGGAGGGGCAGGTCAAGTTTGATCGGCGGCGCATCCCCAACACCGGCGGCATCGGCATCTACCTGGGCATCGCGCTGCCCATCGCCGCGGCGCTTGGCGTCCTCTGGCTCGCGCCCGAGACGATTGTAGAGCGGCTCCCCGCAATCGAATCGCACCTCGAAGGCATGCGCGCCCAGACCCCCCGGGCGCTTGCGCTGCTCGGAGCGATCACGCTGCTGCACGTGCTGGGGCTGATTGACGACCGGCGCCCGATGGGCGCGATGGGCAAGCTGGGCGTCATGACCCTGCCGGCCCTGATCGTCGCCTGGCCAGCCGGGCCGCTGGACACCCGCCTGCTGACGATGCTCGACGCGCCGGCGGGGGGCGCCTGGCTGTCGGTGCTGATCACGGTGCTGTGGTTCGTCGCCGTCACCAACGCGATGAACTTCATCGACAACATGGACGGGCTGTGCGCGGGGGTCGCGGCGGTCGCGGGCGCGTGCTTCCTGGCCGCGGCGCTCAGCGGCGAGCAGTGGTTCGTGGGCGCGACACTGGCGCTGGTCGTGGGCTCCTGCCTGGGGTTCCTGGTGTTCAACTTCCCGCCCGCGAAGATCTTCATGGGCGACGGCGGGTCGCTGGTGCTCGGGTTCACGCTGGCGTTCCTGACCGCGCGGACGACCTATCTGCCCGAGGGCGCCGACCCGGGGCAGCACTGGTACGCGCTGCTGATGCCTGTGGTGGTCCTGGCGATCCCGCTGTACGACATGGTCAGCGTGACGCTGGTGCGCCTGAGCCAGGGCAAGAGCCCCTTCAAGGGCGACTTGCAGCACTTCTCGCACAGATTGGTCCAGCGCGGGATGAGCGGGCGGGGCAGCGTGCTGGTGATCTACGGGTTCACGCTGATCACCGGGATCAGCGGGGTCCTGCTTGTCGGCGCCAGCGCCCGACAGGGCGTGCTGCTTGGGGCGCAGGTCGCATCGCTGCTGGGCGTGCTGGCGTTGTTCGAGGTCGGGTCGCGAACGCGGGAACTCAACGGGTGAACGAGCACAAGCATCAGACGACCCAAGACCGCTCCGTCGGGTTCGGGACGGCGCTGGGATGGGTCGCGCTTGTGCTGATCCTGGGCGGCGCCCTCGGGCGTGCGTCGGTCGCGGCCGACCCGATGCCGTTCTGGGACACCGACCCGCTGATCACCCTGACGACCAAGACCGGGCTGGGTCCCACGGCTCAGGGCGCCCTGGACGTGCTCGCCCTGCTGGGGTGCGCCGTCGCGATCATGAGTTGTTCATTGCGGGGTGATCGCGTGAGCCCACGGCTGCTCGCGCTGCTGGGCGTCGGGTGGGCGGGGGTCGCGCTGCACGCGCTGATCGTGCCCTTCGACCCGGCAGCGAACCCGATGGAGCGTGGCAGCCTGAACGACCTGCTCACGGGCGGGGCGTGGGGCGCGGCCCTGGCCGGGGGTGTCGGATTGGCGCACCTGCGCGGTCGCGCCCGCAACGTCGGCCTGGCGTTGTGCCTGGGCTTTGTGGTCATGCTCGCGAGCAAGGGCGCCCTGCAGCAGTTCATCGAGCACCCGGTGACGGTCCGGGACTACCAGGCCCAGCGAGAGAGCGTGCTCGCCTCGCGGGGGTGGAGCCCGGAGTCATCAATGGCCCAGGCCTACGAGCGCCGCCTGCGACAGAACGACGCCTCGGGATGGTTCGGTCTCTCGAACGTCTACGCCACGTTCGGCGCCATCGGGCTGGTCGTGCTCGCGGGTCTGGGGGTGCAGCGCGCGAGGGGGGGCGATCACCGGGCGGGTGTCGTCCTGGGCGTGGGCGCCCTGTGCTCGCTCGGGATGCTGCTCATGAGCCACTCGAAGGGCGGGCTGGGCGCGGGCGTGATCGGCCTGATTGCCCTCGCGCTCATCGGGAGCGGGCTGGCCCGGGGTCGCTGGCGGGCGCTGCTGCTCGCCGGGGCGCCGCTGGCGGTGCTGGCGCTCGTCGTCGTGCGCGGCCTGCTCGGCGAACGTCTGGGCGAGCTGAGCCTGCTCTTCCGCTGGCACTACATGCAGGGCAGCGTCGGGATACTCCTGGAGCACCCCTGGCTCGGGGTCGGGCCGAGCGGGTTCAAGGATGCGTACCTGCTCACGCGCCCCCCGCTGGGCGTGGAGGAGGTCACGAGCCCGCACAACGCGCTGCTGGACTGGACCTCGACGCTCGGCCTCTTTGGGCTCGCCTGGGCGGGTCTCGGGCTGCTGCTGGTCACCCGGAGCGGTCGCGGACCGCTCGTCGAGGCTGCCCCGGCGCCCGTGGGCGAGGCCCGCGAGAATCTGATGATCGTCGCGCTCTGTGCCGCGGGCGTCACGGGCGCCAGCGCGATGCTCGAGAGCTCGATGGCCACGCCCGAGAGCGCGGCGGCGCGCCTCGTCGGGCTGCTCGGGTGGGTGGCGGTCGCCTGGGCGGCGCTTCGCGCGTTGCGATCTGGGACGGGCTCCTGGACCCGGGGCGCCCTGGGCGGGGGCGCGGCGGTCATCGCGGCTCACGCCATGATCGAGGTCACGCCGGTCTGGCACAACTCCGCGGCGCTGCTGGGCGCCACCCTCGGCCTGCTCGCGGGGGGCGACGATCGCGAGAGGACCGTGCGATCTCGGGTCGGCGTCCCGATGGGTGTTGGCGTCGCGCTGCTGGGCGCGATGCTGCTGTCGAGCGGTCTTGCGCGCGTGTCCGGGTGGGAACGCTCGCTCGGGCGTGCGGCCGCGGCGGTTCGACCCGCGGCGGAGATCCGCGACCGCCTCTGGCGCCTCAACGCCGGGGGGGGGCTGGTGGGGGACTCGGCGGACGCCATCGCCCGTGACCTGGCGGGCTTGCTGGGCGAGCCCGCAGCGACCACGCCCGGGCGGTTCGAGGCTCAGATGCGCACCCTCGCGAGGGGCGGCGGCGAACGCGCGTACGCGATCCTGGAAGAGGCCCTCGATCAGCGCCCGCGGCATTTCCCCACCAGGCGGGCGCTCGGGCGCCTGGCCCTCACGCTGTCTGATTTGGACGCTGATGGTCCGCCCGCGCGGGCCTGGCGGGAGCGGGCGATCGCCCTCGCCCAGGGCGGCGTGGAACGCCAGCCATCGAGCGCCGCGGCGTGGGCCTGGCTCGGTTCCACCCGCTTCGCCCTCTGGACCCAGGGGAGAGACCCTGAGGACCTTGAGCTGGCCCGGCGGGCGTGGAGCCGAGGCGTCGAGCTCGACCCGCTGGGACTCACGCTGGTCGTTCGTCTGATGGACGCCTCGGAACAGCTCGGGGACCACGGCGCGGCCGCGCGATGGGGCGGTGAGGCCCTGCGGCTCGACGAGCTCAAACGCCTCGATCCGCTCAAGCGGATGAGCGAGCGGGAGCGGTCCCGGGCCCGCCGACTCTCAACCGCGGCGGAGGGGTCGGGGCCTTAGCCGGGCGTTACCCCGGGGGTCGCGATCGGCTTGATCCGGGATCGGCGGGGGATAGCATTACCCGGTTGGTATTTGTTGATGCTGCGGGAGATACATCCTCCCGAGGCGATCTGATCAACTGCGTGAAAGCGACGGACGGCGGCCCGGCGTGGGAGCCGAGCGGCGTTGGCAGACGTTTCGAGACAGGGCCGCCCGAGGGCGGGGATTGGGGACGCACCCATGGACGATCAGCCTGATCCGGAACCCGCGTGACGAGGGGCTCGCGCGGCGTTCTGTGCAACGAACGACCCCGGCGACGAGCCCAAAGTCTCAACCTGCCCTGACCGACCAGATCACACAACACACCGCAGGCGCGGCGCCCCGATCGGGACCGGGTCGTGCGACGCGACAGAAGCCCGAGCGAGTCCGCCCGGAGTTGACCTCCGAAGCGGCAAGACCCGGCAAGGCATCACCCAACGAACGGGACTGAACACCCAAGAGCCCGCGCCACGCGGGACACGAGACGACCGAGGAACGACCCATGGCGACCGACCTGTCAAACATCCGCAACATCGGCATCTGCGCCCACATCGACGCGGGCAAAACCACCGTCACCGAGCGCATCCTGTTCTACACGGGCAAGAACTACAAGCTCGGCGAGGTGCACGAGGGCACGGCGACCATGGACTTCCTGCAGGAAGAGCAGGAGCGTGGTATCACGATCCAGTCGGCCGCGACGACCTGCCCCTGGATCCACAAGGGCACGGACTACAAGGTCAACCTGATCGACACCCCCGGGCACGTGGACTTCACCATCGAGGTCGAGCGCTCGCTGCGCGTGCTCGACGGCGCGGTCGCGGTCTTTGACGGCAAGGAGGGCGTCGAGGCCCAGTCCGAGACCGTCTGGCGCCAGGCCGACCGCTACGAGGTCCCCCGCCTGTGCTTTATCAACAAGATGGACAAGCTGGGCGCGGACTTCGAGTTCAGCTTCAACTCGATCATCAAGCGTCTTGGCGCCAACCCCGTCGCGGTGCAGCTGCCCATCGGCTCGGGCAATGAGCTTGAGGGGATCATCGACCTGCTGACAATGCGGGCGTACTACTTCGAGGCCGACAGCCAGGGCGCCATCGTCACGGAGAAGGACATCCCCGACGAGCTGATGGACAAGGCCCGGAAGTGGCGCCACGACCTGATCGAGAAGGGCGTCGAGCTCGACGAGGAGCTCATGGAGCGGTACCTGGAGGTCGGCGAGGACTCCGTTACCGACGACGAGATCCGGCGCGCGATCCGCAAGGGCACCATCGCCCGCGAGATCAACCCCGTCTTCTGCGGCTCGGCCCTGAAGAACATCGGCGTGCAGCGCCTCCTCGACGGCGTCATCGACTACCTGCCAGCGCCGCAGGAGGTTCCCCCGGTCAAGGGCACAAACCCGAAGAACAAGGACGAGGCGATCACCCGTCCGCACGATGACACGGCCCCGTTCTCAGGGCTCGTGTTCAAGGTCGTCAACGACTCGCACGGCGACCTGACCTACATCCGCATCTACTCGGGCGTGCTCAAGAAGGGCACCCGCGTGGTGAACCCGACCAACGGCAAGCGTGAGATCGCCAGCCGCATCTTCGAGATGCACGCCAAGGACCGCCTGCCGCTCGACCAGGTCGGCGCGGGCAACATCGTCGCGGTGGTCGGCATCAAGGACTCGATCACGGGCGACACGCTCTGCGACTCGGACGACCCGATCGTGCTTGAGCGGATGACGTTCCCCGAGCCGGTGATCAGCATGTCGATCGAGCCCAACACGGCCGACGACAAGCGGAAGCTCTCTGAGGCGCTCGTGACTATCCGGCGCGAGGACCCCTCGTTCCGCTCGGAGTACAACGACGAGACGGGGCAGACGATCATCTCCGGCATGGGCGAGCTGCACCTGGAGATCATCAAGAACAAGCTGATCCGCGACATGAAGGTCGGCGTCCAGGTCGGCAAGCCCCGCGTGAGCTACCGCGAGGCGATCAAGGGCCCCGCGGCGAACTGCCGAGGCCTGTTCAAGAAGCAGACGGGCGGTCGCGGCCAGTTCGGCGACTGCACGATCAGCATCGAGCCCTACACCAAGGAGCAGGCGGAGGCCGACGGGCTCAAGTTCACCGACAACATCGCCTTCGAGAACAAGGTGGTCGGCGGCTCGATCCCAAAGGAGTTCATCCCGTCGGTCGAGGCCGGTGTCCGCAACACCGCCAAGAG
>JAJDDI010000086.1 GCA_029260375.1 Phycisphaerales bacterium | reverse complement strand
TTACGGGCAGCCGGCGCCGAAGGCGCCGAGGAAGGCGATGACGTCGGAGAAGTCGAAGGTGCCGAAGGGGGCGGCCAGGTCGGCGGCCGGGTCCATCGTGCCGAAGGCGGTCAGGAAGGCGATGACGTCGGAGAAGTCGAGGGTGCCGAAGGGCTCGGCGAGGTCGGCGTCGTTGCAGCCGCCTGACGGGGGCTCGGTGTTGTCGAGGTTGCCGATGTAGAGCAGGGCGTTGTACTGCTCGTCCACCGAGGCGGCGTTGCCGCCGCCAGCGGTGGGGTTCTCGAAGTCGCTGTCACCGTCGGCGTCGTAGACGATCGAGGCCTTGACAACGATGCCGCCGTTGGTGCGGGGGTCGCTGGTGTCGAGGTCGGAGACGTCGAAGTTGTTCCAGGCCCCGGAAGCGCCGTTGGCGGAGTAGAAGGAACCGGAGGACATGGAGTTGCTGTCGGCGATCTCCAGGAACTGGATCTGCCAGTCGCGGCCGGAGTTCTGTCCGGCGAAGACCTGGCCAAGCTCGACGACGAGTTCGAGGCTGTAGCAGAAGTTGTCGGGGTCGTAGACGGCGCGGAGGAGGGCGGTGTCGAAGTCGGAGGAGTCGCCGATGGTGTCCATGTCTGTGTCGATGCGGTTGAAGAGCTCAACGGCGGAGAGGAACCAGACGTTGCCGGCGGCGTCGATGGTGGGCACGGAGCTCGAGGGGCCGAGCAGGCCGCTGACGTTGACCTGGAGGGTCATCTGCCCGATGGTGGCGCCGGTCTCGTCACAGATGGGCTTGCCCGAGAGGGGCGCGGCCCAGCCGGCGAGGGTCCACTCGGCGCCCGTGCCGTCCTCGTTGAAGCGGAGGACGGGAACGTGGGTGAGCGGGTCGGCGGTGATGTTGAGTTCGGAGAGGGCGCCGGCGGCGAGGACGCGCCCGGCGCTGTCGGAGCCGACGGCCATCATGCCCGTGCCGCCGCGGAACGCGCCCTGGCTGAGGTAGCCGCGGAACTCGCTGACGGCGGTGTTGATGGAGATGGCGTCGCAGGGGTCATCAATGGAGGCGGGGAGGTCGAAGCCGTAGCTCTCGACGACGCTGAGAGAGGCGTCAACGCTCCAGACGGCGATGCGGCTTGTAGCGCCGCCGGCGTCCTGGTGCATCATGGCGTGGGTCCAGATGCCGCTGCCCAGGACGGTCTTGGCGGAGCTGCCGAGGGTGCCGCGCTGGTCGGTAGAGCCTGCGGGGAGGTGGGAGAGGTCAGAGGTGAGGGTGGACGTGGCGCCGCGGACCCACTGGCTGCTGAAGTTGGGGCCTGAGACGGCGCCGTTACCGCCGAAGGCGCTGGCGGCGACGTGGGAGGGGGGGCTGTGGGTGGTGGCGGAGCCGACGAGGAGGCCGTCGGTGCCATCGAAGGTGGAGGAGAGACCGGAGATGAGGTTGCTGGCGAGGCAGTCGCGGTCCTGCATGCGGGTGCGGTACCAGTTGTTGCCGGAGACGGGGACGACGCCCGCGGGAGCGGCGATGCCGAAGTCATCGGCGCGGAAGTAGGTGTTTCCGTTGGCGTCAACGGAGATGCCGCCGAACGAGGCGGCGTTGCCCTGAACGAGGTCAACGCCGGAGGTGGCGGCCATGACACGGTGGACGTAGAGACGCCCGGGGGTGTTGGTGTCGTAGTTGACGATGGCGCCGACGATGCCCTCGTGGTTCGCGCCGCCGTTGTTGGTGGCGAACTCGTTCATCGCGACGGCGAACTGGTTGCCGGTGGCGGCGGGAGGATTGATGAGGTTGGCGGCGTCGTTGTTGGAGGGGTGGACGCCCTGACCGGGGGTGTTCCAGAGGGCGTAGCTCGCGGCGGCGTAGGAGACGCCCGAGAGCAGGTCAGGGCTGATCGCCTGGGCGGAGCCGAGGGAGCCGAAGAACGACGAGTTGACCTTGCTGGTCTTGATGAGGGGGGCGATGCCGAACTCCGTGCCCTTGGAGGTGGTGAAGGGGGTCAGGTCAACGACGAAGTCCTGGCACTTGTCAACGTCGTACGGGGTGAAGGCGTCGCCGGGCAGGCCGTTGCCGCCGTCCATGTTGTTGCTAACGCTGTCCTGGGCGTACGCGCCGGTGGCGGCGCCGGCGATGGCGGCGAGCGCCAGGGTTCGGGTGCAAAGTCGCATGCTCATGTCTCCTCGTTCTGCTTGCGCTACGTGATTCGGGTTTGGCTGATCGACTCCGGAACCACCGCGCCGCCAAGTGAGGCGCGGTCGGTTTAGTACCAAGATTGTCCGAGCCGTTCGCGCCGCGATCATTCGATTCGCCGCGGCGCCCGGGCGATGGCCCGAGTCGGCTTCTCTCCTCTGCCCCCTAAATGTATCCGGGTGGGTGGGTGATCACGGCTTCCGACAGCGAGAAATGCGTCAAAGATGCGTGAATTGAGGCCCATAAGTCGGCGTCTGTCAGGACCCAACCGCCATGTGAGAGGATGGGGGGTTTCACTGGCTCTGGAGGCGTGCGGCCAGGGCGCCCGCGAGTCTGGCGTTGCAACGCACGAGGGCGAGGTTGGACTCAAGGGTTTTGGAGCCCGACAGGGCGTGGAGTGCCGCGAGCAGCGCCGGGGTTCGCCGGCGTCCCGCGGCGCCCTGCTCGTCCGCGGAGCGCTCGGCCTGGGCGAGCCAGTTGGCCCAGTCGTGGGGGTCGATCTCGCCCTCTTCGGGGATCGGGTTGGCGATGACAATGCCTCGCCCGGTGCGCGCCAGCTCGGCGCTGACGAAAGAGGCGAGTTCGTCAACGTCATCGAACCGGGCGTCAACGTCGGCGTCGCTGTTGCGGAGATAGAAGGCGGGGAAGCGGTCGGTCTTGTAGCCGACGACGGGGACGCCCAGGGTCTCGAGCGCTTCGCGTGTGGACTCGACGTCGAGGATGGATTTGACGCCCGAGGTGACGACGGCGACGGGGAAGCGCGTGAACGCGGCGAGATCGGACGAGATGTCGAGGCGCTCGCTCAGGCCCGGGTGGACGCCGCCGAGGCCGCCGGTGGCGAAGACGCGCACGCCGGCGGCGGCGGCGAGCTCCATCGTGGCGCTCACGGTCGTCGCGGCGTGCTGGCCCCGGGACATGAGCACGCCCAGGTTCGCGGTGTTGGCCTTGGCCACGGTGTCGGCGCTGAGCAGCGCGTCGAGTTCGGTGGGCGTCATGCCGACGGTGGGTTTGCCATGAACGACGCCCACGAGCGCGGGGGAGGCGCCTTCGGATTCGATGATGGTGTTGAGTTCATCGGCGAGCGGGCGGGCGGAGGCCTTGGGGACGCCGTGGACGAGCAGGGTGGTCTCGAGCGCGACGGCGCAGTTGGCGGCTCGGTTGACGATCTGCATGGGGAACGCTCCGGCGAGGGCCGCGGTGATTGGGGCGGCAGCGGGTATGCTGGCGCCCGCGGCAGGTACGCCGCGGGGAGCGTACGCGAGCGATGTTGACGGTTCTGATCGCCCTGGGCAGCTTCGTACTCTACATCGTCGCGTACCGGACGTACGGGCGGTTCCTGGCGCGGAGGGTGTTCCAGATCGACCCGACGCGAACTCCGCCCAGCGAGGAGCTATGCGACGGGGTGGACTTCGTGCCGTCGCGCAAGGAGCTGGTCTTCGGGCATCACTTTACGTCGATCGCGGGCACGGGCCCGATCGTGGGGCCGGCGGTGGCGGTGGTGTGGGGGTGGGTCCCGGCGCTGGTCTGGGTGCTGGTGGGGTCGATCGTGATGGGGGCGGTGCACGATTTCGGGTCGATTGTGATTTCGATGCGCCACCAGGGTCGGACGGTCGCGGACCTGGCGGGGGACGTGGTCAATAGGCGTGTGCGGCTGTTGTTTTTGCTTGTGGTGGTGATGGGGCTGTGGATCGTGCTGGCGGTGTTTGGCCTGGTGATCGCGGCGGTGTTCAGCCTGTTCCCGTCGAGCGTGCTGCCCGTGATGCTGCAGGTCCCGATCGCGATCGGGCTGGGGCTCTGGATGAGGCGGGGGGGGAGCCTGCTGCTTGGGACGGTCGTTGCGGTGGGGCTGATGTACGCGAGTATTGCGGTATCCGCGAACAACGAGTGGGCGCAGCTGAGCGTGCCGAGCGTCATCACCAACCACATCTCTGCGATCGGGTTCTGGACGCTGGTGCTGCTGGGGTACGTCGCGGTGGCGAGCGTGCTGCCGGTGCAGTGGCTGCTGCAGCCGCGGGACTACATCAACTCATGGCAGCTGCTGGTGGCGATGGGATTGCTGCTTGTGGGGCTCATCGTCGCCCACACGCCAATCGTGGCCGACGCGGTGAACTTCACGCCCGAGGCGGCCGTTGCCGGTGGCTGGGTCCCGTCGTTCATGCCGTTCCTGTTCGTGACGATCGCGTGCGGGGCCATCAGCGGGTTCCACTGCCTGGTGGCGAGCGGATGCTCGAGCCGGCAGCTGCGGAGCGAGGGGGACGCGCAGTACGTCGGGTACGGGGCGATGCTGACGGAGGGGTTTCTGGCGGTTCTGGTGATCCTGGCGTGCGTGGCGGGGATCGGGATGGGGACCGATCACTACGACTGGGCGATGTATCTCGAACGGTTGTCTCAAGAGGAAGTGTTTGAGGAACTCCAGCGAAGTGACCCGCTATTGCCGACCTTGATCGGAGTGGACGCCTGGGCGGTTCACTACGCTGCCTGGGGCGGGGACAAGGGCCTGGGGGATAAGCTGGCGCCGTTTATCCGTGGGGCGGCGAACATGGTCGGCGCCCTCGGCGTTTCGATGTCGCTGGCGACGGCGATCATGGGGGTATTCGTCGCCTCGTTCGCGGCGACGACGATGGACTCGGCGTGCCGGTTGCAGCGGTACATCATCGCGGAGTTGGTCACGGGCTCCCGGACGATCACGAGCGGCGAGGTCTGCCGGGCGTGCGGGTACGACGTGAGCGGTCTGGGGGATGGCGCGTGCCCGGAGTGCAACGGGACGGAGCGGAACACCGTCCGGCGCGCGCACGGGCTGCGTGGTCTGATCGCGAACCGGTTCGTCGCGACCGGGCTGGCGGTGGTGACGGCGTTGGTGCTGGCGCTGTCCGACGCGCCGCAGGCGGGGCTGGCGGCGGC
Organism: Phycisphaerales bacterium; assembly: GCA_029260375.1. GTDB lineage: Bacteria > Planctomycetota > Phycisphaerae > Phycisphaerales > UBA1924 > JAJRXR01. Next base: position 48,558 of record JAJDDI010000086.1, on the reverse strand, counting down.
GGGCAAGGGCGGGCTGATCCTGTGGCCCGTGTTCGGCGCCACGAACCAGTTGCTGGGCGGGCTGGCCCTGCTCGTGCTCACGGTCTGGCTCGTGCGGACCGGGCGCCCGGCGTGGGTGACGGCCCTGCCCATGGTCTTTATGCTCGCGATGACCGGCTGGGCGATTACCGAGCTCATCCGGCATTTCGCCTTGGGGGGCGACAACACGCTGCTGCTGGTGGTGTCGGTCCTGATGCTCGCGATGGAGGTCTGGATCGTGATCGAGGCCGGGGTCTTCATCGCCCGGCGGGGACGCACTACGATCGGAACCAGCTAAACCCCCGACCCCCCGCAGAGCCCCTGAGACCCGGAGATCGACCATGAAACGGATGCTGCTGTCACTCTCGGCGATGCTCGTCGCCGCGCCCGTTCTGGCCCAGACGGAGGGCCAGGAGAAAGCGGACGCGCTGGCGCAGTACGTCGCGAAGCTGGGTGAGGGGGCGTCGGCCGACAAACTGCGTGAGTGGCACACGATGCTGGCGTCCGTGCCGCACGACGCGGGGACGCCCGGGGACAAGCTGGTGGTGGACACGCTGGCGGAGCTGTTTACGGGCTTCGGGCTCGAGGTGCAGAAGCAGGAGCTGGAGGTCTACATCGGGCGCCCGGTCGTGGGCGAGGTGTGGGTGGTCGAGCCGGAGCTGGTGAAGCTTGCCACTCGCGAGAAGGCGCTGGACGAGGACGAGTACAGCCAGAGCCCGGACGCGCGCTCGGGGTGGAACGGGTACGCGGGCTCGGGCGACGTGACGGCGGGGGTCGTGTACGCGAACTACGGGCGCCTGGAGGACTTCGAGAGGCTCAAGGAGCTGGGCGTGTCGTGCGAGGGGAAGATCGTCATCGCTCGCTACGGCGGGAACTTCCGGGGGTACAAGGCGAAGTACGCGGAGGAAGCGGGCGCGGCCGGGTTGATCATCTACACCGACCCGGCGGACTCGGGCTTTGCCAAGGGCGAGATGTACCCCGAGGGCGGCTGGGCCAACGAGACGAGCATCCAGCGCGGGTCGCTCAAGACACTGCCCTACGCGGGCGATCCGCTGACACCCGGGACGCCCTCGTTCCCCGGCGCGGAGCGGCTGGACCCCAATAAACTCGAGGGGCTGCCCACGATCCCGGTGCAGCCGATCGGCTGGGCGGCGGCGGACGAGATCCTGTCACGCATGACGGGCGATGAGGCGCCCGAGAGCTGGGCGGGGGGGCTGGATTATCCGTACCGGGTGACCGGGGGCGATGAGTTGAAGGTCAGGCTGCGCGTCGAGCAGGTGCGCGAGCTGACGCAGACCTGGAACGTGATCGGGACGCTGAAGGGGACGCAGCTCCCCCACGAGTTTGTCGTCATTGGATGCCATCACGACGCTTGGGGGTTTGGGGCGGGGGACCCGACGTGCGGGCTGATCGCGGTGGTCGAGGCGGCGCGGGTGTTCGGCGAGCTGGCCAAGGCCGGCTGGCGCCCGGAGCGGTCGATCATGTTCGCGGGGTGGGGGGCCGAGGAGCACGGGATCATCGGCTCGACGGAGTTTGTGGAGAACGCGCGGGAGATCCTGACGTCGCGGTGCGTGGGGTACATCAATCTTGACGGGGCGTCGATGGGGCCGAACTTTGGCGCGAGCGCGTCGCCCTCGCTGTGGACGGTGATCCACGAGGCGGCGGGTGAGACGCCCAACTGCCGCGAGCCGCAGCGGACGGTGCTGGACGCCTGGCTGGAGCGGAGCAAGGACGAGAACCGCCCCGGGCACGCGCGGATCGGGGAGCTCGGTGGCGGGTCGGACCACGTGGGGTTCCTGTGTCACGCGTGCGTGCCGAGCGTGTCGCTGTCGTGCGGGGGGGCGCCCGGGACTGCGTACCACTCGCTGTACGACACGCTGGCGTGGTACCGGCAGATCGTGGGGGACGACTACGAGCCGGCGCTGATGATGACGCGGATGGCTAGCGCCGTGGCGGCGCGCCTGAGCGACACGGGCACGGCGCTGGACCCGGCGAACTACGGCGGGGAGATCGTCCGGAAGGTGGACTCGTTCGAGAAGCGGATCGCGGGCGAGGGGATCTTCGACGCGTCACGACAGGTCGAGATCGAGGAGGCCCACACGAGGCTGCGCGAGGCGGCGCGCCGGTTCGGGGGCCTGGCGGCGGACCTGCGGAACCTGCGGGACGAGCCCGGGACGGGCGAGCGGGAGCTGCTGCGGATCAACGCGATGACGCGGGCGTTCGACATGCGGTGGTGCGTGGGCGACGGGGGGCATGACGACCGTCCGTGGTACCGGAGCCTGTACGCGGCGCCGGACGCGACGAGCGGGTACGCGTCTTGGACGCTGCCCGGGCTGCAGCACGCGATGCACACGCGGGACGCGGACCGGTACGTTCGTGAGGCGGACCGATTGACGGGGATGCTCAACGAGAACGCGCGCGCCATCGATCAGATGATCGGGGTCGTCGATCCGTAAGGCGGGTCGACCAGTAAAACGACAAGAGCCCGAGCGGTGTGCTCGGGCTCTGCCGTGATTCAGTTGAGACCGGTTGTCACGATCAGGCGACGAGGTCCTTGAGGCCCTTGAGCGGGCGCACCTTGACGATGCGGCGCGCGGGCTTGGCCTTGAACATGGTCTCTTCGCCGGTGAAGGGGTTGATGCCCTTGCGGGCCTTGGTGGCCTTCTTGTTCTGGACGAGGACCTTCATCATGCCGGGGACGTTGAAGGCGCCGACGGCGCCCTTCTTGAGGTCGGCCTCGATGATCTGGCCCATGGTGTCGAAGACGGCGGCGACTTCCTTCTTGGTGATGCCGACGTGGTCGGCGATGACGCCGTAGATCTCGGACTTGCTGCGGGTCTTGTCGCGGGCGGAGGTGATGCGTGCGGGCTTGTGAGCCGCGGTGGTGGTTTTCTTCGCGGCGCGGCTCGTGGCTTTCTTCCGGGCGGTGGTCTTGCGCGTGGCGGTCTTGCGCGCGGTGGTCTTGCGGCGGGCGGGCGCCTTCTTGCGGGCGGTGGTCTTGCGTGTGGTTCGTTTGGCCATTCCTTGCTCCGTTCAGACTCGAGGTCGTTGAGTATGGTTCCGTCCGCCGCTCAGACGGGTCCGGCCTTGGACCCGCCACGGCACATGTTTCATGCGTTGTATACCAGCATTCTCGGACCATCAACCGGGATCGACCCTGTTTTTGAAGTGTTTTTTTCGGGGGCGAGTCCTCATCGAGAGATATTGGCTCGGTCCAGATCGAGTTCGATGAGCATTGGGGCGTGATCGGAGAGGCCCGATTCTCGCTCAGCGTGGGAGTACGAAACGTCCTTGACGCACTCGATAAGGGGTGGCGCCACGTAGGCGTGATCGAGCCTGAAGGGCGCGCCGGCATGGCTGACCCAGGAGTGATCACGACCGTTTGAGTCCAGCGATCGGTACGCGTCGGCGTAGCCGCGGGTGGTCAGTTCGCCCAGCAGGGGTGTGCTGGTGAAGGTCGAGCCGGTCTCGTCGAGGCGGTGGCGACCGGTGTTGAAGTCGCCCACGATGAGGCGGCGCTGTGTCTCGGGGGCGTTGGTGGTGTCGAGCAAACGCCGCCAGTACAGGCTCTTGCGCGCCAGGGCGTGGTGGTCGGAGCGGGCGGCGTCGGGGATGTGGACGCCGGTGATGCGGAGGTCCAGGGCCGGGGCGCGGAGGTCGAGCCAGCGCCGGTCGAGACGCGGGTCGTCGGCGAACGGGGAGCTATCCGTCGCGGGCTCGAGGGTCTCGCGGGAGGCGATCAGCAGGCCGTTGGCGTTGCCGGCTGGGGCGGTGTGGAACTGGCTGTCGAGGCCGTGGTCCCCCAGCACGCCGGCGAGCTGGCCCCCGAGGGAGCGTCGGAACTCGGTGAGGACGACGAGGTCGGGTCGGCGCCCCAGGATGACCAGGGCGATCTCCGGGGCTCTGCGGGCGCCCCCGCCGTGCAGGATGTTCCAGGCGAGGATGCGCATGATCGGGCGGAATACCTTACCGCATGGATGAAACAGGCATGCCCGTCGTCGGGGTGACCCGGAAACTGCTGGGTGAGATCGAGATCCCGGGCGCCGAGATTCGCGTGGGCGGCGAGCGCGACATGCCCCGAGGCGAGCTGCTGGAGTTCGTTTCCGGGGCCTCCGGGCTGATTACGTGGGTCAGCGAGCGGGTGGACGACGAGCTGCTCGACGCGGCGGGGGACGGGCTGCGGGTCGTTGCCAACCACGCGGTGGGTGTGGACAACATTGATCTGGAGGCGTGCCGGGGGCGCGGGGTGGTGGTCGCCAACACCCCGGATGCGGTGACGGAGGGGACGGCGAACATGGCGATTGCGCTCATGCTCGCGGTCGCCCGTCGGGTGGTGGAGGGGGACCAGTTCGCCCGGTCGGGTCGGTGGGCCGAGCACGGGACGCTGGGGCCGGCGGACTTCATCGGTCTGGATCTGAACAGGCGGACGCTGCTGGTTGTGGGGGCGGGGCGGATCGGGTTCGCGACGGCCCAGCGGGCGATGGCGTTCGGGATGCGGGTGATCTATGTCGCCCGGAGCCGGCACTGGGAGTTCGAGCAGGCGCCGATGGCGGGGGAGCGGGTCACGCTTGAGGAGGGGCTGGCACGGGCGGATGTGGTGAGCCTGCACTGCCCGCTGACGCCCGAGACGCGGGGGCTGATCGACGCGGAGGCCCTGGGGCGGATGAAGGAGCGGTCGATCCTGATCAATACGGCGCGGGGGGCGGTCGTGGATGAGGCGGCGCTGGCGCAGGCGCTGCAGGAGCGGCGGATCTACGGGGCGGGGCTGGACGTGTTCGAGTCCGAGCCGAGGGTCGATGTGGGGCTGGTGGGGCTGACGAGCGTGGTGATGACCCCGCATATTGGGAGCGCGGAGGACCGGTACCGGCGTGAGATGGCGGCGATGGCGTGCGCGAACGTGGCGGCGGTGCTGGGGGGGCGTGAGGCGCCGAATCGGGTGGTGTAGGGATAGAGAGAGGCGGCACGGCTGCCCTTCGGGTCAGCCGTGGCGCCGTCAGAGATCAGCGCCGGAGGGTGTCGGAGCAGAACTCGAGTTCGAGGAAGCGGGCGACGTAATCCACGATGGACTGGGCCTCGGGGATGTCCGGGTTGCTGGTGGCGCCCATGGGCTCGAACCGCATGCCCTTGAAGCGGGCGACGGCTTCCTCGACGCTGAGGCCGAACTGCAGGGCGATGGAGAAGGCCCGGCAGAAGGCCTGGCACATGCCCGAGATCGCGGAGCCCTCCTTCGAGATCTTGAGAAAGAGCTCGCCCGGGCTGCCGTCGGGGTAGAGACCCACGGTCAGGTAGCCCTCGTGCCCGGCGACGGTGAACTTGTGGGTGATGGATTCGCGGGTGGAATCGAGTGATTGTCGGGTCGCAACCAGCAAATGAACGTCCTTGTCCGTTGGCATAGGGCGGGGACTGTACCCGACGGGACGGGGACGGGTGGGCCTCGCGGTCGTCTCGGGGCAGATTGGGTATCGGACGAACGGTCGGGGGATCTCGAATCTGGTCACGCTGGGCGGCGGAGGACCTGGGCGGTAGCGGATTGGGTCGGGGATCGGTTTGCTCGGGGGTCTTGGTGGGACGATACTTGTGGTGATGAGCAGCCGCCCCGCAGAACGCCGCGAGCCCCGTGTGGGCGTTTCCGCCCTTGGCGGCGGGGTGTCGCTGCTGGTGCTGCTGACGCTCTCGATGCAGATCGTTCTTGGGGGCGAGGGGCTGCTGGTCACGACAAGCGGGAACGGCTCTGACGCGACGCGGGTGTGCCTGCGCCGGATGCCCACTGAGGTCGTCCGGGTCATCCGGGATCTGGTCGAGCGACGGAGCCCCGCGGGCGAGCTTGAGCGGCCAACGCTTGAGCGGCTGGCTGCGGAGACCCTGGGCGCGAGCCCGTGCGGGCTGTGCGTCGGCTCGACCGGGGGGATGGGCGAGTGGCTGCTGGATCTGCCTCCGCCGGCGCGGGGCTGCTGATCCGAGGCGTCGCCCGGGAGTCGGGGGCGCGGTCCGCACCATCAAACATCATGGAGCACGTGCGACGGCGGGGCGACGAGCCTGCCATCGCGCGGCATTCAAACCGAACCACTTCCGGCGCGCCCCCAGCGGGCGCCGTTGACGCGCCAGACCGGCGCGGGAGAACGACTGATATGGCCAGCAACGACATTCCTCTGATCGGCCCGCTGATCAGCAAGATCGCGGGCTCGCGGAACGAGCGGATCGTCAAGCGCTACACGACGCGCGTCGGGATGATCTCTGAGCACGAGCCCGAGATGCGGGGGCTGACCGACGAGCAGCTCCGGGGCAAGCTCGACGAGTTGCGGACGCGGCACGACGAGGGCGCCAAGTCGGACGATCTGCAGATCAAGGCGTTCGCCGTGGCGCGTGAGGCGATGGACCGGCACGTGGGCATCCGCAACATCTTCAACCCGGAGCACGGGTTCGATGCGTCGAGGCTGAGTGAGCGTGGGCGGGCGTTGTACGCCGAGACGAAGGCGAAAATGGACGCGGCGGCGCCGCTGGTGGCCAAGACCGTGGCGGCGCAGGACCGCCCGGAGGGTGGGGCGCCCGACGAAGATGATCTCGTGCTGGGCTCGACGGAGCCGATCCCGGGCTGGCTGATCACGCCGATCCCTGTGGAGCTGTACGAGGAGGTACGGGCGCTGTACCCGGAGAGCCGCCCGCCGTTCCGGGCCAGGCCGTTCGACGTGCAGCTCATCGGCGGCATGGTGCTGGGGCAGGGCAAGATCGCGGAGATGAAGACGGGCGAGGGCAAGACGATCGTGGCGCCCCTGGCGACGTTCATGGCGACGATCGAGCGTCAGCAGGTGCACGTGGTGACGGTCAACGACTACCTGGTGCAGCGCGACCGGGACTGGACGTTCCCGTTCTTCCACTGGCTGGGGCTCTCGGTCGGGGCGATCCACCCGATGCACATGCAGCCCGAGGAGGTCAAGCGGTACATGTACCGCTGCGACGTGGTATACGGGACGACGAGCGAGTTCGGGTTCGACTACCTGCGCGACAACATGAAGAGGACGGTCGAGCAGCAGGTTCAGCGGCAGCGTCAGTTCGCGATCGTGGACGAGGTGGACTCGACGCTGATCGACGAGGCGCGGACGCCGCTGATCATCTCGGGCATGGCGCACGACGACGCGCCGCGGTACGACATCGCGGACAAGCTGGCCAGGCACCTGGTGGAGAAGCAGAAGCCGTGGCAGGACATCGAGGACCAGGTGACGGCGTGCAAGGAGCGGATCAAGGGGCTGGAGGGCGACATCCGTCAGACACGGGACAAGGTCGACGTGCCGGCGATGCAGAAGGAGCTGGAGGGGCATAAGGCTCGGCTGCCCGAGCTGGAGCGCGACCGGGACCAGCACACGCAGTTCTACGACCTGGAGATGGACCGCAAGCAGGCGTACCTGACGCACGAGGGGATCACCGAGGCCCAGCGGGTGGCGGGGATGGGCTCGTTCTACGTCGATGAGAACATGGACATCCCGCACCTGCTCGAGCAGTCGTTGCGGGCGTACGCGGTGTACACGAGGGACAAGGACTACATCGTCATGGACGTGCCGGACCGCGCGACCGGGCGGAGCGAGGCGAGCGTGGTGATCGTGGACACCAACACGGGTCGCCCGATGATCGGTCGCCAGTGGTCCGACGGGCTGCACCAGGCGGTGGAGGCCAAGGAGGGGGTGCCGATCAAGCCCGAGACGCAGACGGTCGCGACGGTGACGATCCAGAACTTCTTCAAGATGTACAAGCGGCTGTCGGGCATGACGGGCACGGCGGACACCGAGGCCCAGGAGTTCCACGACATCTACAAGCTGGACGTGGTTTCCATCCCGACCAACAAGCCGATCCGGCGTGACGATTTCAACGATCTGATGTACCTCCGGGCCAAGGACAAGTGGGAGGCGATCGTCGATGAGATCAAACGCTTCCACGACCTGGGGCGCCCGATCCTGGTGGGCACGACCAGCGTCGAGAAGAGCGAGATGCTGGCGCAGATGCTCACCCGCAAGCACGGGGTCAAGCACAACGTGCTCAACGCCAAGCAGCACGAGCGCGAGGCGAACGTGGTCGAGGACGCGGGCCAGCTGGGCGCGGTGATGATCGCGACGAACATGGCCGGTCGCGGCACGGACATCAAGCTGGGGTCGATCACGCGGGAGGACCTGCTGGACCACTGGCTGCGCCGGAGCATGTGCTCGCGGGATCTGACGGTGGACGCGACAGAGCAGGAGCTTCGGGAGAACGTGTACCGGAAGATCGCGCAGAGCGTGCTCAAGGACGAGGGCGTGCGGAAGCGCGACGCCGAGGACATGGAGTTCGGGGAGCTGGAGCTCAAGCTGCTGCGTCACTGGGCGGCGGAGCACACGTGGCTGAGCGAGGGCAAGATCCAGGGGATGGACGCCGAGGCGCTGCGCAATGAGCTGGACAAGACCGGGCGGATCCTGATCCACCGGGTTCGCTGGTACGAGTCGATCGAGGAGCTGGGCGGGCTGCACGTGATCGGCACGGAGCGGCACGAGTCGCGGCGCATCGACAACCAGTTGCGCGGTCGGTCGGGTCGCCAGGGCGACAACGGGTCGAGCCGCTTCTACGTCTCGCTCGAAGACGACCTGATGAAGATGTTCGCGGGTGAGACGACGATGAAGCTGCTCTCGCGTCTGGGTATGAAGGAGGGCGACGCGATCGAGCACCCGTGGCTCAGCAAGAACGTGGAGAAGGCCCAGAGGAAGGTCGAGGAGCGGAACTTCCAGGTCCGTAAGAACATCCTGGACTACGACGAGGTCATGGAGCACCAGCGTCAGCGATTCTACGGGCTGCGCCAGCGTGTGCTCGAGGGGCGGGACGTCAAGGGGCTGGTGTTCGAGTACATCGACGACGCGACGGACGACGCGATCGACGAGTACCTGGACCGCGACTTCCCGGCGATCTGCGCCGCGGAGTACGCCAAGCGGGAGCTGGACTGCTCGATCATGTCCGACCGCCTCAAGGGCAAGGACCTAGAGGACATGGAGAAGACCATCCGCCAGCTCGCCAAGGAGGACGTGGCGGCCAACATCGGCGTGACCATCGGCGAGTACATGCCCATGGAGGGCTCTGAGGTCAGCGTCGATTTTGACTCGGCGGGGCTCATCGGCTGGGCGCACCGGCGTTTCGGGGTTGATCTGGACGCTGGTGAGCTGCGCGAGGGCGGGGCGAGCGAGCGGCGGCACGTGATCGAGATGCTCGAGCGGGCCGCGCACGAGCGGATCGACCGGGCGGACCTGAGCGGGCTGGCGGAGTTCGCGTCGAGTACGTACGGCGCCGAGCGTCTGAGCGAGTGGGTCAAGACCAAGTACACGTTCGAGGTGGACCCGGAGGAGATTGCCAGGGCTCAGCGGGACGAGGAGCTCAAGCCGCGGGACCTGATCATCCAGAGGGCGCGCGATCTGTACGCCAAGCGTGAGATCGAGTACCCGGTGGAGTTCGCCCTGCAGATGGCGATGAACCAGGCCCGCCAGTCGCCCGACGAGGCGTTTGAGAACCTGGCACTGTGGATCGAGAACCGGTATCAGTGCGGCTTGTCGGCAGACGAGATCAAGAGGATGGGCCCGGCCAAGATCCGCGACCGTCTCCTCGAGGAGAGCCGCAAGCTCATCGAGGAGGACCGGCTGAGCCTTGAGATCGATGAGGCGATGGCCACGAGCAACGACGCGGAGCTGGGCGCGTACCTGCAGCGCCGGTTCAAGATGGACCTGCCCGAGCGGATGCGGTACCTCGAGGAGGGCGAGCGCGAGGACGCGATCCGCGCGCTCGTCGAGAACCAGATGCGGGCCGAGCTGCTCATGCTCGAGCGTCTGGTGCTGCTCGACACGCTGGACTCGACGTGGAAGGACCACCTCTACCAGATGGACCAGCTGCGTGACTCGATCGGGTTCCGGGCGTTCAGCCAGCAGGACCCGCGGATCGAGTACAAGCGAGAGGGCCAGCGTCAGTTCCTGTCGATGATGGAGTCGGTGCGCGACCGGGTGACGGACTTTATCTTCAAGGCCAGGGTGAACCCCGGGGCGGCGCCGCAGGGCGGGGGTGGGATGCGTCCGCCTCCTCCGGCGCCCGCGTCCAGGCCCAAGGCCCCGCTCGGGGCGGCGCTTGGGTTCGTGGGCGGGGCGATCAGCGGCCCGGGCTTCGGGAACCTGACGGCGCCCAGTTCGGCGCCGCGGAAGCCGCAGGCGGGTGGGGCCGACGGGGGCGGGCCGGCGCCAGCGGGTCCGGACGGCGGGGCCTAGGGGAGGATCAGGAGTCGGTCTCGGCCCGTATAGTGTGGCGTGGCGACGGCCGGGCGGGGCCCGGCGCGGTGGCCGACGTGTAAAGACGCCGGGGATAGAGCGTGCGAGCAATCGCGCACGCAGGAGCGCATGACCATGCCCAGCCAGAACCGACGTCTCGCGGGCGCCCGACGCGGCGCCTTCACGCTTATCGAGTTGCTTGTCGTCATCGTGGTGATCGGCGTGCTGCTGACGCTGGTGGTGGCGGTGGGCTCGAAGGTCACGGGCGGGGGCAAGACGAGCCTGACCAAGGACCTGATCAGAGCGCTGGACACGTCGCTCGATGGCTACATGGGCGACAACAACGGGGAGATCCCGCCGGCCTCGGTCATCGTCCGGGAGATCGATCCGAGCAACCCGGAGATGGACACCACGATGCCGAACATCGACGGAGTGGCCGACACGTCCGAGGGCGAGGTGCTGGTCAACTCGATCGGGCTGTACCTGCGGGCGGTGGAGGGATCGGGCGCGGCGGAGGAGATCGTCAGGGGGATGGACGCGGACCATGTGCGTCGGTACGCGCCCGCGGCCCCGGGCGACACGACGCCCGAGACGCCGCTGCACCCGGAGTTGTCAACGGTGTTCGACGCGTGGGGGCAGCCGCTGCGGTTCGTGCACCCGAAGTTCGCGGGTGAGATACTGGAGAACGAGATGCGAGCCCTGGGGGCGCCGGGGGGCTTCGCCGACATGGAGACTGGCGGGTTCTTCTTCGATTCCAAGGTGACCGACAACCTGGCCGTGGAGTTCATCGACGCCCGGCGGAACTTCATCACGACGGAGGACCGGAAGGTCACCCCGGACTTGATCGGAGACGGCGACGGCGGTCGCCCGATCGGGGGGCGGCCGTACTTCTACTCCATGGGCCCCGACGCGGACCCCTCGAAGCGGGATGACAACGTCTATTCGACCGAGCCGCAGTTCCTGCCCGACCGGGAATAGCCCGGAGACCGCCGGTGGTGGGCGGCCCGCCCGGCGGCTATCATCAGCGTCAGATTTCCGGGGTGTAGCGCAGCTTGGTAGCGCGTCTCGTTCGGGACGAGAAGGTCGGAGGTTCGAATCCTCTCACCCCGATTCACAAGCTTTGATGGCCTCGGCAAGTGCCGAGGCCATCGTTGTTTATGGCTTGGTTCAATCCTGTCCCGTCAACCCGAGGCCGGAGCCACGAGGTTGAACGATCTAAGCGAGGTTCCACATCAGACCATGATCAGACCATGATCAGAGCTGCCAGAGACCATGCTCGATGCCGCCGAGGATGTAGATCGAGAATCTGCCGTGACCGGGGATCTCCATAGGCGGAATGGCCACCGTTGCGCCGGCCGTCTCCGCAGCCTTGACCGCGGCCTCGATGTCATTCACTAAGACATAGGGCCGCACGACTGGCTCTTCCGTATCGCGCATCGGTGCACGCACACCAATGCGCCCACCGCCTTTGAGATCGGCTGTGCGGGCGTTGCCGAACTCGGGAATCGGTTTGCTGAAGACGACACCGTGCGCCTGAGCCAAGGCATCGCACGTTTCGTCCACCGAAGGAGTGACGATTTCAAGGTACTGCACTTTCAAAGCGTTCTCCTCTGCTTGCTTCTCGTTGCGATCTCTTGACGCGGTGTTCGTTGTCCCTTGGTTCATTGCCTGCTGATTGCTTGCGGTAGCACCTGCGAACAGCAATGGCGCCAGGCAAAGAACGCTCAAACGGAGTGGTGACGAGTTCATGATTCGGGTGTCTCCTGTGCGATCATGATGAGGTTCCCGCATGTGTCATCGAAGACAGCCGTAATCACCGTGCCGTAATCAACGGGAGGCTGCGTGAATCGCACACCCAGCGATTCGAGCCGCTCGTATTCAGCGGCTATGTCTCGCACGGCAAACGACGTAAACGGGATGCCGTCCTCGACGATCGCGGACTTGAACGGTTTGGCCGCAGGGTGTTCATCGGGCTCGAGGGCCAGCTCGACGCCGTCTGGATCTTCGGGAGACACAACGGTCAGCCAGCGGTGTTCGCCCATCGGGATGTCGTGCTTCTTCTGAAACCCGAGCATCTCCGTATAGAAACGGAGTGCTTTCGCTTGGTCATCAACCATCACGCTTGACAGGTTCACTCTCATTGGGTCCTAGCTCCTGTGCCCGTTCGTAGGCCAACGCTTGGTAATCGCCCTCAGTGGTTCGCCGTTGAACCAATGAAACTTGTACCTGCCTTCTCGCCTCACCACGACCAGCCCGGCGGACTCCAGGACCTCAAGGTGCTGCGAGATCGCCTGACGAGATGAGCCGATGCCGTGCTTCATTGTCAATCTGCCGCAGAGTTCGAACAGCGACTGTCCATCTCGCTCCACCAGTTCATCCAGAATCGCCCGTCTCGTTGGGTCGGCGATGGCTCGGTACAGGTCGTTCATGTTAGCAACTCAGGGGAGTATAGGCAAGTCGGTACTTGCATGTCAAGCCGCATGCAACGGACCGCTGCCGCTCGTCATGGAGCTATCAGTGACCTGTTTCCAGCTCCCAAAGTGCAGATCTGGGCGACAGAGAGTTCAACTGGTGTCCTGTCACCCCGATTGCTTGTTGACTCTCTGGCGAGTTCGGCTTCGCTCTCGGATTCGGGGGGCTGATTCGAGATCTGTTGGGCTCGTGACTCAAACGTTGACGGGGCGCTCTTCGGCGGCTTGGATGCTCCCGAGAGGTCCAGGTGACGCAGTCGTCGAATGAACACCATCCGCGAGGTCCGGCGCCGGATCGCTCCCGCATCGAGGGCGCGCTGGAGTCGTTGTACGCGCGGTACCGCGTGTGCGACGAGGGGCGGATCGCCGACTACATTCCCGAGCTGGCCAAGGCGGATCCGGGTTGCTTTGCGATTGGCATCGTCACGGTGGACGGCGAGGTCTTCGAGGTCGGGGACGCCGAGAGCGCGTTCACGATCCAGTCGCTGTCCAAGCCGTTCACCCACGCGCTGGCGCTCGCGGACCGGGGGCGCGAGAGCGTGATGCGGCGCGTGGGGGTGGAACCCTCGGGCGACTCGTTCGACAGCATCATCCGCCTTGACGCGAGCAACCGCCCGCACAACCCGATGGTCAATGCGGGGGCGATCGCGGTGACGTCCATGATCGAGGGCGCCGGTCCCGGGCATCGGCTGGAACGGATGCTCGACATGCTCGGGCGGACCATGGGGCGGCGTCCCGTGATCGATGAAACGGTGTTCGAGTCTGAGCGGAGCACCGGGCACCGGAACCGGGCGATGGCGCATCTCATGATGAACTTCGGCATCCTGGATCGCGACGTCGAGGAGATCCTCGACCTGTACTTCAGGCAGTGCTCGGTCGTGGTGACGGCGCGGGACATGGCGACGATGGCCGCGACGCTCGCCAACGGCGGGGTGAACCCGATTACAGGTGACGCGGCGGTGAAGCGCGAGTACATCCGTGACGTGCTGACGGTGATGCACACCTGCGGCATGTACAACTACGCCGGGGAGTGGGCGTACACCGTCGGCCTGCCGGCCAAGTCGGGGGTCTCGGGCGGCATCATCGCGGTGGTGCCCGGCCAGTTCGGGATCTGCGTGTACTCACCGCCGGTGGACGAGCGGGGCAACAGCGTGCGCGGCATCCGGGTGTTCGAGGACCTCAGCCGCAACTCGGGCATGCACGTGTTCGAGACCTGGCACCAGCAGGGTCGGGTGCTGGACCACATCGACGAGGTGCGGGATCCCGCCCCGGCGCTCCCGGACACCACGCAGCCCGTGGGCGACGCGACGGTACACAAGCGTGGGTCCGAGCTCGACGATCTGACGAACGAGCCCGCGTCGCGGGCGATGCCTGAGGATTAGCCCCGCTCGGTCGCGACGTGGTAGTGGGGATCCTCGCTGATGTTGACCTCGACGAGTTCGCCGGCGCGGTCGAGCAGCTTGCGGCAGTCGTCGCTGAGGTGGCGCAGGTGCAGTCGCTTGCCCAGCTTCTGGTATCGGTCGGCCAGCGCGTTGATCGCCTCGAGGCCCGACTGGTCGTAGACGCGGCTGAAGTAGAAGTCGATGACAACGTCGTCGGGGTCCTCGTGCGGTGAGAAAAGGCCCCGGAAGCGGGTGACGCTGCCGAAGAACAGGACGCCGTGGAGCTGGTAGATCTTGCTGCCGTACTCGTCGAAGCTGACGTCGGCGATGAGGTGCTTGCTCTTGTTCCAGGCGAAGACGAGGGCGGAGAGGGCGACGCCGATGATGACGGCCGTCGCCAGATCGTGCATGAGCACGGTGTAACCCGCGACGACGAGCATGATCAGGACCTCGGGCAGCGGGATGCGCCGCCAGGTCTGGAGGGTGGTCCATTCGAAGGTGCCGATGACGACCATAAACATGACGCCGACGAGGGCGGCCATGGGGACGGCCTCGATGTAGGGCGAGAGGAAGAGGATGAACACCAGCAGCGCGATCGCGGCGGAGATCCCCGAGAGGCGCCCGCGCCCGCCGGCTTTGACGTTGATGAGTGACTGACCGATCATGGCGCAGCCGCCCATGCCGCCGAAGATGCCGCAGGTCACGTTGGCCACGCCCTGGCCCACGCACTCGCGGTTGCTGCGCCCGCGGGTGTCGGTGAGCTCGTCGATGAGGGTGAGGGTCATGAGCGACTCGATCAGCCCGACGCCCGCGAGGATGAGCGAGTAGGGGAGGATGATCAGCAGCGTCGCGAGTGTGGCGGGCGGGAGGGTGAAGTCCCACCAGGCGGGGCGGGGCAGGCCGCCGGCGATGCCCACGCTCGCGGCGTCGACCGACGCGATGGCCGCGGCGGTTTCCTCGGGGGTGAGCGGGGCGATGGGGGTATGGGCGGCGGGCACGGCCTTCACGCCGGCGGGCAGGGCGACCATCGCGGATTCGAGCGCGGCGTTGTCCTTGTCCCGCTGTGCGGCCTTGACGCTCGCGGCCCGCGTGCTGTCGAGCAGCATGTCGCCCACGGTCAGCAT
The DNA here is from genome assembly GCA_029260375.1 of Phycisphaerales bacterium. Classification (GTDB taxonomy): domain Bacteria; phylum Planctomycetota; class Phycisphaerae; order Phycisphaerales; family UBA1924; genus JAJRXR01. The sequence continues at coordinate 33,304 of JAJDDI010000086.1, read as the reverse complement.
CGGGCGCGGGGTTGGCTGGGCGCCCGGGTCGGCGGGGGCAGCAGCGCCTCGGTTGATCGCGAACGCGGCGATGGAGACGAGCAGGATCGCGGCCAGCGACGCCGGGACGGCTCTGGTGAGTCGGGGGAGGAAGGCGATGATCGCCATGGTGAGTACCACGAGCCCGAGCATGAGCCAGAGGCGCGAGCCGGTGAGGAAGGCCATGGCCCCGTCGGTGTCCAGGGTCTTGAAGCTCCCGAGCTGGGCCATCAGGATGACGACGGCCAGCCCGTTGACGAAGCCGAGCATGACCGGGTGGGGGACGATGCGGATGAAGCGTCCGAGCTTGAAGAGCCCGACGGTGATCTGGATGGCGCCGCAGAGGACGACGGCGGGGAAGAGGTAGCCGATGCCGTGGTCGGCGACGAGGGAGACGACGACGACGCCCATGGCTCCTGTCGCGCCCGAGATCATCCCCGGGCGACCGCCGAGGACCGCGGTGATGAGGCAGATGATGAACGCGGTGTAGAGCCCGACGAGCGGGGGCACGCCCGCGAGGAACGCGAAGGCGACCGCCTCGGGCACGAGCGCGAACGCCACGGTCAAGCCCGAGAGGATGTCGGCCTTGGGCGAGCCGCTCAGGCCCGAGCGCAGGTTGATGACCGGGTGTCCCACGGACATGAACTTGGGCAGGCGGATGGTGATCTCAGACATTGGGTCTCGGGGCGCGGGTGGGGTGATCGCGGGTTCCGTGGCGCCCCTGGGATACACCCCGGTCCGTGGACCGGCCCGAGCGGGATCGAACTTGCGGGTTGGCTCCGTTCACGCACGGGTGTCGGAGGCGCCAACTGTAGGCGGTTGGGTCGGAGCGTCTCATGGCGTGAGGCAGACTGGGTTACCCGCCTCCCGGCGCGGTCGTTTCCGGCGGGATCCGTCCGAAGGCGATCTTCTCGTCCATCGGGTGGCAGCAGCCGTGCATGGACCCGAAGTAGATGGCCGGGAGCCCCCATCGCTGGTTGATTTTATCCATGGCGCCCGAGAGCTGCGAGCGATTGTGGGCGTTCTCGAACAGGAAGGTGGGCATCTGTGAGACGGGGACCAACCCGGAAACGGTGGCGCCGACGTGGTGCGGTCGCGCCGGGCAGGGCGGGCGCTGGTCCCAGAGCGTGCAAAGGTCTTTGAGCAGGGCGGGTGTGTCGTTGACGTGCGGGAGCGCAACTCCTCTTGAGTCGCGTTGGCCGTCGGCGTACCGGACAGCAAGGCTCAGCTTCCCGGCGAGATAGCCCTCGGAGCGCAGGCGGATCCCGAGCCGGCTGATAAGGCGCGTGAGCATGAGCCTGGCGCCCGCGTCAGATCGGAAGCGTGGTTCGAGCACGTTCGCGTGGCTCATCGAGCGTTTGCGTGTGGGCGCCTCCGGCTCGTCGATGCCGTGGAATCCGGCCCACCAGTCGGCGCCCGCGACCGAACCCCAGGCCTGGGTGGATTCCGCGCGGCTCAGCGCCCAGAGGTCCCGGATCGTGCGCACGCCGTGCGCTTCGAGGCGTTTGACCATCCCGGCGGCGATCCCGGTGAGCTTGGAGAGCGGCAGGTGCTCAAGGCGATCGGGAAGGTCGTGAACCATGAGCGTCGTGAGGCCGTCGGGCTTCTTGAGTTCGCAGGCGATCTTGGCGAGCAGGCGTGTCGGGGCGATGCCGACCGAGCACGGGAGCCACGGGCTGAAGTCCTCTCGGAGTTGGTGTTTCATGTGCTGGGCGAGTTCGACCGCCCGATCGGGCTGGCGGTCTGGGCCGGTGAGGCGGATGGCCCACTCGTCGATGGAGTAGGCCTTGTGGATCGGAGCGCAGCGGTCGAGGGACTGCGCGATTTCGTGATGGAGGTGGACGTAGACCGCGGGCCGGGCTTGGACCAGCGCAACTCCCGGGCAAAGGCGTCTCGCCTCACGAACGGGTGTGCCGACCCCAATGCCGCACTGTTTGGCATCGCCGCTTGCGGCGATGATGCAGGTGCTCTCCGTCATGACCGGGATGACGCCGACCGGTTTGCCGCGTAGCTCGGGGCGGAGGTGCTGCTCGGCGGAGGCGAAGAAGCTGTTCATGTCCAGAAACAGCCAGCTTGGAGATGGAGTGGGCGGCGGGGGCATGCCAAACAATACCCGATCAAGCAAGCTGAGAGCAAGCAAAATGAGGCGGAGTGGTCCCATGCCCTGGGGGCTGCTGGGCGGGTGTCACGCGGTGGGCGTGTGGGCGGCGCGGATCCGATCGAGCAACTCGGCGTGGATCGGGGCGTTGCTCGCGGCGACGGATCGGCGGCCAAGGGAGCAGGCGCCGTCCCAGCTTGTCCATACCCCACCGGCTTCCTGGATCACCGGGATCGCGGCCGCGGCGTCCCACGGGTGGAGCATGGGGGGCTCGACAACCGCGTCGATCCGCCCCGTGGCCAGGAGCAGGAACGCGTAGCTGTCGCTCCAACCCCGGGTCGAGGCGCAGGCGTCGCGGACGGTGCTCCACACCCCCCGGGATTTGGTCTGGCGGAAGTAGTCGTCGGAGGTGGTGCAGATCGTGGCGTCGGCGAGGCGTGCGGTGAACGATGCGCGGGCCGGGATCGGGGGGGCGTCGCCCGAGCGGTACCAGGCGCCGGCGCCCGAGGCGGCGTACACAGTCTCGCCGAGCGCCGGGAAGTGCATGACGCCCACGACCGGCGCGCCTCGCACAACGACGCCGATCAGCGTGCCGAAGAGCGGGACGCCGCGGATGAACGAGGCGGTGCCGTCGATGGGGTCGATGATCCATTGCGGCTTGGCATCGTCGTCGGTCGCGAGCCGCTCGTTGTTCTGGGCGGCGTACTCCTCGCCGAGGATCGTGTGCTCGGGGAATCGGTCGGTGATGACTCGGCGGAGCGACTTTTCCGTTTCGCGGTCGGCGATCGTGACGGGTGAGCCGTCGTGCTTGGTTTCGACGTGGAGCCCGTTCTTGCGGAAGTGCGACAACGCCACGTCGCCCGCATCGTGGGCCGCGGAGAGCGCCGTATCGAGCAGCTCGGCGTGCGGGTTCTCGGGCATCACGCGATCCGCGCTTGGGGGGCGGGCTCGCCGCGGGGCGCGAGCTCATCAAGAGCAGTTGCGAGCTGGCGGATTTGGTCGGGCGTGTGCTCGGCGGTGACCGAGATCCGGAGGTAGACGCTCGCCGGCCCGCCCGGGTATTCGCTGGCCGGAACGAAGATTCCGCGCTTCAGCAGCGCCTCGGCGAGGGCCCGGGTCTCATCCTCGCGGGGCAGCCATACGGCGAAGACCGGGATCTGGCCCTGTGGCTGATCGAATCCGGCGCGGCTCAGCGCGTCGCGCACCAGCTCGGTGTTGCGGCGCAGGCGATCGAGGCGGATCGGCTCGTCGCGGAGCAGGGCGATGGCGCACCTGGCGGCGGCAACGGCTGAGGGCGGCGCGGGTGTCGTGCAGACCGCGGCGCTGGATGATCGTCTCGCCGACTGGGCCCAGTCTGCGGGCCCGCAGACGACGCCCCCGGAGCAGCCAAGCCCCTTGGCCAGCGTGGTGGTCAGGCGGAGGCGTGGGTCGCGCAGCCCAAGGTGATCGAGCGTGCCGCGCCCCTCGCGGCCGAGTACGCAGAAGCCGTGGCAGTCATCGACGAGCAGCACACCTCTCTGATCCGGGAGAGCGGCGAGCAGCTCGGCGATCGGGGCCACAACGCCGTCGGTGGCGAACACCCCGTCGGTCATGATCACGACGCCGCCGGCGCGGAGTTCGCCGAGCATCCTGGCGGCGTCCAGGGCGTCGAGGTGGGCGTAGGTCGCGATGGCCATCCCGGCGGCGCGAGCGGCGTCACGGAGGCTCTGGTGGGCGCGCTCGTCGAGGAGCGCGACCCGATGGTCGGGGGCAAGGGCCTGGGCGGCGGCGAGGTTGGCCGTGTAGCCGTCGGGCGTGAGCAGGGCGCCATCGAAGCCGAGGAAGGACGCCAGCTCGCGCTCGAGCGAGTCGTGCTCGAGAGTGTTCCCGGAGGTCTGTCGCGAGGCGGAGGTGCTCAGCCCGTAGCGGTCCAGCGCGGCGTGGGCGGCCTGGAGTACGCGCGGATCCTGCGCCAGGCCGAGGTAGTTGCAGCCGGCGAACGTGAGCAGGGATCGGCCTTCGCAGGAGACGACGGTGGGCGTGACCCGGTCGAAGGGGGGCGCCGAGGGTCGAGAATTGTGGGGTTTCATGTCAGGCATCCGAGCCTCGGGTCGGTCCGTCCGTGGGCGACACGCCCTGAGCATACGGATTCGCCCCGGGACGCGGGGGAGGATCGCCCCAACGTTGAGGGGCACGGCGCGCCCCGCTACGCTAGCGGACCCACGGGGCGGCAGGCGTCAACGGTGACCGGCGCCCCCAGGACCGATCGAAACCCGAATCGGCGATCACAGGAGATCACGAGATGAGCACACGGACCCCGAAACCACGCCTGGCCTGGATCACGACGGCGCTGTCGCTGCTTGGCGTGCTGGGGACGCCCACGATCGCGTGCGCGGGTGAGGAGAAGGTCATCCGCATCCCGATGACCACCGCCGGCCCGGGCGACCTGGACCCCGTGGAGGGCTCGACGACCTACGAGAACCGGGTGAGCTCGACGTTCTACGAGACGCTGCTCGAGTACGAGTACCTGGTGCGTCCCTACACGCTCCGCCCCCTGCTGCTCGAGGAGATGCCGGTCGTTGAGCAGGACGGCAAGCTCTGGAAGTTCAAGCTCCGCGACGATGTGTACTTCCACGACGCCGAGTGCTTCCCCGGTGGCAAGGGGCGGAAGCTCGTTTCCGAGGACGTGGTCTACTCCTGGAAGCGGCTGGCCGATCCGGAGCACACGTACGAGAACTGGTGGCTGGTCGATAAGCTCATCAAGGGCTTCAACGACTACAAGGATGGGCAGGCGAAGCTCGTGAGCGAGGGCGCGAAGTTCGACTACGACGCGTCGGTCGAGGGCATGCGGATCATCAACGACCGCGAGTTCGAGGTCGAGCTGACAGAGCCGAACCAGCAGTTCGCGTGGAAGCTGGCGATGTTCCAGTTCTCGGTCGTGCCGCGCGAGGCGGTCGAGGCGTACGGGACGGAGTTCACGCGTCGCCCGGTGGGGACGGGGCCGTTCATGGTCCATGACAAGAAGGACTGGGTCATCGGCTCGGGCCTGACGGTCTACCGGAATCCGAACTACCGCGAGGCGTACTACCCGACGGAGCACATGCCCGAGGACGTGAAGGCGGGCCTGACCGAAGCGGCGGGCCAGCGGATCCCGTTCGTGGACAAGATTGAGTTCGGGTTCTACGTCGAGGCGCAGCCGATGTGGCTGAAGTTCAAGGAGAGCACGCTCGACTACACGACGATCCCCCAGAGCGGGTTCGAGGAGGCGGTGAGCCGTCGGACCAAGAACCTCAAGCGGGAGTGGCGGGCCAAGAAGATCACGATGGACAAGGTGCCGCTGCTGGACTTCATCTTCCGCTCGTTCAACATGGAAGACGAGCGTCTGGGCGGGTACACCGAGGAACGCAAGGCGCTGCGCCGCGCGTTCAACCTGGCGATGGACTGGGACGAGATGAACGAGGCGCTCTACTACGGCATGGCGCTGGCGTACGACGGGCCGATCCCGCCCGGCCTGGACGGGCACCCCGACAACGAGCAGCACCGGGTCACCAACTCGACGCGTGGCCCGAACTACGACAAGGCCCGCGAGGAGCTGCGCAAGGCCGGGTACAAGATCGGACCCGACGGCAAGGCGATCGGGTTCGACCCCGTGCGGTTTTATACCTCCCAGGGCGCCGAGTCCGAGCGGATCGTGTCGCTGCTGCAGCGCAACTTTGAGAAGGTCGGCATCAAGATCAACCCGGTGTTCGTGGACTTCCCGAACCTGATGGACGTGACCAACCGGAAGAACGCCCCGATGTTCAGCTTCGCGTGGGGCTCTGACTACCCGGACGCGGAGAACAACCTGCAGCTCTACTACGGGCCCTACGAGTCGCCCGGCTCGAACCACTCGAACTACAAGAACGCGGAGTACGACGAGATGTACGAGCAGCTCCGCACGATGCCCATCGGGCCCGAGCGGACCGCCCACATCGAGACGATGCGCGACATCCTGATCGAGGATGCGCCGTTCTGCGGGTCGCTCGCCCGGACGCGCGTGTACCTGACCCACCCCTGGGTCAGGAACTTCAAGCCGACCGAGACCTTCTACACCTACTTCAAGTACCTGGACGTCGACATGGATCACCCGCTGCGGGGCGAGTAACGTCCCTGCCCGTGTGAGACCCTGTCCCCGGGCGACTGTGCCCGCTGACTCCCCGACGCCCAGAGAGGACGCGACCCCATGTGGGGATTCATCGCTCGCAAGCTGATCTACAACGTCCCGGTGTACCTCGGCATCATCCTGATCGTCATGCTCGCGCTGCGCGTCCAGGACCCGTCCCTGACCCAGGTCAGCAAGAACCCCTCGCCGCAGGAGATCGCGGAGATCCGCTCGCAGATGGGGCTCGACCGCCCGTTCGTGATCCAGTATCTCGACCTGCTCAAGAACGTCGTGACGTTCAACTTCGAGGAGGAGAGCTGGACCCAGGGCGGCAAGTCCGTCGGCGAGATGCTCAAGGACTCCATCCCGCTGAGCCTGGCGATCACCGTCCCCACGCTGGGGCTCTCCGCGTTCTTCGGCGTCTGCATCGCCCTGGTCGCGGCGTACTTCCGGGGGCGGGCGGTTGACAAGGCGCTCATGATCTTCGCGGTGCTCGGGATGAGCATCAGCTACCTGGTGTACATCATCTTCGGGCAGTTCTTCGGCGCCTTCCTGCCCCGGCAGGCGCTGGGCGGAGAGAACTGGCCGTTCAACATCGAGGGGTACGGCCCGCTGTTCTTCGGCGAGGGCGCGACACCCATGAACTGGGTGTCGTACTACATGCTGCCGGTCATCATCGGGATGATCGTCTCGCTGGGCTATGACACCCGCTTCTACCGGGCGGTGATGGTCGAGGAGTCCTCGCGGGACTACATCACCACGGCGATGGCCAAGGGCGCGTCCAAGCGCAAGATCATCTTTGTGCACATGCTCAAGAACGCCATGATCCCCATCATCACCCGGGTCATGACGACGCTGCCCTTCCTGATCACCGGCGCGGTGCTCATGGAGATCTACTTCGGCATTCCCGGCATGGGGTTCCAGCTCATCGGCGCCCTGCGGGCGCTCGACTTCCCGGTCATCCAGGGCTTCGTCGCCGTGCTCGCGGCGATCTTCATCCTCACCGTCATCGCCACCGATGTGCTCTACGCGCTCGTCGATCCGAGGGTGAGGCTGTCATGATCAAGCGCATGATGCGGTCCCGCGCCTGGCGGAAGTTCTTCCGAAACAAGCTCGCGCTCGTGGCCACCGGGCTCATCGGCGTGTACGCGCTGATCTTCGTCGCGATCGTGGGCGCTCAGATATCTGACGCCGCGGGGCTGACGGACGTCGGGTCCCGCGAGGGCCTCAAGGTCCGCGTGCTGCCGCCCAAGTGGCCCGGGTTCCTTGAGGCGCCCGACCTTGACCGGCGGTACGACTCGCTCGACTGGCAGCTTGGAAACCTCGACCGCCTGTTCCGCAAGGACCTCGAGTCGATGGTCGATCCGTCGGGCGAGCTGGAGTCGGTGTCGCTGGCCGAGCGAAAGCTCGCCGATGTGCCATTTTCTGAGCTGCGGGTGATGCTGGCAGAGACGAACGATCGGTTCGAGGCGTTGGACGCGATCTACGGCGAGCTCGAGGGGGTCGAGGACAGCATCTTCTTCCTGCCCGACGAGCTTGCGGCCGCGAAGGAGGCGGGCGACGCCGAGGGCATCGCCGAGCTCGAGGCGCAGCTGGTCGAGCTCAAAGAAGCGCGCCGAGAGATCAACGGGCGCCTGGACGAGGGGCTCAGCGCGGTGGAGGCGTCCCTCGAGGACCTGATGCCGATGCCGACCGGGTTCGGCGGGATGGTCTACTCCTTCCGCACGCTGTTCGGCTCCGACGTGCTGGGCCAGTCGATCTCGGTGCGGGCGTTCTATTCGATCAAGATCGCGTTCCAGGTGGGCCTGGTGGTCGCAACGCTGAGCGTGCTCATCGGCACGCTGCTGGGCGCGATGGCGGGCTTCTACGGCGGGTGGATCGACGGCGGCGTGATGTGGCTGATCTCCACCCTCTCGTCGATCCCCTACCTGGTGCTGCTGGCGGTGCTGGCGGTGATGTTCTCCGGGCATCAGTACTTCGACAACTCCGCGCAATACCCCGAGCTGCAGCTGGTCAAGCTGTACACGGCGATGGGCCTGACGTTCTGGGTCGGCACGGCCCGCGTGATCCGTGGCGAGGTCATGAAGATCAAGGAGCTGGAGTACGTCCAGGCCGCGACGGCGATCGGCTTCGGGCGGTTCTACATCGTGCTCAAGCACGTGATCCCGAACACGTTCCACATCATGTTCATCAACTTCAGCCTGCTGTTCATCGGCGCCATCAAGAGCGAGGTCATCCTCTCGTTCCTGGGTCTGGGCGTGAGCGGGCAGCCGAGCTGGGGAACGATGATCTCCAACTCGAAGGACGACCTGTCCAACTACTTCTTCTGGGAGGTCGGCGCCGCGAGCTTTCTGATGTTCATACTCGTGCTGGCGTTCAACATCGTCTCCGACGCCCTCCAGGACGCATTCGATCCCAAGCATGTCTGACACCACCAGCCCCAACACAACGAAAGCCGAGCCGCTGCTGCGGGTCCGCAATCTCTCGACGAGCTTCAAGACCGACCGCGGCGTGGTGACGGCGATCGATGACGTCAGCTTCGAGGTCGCCCCGGGCGAGACGCTGGGTATCGTCGGCGAGTCCGGCTGCGGCAAGACGGTGACGAGCAAGTCCGTGATGCGCTTGCTGCCCGACCACCTGACGATCTACGGCAAAGAGTCGGAGATCCTGTACGGGGGGAAGAACCTCGTTCGCGCGAGCGCCGGTGAGATGCGCCTGGTCCGCGGGGACAAGATCGCGATGATCTTCCAGGAGCCGATGACCGCGCTCAACCCCGTGTTCACGATCGGCTGGCAGCTGGACGAAACCCTCAAGTACCACACCGATCTGAACAAGCGCCAGCGCCGCGAGCGGTCGATCGAGATGCTCCGTTTGGTCGAGATCCCCAACCCCGAGCAGCGTGTGAAGGAATACCCGCACCAGCTCTCGGGCGGCATGCGGCAGCGGGTGATGATCGCGATCGCGCTCTCGTGCGAGCCGGACATCCTTATCGCCGACGAGCCGACCACCGCGCTGGACGTGACCATCCAGGCCCAGATCCTGGACCTGATGAACGGGCTCAAGCGGAAGTTCAACACCGCGATCATGCTCATCACGCACGATCTTGGCGTTGTCGCGACCGTGTGCGACCGCGTGATGGTGATGTACGCCGGGCGGGTGATCGAGTCGGGGTCGGTGGGGGACATCTTCCACAACCCCCAGCACCCGTACACGAAGGCGCTGCTCGAGTCGATCCCCAAGCGCGGGCGCAAGAGCGGGACCGGGCGCCTGCCGACGATCCCCGGCATCGTGCCCAGCCTGTGGGAACTGCCCGAGGGGTGCCGTTTCGAGGACCGCTGCCCGTACTCGGACGGTGACCGCTGTGTGCACGTCGAGCCCGTGCTGGAGCAGGGCCCCGACGGCCGACCCGTCCGATGCCACTACCCGCTGGGCTCGTCGAGGGAGCGCCCGGCCAAGCTCACCACCAGCGCCGCGAGGGGAGCCCAGGGCTGACCGCCCGGATTGCCTATGTCACTGATCGAAGTACGCAACCTGACCAAGCAGTTCCCGATCCGGGGCGGCGTGCTCAACCGTGTGATCAACAAGGTCCACGCCGTGAGCGATGTCTCGTTCGAGATCGCCACGGGCGAGACGCTGGGCGTGGTCGGCGAGTCGGGCTGCGGCAAGTCCACCCTGGGCAAGACCCTCATCCGCCTGCTCGAGCCCACCGAGGGGCTTATCGCGTACGAGGGCGAGCAGATCACGGGCCTGAGCCACGGGCAGATGATGCCCTACCGGCGGAAGATGCAGATCATCTTCCAGGACCCGTATTCGTCGCTCAACCCGAGGATGACGGTCAACGCGACCCTCAAGGAAGCCATCAAGCTCCACCAGGTGCTAGAGAGCGGCGAGTCGATGGACGATTACATCGACGGGCTGATGAAGCAGGTGGGGCTCCGCCCGGACGACAAGCGGAAGTTCCCGCACGAGTTCTCGGGTGGGCAGCGCCAGCGGATCGGGATCGCGCGGGCGCTGTGCGTGCGTCCGGACTTCATCGTCGCCGACGAGCCGGTGAGCGCGCTGGATGTCTCCATCCAGGCGCAGGTCCTGAACCTGATGAAGGACCTGAAAGAGAAGCTCGGGCTGACGATGCTGTTCATCAGCCACGACCTGAAGGTGGTGGAGCATTTCTGCGACCGGGTGCTGGTGATGTACCTGGGGCACGTGGTCGAGGAAGTGCCGACGGACAACCTGGACAACGACGCCCAGCACCCGTACACGAAGGCGCTGCTCGGGGCGAACCCGATCGACGACCCGACGGACCGCCGCCCGCTGACGATTCTCGAGGGCGACGTGCCCAGCCCGATCAACCCGCCGCCCGGGTGCCCGTTCGCGGGCCGGTGCCCGATGGTGGTGGACCATTGCCGGACGGCGATGCCCCCGCTTGAGCGGAAGAAGAGCGGTCGCCTCGTGGCCTGCTACGAGATCGAATAGCAACGCCTCAGATCGCAGCACAGCCGAGTGCAAAAATGAACCGAGCGTCGGGCGATGCCCAACGCTCGAGTCATAGGAGGAGAGAGACAAGACTCTCTGAGTATGCGCTCCCGCTCCGGTTGTGCCAGTTGTCCGGGTTGTTTTGATCCTACGGATCGCCCGGGCTGGCCCTGCGGATCCCGATAACACGCGCGTCCGCGGTTTGAGGGGGCTCAGGCCCGCGCCGCGTCGAACCGGCGGCGGATCTCCGCCCAGTTGATCACGTTCGTGAACGCGTCCAGATAATCCTTCCGGTTGTTCTGGTAGCGGAGGTAGTACGCGTGCTCCCAGACGTCCACGCCCAGGAGGGGGGCGGCGCCGGTGAGCATCATCTTCTGCTGGTTCTCCATCTGCGTGATGAGCAGGCGCCGTCCGATGGGCTCCCAGACCAGCCAGCCCCAGCCCGAGCCCTCGACACTGGCCGCCGCGGCCTTGAACTGCCAGAGCATCTTGTCGAACGAGCCGAAGTCACGCTCGATCTGATTGGCCAGGGCGCCGGTGGGTCGCCCGCCGCCACCCTTGTTGGACGGGGCCATGCCGTTCCAGAAGAGCGTGTGGTTGATGTGCCCGCCGGCGTGGAAGCTGAGCTGGCGTTCCCAGTGTTGAAGGAGTGTGGCGTCGCGCCCGGCGCGGACGTCGTGCAGCTTGTCCAGGGCGTTGTTGAGACCCTTGACGTAGCCGGCGTGGTGCTTGCCGTGGTGGATGAGCACGGTCTGCTCGTCGAGGTGGGGCTCAAGGGCGTTGGGCGGGTAGGGCAGCGGCGGGAGCGTGTAGGCGCCCGTGGCCTCGTCCCAGCCGAGCGCCTCGGCGGAAAGGGCCGTGCCTGCCATGCCCATGGCCCCGACGCCTCCGGCCATCGCCCCGATCGCCTGTCTTCTGCTGATCTCACTCATTCTTGCGTCTCCTTGGGGGGAGGGTTAGTTCTGACGCCCCTCGATCGCCGCGATCAGGCAGGTCGAGCCGAGGAGCATCAGGTCGTCGAGCATCTCGTCGTCCTGGTGGACGGCGACACCCAGACGATAGACAAAGAGATTGAAGTGCTGGCGGAGCGTGGCGATATGGGCGCCGTCGCTCTGCCGGACGACCTCAAACCTCTGAGGGAAGAACGCCGCGACGTTGTCCACGTATCGTCGTACCAGCGGGGTGATGGAGCCCTGCTCGCGGATGGTGGCGACCTGGGCGCCCGTCTCATCGAAGACCAGCCACTCGTCACGCACGAAGCTGGATTTGAGCCCCTTGCGCCGGAGCGAGCCGACAACCTCGCCGTCCGGGGTGGTCACGTCGTAGGTGGCGCCGAAGTCGATCACCTGGCGGGCGGTCAGGCGGAGCAGTTCTGTGGAGGCCGACTCGTCGGTGAACAGGCGGATGTCCTCCTTGAGCTTGAACGCCTTCTGCTTGCAGTAGCCCACGAGCCCGCCCTGGGCGTCGTAGACATGGAACGCGGCGCCGAAGATCTTGAGGATCTTGCGCCGCACGGTGTAGATCTCGCCCGGTCCAGCTTTGATGCCCATTCGTCCGGCTCCCCGTGGTGTCGGGGGAGTGTACCGCGAGGCTCAGGCGCCGATCCGGGGCAGGGTGATCAGCAGGAGAAGCCCCGCGAGCAGCAGGGGACCCGCGTGCGCCCAGCGTGGTATTCGACGGGACTCGCCCGACTGTGCGAGCGCCGCCCCGAGAAGGAGCGCGAGCAGCGCCATCGGCTCGACGTACCGCTGCCACGCCTGGTGGTTGGCGGACTGGGCGATCGCAAAGCCCGCGACCGATCCGACGAGCACCCACCCGGACCGGCGGGGCAGGCACAGCCAGATCAGCGCGAGCGTGAGCCCGCCCAGTGGCGCGAGCGCCAGCATCACCGGGCTCCGGTCGGCAAGCGTGGGCAGCTTGGCGATCACGTTCCACAGGCCCGAGTAGCGCCCGTCCTCGCGGCTGAACGAGGATGGCAGCGCGATCGCCAGCGCGAGCCCCGCGCCAGCGCCGATCGAGCACGCTCGGACGCACAGCGTGCGCCGCTCGGTCCACGCCCGGTGCACGGGCGCGAGCAGGTACCCAGCAAAGAAGACGCTGGCCAGTCCGATGACCGCCAGCGTGAGCAGGACGACGCTCGGGTTCACGCCCGTGTGCGTCCCGGCGAGTTCCATCGAGGCGCCCCCGCCGGCGCGGAAGAGCGGGGGGGTCAGCCCGCCCCAGAGCCGGAAGAAGTACGCGACCGCGGCGAAGGCGGGCAGCGTGGCGGCCACCGCGATCGCGGCTCGGAGACTCCGCGGAGCGAGAGACCAAGTTTCGCGAGCGGGCAGCAGCGTGCTCGGGCGGTCGTCGCTTCGATCCGTACCGAGCCAGGCGCTGAGCCAGAGCAGGCCGGCGGTCCAGAGAAAGATCTGCCGCGTGAGCACGGCCAGCATGACCAGCAGCCCGCCGAGCGCGTAGGTCGTCCACGTCACCCGCGGGCGCAACGCGAGCAGCAGCACGAGCGTGAGCAGCATCCACGCCGCGCCCTCGGGCAGCAGCAGCGTCGAGGCGCCGACGAGGTAGGGCGAGGTGATGAGCGGCGCCGCGAGGCAGACGGCGCCCAGGGCGCCCACGCGCCTGGCGGCGAACCAGGTCAGCGCGAGGAGCATCAGGGTGACGAGCAGCCCGCTGACCACGCGCATCGGGACCAGCTCGCCCCCGACGAGGCTTGAGACACCGACCATGGCGATGTGGTAGCCCGGGGTGGAGGCCGCGAGGTAGTCGCTCAGGTCGAGGTTGGGCCACTGCTGTGCGAAGACGCGGATGACGGGGAGGTGGAAGCTCTGCTCGTCGCTCAGGCCCGGGCCGGTCATGCCGGGGGCGAGCGTGACCCAGAGGCGGAAGGCGGTGTGGGCGAGCCCGACGATCAGCACGGCGAGCCAGGGGCTCGGTCGGGATGGAGCGGGCGTCTCGTCCATGCTCATCGGGGATCGGCTCAATCAGGGGTGTGGGATCAGCGGGCGGCGGCGAAGAAACAGCCGGGCGGAGGCTCAGGTTGGGCGGGTCTGGGACCTCGCCCGCCTGGGTCTACGCCCGGCTGCGTTGATAGATCGATTGGTCGGGACGATCTGCGGCGGGCTCAGGCCTGCTCGCCGACCTCCCAGCGGTAGAAGCCAACGACGGTCGCGTCCTTGCCGACGACGTCCTTGACGGACTTGGCGGTGTCCATGACGAAGGGCTGCTCGAGCAGTGCCAGCTCGGAGTAGAACTTCCGCATGCCACCCTCGACCATCTTCTCAGCGATCTCGCGGGGCTTGCCGCTCTCCTCGGCCTGGCTGAGTCGGAAGGCTCGCTCCTTCTCGACGACCTCGTTGGGGATGTCGTCAGCGGTCACGCCCATCGGACGCGGGAAGGCCGCGGTGATGTGCATGCAGACCTGACGCATCGTCTCGTCGCTGATCGAGCCCTCGGCGTGCAGGAGCACCCCGGTCTTACCGTCGTGGTGGACGTAGCTGCCGAAGGCGGACTTGCCAGCCTCTCCTTCGACCTTGTGCGCCCGTCCGAGGGAGATGTTCTCGCCCGTGGTGATGCGGAGGTCATCGATGATGGCCTCCATCTCGCCCGTCGGGGAGATCTCGCCGGCGCCGTCGGCCCTGAGGGCCAGGTCGGCCAGCTTCGTGGTCGCGTCGATGAACTTGTCGTTCTTGGCGGTGAAGTCGGTCTCGGCCTTGAGCTCAACGATGGTCGCGGTGGACCCGTCGCCCGTGACAGCGATACCGATCCGCCCCTCGCCCGCGGCGCGGTCGGTCTTGGTCTCCATCTTGCCCTTGAGGGACTTGCGGAGGATCTCCTCGGCCTTCTCGGCGTCACCCTCGGCCTCGGTCAGGGCCTTCTTGCACGCCATCATCGGCAGCCCGGTCCGGTTGCGGAGGGCCATCACATCTTTCGCGCTGATCGCCATCGGCGCTTCTCCCGTTCAGTCGGTTCGTGGTCGGTCAGTGATCGCCTCGGGTCCCCTCTGCACACGCTCGGGTCCTTGTCGGGACGATCCACTCCTATGTATGGTCGGTGGGTCTGGTTCAGGATTCGGCCGGGGCCGCCTCGGGAGCAACCGCGGGGGCTACCGCGTCGACATCCGGGGCCGCGGCGTTCGAGTCGTTCGCCCGGAACTGTGAGCGGCTGGACCGGCGACGGGTGGGCTCACCCGAGCTCTGGTCGTCGTCGCTCTCGCCCGAGGAATCGACCTGGCGTGCCTGCTTGCCGTCGGACACGGCCTTGCACAGCTCACGGATCACCACGTCGATCGACCGCATCGAGTCGTCGTTGCCGGGGATCGGGATATCCGCGTCCTCGGGGTTGGCGTCGGTGTCGATGAGGCAGATGGTGGGGATGCCCAGCTTGCGGGCCTCCTTGAGGGCCGTGGTCTCGCGCCGCACGTCGATGACGACGATGCAGCCGGGCAGCTTGCTCATGTTGCGGATGCCGTCGAGGTTGCGCTTGATCTTGCGCATCTCGCGCCGGAGCTGAGACTCCATTTTCTTGGAGTAGCTCTGGAAGTTGTCGTTGGCCTCGATGGCCTCGAGCTCTTCGAGCCTCTTCAGGCGAGAGCGGATGGTCCGGAAGTTGGTGAGCGTGCCGCCGAGCCAACGCTCGGTGACGAAGTGCATCTTCACGTCGCCGACGCGCTGCTCGATGACGCCCTTGGCCTGACGCTTGGTGCCGACGAAGCACACGTCCTTGCCGTCGGCGACGGTTCTGGTGATGAACTTCTTCGCGAGCAGGAGACCCTTGACGGTCTCCTTGATATCGATGATGTGGATCCCGTTGCGCTTGCCGTAGATGTACGGCTCCATGCGAGGGTTCCATCCGCTGGACCGCTGTCCGAAGTGGATGCCGGCCTCGATAAGATCCTGAACCAGTGTGGTCGCCATAGCAGTGTTCCGTCCGTCGTCAGCGACACCCGCAGATGGCGATCGAGATCGACCTGGCGAGAGACGTGTGCCTCGACGGGTCGCGCGATCCACGAAAGGGCGCTTGGTTTGTGCCGAGGCGAGGGCCCCGGCGGTGTCTCGATGTCCGCGTTCTGCCGATGTGAATCAGGCGGAAGCTCTGTCCCCTCGACCGAGACGGAGCCCATCAGTATAGGGAGCCGTTCGCCCCCGGCAAGGGTCCTGGGCGCCAAGACGAGTATCTGGGGCACCGATCAAATCCCAATCAATAGAGGATCGGGCCGCGCCCCCTCAACCGGAAGGCCTGAACGTCCGAGATCGGCCCAGAGTGCACTCGCACCCGGGGACGCCGGAGCGTCGTCGGTCTGGTGCTGGGGAACTGACAGATGAGCGGTCCCAACGGCCTGATCGTCAGACGCAACGCCCGATACGAGGTGGCCCTGCCGGCACGCCTGCGCGTGGCCGCGGAGCACCAGGCAGTTGTGACCTTCGGCGCCGCGACGGGCGCCCGGGACGGCTGGGTCAACGCGGACGTGATGGACTTCGGGTCGGGCGGCGTGGGGTTCATGAGCCAGCTGTTCGTGCCGCGTGGCGTGGTGCTGGACCTGGAGATCATGAGCCTGGAAGGGCAGGGCGGGGACACGCTGCTGGCGTGCCGGGTCAAGGTGATGCGTGTTGTGATGACCGATCGTCGCCCGGCCTACCTCGTGGGAACTTCGTTCGCGGGCCAGTCTCCGGAGTCACTCAAGAAGATCGACGATCTGATCGGACTCCTCGAAGGGGAGCCCGTTGCGACGGAAGAGGGCGAGCAGGACCAGGAGTAGAGGATCCCGTGCACGACGTATCGCAGTTTGTCATCCGATCCATGCTTGATGACGGGCAGATCACGCCCGAGGACTTCGAGCGCGCACGCCTCAAAGCCGCCCGTGATGACGAGGATCTTGCGCAGGTTCTCCTCAGCCTGAAGGTGATCACGGGGCGCGAGCTCTCGATCGCGCGTGCCAAGATCTGCGAGTACCCGTTTGTGGACCTTGACATGTTCGAGGTGGACTTCCAGAACGCCCTGAGGGTGCCCAAGGCCGTCGCAGAGAAGCTGAACGTCTTCCCGCTGTTCGTGCTGGGTGACATCGCGACGGTCGCGATGGAGGACCCGCTGAACCTGCAGGCGATCGATCAGGTCAACCAGCTCCTGAAGGTGCAGATCGAACCGGTAATCTGCGATCCCGACCAGCTTCGCGGCCTGATCGCTCGGGCGTACTCGCTGGCGCGGGCCGCGGGCATCGTCCGGGATCACCACCAGGACGAGGATCTGACCACGGGCCAGGAACCCATCGTGGTTGCGGTCAACCAGGTGCTCTCCGCGGCGATCGACTCGGACGCCAGCGATGTTCATCTCAACCCGGACGAGCACTCGCTGCTGCTCCGCTACCGGATCGACGGCGTGCTGCAGTCCCAGCAGGCTCCGGACCTGAGCGTCCACGCGGGCATGGTCCAGCGTCTCAAGGTCATGGCCCGACTTGATCTCACGCAGACGCGTCGCCCGCAGGACGGCAAGTTCCGCTTCAACCACGGCGACGAGGTCGTCGATGTGCGTCTGAGCCTCCTGCCCACGATCCACGGTGAGAACGCCGTGCTCAGACTGCTCCGCCCCGCGTCGGCGATCGGCTCCATCCATGACCTGGGCATGCCGGGGGAGATGACCGAGCAGTTCGAGCAGATGGTCGCCAAGCCGCACGGGATGATCCTGGTCACGGGTCCGACGGGGTCGGGCAAGACCACGACGCTGTACACGGCGCTCTCGCACATCAACTCGCCCGTGCGCAACATCATGACCATCGAGGACCCGGTCGAGATCCGGCTCCCCATGATCCGCCAGATCCAGGCAAACCACGAGATCGGGCTGACGTTCGCGACGGCGCTTCGATCGATCCTCCGTCAGGATCCAGACGTGGTGCTCGTCGGCGAGATCCGCGACGAGGAGACGGCCAAGATCGGTGTCCAGGCGGCGCTGACGGGACACCTGGTGCTCTCAACGCTGCACACCAACGACGCCGTGGGCTCGATCGCGCGCCTGCGCGACTTTGAGTTGCCACCGTTCGCGATCAACAACGCGCTGCTGGGGGTGATCGCCCAGCGCCTGGTCCGCCGGGTCTGCGAGAGCTGTGCCCAGAGCGTGATCCCGAGCCACGCCGAGCTGAGCGCCGTGGGCCTCACGGAAGCACAGGGTGACGGGTTTGTCAGCGGGCACGGCTGCTCACGCTGCATGAACACCGGCTACCACGGTCGCCTCGGGGTGTACGAGATGCTCCGGGTGACGACGCAAGTCCAGCAGCTCATCGAGAGCGACGCGACATCCAACGAGCTGGCGGCGTGCGCCCGCGCCGCGGGGATGCGCACGATGCTCGACGACGGGATCGGCAAGGCTCGCCTCGGTCTGACGGGGATCACCGAGCTGGCCAAGCTCAACGCCTCGCTCGACCACGCGCTCCGAAGCACGCCGAAGGTGGCCGCATGAGCAGCTCGCAGTTCAAGTACACCGCCCTCGACGCGGGGGGTTCGAAACGCGCCGGGAAGATTAGCGCGTCGAGCGAGCAGATCGCTTACCGTGAGCTGGCGTCGCAGGGGTTGACGCCGACGCGGATCACGAGCGTGGGGGCTTCGCGGGGCCCGTTCTCGCGGGAAGCCATCAAGCTCGAGGACGTCGCCGCGTTCACCCGAGAGCTGAGCGTGCTCGTCGAGGCCAAGATCCCACTCGGGCGGGGGCTGCAGAGCATCGCCGAGCATGAAAACCGCCCACGCCAGCGCGAGATGGTCCGCGACCTGGCCTCGATGATCGAGGCGGGCTCACGGATCACCGACGCGTTGACCAAGTACAAGGACGTGTTCGGGGAGGTGTACATCGAGACGATGCGTGCCGCCGAGAAGACGGGCAACCTGGGCGAGGTCACCATGCACCTGGCCGACATGCTCGAGAAGCAGATCGAGAGCGGGCAGCAGCTCAGGCGGGCCCTGACCTACCCGGTGATCGTGATGACGTTTGTTACACTGGCGCTGGGTGTGATCATCATCTTCGTGGTGCCCCGGTTCGGCGCGATTTTCGAGGCCAACGGGGTCGAACTGCCGCTCACGACCAGGGTCGTGCAGGCGATCGGGGACTCGGTGAAGTCCGCGTGGTGGGGGTACGCCGCGCTGCTGGCGGGGATCATCGTGGGTCTGGTCGCGTCCTGGCGGACGCCACGGGGTCGTGAGTTTTTCGAGCGCGCGCTGCTCCGCATCCCGCACATCGGGAGGATTGTTGTCGCGACGACATCCGCCCGATTCACGCGCGTGCTGAGCATCTGCATGGGCTCGGGTCTTGACCTGATGGAGGCGGTGGAGATCGGGGGGCGTGCGACCGGGCGGCCGCTGTTCATCCGCGAGTGCGATGCCATGTCGGACCGCTTGCGCAGCGGCGAGATGCTCGCAGACGTTATCCAGGGCTCACGGTACCTCCCCGGCTTTGCCACACGCATGCTCGGCGCGGGGAAGGACTCCAAGGAAGTCGCGAAAGCCAGCTCCGTCATCGCTCGCCACTACGACCGCGAGGCCGATCACCTGTCCAAGAACATCAACTCGCTGATCGAGCCCATGATGACGATCGCCATGGCGGGCATCGTGCTGCTCGTGGCGTTGTCCGTCTTCCTGCCCATGTGGCAGATGGTCAAGATCAGCCACTGACCGAAAGGGCCCGACGATGTGTTCTGTAGGTAATATCCGGTCCCGCGCGTTTACCCTGCTCGAGGTCCTGGCGGTCGTGATCGTGATCGGCATCCTCGCGGCAATCGCGGTCCCACAGTTTGTGGGCGTTACCGACGAGGCGCGGACCACCTCCGCCCAGAGCACGCTCGCGGGCGCAAGGTCGTCCATCGCCAGCTACCGATCGACGGCCGTCATCAACGGTTCTGACCCCTACCCCACTCTCGTCCAGCTCACCACCGACGGTGTGGTTCTCAAGTTTGACATGCCCGCCAACCCGTTCACGGGTATCGCGGGGATTCAGTCGGTCAACTCGTCGCAGGCGTCGTCACGGACGGTGATCAACCCGACCACGTACGGCTGGAACTACTACGTGGACAACACTGCCACACCCCCGGCGGCCGTGTTCTACGCCAACTCGACTGACGTGACCACGGCCAGCGATGGCGCCGGTGGGCTGGCGACGGCCAACGAGCTGTGAGGAGCAAACCCGAGTGAGCGCCTCCCGCACATCCCGAAGCCGAGCCTTCACGCTCGTCGAGGCGATGATCGTCGTGATCCTGATGTCGATCATCGCGGCGACGGTTGTGCCGGCGCTCGGGAACCTGGATGAGGCCCGGCGCGGCGCCGCGACGGACGAGGTGGTGCGTCTGCTGACCCATGCCCGCGCGCTGGCGATGGCTTCGGGCAGGCCGGGCGGTGTCGCGTTCGACCTTGCCAGCGGGAGCGCCCAGGTTGTGGCGATCACGAGCAGCGGCGGGGCGCCGGAGGCCGCGGCCGACGCCCTGGGGCAGCCCGAGCGGCCCGTCCTTCTCTCGGACCTCTACTCGGGCGTCGAGCTTGTCAGCATCATTCACGGGGACGGGTCCACCGCCTCGGGCACGGTCTGGTTCCGGTTCGACGGCATTCCGCAGCTGCGCGACGCGGGCGGAACGCTCGTCGGCCCGTTCTCGCAGGACGCGGTCATCGAGCTCAGCGGCTCAAGGACGGTCACCGTTCGCATGGGCACGGGCCTGGTGGAGTAGACATGCGCTTGAAGACACGCGACAGAGGGTTCAGTCTGATCGAGGCCGTGGTGGTGATCATGGTCCTGGCGATCTCCGTGCCGCCCTCGCTCCAACTCCTCGATTCCGCGGCCTCCACCCGGGCGGACGCGATCAACGCGACGCGGGCGGCGCTGCTGGGAACGAGTGTGCTCGAGCAGATTCTGGCGGACGTGCACAGCTCTTCGCTGGGGCTCGGGTTCGGGGCGCTGGGGGATGCCGACGCGTACCTGAACACGCCGGGGAACGGCCTGGTCCCCCGGATCGCGGGGGTGACCGATACGTACAGCGCGCTGGGGCTCACGTACAGCGTGACCATCGGGGCGCTGGCCCAGGCGGACGGAGCCGTATCGGGCGACAAGCGGTTCGACGTGTACCGACGGATCACCGTGACGGTGACCTATCCCTCCGCGAGCGCCGGTGATATTGACATGCCGATCTCGGCCATCGTTGCGGAGATGGGACCATGAGCCCGCCCCGGTCGGACAGGCGGAACGCTCGCGGGTTGACCCTGCTCGAGCTGGTGGCTTCGATCCTGATCATGTCGGTGATCTCGGTCGCGGTGCTCCCCGTGATCGCCTCCGCGGCGGACGGGTACGCGTCGGCCACGAACACTCGCCATGACACCGAACGAATCGCTTTCGCGCTCGAGCGGTGCATCCGGCTCCTGCGCGAGGCGTCCGGGACGGACCCGGTCGGCGGTCTGGATATCGCCGCGGCGACCAGCGACCGCATCGTCTTCGGGGACGGACGAGGGCTGAGCCTCTCGGGATCCGACCTCTTGTTCCTTGAGTCGGGGCAGCCGGACTCACCGCTCTGCCGTGACGTGACGCTCTTCCGCATCGACTACATCGGGGGTGACGGCGTGTCCGATACGATCGCGGCGCCCGCAACGACCCAGCGATTCAACATCACACTGACGTCGGGCGACATCACCCTGACCGGCTCCGCGTTCGCGCGGGCGAGGATTGGAGACTGACCGTGGCACGCTCGTCTTCATCACCGATACGTCGCCCACGATCGAGGCGAGGCATCGCGATCGCGGTGCTGGTGTTCGTGCTTGCGCTGATCAGCTTCGTGGTGATCGCCGCGGTTGTGGGGGGGCAGGGCGACACGCAGGCCTCCGCGCTGCGGGTGGAGACGGCCCGCGCGTTCTACGCCGCGGAGAGTGGGGCGGTGATCGTCTTCCGCTCGGTCGCCGCGGGTGACCCGCTCCCGGCGTCCGGGACCGAGTTCGACCTTGGCTCCGAGGTGATCGAGTTCGTCCAGACCCCCCCGAGCGGGGCTGGGACCGCCGTGATCGAGGGACGGGCGGGACTGGCGCGTCGGCGCATCAACCTCGAGATCCGGTAGCGCCTGATAACCGGTCGGACGTTCGGGCTGGGCCCAAAGTGTGCCCCCGATCGGGCCGATATCTGCGGCGTCAACGGGCATTTGTACGCCCAGTTCGCGGGGGCTCTCGCCATGCGTTTCGGACAGCCTCGACTGATTCTCAGCCTTGCGCCGTCGCAGATCGATGCGGCGCTGGTGGTCGGCAAGCGCGTCCGGGCGACCAAGCGGGCCAAGCTGAGCCCCGCGGTGTGGGAAGAGGCCTGGAGCGAGGGGCTCTCGCCGTACGACGTCACGCTGACCTCGCTGGTGCGAGCGCTCGGCGCCCCGAAGAACGTGAAGACCAGCGTGCTCTACACGAGCCCCGGATCGGTCTCTGATGTGAAGGTCGCGCCGGGCCCGGGTGATGCGGGGATCGACGCGGCCCGCCTCGAGGTTGTCGAGAACATCTCGAACTCTCGTGTCGAGTACATCTCCAGCGCGACACGCCTCGGCCACGAGAACGGGGCGAACGTGCTCGTCGCAGCGGATCGCGACCTAAACGCCCAGGCCGTCTTCGCATGGCTCTCCCGCTGCGAGTGCCGGTTTGACGCGCTTGTCCCCACCCGCGCGATCGCGCTGAGATCGGTCATCAAGGACGTGACGTCGCGAGAGAACGACGGCGCGGTCACCTGCTATCTCGGCGAGCGGACCACCGTGATCGCCAGCGGCGGTTCGGGCACGCTCGAATCCATCCGCAGCATCGACTTCGGGTTCTCGCTGCTCGTCGAGGCGTTTGCCCGCGGCCTGCGGCAGGACGTTGAAGAGGGCGGGGACGCCGAGACCTGCGCCAACCACGCCGATGCGCGAGAGCGACTCTTCGCGGTGGGGCTGCCAACCAGCAAAGGCGCAACACCGGGCGCCCAGCTGAGCAGGCGGGTGATGCCGCTTCTCCAGCCGGTGCTTCAGCGGTACTGTATCGAGATCAAGCAGACCATTCGCTTCGGCGTCCCGCAGGTCAGCCCGCAGGGGCGGGCGTTGCGCCTCATCGGGCCGGGCGCCGCCATCAACGGCTTCATCGAGCCCCTGAGCCAATCGATCGACAACGACGTGCGCGTGGACCCGACATGGGCCGGGTTTGATCCCGACTCGGTCTGCTCGGCGCTGAGCCTGGAGCACGACTACATCCAGGACGATGCGTCGGATCTCCGCCTGATTCCTCGCATCGTGTCGGAGCAGAGCGCGACCCGCCTCGTCTCCGGGGGTGTGCGCACCGGCGTGCTATGCGCCGCGCTCGCACTCACCGCGGAGGGCGGGTACCTCTACTCACAGCGGCTCGAGGCCATTCGGACGCTCAGGGCCAGCGAGCCCGAACTGATCCGTGTGCGAGACCACCGCACCCAGAGCGAGCTGGCGACCGCGATGTCGGCGTCATTCGAGATCGCCTCGACGATGACGATGGACCGTCTCGGGAATCGTCCGGACTGGTTCGCCGTCATGGCCGAGCTGGCGGCATTGAGCTCCGACGGGGTTCAGTTCGAAGAGATCCGCTGTTTCCGCGAGGAGGGCGCGGCCCTGATCACCATCGAGGGGTTCGCCATGATGGGCAGCGACGCGGGGAACGGGCTCAGCGAGCTGATCGACAGTCTGCGCGCGTCGCCGCTGTTCGACGAGGTTCAGCTCGGATCGACGAGCCTGATGGAGCGGGGGGACATGACCGCTAAACGGTTTGCGGTCCGTCTTCTTCCGCACATGTTCGCGCCCAGAGCGCTGACGAGCATGGGCGATGATGTGCGTGCGGAGGCCTCCCCATGAGCAACTCCACGGCCCGCAACTATGTCGTTCGCCTGGCGGTCATCTCGGCGGTCGCGAGCGCCGCCTGGTACTTCGTGGTCCGCCCGATGCGCGACAGGCTCATGCAGCAACGCGCAACGCTCGTGGCCGCCCAGGCCGAGATCAGCTCGGGGCTGAGTCAGATCGAGGCGAACGAACGAGCGCCCGAGAGTGCCATTGAGACTCTGACCACCCGGGCCAACGTCCTCTCTCGTCTGTGGGGGGTTTCGGCCGACGCGTCCGTCCTGTACGAGCAGATCGACACGATCGCTCACCGGTACGGCGTGGTTGTCGAGCGAATGGAACCGAGCCGTGGGGGGGCGAGGGGCGTCGTATCCGGCGAGAAGCCCGACGCGCCGACCTTCAACGAGATCGGGTACAGCATCGAACTGGTCGGGCCTTACGAGGGCGTCGCCCGATTCGTTCGCGCGATCCAGCACGAGTTGGGCATGGCCCGGATCGATTCGCTGCGGATTACCCCGGCGCAGGCTTCAGCCGGAAACACCCAGATCCGGGCATCGGTGAAGACGACCCATTTCCAGGCGTCGGGGGGGCTCGCGGCGTTCAAGACGCCCGAGGGGGCCACCCCATGAGCGACTCCATCAAACGTCAGGCTCAGATCATGCGTTACGGCGCCATCGCAGCCCCGGTCCTCGCGGTCGTGCTGATCCGCTACGCGGGGCCCCAGCAGTCGATCGCGGCGACACCGGTCAAGGCGTACGAGATCCCGGTGCTCCCGAGTGCTCGTGTCTCTGACGACGAGCCCGCGGGTCTTCTGGGAGCCGCCGCGGAGTACGCGAAGCGGCTGTTCGAGACCGGGATCAGTGGCAACCCGTTCCCCGAGCCCGAGGCTCTAGGGACCAGCTCGGACACGCCGCCGATGCCCGCCGTGAGGTCTGCCGAGCAGCTCGCACAGCCAGAGCCCGGAGTCCCCGATCTCCGGATCTCTGCGGTCATGTCCAGGCGCGGCGGAGCCATCGCGGTGATCAACTCGCGCATCTGCGTGGTCGGCGCCCGCGTCGCCCCGGATTGGACCCTGGACGCAGTGGACCAGCAGAGCCGGACGCTGGTCATCCGCCACACGGGCGGGCGGCGCGTCGAGCTGGCGCTGAGCACGCCCTGACGCCCATTCCACCGTCCCGGGTGGACAGCCTCCCACTCAAGCGTGATAATAGGGGCCTCGGGCGCATAGCTCAGTTGGCTAGAGCGCTGCCGTCACATGGCAGAGGTCACAGGTTCGAGTCCTGTTGCGCCCATTGGTTTGGTTTGCGATAAACGGCGTGAAGCGGCAGGGATCGGCGTTTGCGCCGGTCCCTTTGCGTGCGCCCTCCGCCGGACGCCCGCGCAAAGAAACGGGCAGCTCCTGAGGAGCTGCCCGAGGGGGAGTCGAATATTGGCGTAGGCCATGGCTGTGTACCGCTCACGCGGAGAACACGATCGGCCCGCGGGTATCAGCCCGGACGCACGGTCGGGCGGCCGAACGGGTTGATCGGGTCGGTGGGGTCACAGTACCCAGGCACCCATCGAGACATGAATGTCGTCACGTCAAAGAAGTCCCACCGCCCGTCGGAGTTCAGGTCAGCAAAGATGTTCTGCGTGTTCAGCAGGCCGAGGAAGAGCAGAATGTCGGTGACGTCCACAATATGGTTGTTGTCAACGTCGGTGGGGCAGAGCGAAGTCGGGTCCCAGGTCCAGATGTCATCGTTGCCGTTGAGCGCCTGGATCGCGGCGATATCACGATCACTGAAGAAGCTCCCGGTCCCGATGACATCCTGCAGCGCCTCGTTCGGCGGGAGCACGCAGATCGTGGGCAGTTCGTCAAGGATTGAGAACGCGTCCGCTGGGTAGTGCATCACCGACATATAATCATACGGCCCCAGCATGGCGCCGGTGAACAGCAGCTTCTCAAACTGGCTCGCCCCACCTCCTGTGAATGGAAAGCCCTCGGCGGGAGCGATGTTCTGCTCCTTGATCTCGACGAAGTTGTCGCGGTTGGGGCGCTGGTGCTCGTGGAACAGGCCGATCGAGTGCCCAAGCTCGTGCACAATAGTTCCGATCGAGCTCCAGTTGCAGACGCTAAAGAAGTTCTCGCCGCCCGTGAACCCGACGGTTGCCGCGTTGAAGCAGCCGTTCATAGGGCCGTTGGACTCGATCATAACGAACCCGTCGCCATGCACGGTGGGGTCGTACCCGATAAAGCGGATCGAGGTCTGCGCTTCGATCACGAGCATCGCGGCGATGGTGTTCGGGATGGACTGGAGGGCGTTGGTTTCATCGACATCCGGCTCGTCCGGCGGGTCCTCGAACAGGTCCACGATTTCGTCTGAGAAGCGATAGAACACATCACCGTCCGGCCACACTCGCGTGGTCACGAACGCGCGGCTGTCGGATTCAGGGAGCGTTGCCGTGCAGACCCCATGGGACGGCGTGATCAGAAACTGACTCCCGCCCACCTCGAGTTCCATCGAGAACTGCCCGAGCGTCCCCTTGGTCGCCTGGATGACCCACCGCTGAGCGGTGGGGCTCAGGAACTCGATCTTCTCTCGGATCGCGTCCTCAAGGTGAACCTGGCCTTGCTTTGTCGCGAAAGACTCGGCCAGCTGCGCCCGGAGCGAGGCCCACACCGCCTGGTCAATCTCCTGAACAACAGCGGTGCTCGCACGCCCGTTGGTCGCGGGCTCCCGCCCATCGGCGCATATTGCACCACCCCCGACGAGCGCGACCCCTGCCATCAAGTAGGCGGTCTTCAATGCCATAGTCCAAACCCTTTCACTGCCCACGTTCAAGTGTACCGGTGGTATCTGTCGTATATCTGCCGCGTGCGCGCGGGTCAGATCGGTCGTCCAACTGTGGTGTTCCGGACGTCGTAGATCGGAGGAATAATGGGGTCGCAGTTATCCGCGTCGGAGAAGATGCTGAAGTAACGCAAGAGGTCACTGTCATCGACATCGCCGTCGAGATCCAGGTCCGCGATCGACGTGTCACCCTCGGACCAGGCCGCGATGAAGAGCAGCAGATCCGTGATGTTGACCCGGTTGTCATCGTTGAGGTCGGCGATGTCGCACGTGTTGAACCGAGAGCGGCCGTACACAGACTCCAGCCCGAGCCGGTCTCCAACGCTCGGACGCGCGAAGCTGCCGATCGTCGTCTCGTACCCGGGGTCCTCACCCATCTCGTCGAAAGGCGGATTCACATCGATCGTCGGGGCGCCGTTGAAGCTGAAGGCGAACCGTCCGTAGTGCATGATTGATTCGAGGTCATACTCGCCAAAGTCGCCACTCGCATCAGGCGCAATCTGGAACTGACTCAGGGCCGAAGGGTCGATGTTATCCTCGAAAATCGTCACGTAGGTGTTGCGATCGAATCGGTTCTGCTCGTGGAGGAAGCCCAACGCGTGCATGAGTTCATGTATCAAGACCGAGACCGACCAGTCCTCCATCGTCAGAATCTGCACATCCGCGCCGACCATGCCCACCGCGGACTTGTTCCCGGTAAGGGAGGCCGCAAGAGCCGGGCACTCATCGGTGGACTGCTGGATCCGAATCCACGGCTGCCCGGACGGGTAGCACGCTTCAGCAACCGGGCCAGTCGGAGTACGCTGCACGAACGTCACGTCACACAGGCGCTCGAGCACCTCCATCGCCTCAGCAATGACCGGGAAGTTCTCGTCAACATCCACGGCCATGGATTCAAGCAGGATCTCTGTGAGGTCCATACGCATGCAGAGATCTTCCTCGTTCCCGTCCATATCCTCCATTGGGGGAAGGTAGTCCGGGTCGATCGCGTTGCCTTCAGCATCCAGCTCAAACCACGCGTCGGTCACAACCCGCCAGGGCACGATGACGGTGGCGTTGGGGAAACAATCGTCACTGGGTTGTGAGATGTTCCACTTCGGAAAGAGCTGGTCAATGTTTGAGCGTTGATTCGTCTCGAAATGCGCGGTGCACGACCACCACTTGCCAAGGTCCGGGTCATAAAACTGCGGGGCTCCGACCCCGGCGCGCATGGGCGGGTGAGGCACATCGCTCGTGTACTTGAACTGGGCGGTGGCCTGGCCCGCGAGCCCGGCAATGGCGAGACCAGCGATTGCCAGTGTTCGATTCGTTCCCATCATCGCTGCCATTCCTTTCGAGCGCCCCACGGATGTCAATCACGAGTTTCCATTTGCCCGCACAGGTTCCAGACGCACATTCGCCGAATCTGTTGGCTGGTTCCGCGTCACAAGCCGTTGTGTGCCGCGGAGAATCCCTTCTACTCTAGCAGCCACTAGGGGCCGCTGTCGAGAGTTGCCCGCTAACCGCGATTTCTCGCGGCGGACCCGTTGCAGGATCCTCAGAGCGATTTCATCGGGATTTTGGGCTTTCGCCTGCCACCACTATACCGAAACCCGAGGGCTCCCGGTTCCACGCGCCCACGATCCTTGCCAAATTAACAGTCCGGACACGTGGATTCTCTGAGGCAAGCTATGCCTCGGGCTCGGTCATCGACCTCGGATCCAGCAGCCGGTCGAGTTCCTCGGGGGAAAGCACTTGCTCTTCCAGGGCGACCTCCCGGACCGTCTTCCCTTCCCGGAACGCCTGGTACGCCAGCGCGGCCGATCGGTCGTACCCGATCGCCGGCACCAGCGACGTGCACATCGCCAGCGACCCCTCGATCAGGCTCCTGCACCGCTCCTCGTCGGGCTCAAGCCCCGCGAGGAGGCTGTCGCACATCATGCGGCTGGCGCCCGCGAGCAGGTGGATCGAGTCGAGCAGGTTGGCGGCCATCATCGGCATCGCCACGTTCAGGTCCAGGATCGACCCCACGCCCCCGAGCCCGCCCGTCGTGACCGCCGCGTCGTTGCCGATCACCTGGCAGCAGACCATCACCATCGACTCGCAGATCACCGGGTTGACCTTCCCGGGCATGATGCTCGACCCGGGCTGGACGCTGGGGAGCCGGAGCTCCCCGATGCCGCAGCGCGGGCCGCTGCCCATCAGGCGGATGTCACCCGCGATCTTGGACAGGCTCACCGCGATGGTCTTGAGGTGGCCGCTCGCTTCGACGACGGCGTCCTTGGCGTGCTGGGCCTCGAAGTGGTTGGCCGCCTCACGGAAGTGGATCCCCGTCTCCTCGGTCAGCTCCGCGGCGACGCGCGCCCCGAACTCCGGGTGGGTGTTGATGCCCGTGCCCACGGCCGTGCCGCCCAGCGCCAGCTCGCCCAGCGCGTGCAGGGCCCGGTGCAGGCGTTCCTCGCTGTGGCGCATCTGGGCCGCGTACCCCGAAAACTCCTGTCCCAGGCGGATGGGCGTGGCGTCCTGGATGTGCGTGCGACCGATCTTGACGATGTGGTCCCACGCCTGGGCCTTGCCCTCCAGGTCTTTCGCCATCCGGTCGATCGCGGGCAGCAGGTCGTTCTTGATCGCCAGCGCCGCGGCCACGTGCATGGCCGTTGGGAACGTGTCGTTGGACGACTGGCCCATGTTGACGTGGTCGTTGGGGTGGACCCCGCCCGCCTCGAGATACGCCTTGTCCTTGCTCGAACCGATGTCGGCGCCCCGTGCCAGGCACACCAGGTTCGCGACGACCTCGTTGACGTTCATGTTCGTGCTCGTGCCCGAGCCGGTCTGAAAGATGTCGATCGGGAAGTGGCGCCCGAGGCCGCCGCGGTCGTTCAGCCCTTGCAGGATCTGGCGGCAGGCGCCCATGACCGCGTCGGCCCGGTCCTGATCGAGCTTTCCCAGGCCCGCGTTGACCGACGCGGCGCTGCCCTTGAGCATGGCGAACGCTCGGATGACATCGTCGTGCACGCGCCGCCCGGAGACGGGGAAGTTGAGCACCGCCCGCTGGGTTGAGGCGCCGTACAGGACGTCCGACGGGACCCCCATCTCGCCCATGGAATCCTTCTCGACCCTGGTCTGGCTGGAGCTGCTCGTCACGTGAAACCTCCGTTGCGGGCGTGACACCGCCCGACAAGGCATGGTATGGTCGGGGGCGACCCAGGGGCGTCTGTCAGGATCCACCCGGCGTGGGCGGCGTACCCCCAGGAAGGACCCGGGCCCCACCCGGGCGTACCGCCCAGGCGCGCGACACCAATCGCCGGCGCCCCGGAGCCCACCATGCCCGCCACCCACCTGCGTCGATCGCTCGCTGTGCTTGTTCTCGCTTCGACTTCAGGCGCCGCCCTTGCCCAGCCCGCATCGCCCCCCCCCGCCCCGCCCCAGACGCCCGCCCAACCACCGGCACAGGCCCTGCCCGTGTCGGACATCACCAAGCCCAACCCGTACATGAAGCTGGTGCGCCGGAGGGAGTGGACGGTCCGGGTCCAGATCACGCTCCAGGCCGACGCGGGCGTGAACTACGCGACGAACTACTCGTTCAACGACCGGTTCCGGTTCGACGCGATGACGATGGTCTTCCCGGTCGTGCAGTCGAGCGCCTCGAGCCTGTGGCGTGAGGGATCCATCGACAGCACGCTCTACGTCGAGCAGACCCCGGTGGACACGCGGACCGAGCTCATCGGGCCGTACCACTCCAACGCGGTCTACGCCCGATTCGACACCGATGGCGGCGACGCGCGGACCGTCCGCCTGCTCCACACCCACCAGACCACCTCGTGGGACACGGTTTTCAACGAGCTCGAAGCCATCCGAGTTCCTTGGCCCACTGGCCCGTGGCCCGACGAGGCTCAATCGACCTTTGGCCCGCAGCAGTACGTCAACCCGCAGGGCGCCCCGGGACCAAGCGTCGCGGCGCTTGTGTCGCAGTGGACCCAGGGCAAGGACCCGAAGTCGATCTCGCCCGTGCTGCTGGCCAAGTGGCTCGCCGGTCAGGTGCAAGAACTCGTCCAGCTTCAGGGGGACGGCGTCAACCGCGCGTACTCCCTCGCCGGCGGGTTCGCCGTTGAGGGCGTGGAGCTCCAGGGCGCCGAGAACACGTCGATCTTCCGGCGGGGCAGCTCGCACGACATGACCTGCCTGCTCGCGGCGGTCTACCGCGCCGCCGGACTGCCGGCCAGGACGGTCATCGGCATCGACGACGACCCCGAGCGGCGCAGCCGCGAGGTCCGCTCGTGGGTCGAGTTCTGCCTGTACGACGAGGCCAACCAGATCGTGACCTGGGTCCCGGTGGATATCGCCCAGCTCCGCTCGAGCAGCAGCCGCATGCGCGCCCTGGACCGCCCGTGGGAGTACTTCGGCATCCACGACGAGCTGCACGAGATCGCACCGTTCGCGTTCCACTTCATCCCGCCCATCGACGTCCGCTCGTACAACTCGCCCGCGTTCTACGGCTGGCGCCAGACGCCCCGCAACGCCCCGTTCGCGGCGCAGATGATCGACCTCGACGTCACCCGCACCGTCCAGCGCGGGGCGCCCACGTCCGTCACACCGACGCCATGATTTAGGGCCCAACGACCCCGTACTGCTCAAGCCATCTCGGGCTCGGCAGACATGTGTAGTCGTCCGTCGTCGCGGGCGGGTCTTCCCCGTCGAGCGGGGGAGGCACCCGCAGCGACATCTCGACGTGCGAGTCCAGGAATAGCAGGTTCGTCCTGATGTCGTCGCCCTTGAACCAGCGCATCTCCGAGTCCGACAGCGAGTCGTAGTTGTAGATCGGGTGTGTGCCGATGACCCAAGTCTTGGTCGGCGTGACCACGAACGGCATCTTCCCGCCCGGACGCGACGCGGACCCCTCGGGGATCAGCGTCGGGTAGGCGTCCCCGTTGGGGTCGCGGTCGGGCGCGTGGTCGTTGAGCGTGTAGCTCGAGCCGATCAGGTCGTACATCGAGTCGGTCTGGGCCGGGCCAAGGAACGCGGGCAGCCCGGTGTTGCCGGCGCCCCGGTCCATCGGCGAGCGGAACGCCTCCATCTCGAACACGGGCCCGCCCTCGTTGGGCGGCGGGGCGGTGGTCACGTCTGGCAGCGGGACGCCCTCGAAGACGTACGAGTTCAGCGGGCGGCGCTCGGCGCCGTACTCGTTGATCCCCAGGAACGGGAGCAGGCCCTTCTTCCCGCCGAACAGCGCGCCGACGATGGTCGGGTTCCCGTCGAATCCGATCGCGCTGACCTGCGGCAGCGTCCGGTCGTAGTCGTTGAGGTAGAGGTTGAGCCCGACACCGAGCTGCTGCAGCCGGGCGCCGCAGGTCGTGACCCTGGCCGACTCTCTGGCGCTGCCCAGCGCGGGCAGCAGGATCCCGATCAGCAGCGCGATGATCGCGATCACCACGAGCAGTTCGATCAGTGTGAAGGCGGGTTTCTGTCGCATGGGCGGAGTCTACCGCCTGCGGGGCCGCCGGTGGCGCCCGCCAGGGGGCCTCAGGCGCCCAGCACGTTGGAGAAGTGGGTCTCCTGGACCGGCACGACCATCTCCAGCACGTGCTGGAGCACGCTCGCGGGCGATCCCATCGCGTCTACTTCCTGGATGATCTCCGGCGGGTACTGCTCGAGCACCGGCGCCGTCTCCTCTTCGTAGACCTTCCAGCGGTTGAGGATGACCTCCTCCCGCGCGTCGTCGGCCCGGTTCTCTTTCAGGGCGCGCCGGCGCAGACGCTTGACCATCGCGTCCTTGTCCCGGCAGACCAGGTGCACGATCGAGAGCACCGAAACGTGCTCTCGAATGAGCTCCGCCTGACGTACCGTCCTAGGGATGCCGTCGAGCACCAGCAGGTCGTCGTGCGGCTTGTAGATGCTCAGCACGGTCTGGGCGTGCAGGTTCTCGGCCCACATCTTGACCGTCACGTCGTCGGGCACCAGCTCGCCCTTGGACGAATACTCGTAGAAGACGCGGCCCAGGTCCGAGTGGATGTCCAGGTTGCGGAAAACGTCGCCGATGGACAGGTGATAGAAGCCCGGGATCTGCCCGAGGATCTTGCCCTGGGTTCCCTTGCCGGCGCCCGGGGCGCCGAAGAGCAGGACGGTCTGGTACTTGCCGGGCATCGATCGTCTCCGAGGTCCAGTGGGCGGGATCGTAGCGCCGCGCATACCCGCTCAGCGGTTCCCGCTCCACCCTCGTCGGCCCGCCGCGAAGCCGACTTTCGCCCCCGTCCAGCGTCCCGGCGACACCCCGGGTCCCGGGCCCCTTGGGCGAGGTATCGGACGCCAGCAGCGCATCTCCTGCGCCCATCAAACGAAACGCCCGCGCCCGGGGGAGGCCGGGCGCGGGCGGTGGTGATCAGCGTCTCGGGGGTCTCGGGCGGGCGACTCAGGCGCCGGCCTCGATGACCTCCTTCTGCAGGTTGGCGGGCATCGGGCGGTACGCCTCGAACTCCATGACGTTCGACGCGCGTCCCTGCGAGAGGCCACGCAGGATGGTGGTGTACCCGAACATCTCGCTCAGGGGCACCTCGGCCGTGATGAGCTTGATCATGCCCCGGTCCTCGGTGTCCATGATCATGCCGCGACGGCTCGACAGGTCGCCCGTCACGTTGCCCAGATAGTCCTCGGGCGTGGTGATCACGACCTTCATGATCGGCTCAAGCAGCACACTGCCCGCCCTGTTCACGCCCTCACGCAGCGCCAGGCGACCGGCCTGCTCGAACGCCACCTGGCTCGAGTCCACGTCGTGGCTCTTGCCGTCCACGAGCGAGACCTTGACGTTGATCAGCGGGTAGCCCGCGCTGACGCCGCTCTTGGCGGTGTTGCGGACACCGGCCTCGACCGACGGGATGAACTCCTTTGGGATCGAGCCGCCGACCACCTTGTTCTCGAAGGCGATGTTGTCGGTGAACTTGAGCCCGTCGGCCTCCGCCTGCTCCTTGGTGTAGGGC
>JAJDDI010000085.1 GCA_029260375.1 Phycisphaerales bacterium | reverse complement strand
GCCCCGGAATTGATTCTGGAAGATATGGTCAAGTCCATGAAGGACGGCAGCGTGATCGTCGACCTCGCCGCAGAGCAGGGTGGAAACTGTAAATTGAGCGAAGCGGGTAAGGTGGTGAAGGTTCACGGCGTTTCCATTATCGGTTACACCGACCTGCCCAGCCGTTTGGCGACGCAGTCCAGTCAGTTGTATGGCACCAATTTGCGCCATCTGTTGACGGACATGTGTCCGGAGAAAGACGGCAACGTGGTGGTCAACTTTGAAGATGAAGTGGTTCGCGGCGCGACCGTGGTCAAGAACGGTGAGATCACCTGGCCGCCGCCGGCACCCAAGTTGTCGGCTGCACCTCCCAAACCTGCGGAGGAACCGGCACCGGTGGTTGTTGAAGAAGAGAAGCCCTCTTGGGTAGGACCGACCCTCTCGCTGGGTATTGGAGGTCTGGTGTTGTTCGGGTTGGGGGCTGTTGCTCCGGCATCGTTCATGGCGCATTTCACGGTGTTTGTACTGGCCTGTTTCGTGGGTTACATGGTGATCTGGAACGTCACTGCGGCGTTGCATACGCCGTTGATGAGCGTGACCAACGCCATCAGCAGTATCATCATCATTGGAGCCATACTGCAAATCGGTTCGGGTGAAAAAATTATCATGTGGTTGGCCGGACTGGCTGTGCTGATCACCGCTATTAACATTGCAGGCGGATTCGCGGTGACGCGCCGCATGCTTGACATGTTTCGCAAATAGGAGGCGAGGAGATGAATCCAGGTATCGTAACCGTCTCTTATATAGGGGCAACTATTCTTTTTATTCTGGCGCTGGGGGGACTGAGTAATCAGGAAACCGCCAGGCGCGGAAACTTGTACGGCATTATCGGTATGTTCATCGCTCTGGTGGCGACGATTGCCGGTGTTACTGCCAACATTGGTATTCTGATTGGTGGTTTGGTGATTGGTGGCGCCATCGGCCTGATTCTGGCGAAGCGCGTGCAAATGACGGAAATGCCGGAGCTGGTCGCCATTCTGCACAGTCTGGTAGGTATGGCGGCAGTACTGGTCGGGTTCGCCAACTTCCTGGGCGGTTCCCATCATACCGGTGTTGAATTGACCATTCACGATATCGAGACCTATCTGGGGATTCTTATCGGTGCGGTCACTTTTTCGGGATCTATTATCGCATTTGGAAAACTCAGCGGCAAAATTACCGGTAACCCGATGTTGGTTCCAGGCAGGCATTGGTTCAATCTGGGCTTGCTGGTTGCTTCCATTTATATCTGTAAAATGTTCGTCGACCAGTCTGCGGCAGGGCATGGCGGAGGACTCACTCCCTTGTTGATCATGACGGGTATTGCTCTGCTGTTCGGAATTCATATGGTCATGGCGATCGGCGGTGCCGATATGCCGGTCGTGGTCTCCATGCTCAACAGTTATTCCGGTTGGGCCGCCGCCGCAACCGGATTCATGCTCAGCAATGATCTGCTCATCGTGACCGGTGCGTTGGTCGGTAGTAGTGGCGCCATCCTGAGTTACATCATGTGCCGTGCGATGAACCGTAAGTTCTTGTCGGTTATCGCCGGTGGTTTTGGAACCACCTCAGGCTCTTCCGCCGCTGCAGTGGAAGGCGAACAGGGCGAGGTCGTTGCCATAGAAGCTCATGAGGTGGCACAATTGCTGAAAGATTCCAAAGAGGTTATGATCATTCCGGGTTACGGCATGGCAGTCGCCCAGGCCCAGCATATCGTATGCGAGATCACCAAGGCACTCCGTGCCAAGAAAATAAACGTGCGGTTTGGTATTCATCCCGTCGCCGGGCGCATGCCGGGACATATGAATGTCCTGCTGGCGGAAGCCCGTGTGCCGTATGACATCGTGTATGAAATGGACGAAATCAACGATGATTTTCCCAATATCGACGTGTCCATCGTTATCGGAGCGAACGATATTGTCAATCCTTCGGCGCAGACCGACCCCAACAGTCCGATTGCCGGCATGCCGGTTATGGAGTGCTGGAAAGGCCATACGAGCATCGTCCTGAAACGCGGTATGGCGACCGGTTACGCGGGCGTACAAAACCCACTGTTCTTTAAAGAGAACACCCGTATGTTGTTCGGTGACGCTGGAAAAAGCCTCGACGCCGTGTTCAAGGCATTGTGATTGACTGATAATCTCTGAATTAGTAAAGGCCGCCTGAGTCCGTCTCGGGCGGCCTTTTTTCGTTATTGCTGCGCCTCGAATACACACCCCTTTGACGATATTTCCGCCGGATATAGTATGATGCTCGTAGCATGAAAAATAAAAACAACATTTATCTGGGAATGTTCCTGCTGGGGATGACCGGTGTTCTGATCGGTGTGGTTCTGGAAAGCACCACAGCCTCGCTGGTTGCCGGAGCGCTGGGAATCGTCATCGGTGGATTCGTCGGTTGGCTGGGCGGAAGGCGTTACCTCATCATCATCTGCCTGGGGGCTCTCATTGGAGGCGCCATAGGATATCAGGCCGGAGACAAGGATATCCTTATCATGGCCGCCGGGTCCGGTGCCGCTATTTCCGGATTCCTCGCCAACTTCGCGGAACTGTTCCGCAAAAAGAAATGAGCGGCGAGCCGCCGCTGTTTTCCCCCTCCTTCCAAAGGAGGGGCC
>JAJDDI010000084.1 GCA_029260375.1 Phycisphaerales bacterium | reverse complement strand
CGCGTGTACCTGTCCGGGTGGGGCATCAGCCCGAACAGGCGCCCCGTCGCGTCGCAGATGCCCGCGATCGAGCCGACCGAGCCGTTCACGTTCTCGCCGTAGCGCATCACGACGTGACCCGAGGCCTCGAGCATCCGCAGCGTCTCGGGGCCGGCGAAGAACCGCCCCTCGCCGTGCGCGATGGGCAGCTGAAGCAGGTCGGGCGACATCCTCGGGTCGAGGCCCGCGGTCCAGACACAACGCTGCGGGCGCTCGAGCGTCATCGGAACCCAGTCGTCGATGAACCGCGCGCCCGAGTTTTCCGTGAGCGAGACGCTCTGCCTGGGCGGGGCGATCTCGGGCCAGGGCTGACCCGAAGCGGGCCCGGGCAAGAGCCCGAGCTGCGTCATCACCTGGAACCCGTTGCAGACCCCGATCATCGGCGCCCCGCGCTGGGCCGCCTCGCGCAGCTCCGGGTACAGCCCCTCTCGCAGTTTCACGGCGAACAGCCGCCCCGACGCGATGTCGTCCCCGTACGAGAACCCGCCCGGGACCCCGATCAGCTCGGCCCGCCGGATCGGCTCCGGGTCCGTCAGCAGTCGGTCCAGGTGCACCAGCTCAACGCGGGCGCCCGCAAGCTCGAACGCGAGGCACAGCTCCCGGTCGCAGTTCGTCCCGGCGGTGCGGATCACCAGGGCCGTCGGGCGGTGTTGATCGCTCATGCATACACCATAGAACAGCTCACCGCCCGGCGCCCCGCCCGCCCCGGGGCCATACCATGTCCTCCCGGGGCTCGGACGCCCCATCAGTGAAAGGACGCACGATGCCCGCGGTCTTCCCGTTTCGAGCGGTCCGGTACGCCATGGACAACGCCGATGTCAGCGCCCTCGTCGCGCCACCCTACGACGTCCTCGACGCCTCCTCCAAGGGCCAGCTCCTGGGCAAGAACCCGAAGAACATCGTCGCCATCGACCTGCCCCACGTCCCCGCCAAGCAGCTCGGGCCGGACTCGGCCTACCAGGGCGCCGCCGACGCGTACCGATCCATGCTTTCCGACGGCACGCTCGCCCGCTGCGACACGCCCACCATCTTCGCCTACCGCCAGAGCTACACCTTCGAGGGGCGCAACCTCCAGCGCTGCGGCATGGCCTGCACCGTCGAGACCGTCCCCCTCGGGCCCGACGCCGATGGCTCGCGCGGCGGGGGCATCCTCCCCCACGAGCAAACATTCTCTGGCCCCAAGGAGGACCGCATGGCCCTCATGAAGGCCACACGCTGCCAGCTCAGCCCCATCTTCGGCCTCCACCCCGACGACCAGGGCAAGGCCAGCGAACTCGTCCGCGCCGTCATGGAGTCCAGAGCCCCCGACACCCGCGCCGACCTTGGCGACGGCGTCCTGCACGAGGTCTGGGCGATCGACGACCAGAAAACCATCGACGCCTACCGCGACGCTCTGAAGGGCGAGGACGTCTTCATCGCCGACGGGCACCACCGGTACAACACCGCCGTCAGCTACCTCGACCACCTCGAGTCCCAGGGCGATGTCCCCGCGGATCACCCCGCGCGCCGGACCATGTTCGTCATGGTCTCCATGAGCGACCCCGGTCTGGCGATCGGCCCGACGCACCGCGTCCTGGGCGGGATGAAGGACTACACGATCGAGAAGTTCATCGAAGCCGCCGCGGGCACGCTCAACGTCGAGGCGGTGGATAACGACCCGCAAAAGTTCGATTCGCAGATCGCGCACATCGCCGTGCGTGAAGAGACCAACACCCTCGGGATCTACGACTTCAACACGGGCCTGTGCTTCGCGGCCTGGCCCGCCCTGCCCGACCTGCTCGAGGACCGCTTCCCCGACAAGCCCGAGGCCTGGCGCAAGCTCGACGTCGCGATCATCCAGCACACGATTGTCGAGGAGATCTGCCAGCCCGAGCTCAACGGGGGTGAACCGATCAAGTGGGCCTTCCCGCACACGATCGACGAGGTCCTGGCGATCGGACGCGGCGAGGAGACCGGCAGCACCATCGAGGGCGGTGGTCGCCCGCAGATGGCCGTCATCGTCCGCCCCACGCCGCTCGACGCCGTGCGCGAGATCAGCCGGGCCAACGAGCTGATGCCCCAGAAATCGACGTTCTTCTACCCCAAGCTCGCGACGGGCCTGTTCCTCAACCCGCTCTCGGACGAGTAGGCCGGATCAGGGCGTCGCGCTGGCGTGCGGCGCCGCGGCGTGCGTCTCGAGCCACTCCAGGTACCGGCCCGCGGACACAGCCCCCTCGAGCGACGCGACGATCTCCCCGTCGCGGATGATCACCGAGGTCGGGAACGCGCGCACGCCAAGACGCTCCACGTCGTGACCGGACTTGTCCGTCAGGTACACCGGCTCGGTCGATGACTCGACGAACGCGACAACCTGCTCGTCCACGAGCGCCCCACGCTTGAGCGACTGGCAGGGTGCGCACCAGTCCGCCGTGACCAGCGCGAAGACAGAACGCCCGGAAGCCTGCGAGCGCTTCAACGCGACATCGAGGGTGACGCCCGTGTCGAACACCGCCGGCGTCGGCGCCACACCCCCGCCACCCATTAGCCGGGGCACGAGCATCACCGTGACGAGCGCGAGAACGATCAGCGTCAATACCAGGCCAGTTGATTTCATCAGCGCGTTCCTCTCAGGACGAGTCATCGGGCAAACCGGGGGGCGCCGGCGACTATTCCGTCGCCCCGCCCCGACCGCCCAACCCCGAAGCCGACGCCACGTGATCGGACTACCACGCCTGCAGCTCGCCCATCAGCGGCTCGAACAGGTCCTTGGGTGAGACCACACCGATCGGACGCCCCTCCCGCTCGACGACCGCCATCTTCCCGCCCGACGATCGGAGCAGGCCCAGGGCCTCTCGGGCGCTCAGGTTCGGCTTGAGGCGGGGAATCGGACGAACCAGCGCCCGAACCTCGGCCTCGGGCGCCAGGCTCGCGTCCACACGCACCAGCAGCCCCACGACCCGCCCGCCCCGATCGATCACGGGGTAGCGGGCGTGCCCGCTGCGGGCGAGCAGCTCGTCCAGGCGCGCGCGCGGCGCGTCGTGCGCGATCCGCCGAACCCCGCTCCAGGGGATCATCTCCTGGTCCACGCGGGCGCGCCCGAAGGCCAGCGCTCGGTCGATGAGCGTCGCCTGCTCGTCGGAGATGCCCCCGCCGTGGGCGCCCTGCTTGATCATCGCAACAATGCGTTCACGCGCGCTGGCCAGCACACCCACGCCCGGGGCGCCGAACAGGCGCGTCACCACCCGCGTCACCCAGAACACCAGCGGCAGGATCAGCGTGAGGGTGGTGATCCACCGCAGCCCGGTGAGCGCCGGCGCGAACCGTTCGCTCATCCGGTCCGCCTGAACGCGGAAGATCTCCTTGGGCAGCGTCTCGGCAAACACAAGCAGGAAGGGCGTCAGCACGACCGCCTGCAGCGCGATGATCTCGATCTCGTTCAGGTGGGCGAGCGTCAGCAGCCCCACCACCCCCAGCGAGCCCAGGTAGTTGCAGATGTTGTTGCCGATGAGCAGCGTCGTCAGCGCCCGGTCCGGGTGGCGCAGCTCGTTCATCAGCATCCGCGAGCGGGCGCTGGGCGACGCGGCGCTCGCCCGCGCCGCGGCCCGGATCCGGCTCGCGCGGTACAGGCCCGTCTCCATGCCCGACCAGATCGCCGACCCGCCCACGCCGACCAGCACCAGCAGGATCCAGATGACCATCTCGCCGATCATGCCCCGCCCCCCTCGCCGGCGATGAGGTGGATGCGCACCGACTCGATCGCCCGTCCCTGCATCGCCTCGACCTCGAGCTCGTACGCCCCCACGCGCACCCGCTCGCCCTCGACGGGCACCCGACCCAGCCGCGACTGCACCAGCCCCGCGATGGTGCTGACCTTGGCCCGCTCGTTCTCGCTGATCGCGCCCTGCTCGTCGCCCCCCTGCGTCAGCCCGAAGCTCTCGGCCCAGTCACGGATGCTCAGGCGCCCGGGCGCCAGCCACTGCCCCAACGCCACCATCTCCACCTTGCTCTGCTCCGTGGGCGTGTGCTCGCCCAGCCCCTCGAGCAGCTCGTCGGCGATGTCCTCGATCTGCACCAGCCCCGTCACCGCGCCCAGCTCGTCCACCGCGATCGCCGTGTGATCCGACCCCTCGCGCAGCGTGTTGAGCAGGCGATCGAGCGTCCCTTGCTCGGGAACGAAGATCACCGCGCGTGAATGATCCGCGATGCTCACGTCTGCCCTGGGATCGCCCAGATACCTGTTCACATGCAGCAGGGCGTCCACACCGTCATCGAGCGTGCGAGCGCACACCGGCAGCGTCGTCCGCCCCGTCTGCGCGACCTTCTCGAGCACGTCCCGACGCGTCGCGTCCTGCGCGATCCATTCCATATCGACCCGCGGCGTCATCACCTCGCGAACCCGCCGGTCGCCCAGGTGGACAACCTCGGTCAGCAGACGCTGCTCGTCCTCGCTGAGCGCGCCCTGCCTGGCGCCCGCCTCGAGCAGCATCC
Organism: Phycisphaerales bacterium; assembly: GCA_029260375.1. GTDB lineage: Bacteria > Planctomycetota > Phycisphaerae > Phycisphaerales > UBA1924 > JAJRXR01. The sequence continues at coordinate 26,449 of JAJDDI010000084.1, read as the reverse complement.
CGATCTCTGAGGGCGTCACCGCCGCCGTCGCCTGGTGCGGGCTGACCAGGCGTGTCAGCGGCGCGATCACGCCCGCGTCGAGCACCACCAGCACCGGGCTCACCGCCCGCTGGAGGGCGATCATGGGCAGCGCCAGCGCCGAGCAGACGCGCACCCGCAGCGACGCGGCGAGCACCTTGGCCAGCACCTCGCCCAGCAGCACGATGCCCAGCACGCTGCCGACCGAGATCCCAACCCTCGCCGCCGCGCCATCGGCGCTGAGCGTCAGCACCGACGTCACGACGAAGTAGGTCATGTTCACGACCATGTTCACCAGCAGGACCTGGATCAGCAGCATCCGCGGGCGCGCCAGCAGGCGCTCGATCGCCCGCCCGATGACGGGCGTCTCCCTCATGATCTGCGCCCGCTCACCCGCCGTGAGGCTGAACAGCGCCGTCTCAGAGCCCGAGGCGATCGCCGAGAAGATCAGCAGCACGGGAAGGGTGAGGGCGAGTGCGAGCATGGCTCAGGTGGGATCGGCTCGTGAGCGCCGGGCGGATGAGCCCGTTGGCGCCGGCCCGGGTTCAGTCGGCAAAGTCCGCGCGCGCGGGGTCGTACGCCGGGTCCAGCTGTTCGATCAGACGCTCGATGTATCTCCACGCGTTGAGCCGCGTCCGGATCTCACGCAACGAATCAGGCCCGGGAGACTCGTCCAACGCCTTGAACAGCCCCGACACGAGCTCGATGGAGCGTTCACGCTCCCGCTCGGCCCAGGACTCCCATCGCGCGATCTGCGCCGGGTCCCCCGAGTCAAGGGCGCTCTCAATCTGCTCGCGCGTCTCCAGCATCTCCACCAGGAACCCGACGGGGAGGGACTTGTCCTCGCCCTTGCCGGGCCCGCCCAGAACCTTGAGCAGCGCCCCGGCGCGTCGCTCGGCGTCGCGCATCACCCGCCGCGCCTCGTTGAGTGCCGCCGAAGCCCGCGCCGCGCGATCGACCGCATCCACATCCCCCGACGCCAGGTCGGGGTGCAGCGCGCCCGCCCGCGCGAGGTACGCGCGCTCAATCTCGTCGGGGTCAAGATCGAACCGGGGCGCGAGCCCAAGCACTCCGAACGGGTCCTGATTGTCTGTCATTTCGGGCATGGATAGGGGTTGATCGTCGCTCTGGCGCCTCGCGCATTGACTCGGAGTCCGCCGTCCCGGAGGATAGGGGACGCAGGAGGCGGCCGAGAGATGCACAAGGAGCAGTCGTGACCAAGCACATCGGCATCGTCGCGGTCAGCCCCGAGGGCGCGGCCCTGTGCCACCGCCAGATCTTCCGCCACGCCTCCGCCCTGCTCGATCCCAGCGACCACCCCGTCGTCAGCGTCCACAACCTCCCTCTGGCCCGCTACGTCGTCGCGGTCAAGGCGGGCGACTGGCGCGCCGTCGGGTCCATGCTCCGCGAGTCGGCGGACGTGCTGGCCGGCTGCGGCGCCGAGTTCTGCTTCACCCCGGACAACGCCGTCCAGCACGGCGTACACCTGGCCGAGGTGAGCTCGCCCATCCCCTGGCTCAACATGACCGACATCGTCGCCGGCAGCGTCGAGGACGACGGGCGCCAGACCGTGGGCATCCTGGGCACAAGCGTGGTCACCCGGGGCTCCGCCTATCAGACGCACCTGGGCATGCGGGGCGTCAAGGCCGTCGCGCCCTCCGACGAAGACATCGACGCGCTCGACAGCGCGATCTACGGCGACCTCGCCTACGGGCGCGTCACCGACACCGCCCGGGAGATCATGAACGGCGTCCTCGACCGCTTCCGCGAGCGCGGCTGCGACGCGGTCATCCTCGGCTGCTCCGAGGCCCCGCTGGTCATCGGCGCGTCGTCGTCGTCGATCGCGCTGTACAACGCCGGCGACATTCTCGCCGAGCGAGCGGTGCGCGAGGCGATGCACGACTGAGTGCTCAGTCGTCCGACGAGAACAGCGGGAGCCCCGCGTTCTTCCACGCCGCAACGCCGCCGTCGTACAGACGCACACCCTTGTATCGCGTGGACATCAGTCGCTTGGTCAGCGCCTTGGCGACGGCGCTGTTGGGGTGCTCGCCGTAGGCGATGATGTGCTTGTGGTTCGAGATCTTCGGGTCCTTGCCCAGCTCCGGATCGACCTGGGCCGGGCGCAGGCTCCGGGCGCCGGGCAGGTGAGCCGACCGGAAGTTCCCCTCCGAGCGGGCGTCGAGCAGGATCAGCAAGCCCGAGTCGCCCGAGGAGCGGGCGACCAGGCTCTGCAACTCGGTCGTCGAGACCCGCTTGATATCGTCCTCGCTTACCTTTTTCTGCCCCTTGCAGCCCATCATCAGGGTCGCGGGAACGAGAATCGCGATCAGCAGAAGCCACGATGTTCGTGAGATGTTGTGTCGTACGATCATGGGAAGGAACAATATCGGCTCAGGGCGGTTCAAGCCTGTACCTGGCGGAGAAACCCCCGACCCCGAAGGACCGAGGACTTGATGCGAATCCTGACCCGAATGGCACGCCAGACACGGTTTCTTTTGCCCATCGCGGCGCTTTCGGGGCTCCTCGCTCCCGCGTGCGCCCAGGACGGGCGGTCCATCCCCGACCCCTCCGAGGCGGCGGAAGATCGCCCGCACGCCACCGCCCAGCTCATCGCCAACCAGACCGCCGCCACGCCTGGGGGCGAGTTCCTGCTCGCCGTCACATTCGACATCGAAGAGGGCTGGCACCTGTACTGGAAGGGCAAGAACGACACCGGCTTCCCGATCAGCGTGGACCTCACCCTGCCCGAGGGGTTCACCGCCGGCCCAACGCGCTGGCCGGCGCCCGTGCGCCACGTCTCCCCGGGTGACATCCTGGACCACGTCTACGAGCGCGAGGTCACGCTGCTGATCCCCATCAGCGTGTCGGACTCGGTTCCGGCGGGCGGCGTCGCGCGTTTCACGGCCGACGCCGACTGGCTGGTCTGCGCCGAGGCCTGTGTTCCCGAGAGCGACAAGCTGTCGCTGGAGTTGCCGATCGTCGCCGCATCCGACGCGCGTCCGCAGCCCAGCAGGCACGCGCGTCTGATCAAGCTCGCCCACGCGCGAATCCCCGTGCCGCTCACGAGCCAGACCAAGGGCGTCAGCGCCTATCTCAACGCCGGATCGCTCGTCGTCCGGACCGAATCGGGCAAAGAGGTCCGGTTCTATCCCTTTGAGGACTGCCCGGACCTGATCGATCCGATCGGCGGCGCCGTCGCCAAGGGCGCCTCGCTGCGGGTCGAGTTCGTCGAGGATCCCGATCAGACCACGATCCACGGCGTCATCGAGGTCGTTTTCACGAACCGCCGACTGCCCGCCCTGTATGAGGTAACAATCCCCCGTCCGTAGCCCGCCCGATGGGGCCCGTCCCGACTGGGCATCGAATCTACGGACCAATCCAGCAGTTCAACCTCGGGGCAACCGCCCCGCCAAGGAGACCCCACCGATGATCAAGACCCTGAAATCCAAGCGTGCCATCGGCCTGTTCGCGGCGATCGCCGCGGGCGCCGCCATGATCGGCTTCACCGCGTCCGGCCCCAACCACAAGGCCGAGCTCGGCCAGCCCGCCCCCGCGTTCACCCTCGTCGATGTTGACGGCGTTGAGCACACCCTCAGCGACTACACCGAGAAGGGCCAGACCGTTGTCCTCGAGTGGTTCAACCCGGACTGCCCCTTCGTCAAGAAGTACTACCGCGAGGACACGGGCACGATGAACACGCTCGCCAGCGAGTTCAAGGACCGCGGCGTCACCTGGCTGCGCATCAACTCAGCCCGTGAGGGTCACAGCACGACCGGCGCCAGCCGCCTGAACAAGGCCGTCGAGCAGTACAACCTCAAGACCCCCATCCTGCTCGATTACACGGGCGACGTCGGTCACGCCTACGGCGCCAAGCGCACCCCCGAGATGTACGTCATCGACAGCCAGGGCGTCCTCCGCTACCACGGCTCCATGTGCTCGGACAAGGGCGCCGCGGACATCGGCGACGAGATCTATGTCCGCTCGGCCCTCGAGGCTGTCCTCGCCGGCGAGACCGTCGAGAAATCCGAGACCAAGCCCTTCGGCTGCGCCATCAAGTACTGACGCCCGTAAGGCCCACTCTCTCTCCGCTCCTCTGGAGGCTCCGGGCGATGTGCCCGGGGCCTTTTTTATTTCTCTCGCGTGCGGGTGCAACGCCGCAGGACGCCGGCCCGATACACAAAGCGAACGGGTCCGCGCCGGACCCCGTAGGATCACGCATGTTCGGACTGCCAGGAATTCTCGGAACGCTCGCCGACCTGGGCGTCGTTGTCATCGGCTTTGGCCTGATCATCTTCGTCCACGAGCTGGGGCACTTCCTGGCCGCCAAGTGGGCCAGGATCCGCGTGCTCGCGTTCGCCATCGGCTTCGGCCCCGCGGCCCTGAGCTACCGCAAGGGCATGGGCCTGCGACGCGGATCGAGCGAGGGCGCGTACCTCGACCGCCTCCGGGCCGAGACCGAGGGCATTGTGCCGAGCGATGTCGCCGCGATCAGCCCCACCGAGTACCGCCTGAACTGGCTGCCCCTGGGCGGGTACGTCAAGATGCTGGGCCAGGACGACATGGACCCGGGCGCCGTGAGCGGCGCTCCCGACAGCTACCAGAACGCCGCCGTCTGGAAGCGGATGGTCGTGATCAGCGCGGGCGTGGTGATGAACCTGATCACCGCGGCGCTCGTGTTCATCACGGTTTTCATGATCGGCCTGCGAGTCGAGCCCGCCGTCATCGGCGCCGTCTCGCCCTCCTCACCGTCCGCCAGCGCCGTCGCGACCAACGCCCAGGAACTGGGCGTGACCACGCCCGGGCTCCAGACGGGCGATGTCGCGATCCAGATCAACGATTCGACGCCCGAAACCTACAACGACCTCATCGTCGCTACCGCCATGGTCGGGCCCAGGCAGCCCGTGCGCCTGAGCGTCGCCCGCCCGGGCGTGGACGGGATCCTGAACTTCGAGATCATGCCCGAGCGCAGCGAGGTCACGGGCCTGCTGGACCTGGGCATCGGCCCGAGCATCAGCACCAGGCTCTTTGACGTAGACAACGCCGCCCAGCGCCTGGCCTGGGACCGCATCAGCGCCGTCTACGGGCTCACCGGCGTCGAGCCGGGCATGACCCTCGCCTCGGTCAACGGCGTCCGGGCTTCCAGCCCCCTCGCACTCGGCAGCGCCGCCCGCTCATCCGCGGGCGCCGACATCGACGCGGTCTTCCGCGACGACGACACCGGGCGGGAAACCACTGTCACGATCACCCCCGAGCCCGAGCTCAACACCGACCAGGTCCTGCTCAACGGCGCGCAGACCCCCTTGGACCACCTCCTCGGGCTCACGCCCGTGATGAGCGTCGAACCCAAGCAGATCGACGACCCGAAGCAGGGCCTGCAGCGGGGCGACGTCTTCGCCCGCATCGGCGCCGTGGAGTTCCCCAGCATCGTCGAGGGCATCCGCGAGATCCGCGCACACACGGGCGAGCCCCTGAGTGTGGACGTGCTCCGCGGGACCGGCCCCGTGCTCGACCGCGTGCGCATGACCATCAGCGTCAATGTCGAACGCGACGGACGCATCGGGTTCATCCCGGGCGACACCCGTGATGGAGACGCCATCCTCGCTCTCCCGCCACCGTCGGTCACCGACCGATCGGGCGAGCAGCGCACGCCCGCCGGCGCCGCGATTATCCAGAGCCCGGGCCAGCGCATCGTCGCGGTCAACGGCGCCCCGACCGCAACGCTTCTTGATGTCCGCGAGGCGCTCCGCGCCGCGACCCTGGACAGCGCCGACGGCGCGACCGTCACGCTCGCCCTCGAGAGCCCGACCCCGCAGCGTCCCGTCCGCGAGGTCGCCTGGACGCTCGACTCGGGCGCGATCGCCCGACTCCACGCGCTGAGCTGGACGTCGGGCGTGCCGCTGGCGATGTTCGAGCCCGAGCAGGTGCTGCTCCAGGCCGAGGGACCGCTCGACGCGGTGGGCAAGGGCTACCGCCAGACCAAGCGGGTCATGATCTCGACGTACCTGACCTTCGCGCGCCTGGCCCAGGGCACGGTCAAGGTCGAGCACCTCAAGGGCCCCGTGGGCATCGCCCACCTGGGCACGATGATCGCCGACCGCGGGTTCATCTGGGTCGTGTTCTTCCTCGGGCTCATCAGCGTGAACCTGGCGGTGATCAACTTCCTGCCCCTGCCCATCGTCGATGGCGGTCAGTTCCTGATGCTCTGCTACGAGGGCCTGCGCGGGCGCCCGGTCCCGATCCCGGTGCAGAACGCCGTGACAATGGCCGGCCTCGTGCTCATCGGGTCGATGTTCCTCTTCGTCACGTTCAACGACGTCAAGGCGCTGCTGGGCGTGTAACCGGCCCACCGGCTACCCTCCGCCCGTGCGGTTCGACGCCTCATCCCTGCTCGGTCTGGTCCAACTCCTCGCGATTGGCCTGCTCGTGTACCTGAGCGCGCTGGTCTGGCACACGATGCGCCGCCTCACCCGACCGCCGCGCCGGACATACGCCAACGCGGTCTCGCGCGGAATGCCGGGCGACCCCGGCGAGGCCCTGGGCGGGCGCGCGTTCGAGAGCTGGACCCTTAGGAGCCGGGGCCTGAACCTTCCCGTGTGGGACGTCAAGGGAGACGACCCCGCTGGCCCCATCGTCATCATGCTCCACGGCTGGGGCGACGGACGCGTCGGCGCCCTCACGCGCCTCCCCGCGATCGTGCCCATCTGCTCGCGCATCCTCATGCCCGATCTGCCCGGCAACGGCGAGTCGCCCGGGATCTGCTCGCTGGGCACGCGCGAGTCGAAGGATCTGCACGCGCTCATCGAGCGTGCGCATGAGGATGGGCGAAAGCTCATCGTCTTTGGCTGGTCGATGGGCGCCGGGATCGCGATCCAGGCGGGCGCCCAGGGGCAGCCGATCGACGCGATCATCGCCGAGGCGCCATACCGCCTCGCCAAGACCCCCGCCCGCAACGTCCTGCGCAACGCCAACCTGCCCCACACCGCCAACCTCGGCCCGGCCCTCGCGCTGCTGGGCGCCCGCTTCGGCGTCGGCCCGCGATGGCGCGGCTTCGACCGTGGCGCGCTGGCGGGCAAACTCACCTGCCCCCTGCTGGTCATCCACGGCAGCGACGACGAGGTCTGCCCGGTCGCCGACGCCCGCGAGATCGCCGCCCGGGCGCCCGACGCGACGCTCTGCGAGATCGAGCACGGTCGCCACAACGACCTGTGGCCCAACGACGCCCACCGCGAGCGGGCGTCCGCGGCGATCCGCGCGTTCATCGCCCCCTAGGATTTCCCATGCTGGCGTCCCCCACCGTTGACCGTGTGATGGCCGAGGCCCGGGCCAAGAGCTTCACGACGCGCTCGATCAAGACGCAGAGCAAGTTCGCCGCGCTCAAGCTGGCCCTGTCGATGGTGGACCTGACCACGCTCGAGGGCGCCGACTCGCCCGAGAAGGTCCGCTCGCTCTGCCGCAAGGCCGTCCGCCCGTTCGAGCGCGACGAAGAGATCCTCGGCGAGCGCCTGCCCTCCGTCGCCGCGGTCTGCGTCTACCCCAGCCTCGTGCCCGTCGCGAAAGAAATCCTCGACGGCTCGGGCGTCAACATCGCCAGCGTCGCCACCGGCTTCCCCAGCGGGCAGTACCCGCTCGATGTGCGCCTCCGCGACGTCGAGGCCGCCGTCCGCGACGGCGCCGACGAGATCGACATGGTCATCAACCGTGGCGCCTTCCTCTCCGGACGCTACGGCGAGGTCGCGGAGGAAATCTCCGCGATCAAGCAGGCCTGCGGCCCGGCCCACCTCAAGGTCATCCTCGAGACCGGCGAGCTGGAAACCTACGACAACGTCCGTCGCGCCAGCGACATCGCCATTGAGCGCATCGGCCAAGGCGATTTCATCAAGACCAGCACGGGCAAGGTCTCGCCCGCCGCGACGATGCCCGTCACGCTCGTCATGCTCGAGGCCATCCGCGACGCCTACGCGGGCAGCGGCCCGTGGCGCGGGTACGAGCCCAAGATGATCGGCATGAAGCCCGCCGGCGGCATCCGCACCGGCAAGCAGGCCTGGCACTATCTCTGCATGGTCAAGGAAACCCTCGGCGACGCCTGGCTCACGCCCACATGGTTCCGCTTCGGCGCCTCGAGCCTGCTCAACGACCTGCTGCGCTCGATGGTCAAGCTCAAGACCGGGAACTACCCCGCACGCTACGAGTTCGGCGAGGCCTAGGCCTCACGCCGCCGACTGAAGCCGGTGCATCGCCGCGTCGTACCGCTCACGCTTGATTGGGTCCCCGAGCACCGCGTAGATGCGGGCGACGTACGCGAACCGCTCCGCGGCGTCTTCATCACGGCAGATGTCCGGGTGCAATCTCTTGGCCAGTTTCCGGTACGCGCTGTGGATCTCCGCCTGGCACGCGTCGGGCGTCAGGCCAAGCTCGGCGTAGAAGCACGGCGGCGCCTTCTTCGCGCAAGCCGCCTTCGCCTCGGTCTTGCGGGTGTGCACCTCGGGCATCGCCGCGATGTTGTTCGCGTTGGGGATAAACCCGTACACCGCCCAGTGCTCGAGCACGCGACCCACCGCGGTCTGGACATCGGTAAATCGGAGCCCCAGCTCGTAGTCACGGCTGAGCACGCTGGTCCGCTTGATCCAGACGACGCGGGCCGTCAAGCGGACGCACTGGCTCGACGAGCGGATCTCAACGCGGTAACTGGAGCCCAGCTTGTGCTCGGGCTTGGCGTGGATCTTGATCCGCATGCCGCTGCCCGAGAGATCGACGAGCGAGCCGCCCATGGCCGCGAGGGTGCGGGCGGGGAGGCGCTCGAGGGTCCGACGCTGGGTCTGTCCGCTTCTGAGAATGGTTGAGATCATGCCCCAAGTGTGCCGCGTATTCGAGCCCCGGCCCCCGATCGAGCGGCTGGGACCCCCAAGGCGTGCCCCGCCCGCCCGACCAACTCCGCGATCCGGCACAGATCCCGCCTATGCAGGAGTTCTCGGGCCCGCGACGGAGCGGAGGCTCCGAAAGCCGTAGAATGGGACATGACCACGGCCACCCGAGGCGAGCCCTCCCCCATCCCGACCCCTCGCCCCCAGGCGGTTCTCACCCCGCTGGACACCGGCTCCGAGGCCCTCTGGGCCTACGACCCCGCCCCCGAACGCATCCGCCCCGAGATCAGCCCCACCTACGGCCTGTTCATCGCGGGGCGGTTCGCCCCCAGCGCCTCGGGCGCGACGATGCCCACGATCAACCCCGCGACCGACGAGACCATCTGCCAGGTCGCCCAGGGCGATCAGGCGGACGTAGACCGCGCCGTACAGGCGGCTCGCGACGCCCTGCCCGCCTGGAGCGCCCTGCCCGGCAAAGAGCGCGCCAAGTACCTCTTCCGCATCGCCCGGCGCATCCAGGAACGCGCCCGCGAGCTGGCGGTCCTGGAGACAATCGACGGCGGCAAGCCCATCCGCGAGAGCCGCGACATCGACATCCCCCTCGCCGCGGCGCACTTCTTCTACCACGCAGGCTGGTGCGACAAGCTCCGGTACGCCTTCGCCGGCCGCGAGCCAACCCCCGTGGGCGTGTGCGGGCAGATCATCCCCTGGAACTTCCCGCTGCTCATGTCCGCGTGGAAGCTCGCCCCCGCGCTCGCGTGCGGCAACACCGCCGTGCTCAAGCCCGCCGAGACCACCCCGCTGACCGCCCTGCGTCTGGGCGAGATCTGCAAGGAGGTCGGCCTGCCCGACGGCGTCGTGAACATCGTCACGGGCGCCGGTGAGACCGGCGCCGCGCTCGTCAACCACCCGGGCGTGGACAAGATCGCGTTCACGGGCTCGACCGAGGTGGGCAAGCGCATCGCCAAGGCCGTCGCGGGCACAAGGAAGAAGCTCACGCTCGAGCTGGGCGGCAAGAGCCCCAACATCATCTTCGAGGACGCGAGCATCGACCAGGCGATCGAGGGCATCGTCCAGGGCATCTACTTCAACCAGGGGCACGTGTGCTGCGCGGGCAGCCGCCTGTTCGTGCAGGAGAGCGTCCTGGGCGACGTCGTGGCCCGACTGGAGCGCCGCCTCGCCTCGCTCCGCGTGGGCGACCCGCTGGACAAGAACACGGACGTGGGCGCGATCAACAGCAAGGCGCAGCTCGAAACCATCGAGCACTACCTGCAGGCCGGGCGCAGCGAGGGCGCGACCCTGCACGAGGTCAACACCTCGACGCTTCCCAGCGCCGGCTCCTGGTGCCGCCCCTGCTTCTTCACGGGCGTGCAGCCCAGCCAGACGATCGCCCGCGACGAAATCTTCGGCCCCGTGCTGGCCGTCATGAGCTTCCGCACGCCCGACGAGGCGATCTCCCGCGCCAACAACTCGCCCTATGGCCTGGCCGCGGGTGTCTGGACCGACAAGGGGTCCAAAATCTTCGAGATTGCCAGCCGCCTCAAGGCGGGGGTGGTCTGGCTCAACACGTACAACAAGTTCGACCCCGCGAGCCCCTTCGGCGGGTTCAAGGAGTCCGGATTCGGACGCGAGGGTGGCATGCACGGCCTCCGCGCGTATGTCAACCTCTAAGCCCCACGCATCGCCCGAGAGCGGCGCAGGAAGGGACGGTCAGGATGAACGAGGTCCGCGAAGCGATCGCCACGGCCTTCGAGGTCCGACCCCTCACCAGTGAGGACCGGACGTGGGTGCAGCGTGTGCTGCGTCAGTACTGGGCCTCGACCACACAGGTCGCCAGGGGACGCGTGTTCCAGGCCGACGAGCTGCCCGGGTTCGGCGCGTGGCGCGGTTCCGAGCCCGTGGGCGTCATCACCTACGACATCCATGGCGCCGAGTGCGAGATCGTCACGCACAACGCCATGGCCGGGCACGGCGGGATCGGCTCCTGCCTGCTCGCCGAGCTCCGCACGCTCGCGCGCGAGCGCGCCTGCTCCCGCCTCTGGCTCGTCACCACCAACGACAACGTCCCGGCGATGCGCTTCTACCAGCGCCGCGGCTTCGACTTCGTCGCCATCCACCGCGACGCGATCGCCCAGGCCCGCAGGCTCAAGCCCGAGATCCCCGACACCGGGATGGACGGCGTCCCCATCCGCCACGAAATCGAAATGGAGCAGAAGCTGTGATCAAGACTTCATTCCTCACCGCCGCCCTCGGGTCCGCCGCACTGCTCGGGACCGCGATGACCGTCAGCACCCCCGCCCACGCGCCCGCCACCGCCCACGCGGATGACGACGCCTGCGACCTGAGCGTCGTGGGCGTGGGCGAGCTGGCTCTGGAACCCGACCGGGCGCAGGTGGTCCTGGGCGCTGTGTTCCAGGCCGAGACCGCCGGCGAGGCCCAGCTCCGCGTCAACCGCGTGCTCGGGCAGATCATCGAGGACGTCAAGGACCTGGACGTCCCCGGCACGATCATCCAGACCGCCTCCATCTCCATCCAGCCCGTCTACGACCAGCAGCGCAACAAAGCGCCCAAGATCGTCGCCTACCGCGCCAGCAACAGCGTCAGCGTGCAGGTCGACGACGTCTCGCAGGTCGGGCGCGTCATGGACGTGGGCGTCTCGCACGAGGCCAACCAGGGCTTCGGCGTCACCTTCATGCTCCAGGACCGTGCCGCGGCCGAGCGCGAGGCGCTGCGCATGGCCGTCAGCGAGGCCCGGCGCAAGTCCGACATCATCGCCTCCGAGCTTGGCATGGGCGAGCTGCGCGTCGTCCGCGTCACCGAGCAGGGCGCCGAGCCGCCCAGGCCCACGATGCAGCGCGGCATGGAGATGCGGGGTATCGCCATGGACGCGTCCGCCCCGACGCCCATCGAGGGCGGCAAGATCACCGTCCGCGCCCAGGTGACCATGGACTGCCGGATCAGGGAGTAACCGATGACCGACCGCCTGAGCGTGACCAAGACCTACAAGCTGCTCATCGGGGGCAAGTTCCCGCGCTCCGAGTCGGGACGCGTCACGCCCGTGGGTGACGGGCCGGGCGCTTACGTCTGCCACGCCAGCCGCAAGGACCTGCGCGACGCCGTCGAGGCCGCCCGCGCCGCCCAGCCCGCCTGGGCGGGCGCAACGTCATTTCTCCGCGGCCAGATCCTCTACCGCCTGGGCGAGATGATGGAAGGCAAACGCGACGAGCTCGCCGCGGCTCTCACCGCCTCAGACGCATCGGGCGAGGTCGCCCATTCGATCGACCGCGTGCTCCACTACGCCGGCTGGTGCGACAAGTACCCCCAGGTCCTCGGGTGCGCCAACCCCGTCTCGGGCCCGTACCACAACTTCACCGTCCCCGAGCCCGTGGGCGTGGTCGGCGTCATCTGCCCCGACGAGCCTTCGCTGCTCGGGCTGGTGTCGCTGGTGGCGCCCGTCATCGCGGGGGGCTCGAGCTGCGTCGTGCTCGCCAGCGAGACGAGCCCGATCGCCCCGTGCGTACTGGCCGAGGCGCTGGCCACGAGCGACCTGCCCGCGGGCGTGGTCAACATCCTGACCGGGTTCCGCGACGAGCTGGCGCCCCACTTCTCATCGCACAGCGAGATCGACGCGATCCACGCGGGCGGGCTCAATGAAGATCAATCCCGCGTGCTGCGCGAGGGCGCCGCGGAGAACCTCAAACGCGTCACGATCCGCGAAGACCTCGACTGGACCGATGACGGCGCGTGCGAGGACCCGTGGTGGATCGAACCGTTCCTTGAGATGAAAACGATCTGGCACCCAAGTGCCACATGAAAACGATCTGGCGCCCAAGCGCCACATGAGAACGATCTGGCGCCCCAGCGCCACATGACCCGGCTCAGCTGGCGATGGTCGTCTCCTGATCCAGCACCACACGCGGCTGCTGCATCGTCGCGGGCCTGGACCACGCGATCTCGAGATCTACATCGAACAGGCCGAGCAGCGAACGCAGCTGACGCTCGATCGCGTCACGCGCCTGGGCGCTGTACCGCTCGTCGGATCGATCAAACAACTCGGCCGCCTGCTCCTGCGCCACCTGCATCAGCTCGCCCTGGCGGTCCGCGTTCATCGAGATCACGTCGATCAGCCCCAGCACGCGCCCCTGCTGGATGTCATAGGGCTTCACGTCCACCAGGCGCAGCGAGCCCTGGATCGCGGGCAGGCGCAGGCAGAACTTCCCGGGCCCGATCTCCTCGACGCTCTCTGGCGTGATCACGCCCAGCTCGACGCTGTACTGCTTCTCGAACTGGAAGATCATCGCCAGCTTCGCCTGGCTCAGCAGCAAGGGGGGAACCCACGACCAGCCACGCTTGGCCGTGGCGATCTCCTTGGCGTGAACCTCCAGCCCCACCAGCTTGCCCACGGCGCGCACGCGCTCCGTGATCAGGCGCAGATCGGTCGTCTGCGGGGGCGAGGCCTTCCCCGAACGGAAGAACCGCATCCCGAAGAAAACAACAAGCCCGCCGAGGCTGACAGCGCCGGCAAGCACGACGAGCGCCGCGAGTGGATCTCCAAGCATGCCTGATTATTCGGGATCGAGGCGCCCGTGTTCCATCCCCCGCCCCCGAAGGGCCCTGGGGGTCCCCAGAGGGGTCTAGGCGCCGTCATTCTCGGGCGAGCGATCAACATCGCCCGCCTGGAACGCTCGGATGACCAGGTGGACGCTGGCGCAGAAGAACCCCCCCAGCACGAGCACGCCCAGAATGATGGACCCGATCCGGACCGCCTCGAGCACGCCGTCGCGGGGCACGGTCAGCCAGTCCCGGGCGAAAAGAATCGCGAGCGCGCCAACCACGACCACCGGCGACCCGACCGCAAGACCCCGCCCGAGGCTTCCCCATGAGGACGCGTCGCGGCTGAGCACCGCGAGTGCCGCGCCCGCGCCCAGCAGCCCCGCGAGCAGCACCCGTGCGTACACCATCAGCCTGAGCACCCGCGCCAGGTCCGGGCTCGAGACGAAGTTGGGGCGCCCATCAACAAACCCGAGCACCGTCGCGCCGAAGACCGTGCCGCCCACGCACGCGAGCGCCAGGGCGTACCCGCTGCGGAACCGCCCTAGCCCGGCCAGCACCGCGATCACCGCCGCGACCAGCACGACGAGCTCGAACCCGAGCATGCCGATCACGACCGAGCCGGCGCCCATGAACGCCAGCCACAACCCCAGCAGCGAGCTGGCCCCCAGGATCAGGGAGAGAACCAACACCGCACGGCGCACGGCGGGGGGCGGGGGTGGTAGCTGAGGCGTCATGTCGCTCTGATCGGCCATCGGCGCCGAAGTCTACGTCACGATCGGGCGATCCGATCGCGCCGGTTCCCGTATCTGCGCGTTTCTTGCGCTGATCCACGGACCCGGGGCAAGTCTGGCCCGCGTCCGACCGATACCTGCGCGTTCGCCCCCTCGCCGCCGAGCCCGGGGCCGGCGGATTGCAGGTGGACCATCAGAGCGGCCGATCTTGACCGCGGGCTCTGGCCACTCGTGGAGTTTCAGGATGTCGCAGCGCAACCAGAGACAAGACCCGGCGGGCGAGCACGCCCGACGTGAGGCCCAGCGGATGTACCGGCGCGTCCTGGGCGCGTGGGCCGCGGACTGTCTCAGGCTCCGCTCGGCCGGCCTCGACCGCCCGTGCCGGCGCGAGGGCGCCCCCAGCGGCATCGGATGGGGCGTGGCCCGCGCGGGCGCCGCCCACACGCTCTGACCGAGCGAGGAGGGACCCGCGATGAGCGGAATCACGACCGGCATCGGAATCTTCAGCGGCATCGACAGCGCCTCGCTCATCGAGCAGTTGCTCTCCATCGAGGCCCGCCCGCGCCAGCTCGCCGAGCGTCGTCTCGTCCAGCTCCAGTCCCAGCAGGCCGCGTACCTCGACCTCAACTCCCGGATGAGCACGCTCAAGAGCGCCGCGTCCAACTTCCGCACGAGCCTGTCCTTCCTCTCCAAGACCGCCGCCAGCTCCGACGAGAGCACGCTCAGCGCCGTCGCCGGGACCAGCGCCCTGCAGGGCTCGTACACCTTCCTCGTCGATCGACTCGTCTCCTCGCGCCAGCAGCTCTCCCGTGGGTTCACCGACACGGACACCTCCGCCTCGGGCATCGAGGAGCTCACCTTCGAGGACTGGCGCGGGCGCCTCGACCGCAACACCTCGCTCGCGCAGCTCAACGACGGCGCCGGCATCGACCGCGGCAAGATCTCGATCGATGCCGGTTCCGGGCCCGTCCAGGTGGACCTCTCGCGCGCCGCCACCGTCAACGATGTCCTCGAGGCCATGAACAACTCTGGCGCGGGCGTCACCGCCACCATCAAGGACGGCGCCTTCGTCCTCTCCACCAGCTCGCCGCTCCAGACCATCACCATCGCCAACGTCGGCCTCGACCAGACCGCCACCTCGCTGGGCATCGCGGGCTCGTCCAGCGGATCGATTACCGGCGCGTCCGTCTACCACCTCAACACCAACACCGGGCTCTCAAGCCTCAACGACGGCACCGGCGTCGGACGCGCCAGCAGCGACGGGTTTGGCCGATTTGACTTCACCATCGACGTCAACGGCGCCGCCGTCAAGGTGAACATCGGCGACGTCTACTCCGACCCCGCCGACGGCGACAGTGAGATCATCGAGGCCGGTGTCTCCACCGTCGGCGGCGTCGTCCAGCGCATCAACGACGCGCTCGACAACGCCGGCGTGAGCACCGTCTCCGCGGCGATCAACGCGACCACCGGCTCCATCGAGTTCACCCAGACCGCCGACCGCCCCCTCGGGTTCATCGAGAACGGCTCGACCACCGCTCGGGACCTGGGCCTGCCCACGGGCGACCCACCCCCCTCGGGCCTGACCGTCACGGGCAGTCGCATCCTCGCCGGTCTCAACGAGACCCTGATCTCCAGCCTCAACGGCGGCGCCGGCCTCGCCTCCCAGGGCACGATCGATATCACCGACCGCAACGGTGTCGCCTTCAGCGTTGACACCGCCGGCCTCACCACCACCCAGGACATCATCGACGCCATCAACGCCGGCGCCGCGACCGCGGGCGCCGACGTCGCCGTCGCGCTCAGCAGCGTCGGCACGGGCTTCACGCTCACCGACACCTCCGGGGGCGTGGGCAACCTCATCGTGACCAGCGCCGACTCCACCGCCGCAGACCTGGGCCTGGACACCGGCATGACGGGCGTGGCCGAGTCCAGCGTGGACTCTGGCTCGCTCCAGCTCCGCTACATCTCCGAGGCCACGCTCCTGAGCGACCTCAACAACGGCGCGGGCATCAACAACGGCGTGATCGAGTTCACCGACTCCAACGGCTCCGTCTTCAAGGTTGACGTCGGCGACGACACCCGCTCCCTGGGCGACCTGATCAAGGAGATCAACGGACAGTCCGGCGCCGCCAGCTCCCGCATCGTCGCGTCGATCAACAGCACCGGCGACGGCCTGCTCATCAGCGAGCCCGACGACGGGCTCGGCGGCAGCGTCGCCATCCAGGTCGCCGACACCGAGGGCTCCATCGCCCGCGACCTGCGCATCGCCGGCGAGTCCGAGTCCACCGACTCCGGTCTCAACCGCATCGACGGGTCGTTCGAGGTCACCCTCACCTTCGACCCCGCCGACACCCTCAATGACGTCGTGGAGGCCATCAACGCCTCCGAGGCCGGCGTGAGCGTCTCCATTCTCAACACCGGCGACGCCGGCGCCTCCAACCGCCTGAACTTCACCAGCGAACGCACCGGCCAGAGCGGGCGCTTCACCCTCGACACCCACGGCTTCGACCTCGGGCTCGACACCCTGAGCGAGGGCGACGACGCCGTCGTCTTCTTCGGCTCCACCGACCCCGCCCGCGGCGTCCTGCTCCGCAGCGACGCCAACACCCTCGACTCGGTGCTCACAGGCGTCACCATCGATCTGCACTCGGCCAGCACCGACCCCGTCCAACTGACCATCTCCCGCAACAACACGCAGATCGAGACCGACATCCAGGCCCTTGTCGACGCGTTCAACGACGTCACCGCCCGCATCAAAACCCAGACACGCTACGACGAAGAATCGGGCGCCCGCGGTCCACTCCTGGGCGACGGCACCGTCCTGGCCCTTCGGTCCGCCCTGTTCTCCGAGATCCGGGGCCAGAACGAGGGCTTCCAGGACACCTTCAACAACCTCGCCTCCGTCGGCATCACCGTGGGCGAGGGCGCCAAGCTCACCTTCAACCGCGACCGCTTCCGCGAGGCGCTCGACGAGGACCCCGACGCGGTCCGCGATCTCTTCACCCGGCGCACCATCGACCCCAACAGCGGCGCCTTCGAGGTTGAGGGCGTGACCGTCAACGACCCCAACGCCACCACCGAGTTCACCGAGCTGGGCCTCGTCGTCAAACTCGAGGAGTTCGCCAACCGGTACATCAGCTCGATCGACGGCGTCTTCGCCTCCAAGAACGACTCCCTCGACCGCCAGATCACCCTCCAGCAGGACCGGATCGACTTTATCAATCTCAAGCTCGAAAGCCGACGCGTCATCCTCGGGCGCCAGTTCCTCGCGATGGAGCAGGCCATCGGCCAGCTCCAGACCATGAACTCCACCCTCAGCTCCATCGGCTAGTTGTTTCAGAATTGGAAACGGACGTCTTCAGCGACCACCCCCCGAGGCCGATATCGCACGCGATGAGTGAGAACAACACCGCCAACGCGTACCTGACGACCCAGGTCATGACCGCCAGCCCCGAACAGCTGCGCATGCTCCTGCTCGAGGGCTCAATCCGCTTCGCTCGTCAGGCCATGGACGCCCTGGAGCGGGGCGACCACGAGGCGGCCCACAGCGGCTTCACACAGTGCCGCAACATCATCCTCGAGCTGATCAACACCATCCGCCCCGACGCCAACCCCGAGCTGGCCGATCGCGTCAAGAGCCTCTACACCTTCTTCTACCAGGAGCTCGTCGAGTCGAGCTTCAAGAAGGACCCCCAGCGCGTGGGCAAGGTCATCGAGCTGCTCGAGTACGAGGTCGAGACCTGGAAGCTGCTGCTCGAAGAACTCGCCCAGAAGGGCGAGACCGCGGGCGCCGCCCCCATGCCCGAGCCCACCCCCACAAGCCCCGACGCCGGCTCGCTGAGCATCCAGGCCTAACGCGCCAGCCCCGCGACCAGCTCCTCCATCACGAACTGCACCTGCACGTTGGACCCCAGCGTGCTCTCGGCGCGCGCCACGCGATCGATCGCGTCCGCCGCACGATCACGCTGCGCCTCGTCGCCGAGCTGCCCCCGGTAGTGCTCGGCCACAAGCACCAGCATCCGGCGCGCCCCGATCCGGTTGGCATTGTCCTTGGACCGATTCTCGCCCAGCGGGTCCCCCCGCTTGACCCACGCCTTGGCCCAGTCATCGACGAACGACGACATCGCCCCCGCCAGCGTCAGCGGGTAGCCCCCGCGGTCGAGCTCGTTGAGCATCGGCCCCACGCTCTGCTGCCACGCGAACATCCCACTCTCGTGCGCACGGACCAGGCGCCCGGGCGAGCCCGCGCTGTACTTGATCAGCCAATCCCGCTCCGCCGCGTTGAGTTCAAGCCCGCTCTCCGCCAGCCACTGCCCCATCGCCCCGTCATCCAGCGGCGTGAACGACACCCGCTGGCAGCGCGACTTGATCGTCGGCAGCAGCCGCTCCTCGCTCGATGTCACCAGGATGATGACCGTCCCGTCCGGGGGCTCCTCGAGCGTCTTGAGCACCGCGTTCTGCACGACGCCGCCCATCAGCTCCGCCTCGTCCACGATGAAGACCTTGGTCGCCAGGCCGCCGGGCGTGAGCGTCGCCCGCAGCGTCGCCGGGCCGATCAGGTGCTCGTCGATCACGCCCCTGGGGATCGACGCCAGCTTGCGCCCGCGCACCCCCGCGTCGGCGCTGAACCGAGCCAGCTCCTTGACCACCACGTGCAGGTCCGGGTGCGCCCCGCGCGCGAGCATCTGCTGGACCTGCGATTCCGGGTCCGGCGCGAACTGGCCCGTCAGCCCTGCGGCGCTGCTCGGGTCGAGAAGAACACCGGCGAAGGCCAGGGCGGCGGTGAACTTCCCCACACCGGATGGCCCGTGGAAAATCCAGGCGTGGTGGATGCGCCCGGACCGCAGGGCGGTGTCCAGCGTGCTGTGGGCCCGGCGCTGGCCCAGGACCCGATCCAGCGGGATCGGCGCGGGCGTCTCCAGACGGGTCTTGGGCGAGTCCACCGGGGCGGCCCGGACCGTGCGCTTGCGGGTTGTCTTCGCCGTCTTCTTGGCCATTCACCCGGAGCGTAGCGGCTCGGCCTGCCCCCGGAGGGGAGGGCTTCCAGCCCTCCCGCTCGTACCACAGAGAGGGCCGCTCCCAGCCGCCCCAAGCGAGCGCGTGTCGTACACGACCCTGCTTGATCGCTCGGAGAACGGGAGGGCAGGAAGCCCTCCCCTCCATCGCGGGGTCACTACGATTCCGTCCCAACCCCGCCCGCCGCCTCGGAGCCACCATGATCCAGCCCGATCACCAGCCCGCGTCATCCACCCGCCCCACCCGCAGCGCCGACGTCCGGCGCGCGTTCATCGAGTTCTTCAAGGGCAAGGGGCACACCTTCTACCCCAGCGCCCCCGTCGTCCCCCACGACGACCCCACGCTGCTCTTTATCAACGCCGGCATGAACCAGTTCAAGCCCGTCTTCCAGGAGGTCGTCCCCCCGGGCAGCCCCCTCGAGGGCATGTCCCGGGCCGTCAACAGCCAGAAGTGCATCCGCGCCGGCGGCAAGCACAACGACCTGGACGACGTCGGGCGCGACACCTACCACCACACCTTCTTCGAGATGCTCGGCAACTGGTCCTTCGGCGACTACTTCAAGGACGAGACCATCGCCTGGGCCTGGGAGCTGCTCACCGGCGTCTACGCCCTCGACCCCGCCCGCATCTACGCCTCGTATTTCGGCGGCGACGACGAGCGCGGGCTCGAGCCCGACCACGAGGCCCGCGACTTCTGGCTCCGGTTCCTCCCCCCCGAGCGCGTCCTGCCCTTTGGCATGAAGGACAACTTCTGGGAGATGGGCGACACCGGCCCCTGCGGCCCCTGCTCCGAACTCCACTACGACCGCGTCGGCGGGCGCGACGCCTCCATGCTCGTCAACATGGACGACGACTCCGTCATCGAGATCTGGAACCTCGTCTTCATCCAGTACGACCGGCAGTCCGACGGCTCCCTGCTCACCCTTCCCCGCCAGCACGTGGACACGGGCATGGGCCTGGAACGCATCGTCAGCGTCCTGCAGGACAAGCCCTCCAACTACGACACAGACCTCTTCCTGCCGTTGTTTGCCGCGATCGAGCGCCTCACCGGATGCCCCCACGGCTACCGCGGCAAGCTCGGCAAGAACGACGTGGACGGGCGCGACATGGCCTACCGCGTCATCGCCGACCACGTGCGCACGCTGACGTTCGCCATCACCGACGGAGCCGTGCCCTCCAACGAAGGCCGCGGGTACGTCCTGCGGCGCATCCTGCGGAGAGCGGTCCGCTTCGGTCGCCAGACCCTCGGCGCCAAGCCCGGGTTCTTCGCGAGGCTGGTGCCCACGGTCGTCGAGACCATGGGCGAGGCCTTCCCCGAGCTCCGCAAGAACCCGCAACGCGTGATCGACATCATCGCGGAAGAAGAAGAGAGCTTCGGCAAGACGCTCGACCGGGGGATCAAACTCAGCACGTCCTTCGCTGCAGACGCATTCATTCGAGACTTCAGCGAAGAGCAAAAACTCCGCCCAGAAGGGGAGCGATTGATCATTTCGTTGTTTGATGACGAGCCAGTCGATCCTCAGCTCGAAGCAGATCAACGCAGAATCAAGGAGCACCCCATTGCCTTGCCTGCAAGATTCGACTCATCGATCATTATCATGCGACTAAAGGACGGTTCCGTCGAAGATCGATTCCACGTCCGTGATCTGAACGTGGAAGTGATCCGACGCTGGCTCAGCAAACCACCCTCGATCTCTGGCGCAAGAGCCTTTGAGCTCTACGACACCTACGGCTTCCCCGTGGACCTCACGCAGATCATGGCCGAGGAACGCGGGCTCAGGGTGGACATCGAGGGCTTCGAGCGCTGCATGGAGGAGCAGAAGCAGCGCTCCCGCGCCGGCGCCAAGGGCGGGGGCGACGACTCGCTCCGCCTCGAGCCCGACCAGATCGCCCGCCTCAATCGCATGAACGTCTCCGACACGGACGACCGCGACAAGTTCCACGGGCGCGATATCCGCGCGACCATCAAGGCCATCTGGAACGGGCGCAGCTTCGACGAGCACGCCGACCTGACCACCGCCGGGACCAAGCGCGTCGCCCTCGTCCTCGACAAGACCAACTTCTACAGCGAGATGGGCGGGCAGGTCCCCGACCACGGGCGCCTGCTCGTCACCCGCGAGACCCGCTCGCACGCCAACGATTCTCACCACGGCGGCGAGTTCCGCGTCGAGGATGTCCAGGCCTTCGGGAGCTATGTGCTTCACATCGGACGCGTCACCCGCGCCGAGGTCCGCGTGGGCGACGACGTCCAGCTGCACATCGACAACCAGCGCCGCCTCGCGGTCGCCTCCAACCACACCAGCACCCACCTGCTCAACCTCGCGCTCAGGCAGGTCCTCGGGGGCGAGGTCGATCAGAAGGGCTCGCTCGTCAGCGACGACCGCCTGCGCTTCGACTTCACCCGCACCGGCAGCGTCAGCCCGGAAGAACTCGCCCAGGTCGAGACGATCGTCAGCGGGCTCATCAACGACGACCTGCCCGTCTCGTCGGACCTGGCCGATCTGGAGCAGGCCCGCAAGATCAACGGCCTGCGGGCCGTGTTCGGCGAGACCTACCCCAACCCCGTCCGCGTGGTCGCTGTCGGGGCCTCGGTCGAGGACCTGCTGGCCAACCCGGGCGACGAGCGCTGGGCGGGCCTCAGCATCGAGTTCTGCGGCGGGACGCACCTGGAATCCACAGGCCAGGCCCAGGCGTTCGCGCTGGTGACCGAGGAGCCCGTCGCCAAGGGCGTGCGCCGCGTGGTGGCGCTCACGGGCGTCGCCGCCAGGGCAGCCCACCAGACGGGCGAGGCGCTCGAGTCGCAGTTCGCCCAGGCCGAGGGCGCCGACGCGTCGCGCCTGGGCCCGATCATCCAGACCCTGATGAGCGAACTCGAAGAGCTGACCCTGCCCGCGCCCAAGCGCGCCCAGCTGCGCGCGCGCCTCAAGACACTGCAGGAGAAGGTCAAGCAGGCCAAGAAGGGCGCGGCCAAGAACCGTGCTGCGGCGGCCCAGCAGATGGCGACCCGCATCGCCGAGTCGGACGGGATGGAGCCCGTCATCGTCAGCGAGATCGACCTCGACGGCGACCGCGCCGCGATGCAGGCCGCCATCGGCGTCATCACCCAGGCCTGCCCCACCAGCGCCGTGATGCTCCTGAGCACCGACGAGGACGCGGGCAGCGTCAGCGTCCTGGCCGCCAGCCCCAGGGCCTGCGTCGAGAAGGGCCTCAAGGCGGGGGACTGGATCCGCGAGGTCACCGGGATCATGGGCGGCAAGGGCGGCGGGCGCCCCGACGCGGCCCAGGGCGCCGGCAGCGATCCGGACAAGGCCCCCGAGGCCCTCGCCGCCGCCAAACGCTTCGCCCTCGAAAGGCTGATGTAATGGCAGGCGGCTCGCAGAGCCAGGTGAAGGCGTGGGCGTTGGCCCTGGATCTGGTCTACGGCACGGTCGCCGGGGGCGTGGTCGGGTACGTGCTCGATACCTTCGTCTTTCACACGACACCCTGGCTGACGCTGGGGCTGAGCCTGGTGATGCTGGTGGGCGGGATGGTGCGGTTCATCAAGGCCGCCAACCGCCTGAACCAGAGCTTCTCGAAGGACGCCGAGGCGGGGCGGTTCGGGACGGGTGAGACCTGGGACGGGGAAGAGCCCGAGGCAACGTCCGACGCGGGCGATGATCGGTCAGAAAGACGGGTCTGAGGGCTCGCCGACTGGGCGTACGGGTCCTATTCTCTTGCCCCGCAGTCAGGGGTCCGGTCAGACCAGAAAACGACGCGTCGCATGTCGCGCCGCGGGACCCCTCAACGCGATCAATCGGAGCCTTCCCGAGCGATGACCCAGGCCACGAGCCAGCCCCTGATCAGGATGCCGATGCGGCGGCTCGCCGTCGCGGAGATCCTCGCGTGGGCGCTCTCGGGCGGGATCGCGCTGGGTCTGGCGGTTGCGACGGGACACGCCGACGGCGCCTGGATGGGCGCGATCGCGACGCTCGTCGGGCTGGTCGGCGGGCTGCTGATCGTCGCGCTTATCCCGTCGCGTGAGGCGTTCAACTGGGCCGTGGCCCAGGTCAGCGCCTCGACGGTGCGCATGATCGCGACGCTCGCGATCGGGTTCGGGCTGTACCGATCGCTCGAGCCCGACAAGACCGGGTTCTGGGGTGTGCTGCTGCTCACGTCGCTGGGCGTGCTGGCGGGCGAGGTCATGATCTTCCTTCCCGTCCTCCGGGGCTCGTCCAGAGCCAGCGGAGCGCGGGGTTCGGTTACGGAGGCGTCGGCGTGAACGCAGTGCTGACTCTGGCGGAGAGCCCCGTCTCTCACGTCATCAACCACAAGTTCTGGGTCATCGACGGCTGGTGGGTCTGGTCCTCGGCGCAGGGCAACCTGCTGCTGACGGCGATCATCATGCTGATCCTCGGCCCCTACGTCGCGAGCAAGATCGCGACCGGCGGCGAGGACGAGGGGCACGACCGCTACGTCACCCGCAACTTCTTCGCCCACACGATCGAGGTGATCTGCGTCTACCTGCGGGACCAGGTGATCGAGCCGCTTCTGCACGAGCGGACCAGGCGGTTCCTGCCCTTCCTGCTGGTGCTGTTCTTCTTCATCCTGATCAACAACCTGCTCGGACTGATCCCGATCCTGGACATCGTCCACCTGTTCTTCCCGAAGCTGAAAGAGGCGCACATGGCGCCCATCGGCGGCACCGCGACGCAGAGCATCTACGTCACGGGCGGGCTGGCGATCATCGCCGCGATCGTGATCAACCTCGCGGGCGTCAAGGAGCTTGGCCTCGGGGGCTACCTCAAGCACCTGACCGCGGGCGCCCCGGTGTTCGTCTGGCCCTTGATCATCCTCATCGAGATCGCGGGCATCGCGATCAAGCCGATTGCGCTGGCACTGCGTCTGTTCGCGAACATGACCGCCGGTCACATCCTGCTGGCGACGCTGCTGGGGTTCGTCAAGGCGGGCTTCGAGATCAACTTCGGCGCCGGGCTGGCTATTGGTCTGGTGTCGTTCCTCGGGGCCGTGGCGATCATGCTCCTGGAGCTGTTTGTCGCGTTCCTGCAGGCGTTCGTGTTCATGTTCCTGACGGCGCTGTTTATCTCGCTGCTGAGCCACCACGGCGAGCACGACGAGCATCACGCCCACGACGGGGCCCACGAGGGCGAGCATCCTGAGGAGACCCCCGCGCCGGCGCTGGCCTGAGCGGGCAACGAGCTTGATTGCCTCGGGCCTCGCGGGGAGGCGCCGGAGGCGGGTTGGACGGGCGGCACGCCCTGTCCGGTGATTCCCCGCAACACAGAGTGAACGGGGCCGCACTCGGCTCCCCTGACAAGGAAGCGGAAACGATGAAGAGCATGATGAAGAACGCGGCGTTGGCGACCGGGGCCCTGGCTCTGTGCGGCGTGGCGATGACGTTTGGTCAGGACAGCGAGGCCGTTCAGGTCGCCGCGGCGTCCAAGGAAGGCTTCGGCAAGGGCCTCGGCGCCGTCGGCGCTGGCCTGGCCGTGCTCGGCGGCGGCGTGGGCATCGGCCTCGTCGGCAAGGGCGCGGTCGAGGGCATCGCCCGTCAGCCCGAGGCCGCGGGACCGATCGGCACCAACATGATCCTCGCGGCGGCCCTTATCGAGGGCGCCACCCTCTTCGCGGTCGTCGTTGGCTTCCTGGCCAGCTGATCGCCCAGCCGAACCCATCCGCCCCGCCGTCGAGAGCCGGCGGGGCGATTTGAGAAGTGACGCCGCGCGTGGCGCGGCAGTAAGGACGGAGCGGATCATGATGCGGACCAAGCGACACCTCGCGTTCTTCGGCCTGGCCCTGCTGATACTCGCCCTGGCTCCGGCCTGGTCGAGCATGACCCGGGCGGCGCACGCCGCGCCCGAGCAGACCGATCACGCCACCGGCGACGGCCACGCCGCCGCTGGCGGTGACCACGCCGACCCCAGCCCCATCGCCACGCCCAAGCAGGGCGTCATCACGGGCGTGATGGCGATCGTCGTCTTCGTCGCGGTTTTCGCGCTGCTGTACGCGATCGTCTGGCCCAAGATCGCCGGCGGGCTGGACGAGCGGGCGAGCAAGATCCGCGACGAGATCGCCAGCGCCGAGGCTGCCCGCAAGCAGGCCAAGATGGCGCTCGAGGAGTACGAGAAGAGCCTGGCCGACGCCCGGGCCGAGGCTAATAGGATGCTCGAGGAGACCAAGGCCAAGCAGGGCGAGCTGGCCGCGGAGCTGCGGGCCAAGGCCGACGTGGAGCTGGGTCAGATGCGCGAGCGTGCGATGCGTGACATCGACGCGGCGAAGAAGGCCGCACTCAACGAGATCTACACCGAGTCGGTCAGCCTCGCGACGACGATGGCGGGCAAGATCCTCGGTCGTGAGGTGAACTCGGGCGACCAGGGCCGCCTGGTCGAGGAATCCCTGGCCGAGCTGGCGACCTCACGCGGCTAACGCGGGACAAGGAGAGGCCCATGCCGCTGATCGAATCACAGCCCGACGCCCTCGCCCGCGTGTACGCGACCAGCCTGTTCGAGCTGGCCGAGGCCAAGGGCGGTCGCGAGAAGGTCGAGAAGACACTCGGCGAGCTCGAAGAGGTCGTCGAGCTCGCGCGGCGCGACAAGCGTTTCAACGAGTTCCTGTCCTCACGCGTGGTCAGCGCCGACGCGCGCGACGCGTCGCTGCAGAAGATCTTCGGCGACGCCGCGACGGGCCTGACGCTCCGCTTCCTGCGCCTGCTCAACGAGAAGGGGCGCCTGGGCTCGCTGATCCCGATCGTGGGCGCCTACGACGCGATCGTCCAGGAGCGCTTCGGGCGGGTAGAGGTCGACGTCATGACCGCCAGCCCGGTGGACGCCGACGCGCTCCGCGCCATCAAGGACAAGCTCACGCAGACGCTGGGCAAGGACGTGATCGTCCACCCGTACACGGACCCGTCGATGATCGGCGGCGTCCGCCTCCGCATCGGTGACCAGCTCGTGGACGCCTCCGTCGCGACGCGCCTCCGCAAGCTCCGCGACCAGCTGGGCGACTCTGGCAGCGCCCAGATCCGCGCCCGCTCGTCACAGATCATCCAAGACTCCGGACAGAACTGATCCGCCGCGGGCGCCCACTCGCCCCGGCGTGTGCAAAGGGAACGCCCGCCATGCCTAAGAAGACCGTTGAATCGCTCGATGTCGCCGGCAAGCGCGTGATCATCCGCGTGGACTTCAATGTCCCGATGGACGGGCACAGCATCGCCGACGACCGACGCATCCGCGCCGCGGTCCCGACGATCAAGAGCGTCATCGAGCGTGGCGGA
>JAJDDI010000083.1 GCA_029260375.1 Phycisphaerales bacterium | reverse complement strand
CGGCTGCCCGCTCAGCCCCAGGTTCAGCGTCATCGGGATCGACACGTCCACGTGGTACCAGTTCGAGCTGTTGTCCCCCGTCCACGTCGCCGCGTACCGGTGCCCGCCGATGAAGTTCGCCCGGCTCAGCACGAACGGGCGATTGTCCGGGTTGGCCCCCATCACGCCCTCGCGCGACGCCTGAACCATCAGCATCCCGTACACGTTGTGGAACCGCGCGTGATCGCCGGGTCCGCCCAGCGCCTCATCGGCCCGGTGCCAGTTGCTCTCGGGCATGGTCTTGGTCGGGGTGTTGAACACCGCCGGCTCGTTCATGTCGTTCCACACGCCCGAGATGCCGTTGGCCATGAAGTCTTCGTACAGACCCGCCCACCACTCACGCACACCCGCGTTGGTGTAATCCGGGAACACGCACACCCCGGGCCACACCTCGCCCTCGAACGTTGCCGTCTTGTCCGCCTTCTTGACCCACACATCCAGCGCAGTCCCCGAGTCGTACACCGAGTACCCGGTCTCGAGCTTGATCCCCGGGTCGATCATCCACACGTTGTGGAACCCCAGGTCCAGCAGGTCCGCGTTGAGCTGGCTCGGGCTCGGGAAGTCGGCGCCGTCGAACGTGAAGCACCGGTACCCGTCCATGTAGTCGATGTCCATCCAGATCACGTCCGCCGGGATGTCCCGGTCGCGGAACTCCTGCGCGATCTCGCGCACACGCTCCGCCGGGTCGTAGCTGTACCGGCACTGGTGGTACCCGATCGCCCACTTGGGAGGCATGGTGATCGTCCCCGTCAGCTCCCCCAGCCGCTCGCACACCTCCTGCGGCGAATCCCCATCGATCACGATCACCGGCTGCTCCGGCCCCACCGCCCGGAACACGATCCCGCCGCGCAGATCGATCTCGCACCGGTACGTCGTATCCGCCAGCACCCCGTACGCCGTCCCGTCCCGGCGCACCGCCAGCACCCACGGGTGCGACGTGTACAGACTCGCCGTGTCGTCCTGGTACCCGTACGCGTCGGTGTTCCACGTCTCCACGACGCGACCGTTTCGCTTCAGCGGGCCGGCCACCTCGCCCGTGCCATACAGGCTCGTGCCTTCCTCGATCGCCACGCTCGCCGTCCAGCGGTCCCCGTCACGCCCGAACTCGATCTGAACGGGAAAGGCGCCCGGCGC
Organism: Phycisphaerales bacterium; assembly: GCA_029260375.1. GTDB lineage: Bacteria > Planctomycetota > Phycisphaerae > Phycisphaerales > UBA1924 > JAJRXR01. The sequence continues at coordinate 45,630 of JAJDDI010000083.1, read as the reverse complement.
CTCGCCCGTCGCCGGCCGCGGCGCCTGAAGCGCCATCGACGGCAGCCGATTCTCCCGTGCCTCGGCGCTGGCGTGGAACCGAACCATCGAGCCGCCGATCGACTCGCTCACCGGCTGGGCGCCCGCCAGGGCTACCACGATCGCCGGAACGCCGAAAACGCACATCAACATCGCCTGGGCCAAGGGGAAACCTCCGCGTCGGAAAGTGCACGCCCGAGCGGCGCGCGTCGCGGGAGTATCCCCTTCCCGGACCTTCAGCACAACCGAGCGGGCCCGAATCACGTATCAATCCCCGAGATCCCCCGATTCTGCCCGCCCGGCGCTCCACTTCCGCAGGCCAGGGCGTCATACTCACCCATGCGCCCGTGCAGCCCGGGCGATCGGTCCACTCCGGAGCCAGACCCCATGCCCCGACGATCCCTGACGCTCACCGCCCTCGCCCTCACCACGCTCGGCGCGGGGGCGTCCAGCGCCCTCGCCCAGGCCAACCCCGTGATCCTCCAGTGGTTCGAGACCGAGTGGGACGACATCGAGCGCCGCACGCCCGACTTCTTCCTCGCCGGCTACAACGCCGTCTGGCTCCCGCCCCCCTCCTACGCCTCCTACCAGAGCGCCGGGTACGACGTCTTCGACCGTTTCAACCTCGGCAAGCCCCCCATCACCGCCACCGCCTCCAACCGCCAGCGCACCACCTTCGGCACCGAACAATCCTTCGGCGCCATGATCGACGAGCTCCACCGCTCCAGCTCTCTCGTCTTTGTCGATGGCATCTTCAACCACAACTCGGGTCGCACCACCTCCGACGCCTTCCTCGCCGACGGCGGCTGGCCCGGCTTCCACATCCCCCGCGAGTCCCCCCCCCGCGACAAGCTCCCCACCGACGACTGGGGCGACTTCCACGCCGGCAACGCCTCGGGCTTCCTCCAATCCGAGAACCCCGGCGGCGCCAACTACGATCTCACCAAGGGCGACCTGGTCGCGCTCATCGACATCTCCCCCGAGTCGGTCAACTTCTTCATCCGCCACCCCGTCACCCCGGGCGACCCGGACAACATCCCCGCCGGGGCCATCCGCAACCTGCCCGACCCCGACAACGCCCGCTTCTACCCCGACCTCTCGCTCACGCCCACCATCATCAACAACCCGGGCACCTCGCGCAACCCGGGCGCCACCCAGCTCACCCGCTACCCCTTCAACACGACGACGCCCCTCGACGGCGACGCCGTCACCGACAACGCCACCGGCCTGCTCATGCGCTGGGCCCAGTGGATGTTTCAGGAGCAGAAGATCGACGGCTTCCGCCTCGACGCCCACAAGCACATGGACAACTGGTTCTGGGACACCTTCTACGACAGCGCCGTCCACCGAATCCGCCAGGCCCCCTCGGGGGAGCTCGTCAACCCGTTCTCCTTCGGCGAAAACGTCACCGGCAACTTCGACATGCTCGCCAACCAGATCCGCAAGGACTCCTTCGCCAACCGCGACGCGCTCGACCTCCAGGGCGCGGCGCGCCTGCGCGAGGTCATCAACGCCGCCGGCTTCGGCTCCTGGAACGGCCTGTTCTCAAACGCCGACTCCGGGCGCCTCGACATCGCCGACGACGGCTTCACCAACGGCTCCGTCGGCGTCAACCACGTCTTCAGCCACGACAACGGCTCCGTCGGCGACGGCGGCTCCTCCCCGGTCTTCCCCACCCCCCGCCAGCAGGGCTACCCCCAACACGCCTTCACCCTCATGGCCCCCGGTCGCGCCATCGTCTACCACCACGGGCGAGGCGTACCCCGCTCCTCAGGCTTCTACCCCCGCGAGGGCGTCCCCATCGCCCTAGGCCTCAACCCCACGCCCAACGCCCCCGACGACACCATCACCAACCTCGTCCAGCTCCACAACCAGCTCGGGACAGGTCTCTACCAGCAGCTCAACGCCAACATCACCGACGTGCTCGTCTTCGAGCGCTACGCCAACAATCAGGCCAACTGCCTCGTCGCCGTTAACGACCGCTACGACGCCGGCGTTGACATCGTGACCGTGACCACCCGCTACCCCCTGGGCGCCCGCCTGCACGAGCAGACCGGCAACGCCGCCGATCCGGACGTCGATCCGCTCGGCCTCATCCAGGACGTCATCACCGTCGGCGCCGGAGGCCTCGTCAACCTCGTCGTCCCGCGCAACATCTCCACCACGGGAACCGAGCACGCCAAGGGCTTCCTCGTCTACGCCGAGGCCCTGCCCACCGCGAGCCTGGGCGTCTCCAACCAATCCGGTGTCATCCCCGCCGACCCGACCAACTTCCCCGCCTTCTTTCGACGACTCAACGACATCCCCGTCGTCTCCGCGGGCAACTTCCGCATCACCGTCAACACCTCCCAGACCGACTCTCAGGACCCCAACACCGACGACAACGCCATCTTCAAGATCGACCAGGGAACCCAGGATTTCAACGGCAACGGCGCCCCCGACATCTCCCTCTCCGCCGCCCTCTTCGCCGGCTACGAGCAGTTCGTCACCATCAACCAGCCCACATTCGGCTCGGGCGGAACCACCGGCGTCTACTCCCAGGAAATCGACGCAACCACCCTCTCCGAGGGCTTCCACTACATCTCCGCACTCATCTTCCGCAACCGCCCCGAGTCCACCAGCCCCCTCTTCACCGAGAAACGCGAGGTTGTCTACATCGACCGCCTCGACCCCGTCCTCGACATCCCGGGCATCGACGCGCCCATCGAGGACGGCGCCATGACCTTCCGATTCCTCAACGAAGACCGCACCGTCACCGCCCTGCACACCTTCTTCGACCTGCCCGCGGGCCAGGACCCCGTCGCGCTGGCCGACCCCTTCAACGCCGCCTCGCGCTGGGACCGGTTCGAGTGGCGCACCACCCCCGACGCACCGCTGGGCAGCGGCGCCCACACCCTCACCGTCGTCACCTTCGAGCACTCGGGTCGAGCCTCGGTCTTCGAGTACAGCCTCACAATCGGCACGTGCCCCGCCGACCTCGCCGAGCCCTTCGGCGCCCTCGACTTCTCCGATGTCGTCGCGTTCCTGACCGCCTTCGCGACCATGGACCCCGCCGCCGATCTCGCCGCGCCGTTCGGATCGTTCGATTTCTCTGACGTGGTCGCCTTCCTGTCCGCCTTCGGGGCCGGTTGCCCGTAGCTCCGCTGTCCACGCTACGATCCGCCCAGCGCGGCCCCGTAGCTCAGCGGTAGAGCAGGCGACTCATAATCGCTCAGGTCGGGGGTTCGAATCCCTCCGGGGCCACTGACCCACGCTCAGGGACCAAACCCCTGGCTGCGCAGCGCGCACGAGATGAGCCGCTGCGTGATCTTCGCCCCCACCTGCGCGCTGGCGTGCTGCCCCGCCAGCGGGCACAGCTCGACCACGTCCCCGCCCACAATCCGCGCCCGGTCCGCAATCCGACCCAGCAGGCGGCTGACCTGCCCCCAGCGCAGCCCGCCAGGCTCGGGCGTGCCCGTCGCCGGCACGATCGACGGGTCGAACCCGTCCAGATCGATCGTGACGTACACGTCCCCGCCCAGCAGCGCCTCGACCCGTCGCATCCACGACTCATCCGGCGACTCAACGATCTCGTGCGCCCAGAACGTGCGCTCCGGGTCCATCGTGACAAGCTCTCCGTGGCTCACGCTCCGAAGCCCGATCTGCACGATGTCCGCGACCTCGCGCGCCCGCGCCATCACGCACGCGTGATTCAGCCCCGACCCGTGGTACGACTCGCGCAGGTCCGCGTGCGCGTCGATCTGAACCACCGTCAGCCGCCCCGACCGCGCCGCAGCGGCCCGGATCGCCCCGATCGAGACCGAGTGCTCCCCGCCCAGCACCACCGGGATCTTGCCCAGATCCATCGTCCGCCCCGTGACGGACTCGATGCTCGTCACGACGCCCCCGAGCCCGCCCGACACGTCGATCGCCCGAAGCGTCGCGATCCCGCGATCGCTGGGTTCCCACGCGTCCTCGGGCTCGTAGTTCTCCAGGTGCTGCGACGCCTCAATCATCGCCGCCGGCCCCTTGTCGGCGCCCTTGACCCACGTGCTCGTCCCGTCAAACGCCGCGGGGATCACCACCACCCGCGCCCCCTCGGGCTCGCGCAGCGCGTCATCGATCTCAAGAAAGCCGCCCGTGGCCCACAGCTCATCGAGCGTGAACATCGCCGGCTCAGTCATCCCGAGCCGACCCCGCACCAGGGTCCAGGTAGGTGTACCCGCCCAGCTCACGCTCGATGTCCCGGATCAGCCCCCCCGCGTCCGCCGCGGACAGCCTCCCGAGACGGACCGCCCGCTCGCAGTCGCGCGACAGCGTGCTGAGCATCTGCTCGCTGTCGTGCTGCAGGTACGCCAGGACCTCGCCGCATGTATCGCCCCTGACCACCTCCTCGATGGTCCAGTGCCCGTCCACCACCCGCAGGTGCACCGCGTGGGCGTCGCCGAACAGGTTGTGCAGGTCGCCCAGGGTCTCCTGGTACGCGCCCACGAGGAACACCCCGATCCGGTAGGGCGAGCCGTCCAGGGGGTGAACCGGCAGCGTCGATCGCAGCCCCCCCTCGCCGACGAACCGGTCGAGTCGCCCGTCGGAATCGCACGTCATGTCCCCGAAGATCGCCTGACGCAACGGGCGTTCGTCGAGGCGGTGGATCGGCATCACCGGGAACACCTGCCCGATCGCCCACGCGTCGGGCAGCGACTGGAACACCGACAGGTTCCCGAAGTACACGTCGCCCAGGATCTCGTCCAGGTCCGAGAGCTGCTCGTCCTCCAGCCCCAGTCGGTCCCGCTCGTCCCGCGCCCGGCGCATCGTCTCCCAGAACAGTCCCTCGGCCTCCCCACGCTGCTCCAGCGTCAGATACCCCATCCGGAACCCGCTCACCGCGTCCCCGATCGCCTTCTTCGCGTCGTGGCAGCACTCCACCAGGCGACCCGGCCCAATCATCCGCAACGCCTCGCGCAGATCCCGGATCGGCGCCGGCTCGTCAGGCGTGGCGCGAGCACTGTCGCCGCCGCCCTCAGCGCTGACCGCCTGCTCCGCCCGCCGCGTGGAGCCGACCACGTCGAACACGAGCACGCTCGAGTACGCGACCATCGCCCGCCCGCACTCGGTGATGATGCTCGGGTGCTCAACGCCCGCCCGCGTGCACACCTCGCCCACGCGGTACACCACGTCGCTGGCGAACTCAAGCAGCGAGTAGTTCATCGAAGACTCTGCGTCCGACTGGTCCCCGCGGTAGTCCACGCCCATCCCGCCGCCCACGTCGATCATCCCCATCGGCGCCCCGAGACGCGACAGCTCCACGTACACCTGCGACAGCTCGCCGATCGCGTCCTTGATTGTCCGGATGTCCTGCACCTGGCTCCCGACGTGGCAGTGCAGCAGCGTCAGGCAGTCGAGCATCCCGCGCTCACGCAGCATCGCGACCGAGGCCAGCAGCTCCTCGGTGGTGAGCCCGAACTTCGAGCGGGCGCCGACCGAATCCTTCCACCGCCCCGTGCCCGCCGAGCCGATCTTCACCCGCACCCCGATGCTCGGGCGAACCCCGAACCGCTTGGAGGCTCGCAGAATCTGGTCCAGCTCCATCGCGTTCTCGACGACAGGGATGATCGTCCGCCCCAGACGCTGCGCGTGCATGACCAGATCGACGTAGCGCCGGTCCTTGAACCCGTTGCAGACGATCAGCTGGTCGTCACCCCCGGGCGTCAGCGCCAGGGCCGCGAGCAGCTCGGGCTTGGACCCGACCTCCAGCCCGAAGCCCAGCTCCCGACCGACCGAGCTGACCTCCTCGACCAGGTGACGCTGCTGGTTGACCTTGATCGGGTAGACGCCCCGGTACGCGCCCCGGTACTCGTTCTCCTGGATCGCGCCGTCGAACGCATCACGGAGATCGCGCAACCGCTCATCGAGGATGTCACTGAACCGCAGCAGCACGGGCGTCTCGAGCCCCCGCGCGATCAGGCCCTCGACGACCTCCTCCAGCTCCACGTCGGTTCCCGAGCAGCGCGCCACGACCCGCCCCCGGTCGCTCACCCCGAAGAACCCGCCCCCCCACGCCCCGACGCGGTACAACGATTCGCTCGCACCGGGCGACCACTCACGCTCCGCCTTGGCGGGTGTATTCATTTGCTCGACCGGTGTCATGGGGCAACTGTATTCACGCCGTGGACCCGGTGAACGCCGCTCCAGCGTCCGATCATCCGCCCCGATTGGACTCCCAAGACGAACCTTGCCCTCGCCCCACACGAATAAGTAGCGTGACGGGCGCGACGTGCTCTCATAGATTGCCCGGGCCTCGTCCCGGACCGCGACGATCCTGTTCTGGAGCCAGCGATGACCAACAAACCCGCTCTGGGCGCCATCGGCGCCGTAGCGCTCGCACTGACCCAGGCCCTCGCCGGCGGCGGCCCCGAGAACGTCCTCATCATCGCCGACCCCACCCGCCCCACCTCCCTCCACGCCGCCAACTACTACCGCCAGGCACGCAATGTCCCCCCCCAGAACGTCCTCTACATGGACCCGGACGCCCAGAACTACGCCGCGTTCACCGCGGCCAACCTCCCCGCCCTGCTCGGCTCACTCGACCAGCGAGCTATCGCCGACCACATCGACTACATCCTCGTCATGCCCGGCGGGCAGTACCGCGTCGGCGCCGTCGGCTACGTCTCCGACCCCTGCTCCAGCGTAACCTGGTTCAGCATCAGCGCCTGCTACTCATCCGCCTTCATCGCCGACGGCATCCTCGCCGGCGGCACCCGACACAACGAGTCCAACCGCTACTTCGGCCTCTTCACCGACATCCCCGCCTTCGACAGCAATACCGGCTACGTCAGCGGCTCACCCTCCACCTCCGAGTTCGCCAAGCGTTACTTCATCGGCTCGCTCCTGGGGTACACGTCCACCGAGCTGGGCAACACCCTCGACGAGATCTTCGACATGGTGGACCGGTCCGTCGCCGCTGACGGGACCCGCCCGGACGGAACGTTCTACTTCATGAACAACACCGCCGACGTCGCCCGCAACGTCCGCGCCACCCAGTACAGCAGCACCCTTTCCCTGCTCGACAGCGCCGGCGCCACCGGCGAGATCATCTCCGGCACGCTCCCGCTCACCCGCCACGACTGCCTGGGTGTCATGTCCGGCTTCGCCACACAGAACGTCGATGGCGCCGACATGACCCTCCTGCCCGGCTCGTTCTGCGAACACCTCACCAGCTTCGGCGCGCTCTTCGACCCCTCCACCCAGACAAAGGCCTCCGAGTGGATCCGCAAGGGCGCCTCGGGGTCTTACGGCGCCGTCCAGGAGCCATGCAACTACATCGGCAAGTTCCCACGCGCCAACTTCCACGTCGCCTACGCCCAGGGCATGACCCTCGGTGAATCCGCCTTCCGCAGCCTCGCCTTCTTCCCCTTCCAGGGCCTCATCTACGGCGATCCGCTCACCCGTCCCTTTGCCCACATCCCCGCCGTCTCAGTCCCGGACGCCCCTTCGTCCCCCGTCTCGGGCGTCGTTACCCTCACCCCACAAGCCACCACCACGCACCCGACCGCCACGATCGAGTCCTTCGAGCTGTTCATTGACGGGGTCTCCGTCGCGACCACCGGCCCCTCCGGCGCCTTCTCCATCGACACCACCCAGCTCGCCGAGGGCCCGCACGACGTCCGGGTTCTCGCCTACGACTCCACCACCATCCGCACGGTCGGGCGCTGGCTCGCCGCCCTCGACGTGGACAACACCCCCCGCCACGCGACGCTCTCGGTAAACAACGCCACTGGCGGCCTCACCACCGCCTTCGAGTTCACTGTCTCCGCCTCCGGCGCCCCCATCGACGAGATCCGCCTCTGGCACAACGGGCGGATTGTCGGCTCCAGCATGACCACCGCCGCCCCCATCAGCGTCCGCGGGCGCGCCTTCGGCGCAGGCCCCGTTTCCGTCTGGATCGAAGCCGTCTTCGCCGACGCCGCCACAGCCCGCTCCGCGCCCATTGACCTTGACATCACCGACGCCGCCCCCACCGCGGCCGCCAGCCCCACCGCGTTCTCTTACTCCCGCACCGTCTCCCCGGCCTCTCCCTTCGTCCTCGAACTCCCCGCCTCATTCGTCGATGACATCGCCGACGCGAGCTGGTCCATCACCACATCCCCCGCGCAGGCGTCGTTTCTGAACAACTCAGGCCCCTACCGCGTCCTCAACCCCGACCCCGGCGCCACCGGCGCTGACCTGATCCAGTTCCAGGTCACCACCCCCTCGGGTTCCTCCGCGATCGCCTCGATCAACCTGACCTACGCGCTGCCCCCCTGCCCCGCCGATCTCGCCGCCCCCATCGGCGAGCTCGACTTCTCCGACATCCTCGCCTTCCTCTCCGCCTTCGCCGCCGGCGCCCCCGAGGCCGATCTCGCCCCCCCATTCGGCTCGTTCGACTTCAGCGACGTGCTCGCGTTTCTCTCCGCCTTCGCCGCCGGCTGCCCCTGAGCCATCGGCGCGCGAACAATCAGACGATGGGCAAGCACGAGCCACGCTCAAAGCGCTTCCGCAGGACCGCCGCCGCCACCCGGTCGGGCCTCCGCCGCTACCCCCGCGACCTCACCCAGTCGCTCACGGCGCCGGTCCGCCCCATCCCGGGCTCGGCGCCAGAGTGCCTCCGCGCCATCCACGAGCACGACCCCCTCGCCGCGTCCTGGCTCGGGCACGCCTCCGTCCTGCTCCGCCACGGCGGCTCAACCATCCTGCTCGACCCGGTCTTCTCCCATCGCATCGGCATGCGCCTGGGCCCGCTGACCCTCGGCCCCCACCGCCTCACCCCCGCCATCGACCCGCTCCGCCTCCCCCCCATCGACCTCATCCTCATCTCCCACGCCCACTTCGACCACCTCGACCGCCCCACCCTCAAGGCCCTGGTCAGCGGCAAGACCAACGTCGTCACCGCCCGGGGCACCCGCCGCCTCATCCCCCGAGGCTTCCGCCACGTCATCGAGCTCGACTGGAACAAGACCCTCACCGTTTCCGGCGTCAGCGTCACCGCCCACGAGCCGGCGCACTGGGGCGCCCGCGCCGCCGTCGACCGCCAGCGCGGGTACAACGCCTATCTCATCGAGTCGGACAACCACCGCTCGTTTTTCTCGGGCGACACCGCCAACACCAGCGCCTTTCGCTCAATCGAGAGCGTGGACCTCGCCGCCTTCGGCATCGGCGCCTACGACCCCTGGGAGCACAAGCACGCGACCCCCGAGCAGGTCTGGTCCATGTTCTGCGCCATGAACGCCGCCCGCCTGCTGCCCGTCCACCACTCGACGTTCGAACTCTCCGACGAGCACGTGGACGAGCCGATGCAGCGCCTGATCCGGGCCGCGGGCGAGGACTTCGCCAAAATCATCAGCGCCGCCCCGGGGCAGATCTGGTCCCCGGGCGAGTAGACCGCGCTCAGATCAGCGGCCCGCCAAGCCGCGCGATGTTCTCGCCCAATCTCCGCAGCACCCCGCGCGCCGCCCAGCTCTTGGCCTCGATCTCATCCGACGCGTTCATGTACTCTCGCTGGAGCATCCGCAGCCGGCTGGCCACGTCCGTGTCATAGATCATCAGCGTCACCTCGAAGTTCAGGAAAAAGCTCCGCGTGTCAAAGTTCGCCGAGCCGATCACCGCAAACTCGCGGTCCACGGTGATCGTCTTGGCGTGCAGCAGCCCCTTCTTGAAGCGGTAGATCCGCACACCCGCGTCGATCAGGTCAAGATAGTGCGACTGGCTCGCCATCTGCACGATCGGAGTGTCCAGCTGCGCCGGGACGACCACCGACACCGCCACCCCGCGCATCGCCGCGGACTCGAGCGCCAGCTTGATCGCCTCGTCGGGCACGAAGTACGGCGACGTCAGGATCAGCTCCTCCCGCGCCGAGTGGATCACCTCCAGCACCGCCCGCCGGATCGCCGACGACGCCCCGCCCGGCCCCGACGGCAGCACCTGCGCCTCGGCGCCCTCCCCGATCTCAAGCTCGGGCAGGTACGCCGTGACATCGATGTCCGTCTCGCTATCGAGCTGCCAGTCGCTCATGAACACGAGCGCCAACGCCTGCGCGCCCGCGCCCTCGATCCGCGCCGACGCGTCCACCCACGGCCCGACGTGCGCCCGCCGCCAGATCCGGAACCCGTCGTCGGTCATGTTCTGGCTGCCCACGTACCCCACTCGCCCGTCGATCACGACGATCTTCCGGTGGTTCCGCAGGTCGATCCGGTGGAACAGCATCCGCAGCGGGTTCGCCTCGAGCGACCCGAGCACCTCCACCCCCGCCCGGCGCAGCGCCCCGGCCCGGTCACTCTCAAGAAACACCTTCCCCCCGTACGCGTCAACCAGCACGCGGCACTCCACCCCGCGCCCCGCCGCCCGGATCAGCGCCTCCACCACCCGGTCGGGCCCGCCCCCCACCTGCCAGATGTACGTCAGCACATGACAGTGATGCTTCGACGCGTCGATGTCGGCGCACACGCTCTCGAGGAATCGATCGCTCCGCCCGAACAGATCGATCCGGTTGCCCCGGAACGAGGGCATGTGCGTCTCCGCCAGCCCCAGCTTCGCGATCTGCTCGAACCGCTCGGCGCCCCCGCCCCACGCCTGGCGCTGGCGCCACAGCGACCCGCCCTGCTCCGCGATCGCCCGCGTCACCCGCTCGTACCGCCGGGCGCGCGACGTCCCCAGCCGGCTCTCACCGATGAGCAGGTAGATCAGCCCTCCCAAGAACGGCAGAAAGAAAATGACCGAGATCCACGCCAGCGACGCGCACGACTCCCGCCGGCGCATGACCACCCGGAACGACAGCGCAAGCCGGATAAACCAGTCCGCGCTGAAGAACCCGACCGCTGCGATCAGACGCCAGTCCATCAACCCACAATACAGTCCCAGCGCATCGCCGACACGCCGGCGTGCGCAGCCTAAGGCCCGTTCCCGCCCGGCCCCCCGCCACCACCGCCCCGCCCACCCCCGCCGCCGCCTCGGCCACCGCCAAAGCCCCCCCCGCCGCCGAAGATCTCTTCGAGGTTGAACTCGTCCTCGCCCGCGATCTCCAGGTCAATCATCAGGTCCCGGAACGACTGCACATCGCTCTGGTCAAGGATGCCGTCGTTGTTCACGTCCGCGCTCATCGCGCCCTCGTTGTACCGCGCCAGGAACGACTCGAGGTCCTGGTTGTCCACCGCCCCGTCGTTGCCCGCGTCGTACCGCTGGCGGAACTCGCTCCGCTCGCGGGCCGTTCGGAACTGGTCGAACGCCGTCTGACGCTCATCGCCCGTCAGCCGCCCGTCCCCATCAGAATCGAACCGCTGGGTCATCGCGTCACGGAACTCGCTGCGCTGCGCCTGCTCGGCGTCGCGCGCCAGCGACTCCTCCACGTCACTCAGCACCCCGTCATCGTCCAGGTCGTACGCCGCGATCCGCCTGTCCAGACGCTCCTGCTCACGCGCCCGCATCTCCGCTTCCATCACGGCCAGCTCAGCCTCGCTCACGACCCCGTCACCGTCCGCGTCGTACCGCATCAGGAACCGGCGCCCGCGCGGCGAGTTCTTCATCCGCTCCAGCCACGCTGCCCGGCGTTCCTCGGCGCTCACCTCGCCGTCACCGTCCGTATCCATCCGCGCCGTCCGCTCGGCCCGCATCGACTCGAACATCGCCCGCCGCTCGTCATCGCTGAGTTCACCATCCCCGTCCGTGTCCCACTTGGCACGGTCGAACCCTCCCCACGGACCCCGCGCCTCCCCCTCGCGCCGCTCCCGATCTTCCCGCGTCGGGGCCGGTCGCGCCGCCCTCGGCGCCGCCTTCTCCTGAACCACGGGCTCCGCGGTCTCCGCGACCGCCTTGGGCTGCGCCGCCTGGTACGCCAGCACGCCGCCCGCCCCCACCGCCCCGAGCACACCCAGTGCCACGCCGATCATCTTGCCGTTCACGGTTCAGTTCTCCTGGGCGCCCCGTATCCACACGAACGGCGCCGACGCAGACACGCCCGGGCACGGCCGGGTTCGTCGGCTCAACGCCGCCCACCATCCCATATTGCACTTCGCAGCCCAAACAAAGACCCCGCACAAGGCGGGGTCTGGTCGAAAGTGGCGAGGGGGAGACTTGAACTCCCGACCTGCGGGTTATGAATCCGCCGCTCTAGCCAGCTGAGCTACCTCGCCAGAGGTCTGTACGGGGCGGATCGTAGCCCCGCAGGCCCGACCGACCCACCCATCACAGGCAACCTTCTGCGCCGCTCAGGAGCCCGAGGCGTCAGCCCGCGGCGTCTCCACCGGGTCCGCCTGGCTCACCCTGACATCCTGCCCCGAGGCGTCCGTTGGCGTCTTGGCAGACTCGAATCGTGCCGGCTCCGGACGAGACGCGGCCTCATCAACCTCCGTCTCGATGTCCTTGAGCCCCTTCTTGAACTGCACGATGCCCTGCCCCAGGCTCTTGCCCACCTCAGGAAGGCGACGCCCGAACAGCAGCAGCATGATGATCCCCAGGATCACCAACTCCGGCGCGCCCAGGTTCGGGATCAATCCCAGCGTGTTCATCCAAGCTCCTTCCCCGGGCGATCGCCCGGGCTCTCGGGGCGGCCCTGCCCCTTCTACCGGGATTCAAGGTACACGTTTCCGCCCCGTCAACGCGATTCTTTGCCTTCGCGTATTTCCTCGCCCCCAACCAGCCCAACACCGTCAAACCAGCCCCCCCCGCCGCTCCGCCGCCTCCACCACGTTGGACAGCAGCATCGCCACCGTCATCGGCCCCACACCCCCGGGAACCGGGCTCACCCACCCCGCGACCTCACACACCCCCTCAAACTCCACGTCCCCGACTGTCCGCGTCTTGCCCGCCTCATCCGTCACCCGGCTGGTGCCCACATCCACCACCACGGCTCCCGCCTTGACCATCTCCGGGCGGATCAGCCCGGGCTTGCCCACCGCCGAGACCAGCACGTCCGCCGACGCGCAGAGCTCATTCAGCCCCCACGTCCACTCGTTGCAGCTGATCACCGTCGCACTACGACGCATCAGCAGCACCGCGATCGGCTTGCCCACCACGTCACCCGCCCCCACCACCACGCACCGGGCCCCCTGCAGGTCCACGCCGGTCGATTCGACCATCCGCACCGCCGCCAGCCCCGTGCACGGCGCCAGCGAGTTCCGCCCGTACACAATGTTCCCGATGTTCGCCGGGTTCACGCCCTCGACGTCCTTGTCCGGGTCGATCAGCCGCTGCACCTGGTACGCGTCCACCCCGTCGGGCAGGGGCATGTGGACCATGACGCCCATCACCCGGTCGTCCTCGTTGAGCCGGCGCACGCAGGCCTGCGCCTCGTCGAGCGTGCACGACCCATCCAACTCGTGCAGCACGTACTCGATCCCCAACGCCTCGCACGTGCTCGCCTGGTTCTCCGCGTACACCCGCGCCGGCGAATCCCCGGGGCACGACAGCACCGCGTCCAAACGTACAACCCCCCCCGCCCCGCGGATCCGGGCAGCACGCTCCGCGATCCCGCTGCGGTAGGTCTGCGCCAACGCCTTGCCGTCGATGATCTTTGCTGGCATCGCGAGCATGGTAGCCATCTCCGTCTTCCCCCCTCTCCCCTCGGGGGAGAGGGCCGGGGTGAGGGGCTACGTCTCTCCGTTTCTCATCTCTCTGTCTCGTTCTCCCCAGTACCATTGCCCCGTGCACAAGCCCGACCCCGCCAAACGCATCGCCCACCTCCGCGCCCTGCTCCGAGACGCCAACCGCGCGTACTACACCGACGCCGCGCCCATCATGCCCGACTCCGAGTTCGACGCGCTTCTCAATGAACTCGCCGACCTCGAGGCCGCCCACCCCCACCTCGACGACCCCAACTCCCCCACCCGGCGCGTCGGCGGCGACCCCATCGATGGCTTCGCCACCCGCCCCCACAGCGTCCCCATGCTCTCGATCGACAACACCTACGACGAGGCCGAGGTCCGCGCCTGGGTCGACCGCGTCCGCAAATCCCTCAACCGCGACGCCGAGTCTGAGCGTAGCGAAGGCTCGGCTCTCTTCGGATCGGATACAACCGCGGAACTCGGCTTCATCTGCGACCCCAAGATCGACGGCGTCGCCATCTCCCTCCGCTACGAGCAGGGTCAGCTCACCCAGGCCCTCACCCGAGGCGACGGCGCCAAAGGCGACGACGTCACCCACGCCGTACGCACCATCCGCTCGCTCCCCCTAACTCTTCCTCCCTCTCCCCTCCGGGGAGAGGGCCGGGGTGAGGGGTCTTCGTCTTCTCCGTCTTCTTCCTACCCCGTCCCCACCATCCTCGAAGTCCGCGGCGAGGTCTACATCCCCCTCTCCGCCTTCCAGCGCATCAACCAGGAGCGCGAGGCCGCCGGAGACGACCCCTTCATGAACCCCCGCAACGCCTGCGCGGGAACACTCAAAAACCTCGACCCCAAGGTCGCCGCCTCCCGCGACCTGGGCCTCATCGCCCACGGCAAGGGCGAGATCTCCGACCCCGACTTTGCCGCCACGCACACCGACCTGCTCTCCAAGCTCGCCGATCTGGGCATCCCGACCAGCCCGCACACCACCGCCGCAACCACCCCCGAGCAGATCCTGGGCGCCATCAACGCCTTCGACAAACAACGCCACACCCTCGACTACGCCACCGACGGCATGGTCGTCCGCGTCGATTCCTTCGCCCAGCAAGACCACCTCGGCGCCACCAGCAAGAGCCCCCGCTGGTGCATCGCCTACAAGTACGCCGCCCAGCGCGCCCAGACCGTCCTTCTCGACGTGCAGCACCAGGTCGGCAAGACCGGCAAGATCACCCCCCGCGCCGTCATGGAACCCGTCCTCCTCGCCGGTACCACCGTCCAGCACGCCACCCTCCACAACTACGGCACGATCCGCAAGAAGGACATCCGCCTCGCCGACACCCTCGAGATCGAGAAGGCCGGCGAGATCATCCCTTACGTCATCCGCGTAGTCGAAGAACGCCGTCCCAAGGGCGCCCGCAAGATCAAAGCGCCCGACCGCTGCCCCCTCTGCGATGGCCCCGTCGAACTCGAGTACGACCAGCGCCGTCTCGAAGAGATCGACGCCTGGCCCAAGCTCCCCGCCAGACTCGAGACCAAGCGAAACTCACTCGCCAAAGCGATCTCTGACGCAACAAAGAAGGGCGCCGACCCGGACCAGGACCAAACCGCGCAGGCCCGTCGGCGCGAGATCAACGAACTCGAAGCCCGTATCGCCGCCGGCCAGCCCGCGCCCATCGCCCCCGAAGACGAGACCGCCCGCCTCTGCGTCAACCCCGAGTGCCCCGCCCAGATCCGCGAGAAGCTCATCTGGTTCGCCGCGCGCACCCAGATGGATATCGACGGCCTCGGCGAGTCCACCATCGACCAGATCCGCGCCACCTACCTCCCCGCTGGCGACCCCCGACGCGCCCAGCTCGGCGTCCCCGACGACGCGCCCAAGATCCCCCTCGACCACTTCGTGGACATCTTCAACCTCGGCGCCCACACCGACACCCTGCTCACCCTCGAACGCATGGGCGACAAGAAGCTCGAAAACCTACTCGCCGGCATCGAAGCCGCCAAGTCCCGCGGACTCGCACGAGTCCTGGGCGGCATGGGCATCCGCCACGTCGGCACAACCACCGCCAAAGCAATCGCCCGCAACTTCCCCGACGCCGGCGCCCTGCTCGAAGCGACCGAGGATCAACTCCTCGCCGTCGATGGCCTCGGCGCCAAGACCGCCCCCATCCTCCACGACTACCTCGCCTCCACGCCCGCCCGCGCCGCGTTCGAGGCGCTCAGAAAAGCCGGCGTTGACCTCGCCAGCCACGAATACCGCCAGCCCGGCGCCCACCCCGCCCCCGACTCCCCCTTCGCCGGCAAAACCATCGTCCTCACCGGCACGCTCGAGAGCTTCGAACGCAACGACCTCAAGGACATCCTCGAATCCCTCGGCGCCAAGGTCACCGGCTCCGTCTCCGCCAAGACCGACCTCCTCATCGCCGGCGAGTCCCCCGGCTCCAAGCTCACCAAAGCCCAGAGCCTGGGCATCAAGATCTGGGACGAGCCCACGCTCATCACCAACCTCCCCAACACACCCTGACCCCTTTCCACTACCCTCACCACGCCCCCTCCCCGACCTGCCAATCTGCCGACCTCCCGATCTCACGCCCCAATGCACAACGTCGAGTTCAAAGCAGAGCTGAAAGACCCCACCCTCGCCCGCGGCATCGCGCGCACGCTCGGCGCCAAGCTCTCCGCCACGCTCGACCAGACCGACACCTACTTCCGCGTCCCCCACGGACGCCTGAAGAAGCGCGAGTCGATCAACGCCGACACCAACCTCCCCGAGCCCGTCGAGTTCATCTTCTACGACCGCGCCAACATCGCCCGACCCAAGCTCTCCAACTACACGATCTACAGCGAGGACGAGGCCAAGCAGCGCTTCGGCGTCCGCCCCATGCCCGTCTGGGTCGTTGTCACAAAACGCCGCGAGGTCTGGCTCGCCGGCACAACCCGCATCCACCTCGACCAGGTCGAGAACCTTGGCGCCTTCATCGAGTGCGAGGCCCTGGTCAGCCAGAAGCAGACCGTCGTGCAGTGCCGGACCCAGAACGACGAGTTCCGCAAGGCCTTCATGCCCGTGATGGGCGAGCCCATCGCCGTGAGCTACTCCGACATGCTCGCGCCCGATGCCGAGTCTGAGAGCGCGTAGAAAAGGCCTCGCGAAGAGGCCGGAATGGGCAGAGGCGGACTTGAACCGCCGACACCCGCATTTTCAATGCGGTGCTCTACCAACTGAGCTACCTGCCCGTCGCCCACGCCTTCGCGGGCTGAGCGAGAACAATACCTCCCCCCGCTGCCCCGTCAAGCCACCCACCGAACCCATCCGTCCCCCCACGTCAACGCCCGATAGTCGGGCCGCTCCCGCATCGCCCGCTTTCCCCTTGATCGAGCCCGGCAGGCGAGGACAATGCGTCCATGAGTTCCCCACAACCCTCATCGAGAACGCCCCGATACGCCAGTGAAACCCTCCTCATCGCCATCGTGATCCTCTTCAAAACCTTCTCCGCCTCCAGCGCCGTTGCCCAGACCTGCCCGGGCAGCCTCCTCAATCCAGAGCTATGGGTCATCGAACTCCAGTGCCGCTCCTCCCTTGATCCCGCCATCGTTCCCTTCAACCTCCCCTTCCCCTCCTCGCTCTCTTCGCAGTACGTCTCCCTCGACGACGACGGCGCCGTCGCCATCCGCTACATCTCCTCCGGCGCCCACACCGAGGGCGTCTTCTACGGCGTCAACGGCTCCGGCTCCTCCATCATCTCCGCCTCCAGCCCCGACTCCGTCTATTCCACTGACCTCGACCTCCACGCCGGAATGCTCGCCGTGGCCGACGGCCCCTTCGGCGCCGGCGGCGCGCACGTCTTCGACACCACCGGCGCCATCATCCAGAACTTCCCCGCCGGCGGCCCCATGGCCCTCTCCGGCATCGGCTCCCCCACCATGCTCGCCGATGGCTCCATCGCCTACCGCGCCGACTTCGGCTCCGCCGACGTCATCGCTATCGACGAGTTCGACGGCCCAACCCGCACCCAGACCGTCCTGGCCAACACCCTGACCGACTACACCTTCCTCCTCACCCCGACCGCCAACGACGCACGACAGGTCGTCGCCAACACGCTGCCAGTGTCAGGCCCCGCCCGCCGCATCGTCCGCTTCGAAGCCGACGGCTCCCCCACCACCGTCGTTGAGACCGGCGCCACCTTCAACGCCTTCGTCAACTCCACAGCCATCGCCTCCGACGGCCAGGTCGCCTTCTCCGCCCGGCGCACCGCCGACTCCGTCTGGGGCGTCTACCGCTGGAACGGCGCAACCATCACCGAGATCGCCTCGGGCGACAACCCCGACATCAACTCCGGCTCGCTCGCCAACTTCCCCCCCGTCATCAACGCCATGGGCTGGGTCGCCTTCCGCGCCACCGACATCACCAACGACTCCACCGCCCTCTGGGTCGGAGACGGCGACCGCCTCGTCAAGCTGTTCCAGTACGACCAGCTCCTCCCCACCGACCTGGGCGACCTCCAGGCCGGCTTCGACTTCGGCGGCCTCACCGGCAAACAAACCATCAACGGCGTCATCGACATCAACGACACCGGACAGGTCGCCGTCGCCTCCTTCTTCCGCAACGGTACCATCGGCGTCTTCGTCGCCAGCCCAGACGCTCCCGTCGGGTGCAACCCCTCGGACATCGCCGAGCCCTGCGGCGTGCTCGACTTCTCCGACGTCGTCGCATTCCTCACCGCATTCGCCACAATGGACCCCGTCGCCGATCTCGCCGCGCCCTTCGGACAGTTCGACTTCTCCGACGTGGTCGCCTTCCTCGCCTCATTCGGCTTCGGCTGCCCGTAACCCGCCCCCGCCGCTCACCCGCACACACGGAGTTCTGTGATGCCCCGTCTCCCCATCTTTCTTGCTATCGCCCTCGCCCCGCCCGCCCTCGCCGCCGACGACCTGAGCTTCTCCGTCAACCAGAACGCCAGCTCCGTCGTGACCACGCTCTCCGTCCTCGCCGACTCCGAGGGCTCGCTCATCGGCGCTTACGACGCCACCGACAACCCCACCGGCACGCAGACCCGCCCCGGCTTCTTCGGCGGCTCGGGCAACAACCCCATCCCCCTCGATCTCGACGTCCTCTCCTCCACCGACGTCAACACCAACCCCACCGGCGCCTTCGCCGTCTCCATCGACACCGACGCGCTCACATTCGACATCAGCGCCCTCGCCCTCAACCTCATCGCATCAGGCGCTGCTGAGTCGGGCATCGACCTCAACCTTGAGTGGAGCACCTTCAACACCATCAACCCCACCTTCATCTTCCCCGGCGGCATCCCCCTCTCCCTCCCGCTCTCCAGCACCCAGCTCACCACCCTGAGCCTCGATCAGACCGCCCCCAGCGCCCTCCCCGGCGTGCTCACCCCCGACGCCCCAAACTCCTACACCCTCGCCGCCGCGGTCCCCGTCAGCGTCACCGTCGCCGCAGACTCCGCAACACTCCCGATCCCCGAGACCGCCTTCGACGCCGTCCTCCCCCTCACGGGCCAGCTCACGCTCAACACGGACAACACCGCGACCATGACCCTCGCGTTCGATCTCGAGGGCCTCTCGCAATCCATCGACCTCTCCGCGGCCCCCGCCCTTGAAGACCTCCCCTTCGAACTCCCCACGCTCGGCGAGGACACCGCCTCCGTCCTGCTCACGCTGCAGTTCGCCAGCGCCGCCGTCGCCGCCTCGGGCTCGATCAACATCGTCGCCGATGGCGCCACCGCCAGCTGCAACGCCGCCGATCTCGCCGAGCCCCTGGGCGCGCTCGATTTCTCCGACGTGCTCACATTCCTCACGTTCTTCGCCGAGGGCGACCCCGCCGCGGATCTCGCGCTGCCCACCGGCGCCTTCGATTTCTCCGATGTTGTCGCCTTCCTGACCGCGTTCGCCGCCGGCTGCCCGTAACGCAGCCTTGACGGGCGCCGTACTACTGTGGGACACTGCCCCCGTTCCGCGCCCACTCCAGGAGAGACGACAATGCGAACCGCCGCCAACACCCTCGCCCCAGCACTCGGGGCCATTGCCGCCGGCGCCGCGACCGTCGCATTCGCCCTCAGCCTCCCCACCACCGACCCACGCGTCCACCCCATCGAGGCGGGCCTGATCGACGAGTTCGTCAACTGGGAAACCCCCCACGTCCACCCGCTCGACGCCACGCCCGACGGCGCCCGCCTCCTCGCCGTCAACACCCCCGACAACCGCCTCGAAGTCCTCTCCCTCTCAGGCGCCCTGCCCGAGGTCGAGGCCTCGATCTCCGTCGGCCTCGACCCCGTCTCCGTCCGCGCCCGCTCCAACTCCGAGGCCTGGGTCGTCAACCACATCTCCGATTCCATCTCCATCGTCGATCTCACGACGATGCACGTCACGCACACGATCACAACCGCCGACGAGCCCGCCGACGTCGTCTTCGCCGGAGTCCCCCAGCGCGCCTTCGTCACCTGCTCGCAAGCCAACCTCGTCCAAGTCTTCGACCCCAACGATCCCACCGCCCCCCTCGCCGAGATCGACATCGAGGGCGAGGACCCCCGCGCCCTGGCCGTCAGTCCCGACGCCATGACCGTCTATGTCGCCATCTTCGAGTCCGGCAACGCCACCACCCTCCTCGGCGGCGGCATCGTCAGCGACGGCACCCTCGCCTTCCCCCCCAACGTCGTCAACCACCCCCTCGGCCCCTGGTCCGGGCTCAACCCACCGCCCAACGACGGCGCCGGATTCGACCCCCCCGTCAACGGAGCCAACCCCAACCCCATCCGCGTCGGGCTCATCGTCCGACAGGACAACCAGGGCGGCTGGCACGACGACAACGACGGCGACTGGACCAGCCTCGTCACCGGCGACTTCGCCGCCCTCTCCGGACGCCAGCCCGGCTGGACCCTCGTCGACCAGGACCTGGCCATCATCGACGCCTCGTCCCTGGGCGTCTCCTACGCCACCCGCCTCATGAACGCCTGCATGGGCGTGGGCGTCAACCCCGCCACGGGCCAGGTCGCCGTCGTCGGTCTCGAGCACACCAACGAGGTTCGCTTCGAGCCCGTCGTCAACGGACGCTTCGTCCGCGTCCACGGCGCCGTCATCGACCCGACCAACCCCGCCAACAACACCCTGGCCGACCTCAACCCCCACCTCACCTACCCCGAAGGCCCCGGCTTTACCCCCGTCGATCAGTCCCAGCGCGACATGTCGCTCGGTGATCCCCGCGCCGTCGTCTTCAGTTCCGACGGCGTCACCGCCTATGTCGCCGCCATGGGCTCCAACAACGTCGGCGTCTTCGACAGCGCCCTCTCGCGCGCCGGCGCCGACACCATCGAGGTCGGCCAAGGCCCCACCGGCCTCAGCCTCGACGAGCCCCGCGACCGTCTCTACGTCATGAACAAGTTCTCCGGCTCGATCTCCGTTGTCGATCTCATGACCGAGACCGAGATCGCGCAGGTCTCGCTCTTCGACCCCACGCCCCAGGCCATCAAGACCGGACGCAAGCACCTCTACGACACGCACAAGAACTCCGGTCTCGGCCAGGCCTCCTGCGCCTCCTGCCACATCGATTCACGCACCGACCGCCTCGCCTGGGACCTGGGCGACCCCGCCGGCGAGATGAAAGCCTTCGAGGGCAACTGCCCCGACGGCGGCTGCGGCGCCTGGCACCCCATGAAGGGCCCGATGACCACGCAGACACTCCAGGACATCATCGGCAAGGAACCCCACCACTGGCGCGGCGACCGCACCGGCATCGAAGAGTTCAACGGCGCCTTCATCGGTCTCCTCGGCGACGACACCAACCTCACCCCCGCCGAGATGCAAGAGTTCGAAGACTTCCTCGCCACCATCCACTTCCCCCCCAACCCCTTCCGCAACCTCGACAACACCCTCCCCACCGACCTCCCCCTCCCCGGGCATTTCACCACCGGACGCTTCGCCCCCGCCGGCCAGCCACTGCCCAACGGCGACGCCGTCGCCGGCCTCAACGAATACCGATTCGGCCTCCTCGACGCCCCCTTCCAGTGCGTCACCTGCCACACCCTGCCCACGGGCATGGGCGCCAACGTCGACTTCCTGGGCCTGCCCCCCTTCGAACAGCTCCCCGCCGGACCCGACGGCGAACTCCACCACGCACTCGTCTCCCTCGACGGCTCCACCAACTCCGCCATCAAAATCCCGCAAACCCGCGCCATGCACGAGAAGACCGGCTTCAACACCACCCAGCTCCGCAACACCGCCGGCTTCGGCGTTCTCCACGACGGTTCCGTCGATTCCATCGAACGCTTCATCGCCGAGCCCGCCTTCAACGTCGCCAACGACCAGGAGATCGCGAACATGACCGCGTTCATGCTCGCCTTCTCTGGCTCCGACCTCCCCGAACCCTCGGGCATCTTCGAGCCCCCGGGCCCGCAGAGCCTCGACGCCCACGCCGCCGTCGGCGCCCAGACCACCCTCGTCAGCCTCGGCGCCGCCACGCTCGATCAGCTCGCGCTCATCGCCCAGTTCCTCCAACTCGCCAACGCGGGCGACGTCGCGCTCGTCGCCAAGGGTCTCGTCGCCGGCGAGCAGCGCGGCTACACCTACATCGGCTCCGACACCTACCAGTCCGACCGCGCCAGCCAGACCATCACCCACGCCAACCTGCTCGCCCTCGCCGCCCCGGGCGCCGAGATCACCCTCACCGTCGTCCCCGCCGGCTCCGAGTTCCGCATCGGCGTGGACCGCGACTCCGACATGCACTTCGACCGCGACGAAATCGACGCCTGCGCCGATCCCGCCGACCCCGCCAGCACCCCCTTCAACAGCACATGCACATGCGGCGACGCCGACCTGGCCGAGCCGCTTGGCGTCCTCGACTTCTCCGACGTCCTCGCCTTCCTCACCGCCTTCGGCGCCATGGACCCCGCCGCCGATCTGGCCGCCCCCACCGGCGTCTTCGACTTCTCCGACGTGCTCGCCTTCCTCTCCGCCTTCGGAGCCGGCTGCCCCTGATCTCCTTCTCCCCTCTGGGGAGAAGGCGACCGCGCAGCGGACGGATGAGGGGCGTCGGTGAGAGCGGCCTCCATCGCTGCGAACTTCCTCTTTCAACTACTCGCCGCGCGCCCCCTAAGCCGGAACCAAACGCCCGAGAATGCGTAGCGTCCGATACGCCCCCCTCGGGGCGATAATCGCCACCCCGAACACGCTCGCAGTCCCGGAGCCCCCATGACACGCACGCTCGCCGCGCTGGCCATCACCGCCGCCCTGTCCCTCGTCAATACCCAACCCGCCCCGGCCGCCCCGATCGCCCGCGACGCCGGGCGCCCCGACTTCATCTCCGACCACCCCGCCGCCCACCGCGTCGCCCTGGTCTCCCTCGACCTGGGCGCCCTGACCCAGGCCCGCTCACCCAACGCGACCCACCAGGACACCCTCGAGTTCGAGCTCTTCGCCCAGCCCGCCCCGCTCAACATCGAACGCGTCCTCCGCCGCTCCAACGACGCCACCACCATCATTGCGCACGTCGCCGACCACCCCGACTCCCGCGCCGTCATCACAATCTACGCCGACGCCGTCTCCGCCCGCATCGAGCACCCCGAACTGGGCGCATTCGTCATCGAGCCCACCGGCATGCGCACCCCCGACGGCCAGCGCATCCACCAGCTCATCGAGGTTGACCCCGCCGCCTTCCTCCCCTGCGCCGTGGACGACGCCGCCCAACCCTTCATCCCCACCGGCCCCGCTCCCCGAGGCATCACCGTCGTCGATCAGATGATCGTCTACACCCCAGCCATCCGCAACACCCTCGGCGGGCACGACGCCGCCTTCGCCTTCTGCCAGAACGCCGTCGATATCACCAACCAGGCCTACCTCGATTCCGAGATCACCAACCTCGTCATAAACCTCGTCCACGCCCAGGAAGTGAGCTACACCGAGAGCGGCAACACCGGAACCGACCTCTCACGCCTCCGCTCCGCCAGCGACGGGCTCATTGACGAGATCCACTCCGTCCGCAACGCCGTCGCCGCCGACAACGTCGCCATGATCGTCAACACCGCCTCCAACGCCTGCGGCACCGGCTACCTCAACCCCGCCAGCGCCAACTCCGCCTTCAGCGTCTCCGTTCGCAGCTGCGCCATCGGCAACCTCACCTTCCCCCACGAGCTCGGGCACACCATGGGCTGCGCCCACGACCGCGCCGCCGCAAACAGCGGCTGGTTCCCGTATTCCTTCGGTCGCGTCTTCACCACCTCCGCCGGCGCCCTCCGGCGCACCATCCTCGCCACCTCCAGCGGCACACGCATCGCCCGCTTCTCCAACCCCGACGTCCTCTACCTCGGCACGCCCACCGGCGTCCCCATCGGCGACCCCCAGGCCGCCCACAACGCCGAGACCCACAGACTCACCGCCTCCCTCATGGCCGCCCACCGGACCTCGCTCGGCTGCGCCGCCTTCGCCATCACCGCCGACCCCACCGACGCCCAGGCCTGCGTCGGCGAGCCCGCCTCCCTCAGCGTCGATACCATCGAGTCCGCGCCCGGCTCCGTCACCTACCAGTGGCGCCGCGACGCCCAGCCCATCGCCGGCGCCGATGAGCCCACCCTCAACATCGCCGCCGCAGCGCCCGCAGATTCCGCCATCTACGACTGCGTCGTCTCCAACGACTGCATCAGCATCACCTCCCAGGCCGCCCTGCTCAGCGTCGTCAACCCAGAGTTCACGCTCAACCCTCAGTCGCAGACCGCCGCCACGGGCCAGACCGTCGTCCTCACCGCCGCGTTCCCGGGGACACCCTCCCTCATCTTCTGGGAAAAGGACGGCGAGATCATCCTCAACGCACTCGGCTCCACCACCCTAACCCTCGAAGATGTCACCCAAGACGACGCCGGTGTCTACACCTGCAACGTCATCATCGACTGCGGCACGATCGCCTCTGAACCCGCCACCCTTACCATCTCCACCGCCGGCTGCTCGCTCGCCGACCTCTCCGAGCCCTTCGGCGTCCTCGACTTCTCCGACGTGCTCGCCTTCCTCACCGCCTTCGCCGCCGAGGATCCCGCCGCCGACGTCTCCCCGCCCCTCGGCGTCTTCGATTTCAGCGACGTCCTGGGCTTCATCACCGACTTCGCCGCCGGCTGCCCCTAACCCCCTTCTCCTCTCGGGGGAGAAGGTGTCCGCGCAGCGGACGGATGAGGGGCGTCGGTGTTCCCCGAACACCCCGCCATCGCCCTCTCTGCCCCCGCGGACTTCCAGGCCCAACATCTCCTCAAATCCCCCTGCACACGCCGATACCCCCCCCATGTGCGCCATCCTCGCCCTCGCCACCCGCGACGGCGCCGACCTCCAGATCACCGACACCCAAGCCATCGCCATGCGCGACGCAATGGCCCACCGCGGCCCCGACGACGCCACACTCTCCCGCCGCGACAACGTCATCCTCGCCCACCGTCGCCTCAGCGTCATCGACCCCACCCCCGCCGGGCGCCAGCCCATGGCCAGCCCCGACGACCGCTACGCCCTCATCTACAACGGTGAGCTCTACAACGACGCCGACCTCCGCGAGCAGCTCACCCGCCTCGCCGTCCGCTTCCGCTCCAGCTGCGACACCGAGACCGTCCTCCAGGCGCTCATCACCTGGGGGCCGAGCGCCCTGTCGCGCCTCCGCGGCATGTACGCCCTCGCCCTGCACGACCGCGACAACCAAACCCTGACCATCGCCCGCGACCCGCTGGGCGTCAAGCCCCTCTATCTCTGGACCGGGACAATCGCCGCCCAGCCCCAGGCCGTCATCGCCTCCGAGATCCCCGCCATCCTCGCCCACCCGCACATCCCCGCCCGCCCCGATCTCCAGGGCGTCAGCGCCTACCTCACGACCATCCGCACCGTCACCCGCGAGCGCACACTCTTCCAGGGCGTCCGCTCGCTCCGCCCCGGCGAGCAGATCACCATCGACCTCCGCTCAGACACCCTGCGCGAGACCTCGACGGACCTCTGGAGCGCCCGCCGCACGCAAACGCTTCAAGGCGCCGAAGACTTCCGCGCCGATGTCTCGGACTCGGTCTTTCGCCACCTCCGCGCCGATGTCCCCACCTGCGCCCTGCTCTCGGGGGGGCTCGACAGCTCCGTGATCACCGCAGTGGCGCGCCAGCACACAGGATCGCTCAACACCTACTGCGCGGGCGCCCACGCCGCCGGGTCAGACTCGGACGACTTCGCCGCCGCACGCCTCGTCGCGGGCCACCTGGGCGTCAACCACACCGAGGCCCCCATCACGCGCGAACTCTTCACGCAGCGCTGGCCCGACATGATCGCCCGACAGGGCATGCCCCTGTCCACGCCCAACGAGGTCGCCATCAACGAGGTCGCCCGCGTGCTCCGCAGCCAGGGCCACGTCGTCGCGCTGTCCGGCGAGGGCGCCGACGAACTGCTGGGGGGCTACGAGATCCCCATGCTCCAGGCCTGGGAGCACGCGGGTGCCGCCCCCCACCTGCCCAGCGATCCCGCGCTGTTCCACATCATGGCCAACGCCTGGATCCCCCCCGCCGCCAAGGCCGGCGTCCTCAACGAGCCCGCCCTGAGAGCCATCGAGAGCGACCACGCGCTCACCCAGGCCTACGCCAGCGAGTTCGCCTGGATCGAGGCGTCGCGCCCGGACCCGATGCCACGCGAGACCCCGCGCGAGTCCCGCCTGCAGGACCACCTCCGCTTCCAACGCCGCATGAACCTGGCCAACCTGCTCCAGCGTCTCGACAGCGCTGCCATGCTCGAGTCCGTCGAGGGGCGAACGCCGTTTGCCGACATCGAAATCGCCTCGCTGTGCGAGCGCCTGCCCATGTCGAGCAAGTACACCCCGCCCGACGGCGCCCTGCCCTCACGAACCAAGATCGCCCTGCGCGACGCGTTCGCCAGGGATCTCCCGCACCAGATCGTCTCTCGCCCCAAGGCCAGCTTCCCGCTCCCCTTCCAGGGCTGGCTCGCCGACCAACTGCCAGCCCTGCAGCGCTCGACCCTCGCGCGCGAGCTGTTCACCGACGCCGCCCGGGCCGCCGTGGTCCAGCAGCCCGAGCGGACCTGGCCCATGGCCTGGCCCATGCTCAACATCGCCCTCTGGGGCGAGCGCTGGTGGGGCTAATCACCAAACGCCCCCGGCGCCCGATCCGCCATCGACGGGTTCAGGTCCACCGCCCAGTACCCCACGTCGTGCCATGCGCCGGACTTGTACCCCATGTGCGGCAGCCGCGCCACGGGCCTCATCCCCATCGCCTCGTGCAGCGCCACGCTCGCGTCATTGGGAAGCGTGATCCCCCCGATCGCCGTGCGATACCCCAAGCCACGAAGCGCTGCAAACAACTCGCCGTACAACGCCCGGCCCACACCGCGCCCGTGTGCGCCGGCGCGGACGTACACCGTGGTCTCCACGCTCCACGCGTACGCCCCACGAGGCTTCCAGGGCGACGACTTGCAGAACCCCAGCACGCCCGAGTCGTCCTCCGCGATCAGCGCGGGGTATCGCGGAGGCAGCGCCGCCAGCTCGGCGCGAACGGCTTCGGCGGTCGTGGGCTCGGTCCCGAAGTGGGCGACGCCGTGCTCGATCTCGTGGTTGAGGATCGAGGCGATCGCGCCCGCGTCATCGGGTGTGTAGGGTCGGACCCGCATCCCTCAAAGATACAGCGCCCGGTCGCGTCGGTCAGTTGTCCAGCCAGCGGTCGAGCGTCCCCGGCTCGTCCCGGTAGTCGATCTCGCTGCGGGCCATCTCGACCAGCGAGCCGTCCACGAAGTACAGCCAGCGCTGGAAGCTGCCCCCGCCCGAGCGGCTGACCGCGCGGACCTGCCAGACCTCCAGATCGCGCCCGCCGTAGTGCCCGGACTCGAACTTGGTCACCAGGTCCGCCGGGTACGTCGCCAGCACGTCCCGCTGACGCATCCCGAGGTGGACGGTCTTGTTCGCCTCGATCACCGACTCGAACTGCGACTGGCTCACGACTCGGTGGGCGCCCGAGTCCAGCTTCGAATAGTCGCGGTTGCCCACCGC
Source organism: Phycisphaerales bacterium (assembly GCA_029260375.1). GTDB lineage: Bacteria > Planctomycetota > Phycisphaerae > Phycisphaerales > UBA1924 > JAJRXR01. The sequence continues at coordinate 18,060 of JAJDDI010000083.1, read as the reverse complement.
GACGACGCAGCCGGACATCAGGACGACAGAGCACAGGCCAAGGCCAACGACGGAGCGGAGTGTGGTGTTCATGGTGAACTCTTCTACGGGATCAGGCGACCGGGGTTACACCGATTCCAGCATCTCACGGCCCGTTCTGACAGCGTTCTTTCGCGTCAATCCCAACCCGTTGGCTATCAGTCGCTTCCGTCGGTGTGAAGATCGCCCCCCTCGCGGGTCAGGCGGACGGGGTGACCGAACCAGGCGTAGGCCCGGCCCTCCCGGGGGTACTTCTGCTCGAGGACCTTGACCACGTCGCCCATCGTTCCGTCGGAGGGGACCCAGCCGGCGTCGATGTCGGGAAAGTCCATGGTGCAGTTCTCGCACTTCTTGCTCGAGTCGAAGCGGATCGGGCACCAGAACGACTCGACGTTGCGGAGCATCTCGGTGCCCAGCGACCAGACGCCGGTCATCCAGTCGCAGTAGAGGCACCAGATCAGGTCGTGCCCGACGAGCCCGTCGAACTTGTGGCGGCTGATGTTGACCCACTCGGACTGCTTGTAGCGGGGGAACTTCACCAGCCAGATCAGCGGCGGATATATCAGCAGCTCGGCGATGCGCACGAGCGCGAACAGGGGGACCGCCCAGGCGGTCCACCAGACGGCGGTGTGGTTGCGGAAGCGCCCGACCTTGCGGTTGAGCGTCGCGACGATGCGCGGGCCGCGCCGGGCTTTGGGGTTGCACAGCTCGTGCGCCCAGCCCCAGAGGGTGGTGGCGGCGACCTGGGCGGCGATGGCGGCGAGCAGGCCCAGGCCCGCGGCGGCCCAGGCGTTGGTCTGCCCGCGCGTGTTGACGGCGATGATGATGGCTACGACCTGGGGCGCGACGGTGAAGTAGGCAACGGCCAGGTCGAGCCCCGGCGCGGCGGCGAGCCAGCGGGTGAGGGCGGCGAGGCCGACCTTCGGGAGCGTGTGGAGCAGGAGCGCGGCGGCGAGCAGCGCGGCGAGGGTGATGGCGAAGAGCCAGATGAGGGTGATGAGCATGGGGTGAGCGTACGGCGCCGGGCGGGCGGGGAGGGCGGCTTGTGAATATGCACAGGTTCGGGTGACGCGTGGCGTGGCATATGCACCGCGAAATGCAGTCTCATTCTTCGCATCGCGTGATAATTGCGTCGTGATGCGGACGGTTTCTTGTATGCTTATTCACAGCTCGGTCGGCGCGCTGGTCGGCCGGGGCGGGATGGGTCTCCCGATCGCGGATCGGTGACAGGAGATCGAACATGATTCGTATCGCGGCATTCATCGGCGTCGTCGGGGTTTGCACGCTCGCGGCTTGCGGGCAGTCGTTCAACGTTGAGTGGGGTTCGCTCGACAGCTCGCCGCCCGCGAGTTACGGGGCGGAGGGGTTGCCCGGGGTCTGGAACACCTTTGATGCGATGACCCCGGTGCAGCGGTACCCGCTGGTCGGGCTCGACGGGGCGCCCATCGCCGCGGACATCATGAACATCGGGTTTGATGTTCTTGAAGCTTCGGACATCCCCGGCACGAGCGGCGGGGACGAGGCGCTGCTGGATGATTGCTTTACTTCGTACAACGACCCGATCGACGGGTGCATTTTCATGCGGTTCCTCGAGCCCGGCGAGTACCGGGTGATCCTGTACGGGATCGCGCCCGATGACAGCGCGCTGGTGAGCCGGCTGCGGATCGACCAGAACAGCGAGGAGCCCGAGCTGGTCGGGGGCTCCTGGACCGGCGGGCATGTCGATGGCGTGACGTTCATGAGCCAGGTCGCGACGGTCGGTGTCGATGGGCGGCTGGACTTCCACTCGGGCCTGCCCGGCGGGAACATCCGGTCGGTGCTCAACGGGATGCAGGTTGTCAGGCAGGCGGGGGCGTGCAGTGTCGCCGACCTGGCGGAGCCGCTGGGGTCGCTGGATTTCTCGGATGTCGTCGCGTTCCTGTCGGCGTTCGCTGTTGGCGGGTCCGAGGCGGATCTGGCCGAGCCGTTCGGGAGCTTTGATTTCTCTGATGTGGTCGCGTTCCTGGGCGCGTTCGGGGCGGGGTGCCCGTGAATCTGACTTCCCCTCCGTGATCATCCCCAGGTCACGGGACGGCGGCGGGCCTTGACGGCTCGCCGCTTTTTTTGTGCGCGGGTGGTGGCGTGGAGATGGGGGCCACGAAGTGGAACGCCCCTCATCCGTCCGCTGCGCGGACACCTTCTCCCCCGAGGGGAGAGGGAAATCGGGAGGGGCCGGTTGGAAACCGGCGCCACCGAGGGGATAACGCCCCTCATCCGTCCGCTGCGCGGACACCTTCTCCCCCGAGGGGAGAAGGGGGGAAGGTGAGACACCCCCTCCGTCCGCTGCGCGGACACCTCCCCCGCATGCGGGGGAGGATCTGAGGAGCGCCGCCGCGGCTTTGCGGGCGGTCTCGTGCGGGGTGGTTGGATCGGCGGCGGCTTGGACGAGGCGGTCGAGGGCGGCGACGCGGGCCTGGGCGGCGATGGCCTGCTCGCGGGCCGCGGCGATGCGCCGGATGCCATCGAGCTCGCGCTGGACCTGGGGCGACTCGCAGAGGTCGGCGAGCTGCGCAGGGGTGAGGTCGTGGATGTCGCAGAGGGTGTGGACGCCGAGGGAGCCGTCGGCGAGGTCGCGGAGGAGGGCATCAGGGATTGGGCATTGGGCATCAGGGTCGGAGATGTTCGTGTGTTGCCAGCGCATGGGGCAGCGTACGGGGCAGCGTACCGCGGTGGCGGCGCGGGGCAAGGTTGGGGAGGGGGAGGGCGGGGATGTTGCGCGCGCGGGGTGGTGGTGTGAGCAGAAAATATCATGGTTGGCGTGGAGAAGCCGAAGACGGCGTCTCCACGGCACCCGGCGGTGTGGTCGAGATCGGTGCCACGGCTGACCCGGAGGGCAGCCGTGGTGGGGGGGGCAAGGCGTTGTACCTCACCAACTCGCGGCAGCTCTTCGCCGTAGTTCCGGGATCGTGCGTGCGTGTTCACGGCTGCCCTCCGGGTCAGCCGTGGCACCGAGGCGAGGGTTGGTTCACCGATCGATAGGGACGAGCCCATCGCCGGTTTGATACCACTGGGCTGACGACCATGGCCATGCTTCGGGTTGCGCAACGAGACCTCGCTTGACCGGGTTGTTGTGGATGTAGTTGAACTTCTCGTTGAGCTCTTCAAGGTCACGGATGTTGCGGTCGTAGCCGCCGCCGGGTTGCCAGATGGGCGGGGAAGCACGGCTGCCCTTCGGGTCAGCCGTGGCACCGTTCAGGGCCTGCTTGATGCGTGTCGCGCTGCCGCGTTTGAGGCCCCAGAGGAGTTTGGAGACGGGCCATGTTGGGAGATCGGGGATGAGTAGCAGATGGGCGTGTTCGGGCATGGCGACCCAGGCGAGGAGTTTGAAGTTGTAGGTGGTGCGAGCCTTGACGAGTGCGGTGGCGAACGCGTCGCGGGCTTCGGGTGTCGCAAGAAGGGTTTGGCGGTCGTTGCAGGAGAATGTGAGGAAGCGGGCTTGGTTGGGGAGTTCGTAGCGATGGAGGTTCTTGCGGGGTTGGAGAGGTTGATCGGTCATTGGTGGTTGCGGCACGGCTGCCCTGGCGGGTCAGCCGTGGCACCGCGGTTGATCATGCGGTCGGCGCCCGACCTCAGCTGCTTCTGTACAGCGAGTTACACTGAGATCGAGAAGCTTCGAGAAGAAGTGTCGCGAACTGCTGGGCTCCTGGGTCGCCTTCCAAGATCTGGACGATCACCTCAAACTGATCGAGAGTCGTGTCGAGTGAATCGACGATCAGCTTGTCAATGTGCAGTGGGTCTGACGCTACCAAGCGATAGTCCATCAGCTGAATCTCGAAGTGCAGAAGTGGACGTGACCAGAACACCACGGATTCAAAGTCATATTCCTTGCCGAATCGGTCGCGGTCTAAGAGTTCCCTTTCGCTCACAACACGGTCAGGTGCATCGGCTGACTTATAAAGGTTATGGCTCAATAAATCTGCGTCATGTTCGAGTAGAAAATCTCTTCGTAGACGCATCTCATCCGCTTCAATTTGACCAGCCCCTTCCATCGGAGCGATGCACCACTTTCGGAGCACCGCCCACTCTAGTACTCCGGCAGGATTGCCGCGGCAGAAGTCTCTCGCGTGCCTTATCAAAGACGCTATCGCAGGATCAGCTGGCATCTGTGATCAATGAAGTACGGTGGATCAGAAAGCCAGACAAGACGTCCGCTGCGGCAGTTGCGTCCCCGAATGCTATGTGAAACTCTGGCCACATATCCGTTCTCCTACCTGCCCCACAATCAAAAACTTCTCCAAAGAGTCCGTGAGCCATGATGGACTCTATCCGAGTCAAGACGAGAAGCGTCATGGGGACACTGCTGGAACCGCTCCCAGCAGCTCGCGCGTGTACTCGTGTTGCGGGTCTTCGATGATCTGCTCGCGGGGGCCGGATTCGACGATCTTGCCGCGGAGCATGACGCAGACGCGTTGGCAGAGGTGGCTGATGACGGCGAGGTCGTGGGAGATGAAGAGGTAGCTCAGGCCCAGGTCTTTCTGGAGGTCGCTCAGGAGGTTGAGGATCTGGGACTGGATGGAGACGTCCAGGGCGCTGGTGGGTTCGTCGCAGACGATGAACTTGGGGCCGAGGGCGAGGGCGCGGGCGATGCCGATGCGTTGGCGCTGGCCTCCCGAGAACTCGTGGGGGAAGCGGTTGGCGCTGGTGGCGGGCATGCCGCAGCGCTGCAAGAGATCTTCGGCGCGTTGGCGGAGTTCGTCGCGCTTGGTCGCGAGCTTGTGAACGAGCAACGGCTCGGAGACGATCTGCCAGACGCGCATGCGGGGGTTGAGCGAGCCGGCGGGGTCCTGGAAGATGATCTGCATCTGGCGGCGGAGGGCGGTGAGGCTGGCGCCTTGCGCGCGGAGGACGTCGGTTCCCTCGAAGGTGACGGAGCCGGCTGTTGCGGGGATGAGGCGGAGGATGGCGCGGCCGACGGTGGTTTTGCCGGAGCCGGACTCGCCGACGAGGCCGAGGGTTTCGCCGGGGGCGAGGTCGAGGGAGACGGAGTCAACGGCCTTGACGTGTCCGGTGGTGCGTTGGAGCGTGCCGGAGCGGACGGGGAAGTGGACGCGGAGGTCGCGGACGGCGAGGAGGGGTTGGGCGGGGGGTGGTTGCGCGTTCACGGGGGCAGGGTACTTGATGCTGTGATCAGGCGATGCAGCGCCCCTCACCCCGGCCCTCTCCCCAGAGGAGAGAGGGAGAACGAGGAAGACCCCCTCCGTCTCGCTGCGCTCGACACCTCCCCCGCCAGGGCGGGGGAGGATCAGGGGGCGGGGGGTGGTTGCGCGTTCACGGGGCAGGGTACTTGATGCTGTGATCAGGCGATGCAGCGCCCCTCACCCCGGCCCTCTCCCCAGAGGGGGAGAGGGAGAACGAGGAAGACCCCCCTCCGTCTCGCTGCGCTCGACAACACCCCCCCCAGGGCGGGGGAGGATCAGGGGGCGGGGTACCGCGGGCCGGACGTGGGCGCATAACAAGGCCCCCGCTGACCGGGGGAGGTAGCGGGGGCCAGGAGCCGGCGAACCGGACTGTCAGGAGCCGCAGTTGCGGCAGAAGTCTTCGACGTCGCGCTGGGCTTCCTCGCGGGTCTTGCCGTAGGCGGCTTGGATCTTGCCTTCGAGCTGCTGGCGGCGGCCGTCGATGACGTCGAGGTCGTCGTTGGTGAGCTTGCCCCAGCGCTGCTGGGCCTTGCCCTTGTACTGCTTCCAGTTGCCTTCGATGGTGTCCCAGTTCATGGTGTGTCTCCTTTGCGATGCGATCGGAGGGCCGTGCCTGTTGCACGCCCTGTCTCTGGGAAGAGTTTGCGCGGCGATCATGACCCGGGGGTGAAACCGGGCTGAAAATCGGCTTATGTTGAGCGGCGCGGCGGGATGGAGACGGAACCGGAGAACGCGGAGATCTGGGACCCCTCACCCCGGCCCTCTCCCCCGAGGGGAGAGGGAGGAAGAGTTAGACCCAGACGTTGATGATGAGGTTGGGTTCTCTGGTCTTGCCGGTCCAGTCGCCGACGGAGGTGGTAACGAGCTTGACCTCGTACTGGGGGTGGGCGTCGAGCCACTCGTTGATCTGTTTGTCGAGGAAGGCGAGGGAGTCGCCTGTGAGCTTGCAGTGGAAGCTCTTCATATGGATGGCGCCGGAGCCGGTGACGTTGGGGGTGCGTTGCCAGGTGTCCTCGTGGCGTTTGCCGCCAAGTTGCTGCTGGAAGGTTTTGATTTTGGAGGTGTTGGCGCCGACGCCCTGCATCTTGTTCTTGGCGGGCTTGACGAGGCGGGGGTCGATCTCGCCCTCGGCGGAGGCAACGTCGATGGGGTCGGGCTCGGAGGGCTTGCGTTCGACGGGCTTGGGCCAATCGCTGTCACCCTCGAAGGGATGGAAGAGGGGGCGGGCGGCTGGGCGCGTTTGGCGCATGTGGGATCCTCCGCGGTGGGCGATCGGGGGTGCGATCGCGGGGCCGAGTGGCCTGGGCGCTTTTGAGGATACCAGAACACGGGCGTTTGGCCGCGGGTGTTGTGGCGGGGCGGGTCAGGCGGGGCGGGTCTGGAGGCGCCAGCGGTTGCTTTCCAGGTGATCGGCTTCGAAGCGGATGTGTGCGGCGTTGATCTCGAGCGTGGCGCGGACGGTGGTTGCGGACTCTTGCAGGTCGTGGATGCGGGCGGTGAGGATGCGGCGGACGCGGCCCCGGGCGCCGGAGATGGGGCCCTGGTGGGTGAGGTAGTGGGCGCGGTGGTCGGGGGTGCGGGTGGCGGACTGGTCGAGGGCTGTGAGATCGGGGACAGGGCCTTCGAGACGGAAGGAGATGAGGCGGTGATCGTCGGGGTCGGCGGCGTGGGCGGGCGAGGACGGGGGGCGTTCGAGGAGCAGGTCGCAGTGATCGGGCTCGCCCGAGACGGCGTGGAGCAGGAGGACGGCTCGGGTGGGGGCGTGGGCTTGGTTCTGGCTCACGGGGGAGGCTAGGTCGCAGATCGGGCGGGGCGGTCGGAGAGGCGGTAGGATGGGCGGATTGGGCGGGAGCCGCCCTTGGAACGAACGCCGAGACGGAGCGAGGCGCATGTTTGGACAACGAGTACGAGTCGGCGCGGCAGCGCTGGTGATTCTGGGCGCGTCGCTGGGCGGCTGCAAGGCCAAGCAGCTCGTGACGCAGTCGGCGGAGCTGACGAAGGTGCGGACGGCTGCGAACGAGGCGTACGCGGCGGGTGACTACGAGCGGGCCTTGTCGGGGTACGCGACGTACGTGGAGGAGCGCCCCCAGAGCGCGTGGGCCAGGCACTGGCTGGGGCGGACATTCCTGCGACTGGACGAGCCGGCGCAGGCGCGTGAGCAGCTTGAGGTGGCGCACGACCTCGAGCCGGAGAACATGGAGTACGCCGAGTCGCTGGCGGAATCGCTGGTGGCGCTGGGTCGCCCAACGGATCTGTTCGAGTTCCTCGAGCGGCTGGCGATGACGGACCGGACGTCGGCGGGGCAGCTTCGGGTGGCGAAGTACGCCGAGCGGATGGGCTTTATGGATGAGGCTCTGGTGGCGTACCGCAAGGCGGTGGCGATCGATGGGACGGAGTCCGCGGAGCCGCATCGGGCGCTGGCGGACTTTTACCGGCGGATCGGGGACCGGTCGGGCGAGGTGAACCAGCTTCGGCAGGTGCTGTGGTTCGACGGGCAGGACCGTGCGGCGGTTGAGCGGCTTGAGGAGCTCGGCGAGATCGTCGGGCCGAGCTTTGCGGTGTATCCGAACGCGGACGGGTAGGGCTGCTGCGGCACGGCTGCCCTTCGGGTCGGGCGTGGCGGCGGGGGGTTGCGCGTAACGGCGAGCGGGTTTGACCGGCCGCGGATCGGGTTGTACCATTCATCCGGATACACGGATGAAGCACCCAAACGCCATCCAGACTGTGCTCGATCGTATCGGCGCGTTGAGCGACCCGATCCGGCTGCGCCTGCTCCGGCTGTTGGAGACGGAGGAGCTGTCGGTGGGCGAGGTCGCGCGGGTGCTGCAGGTCCCTCAATCGACGGCGAGCCGGCATCTGAAGGTGCTGAGCGAGGGGGGCTGGCTGGTCAGGCGGCAGCTTGGGACGGCGAGCTACTACCGCGTGGTGCTCGATGATTTGTCGAATGACGAGCGGGCTCTGTGGGCGCCGGTGCGCGGGCAGATGGAGGACATCGCGGAGATCGCGGAGGACGCGCGCCGGATCGAGTCGGTGATCGCGGAGCGGGCGACGGACTCGGTGTCGTTCTTCGGGCGGCTTGCGGGGGGCTGGGACGCGCTGCGGGGGGAGATGTTTGGCAACCAGTTCACGGCGCAGGCGTTGCTGACGATGCTGCCGCGGACGTGGACGGTGGCGGATGTGGGGTGCGGCACGGGGAACGTGGCCGAGCTTGTCGCGCCGTGCGTGAACGAGGTGATCGCGGTGGATCAGTCGGCGCCGATGCTCGAGGCCGCGGAGCAGCGGCTGGGCGGGGCGACGAACGTGCGGTTCGTGCAGGGGGCGGTGGAGTCGCTGCCGCTGGACGATTCGAGCGTGGACGCGGTGGTGTGCGTGCTGGTGCTGCACCACGTGGACGACCCGGTGCGGGCGTTGCGTGAGATGGCGAGGGCGCTGCGGAGCGATCGGGGCGGCGGCGTGGCGCTGGTGGTGGACATGATGGCGCACACGCGGACGGAGTACCGGCACACGATGGGGCACAAGCACCTGGGGTTTGGCGAAGACGCGCTCGACGAGATGTTCCGCGAGGCGGGGTTTGGGAGCCCGGATGTGCGTGTGATCCGCGGCGAGAGTCAGGCGAAGGGGCCGGGGTTGTTTGCGGCGGTTGGGCGGTTGGAAGAGAAGTAGACGTAGATGACGGAGTCCCCCACCCGCACGAGGGGATGGTGGAAGACCCCCTCCGTCTCGCTTTGCTCGACACCTCCCCCGCCGGGGCGGGGGAGGAGAAAGACAGGCGCCTCACCCCGGCCCTCTCCCCAGAGGGGAGCGGGAGGAAGACGGGCGGCATGAACGAACTGAACTGCGGCGCTTTGGATGGCGCCGGATGCATGGAGATATGGACATGACGGCGATGATGACGAAGCCCGACAGGATCACGACGGATCGCGGGACGCTGGATTTCAAGGTTCGGGACCTGAGCCTCGCGGAGCAGGGGCGCAAGGAGCTGCGGCTGGCCGAGCACGAGATGCCCGGGTTGATGGCGCTGCGTGAGCGGTACGGCAAGACCCAGCCGCTCAAGGGGGCGCGGATCGCGGGATCGCTGCACATGACAGTGCAGACGGCGGTGCTGATCGAGACGCTGACGGCGCTGGGCGCCGAGGTTCGGTGGGCGAGTTGCAACATCTTCTCGACGCAGGACTCGGCGGCGGCGGCGGTTGTGGTTGGGCCCAACGGGACGGTCGAGAAGCCCCAGGGCGTGCCGGTGTACGCCTGGAAGGGCGAGACGCTGGATGAGTACTGGTGGTGCTCTCGCCAGATCGTCAACTGGGCGGACGGGAAGGGTCCGAACCTGATCCTGGACGACGGCGGTGACGCGACGATGATGGTGATCCGGGGCCTGGAGTACGAGAAGGCGGGGAAGATTCCGGCGTTCGATCCGGCGAAAGACCCCGAGGAGATCGGCGCGTTCCTGAACCAGCTCCGTGCGCAGGAGAAGGAGTTCCCGGGGAGCTGGGCGGGGATCGCGGCGGGCATCAAGGGCGTGTCTGAGGAGACGACCACGGGCGTGCACCGCCTGTACCAGTTCGCGGAGGAGGGGACGCTGACGTTCCCGGCGATCAACGTGAACGACTCGGTGACCAAGAGCAAGTTCGACAACGTGTACGGGTGTCGTCACTCGCTGATCGACGGCCTGAACCGGGCGTCGGACGTGATGCTGAGCGGCAAGGTCGCGGTGGTGTGCGGGTTTGGCGACGTTGGGAAGGGCTGCACGCAGAGCCTGCGTGGGCAGGGTTGCCGTGTGATCGTGACCGAGGTTGACCCGATCTGCGCGTTGCAGGCGGCGATGGAGGGCCTTGAGGTCCGGACGCTGGACGAGGTCGTGGAGACGGCGGACGTGTTCATCACGACGACGGGCAACAAGGACATCATCACGCTGGATCAGATGAAGCGGATGAAGAACAAGGCGATTGTGGGGAACATCGGGCACTTTGACAACGAGATCCAGATCGAGGCGTTGGCGAAGGACCCGGACGTGAAGCGGATCAACATCAAGCCGCAGTTCGACGAGTTCGAGTTCAAGAGCCAGGGCAAGAGCATCCTGGTGCTGGCGGAGGGTCGCCTGCTGAACCTTGGCTGCGCGACGGGGCACCCGAGCTTCGTGATGAGCGCGAGCTTTACGAACCAGGTGATCGCGCAGATGGAGATGCACGAACACCCGGAGCGGTACGAGAACAAGGTGTACATGCTGCCCAAGCACCTGGACGAGGAGGTCGCGAGGCTGCACCTGGACAAGCTGGGTGTGAAGCTGACGACGCTGAGCCAGGAGCAGGCGGACTACATCGGGGTTCCGGTTGAGGGGCCGTACAAGGCTGAGCATTACCGGTACTAAGGGGTAGGCATCGGGCATCAGGCATCGGGCAATAGAAAGAGCCCAGGGACTCATTGTCCCTGGGCTTTGTCGTTGCGCTAATCGTGGGTGGGGACGAGGGAGAGGGGGATGGCGGGGTTCCATTTGAGCCAGGAATCGGGGGCTTCGGCTTCGAGCTCGAAGGTGTGTCCGGATTGGATCTCGTCGCCGGTGCGGTCGGGGGTTGCGAAGGCGACGCCGCCGGACAGGACGGACTCGAGGGAGTCGGCGCGGACGGAGAGGCCGGCGAAGAGGCCGAAGTCGGCGCTGATTCCGGAGGCGTTCCAGAAGCGGGTGCGCTCGCGGATGAGGGGGGTGTAGGCGGGGTCGATGGTGGCGTGGACGAGGACGCTTGTGGCGTCGGGCGCGAGCTCGGTGTGGACGACGCGGCCGACGGGGATGTCGCGGTAGGTGACGGGGGAGCCGACGCTGAGTGAGCCCAGGCGCGTGGCGTTGAGGGTGACCTGAAAATCACCTGACGCGGTGAGAGCGCTGAGGACGGGGGGGCTGGGGAGGCCGTCGAAGGTGTCGGCGGTTGGCGCGTCGGCGGGGCCAGGGAGGAGGGCGATGTATTGCGGGCCGACGAGTGTTTCGAGGCCGCTGATGCGTTGGAGGCTGACTTCTGGTCTCGCGATCCAGAAGCGTGAGCCTTCGGTGGCGAGGGGGGCGCCGCCCTTGGTGAGTTCGGCGATGACGCTCACTTGCAGGCGGTCGGGCGAGAGGGTGAGATCGCGGACTGTGCCGACGCGGAGGCCTCGGTAGACGATGGCGTCGCCGATGCGGGCGCCGTCGGCGTTGGCGAAGCGGATGGTGATGCGCGGGCCTCGGTTCTGGAAGCCCTGCCATGCGACCGCGGCGACGACGGCGAGCACGGCGAGAGGGACGAGCCACGCGGGGTTGAAGCCGCGGCGGCGGACGACGCGGGCGGTCGGGATGTCGGTGGTGGGCTGGGTCATGAGTCGCGTTCCTGCCAGATGGCTTTGGGGTCGAAGGCCGTGGAGGCGAGCATGGAGAGGACGACGACGGCGGTGAAGGCGAGGACGCCCGGGCCGGGGTGGACGTCGACCCAGTCGCCGAGCTTGACGGCGGCGACGAGGGTGGCGACGAGCAGGACGTCGAGCATGCCCCAGCGTCCGAGCCACTCGACGGCGCGGTAGGTCATGGCCTGGCGGCGGCGGTGCAGTACGAGATCGCCCATGCAGAGGGTGAGCATGGCGCTGAGCTTGCCAAGGGGGGCGACGACGGAGCCGAGGAGGACAACGGCGCCGACAAGAAGCTGGCCCGAGGCGAAGAGGGAGACCATGCCCGACCAGATGGTCGAGGTGCTGGAATGGCCCATCTCGCTGATGCGGATGACTGGCAGGAGGATGGCGAAGGGGTAGAGGATGAGCGCGGCCAGGCAGAGTGCGGTGACGGTTGAGGCGCTGCGCCGGGGGCTCTCGACGGCGAGGCGGGCGCGGCAGCGCTGGCAAATGGCGCGCTTGCCCGGGGGGACGGGGGGGAGCTGCTGGATGAGGCCGCAGGCGTGGCAGGCGGAGAGGGATGTGGCGTCGGGGGCGGGCACGCTCGGAGTCTACTTGTGAATTCGAGAGCTGTTGTTGCGGGATGGATGTGGGGGAAGCGGGAGAAGGGGTAGAGCAGATGGGGCCCCTCACAGCCCGGCCCTCTCCCCCGAGGGGAGAGGGAGGAAGACGGCGTTGGCGTGGGCAAGCTTCAGGTGACGCGGGAGGGGCGGGCGCGGCCGATGAAGAGGGCGAGGAGCTCGCCGCGGCTGGAGACTTCGAAGTGGCGGTAGAGGGCGGTGACGTACTCGTGGACGGTGGCGCGGGAGATGCCGAGGGTGGCGGCGATCTGCTTTTCGGCGTCGCCGTCGAGGAGGAGGTCGAGGACCTCGCGTTGGCGCGGCGGGAGCTTGCGGAGGCCGGGCTCGGCGGCGGCGGCGAGTTCGGCGCCGATCATCTCCCCCACTTCTGCATGGAGCAGGTTGACGAGATCGACATCGCGCTTGCTGAAGGGGGGGGCGCCGACGGAGCGGTGGACGAAGAGGCTGGTGAAGTGTCCGAGGCGCGGGACGCGGCGGATGGAGATGACGTAGTCGTCGATGCCGCAGACGCGGTGGACGTTGTTGAAGGTTTTGGAGCGGTACCAGTCCTTGTCGTGCCAGATGTCGTCGCGCTGGAGGGTGACCATGGCGCCGGGGAAGTTGCGGAGGCGTGGGTACTCTGGGGTGCGCTCCATGGGGGTGGACTCGGCGTACTCGGTCCAGGAGCGTTCGGCCTGCTCGGACTCCCAACCGACGCGTCGGATGCCCATGGCCTCGAACTGTTGCTTGGGATCGTCGAAGCCGCGCATCTCGCCGCCGATGACGACCTGGGCGCTGACGAGGGATCGGAGACCATCGAAGAAGTGCTCGCGCCAGTTGGCGGGATCGACGCCGAGGTCGCGGCACTGGTTGAGGAGGCGATAGCCCCTGATGGCGTCCTTGGCGGTCATCCGATCGCTGGGCATGGCGCAATCCTCCCGACAGACATCTATAAGGGGGGCAAAGGGCAGCGGATGCGTATTGGGCTGGTGTTTGGTGGGTGGGCGGACCGAGAACTGCACAGGAGATTGTGCAGGAAGCCGACCTGCTTCATCCGTTCATCCGGATATATGGTACTATACTGGTCTGGGCGGGGCAGAACGGCGAAGCGGCGGAGTCATGGATGCACATTCGCGACCTGTTTACCAAACACCGAACGACGTTCTCGTTTGAGTTCTTTCCACCGAAGAATCCGGCGGGGGCGGAGGCGCTGTTCAGCGAGATCGCGGAGCTGGAGCAGCTGCGGCCGACGTTCGTGTCGGCGACGTACGGGGCGGGCGGGTCAACACGGGAGCTGACCCACGAACTGGTGGTTCGGATCAAGCGTGAGACGTCGCTGACGCCGGTACCGCACCTGACATGCGTGTGTCAGGACGAGGGCGAGGTGCGTCGGATCCTGGAGCGGTACGCGGAGGCGGGGATCACGAACATCCTGGCGCTGCGCGGTGATGCGCCGGCGAACCTGGAGGGGTACGACCCGAGCACGGACCACTTCAAGTACGCGAGCGAGCTGGTGCGGTACATCCAGGCGTTCAACGCGTCGGGGGCGCACCCGGACAGGCGCGGGTTCGGGGTCGCGGTGGCGGGGTTTCCGGAGGGGCACCCGGGGTGTCCGAACCGGATGGTGGAGATGGACTACCTGAAGGCGAAGGTGGACGCGGGGGCGGACGCGATCATCACGCAGCTGTTCTTTGACAACCGGGATCTGTACGACTTCCGGGACCGGTGCGAGATGGCGGGGATTGACGTACCGATCATCGCGGGGGTGATGCCGATCACGAGCGTGAAGGGGATGGCGCGGATGGCGGAGCTGGCGCTGGGGGCGCGGTATCCGGCGCCGTTGGTGCGGGCGCTGAACCGGACGGACGGGTCGGCGGAGTCGGTGCGGCGGGTTGGGGTGCACTGGGCGACGGAGCAGTGCCGCGATTTGCTGGACCACAAGGTCGCGGGGATTCACCTGTACACGCTGAACAAGTCCACGGCGACGCGTGAGATCTACAAGACGCTCGGGGTGAAGGACTCGGCGGGGTTGATGTAGGGGGAGCGGGTGTTGGGAGAGGCACGGCTTGCCCTTCGGGTCAAGCCGTGGCACCCGCGCTGGTCAGGCGTGGCACCGGGAGATCAATAGCTTGAAGAGGTTGGCGCCGAGGGCGGGGGTGTCGGTGCGCTCGGGGTGCCACTGGACTCCGCGGTAGAAGCTGCGGGCGGGGTCGTGGAGGGCTTCGATGATGTTGTCGTCTGAGCGGGCGGCGATGGTGAGCGAGCCCGGGGTTGCGACGGCCTGTTTGTGGCGGGAGTGGACGTTGGCAGCGGTGAGCCAGTCGCAGTTTTGCTCGGGGATGATGGGGTGGTCGGCGTCCCAGTGGCGCTGGGCGCTCGGGGTGGTGTCGGGCATGTACTGGTCGAGGGTTCCCGCGGCGAGGAGGGCCATGAGCTGCATGCCCAGGCAGATGGCGAGGACGGGTTTGTCGGGGTGGTGGTCGCGGAGCTGGGTGAGAAGCGCGATCTCGAAGGCCTGGCGGTCGGGGTGGAGGCGGTCGGCCTTGGGGTGTGTGGGGACGCCGAAGGGTTCGGTGACTGGGTCGTCGCCCCCGGTGAAGACGAAGGCGTCGAAGCGGGCGGCGGCGTCCGGGGCGAGCTGGGGGATCGGCGGGAGGAGAATGGGCAGACCCCCCGCTTGTGTGACGCGGTGGGCATAGGCGGTTGTGCAGATGGCGGTTGGGCGGGCGTTGCGATCGATGAGATCGGTGGTGATCGCGACGAGGGGCTTGTTGGCGTCGGCTGGGGCGGTCATCTGTGCAGTATGTCGGCTGGGCGGGGGCGCGGGCGAGAGCGGGCGGGCGATTGCGCTTAGACTCGTGGCGTGAACGCTCGAACGGTGATCGCGTGGGTTTGTGTCGCGGCGGTGCTCGCGGGAGTGTACCTGCTCTTTGGCGGTGGCTCGCGGGGTGGCGGTGGCGAGCATGGCGAGGCGCTGACGCGGATTCCGATCGATCCGGCGCAGGTTGAGCGGCTTGAGGTCATGGACCCGGACGGGTCGTCGGTGAGCGCAGAACGGGCGAGTTGGAGCCCGACGGGTTGGGTGTTGCGATGGACTGAGAACGGGCGTGAGCTGGCGTGGGCGGCGCGGGAGCAGCGCGTGCGGGGGGCGCTGCGGGCGGTCTCGAGTGCGCGGCTGGGCGCGCGGACCGGTGAGGACGATAGCGAGACGGCCGCGACGTGGGTCTTTGAGAGCCTGGGATCGGGCGGCGTGGTTGTTGAGCTGCTCGAGGGGGGGGTTGGCGGGCGGCGGGGTGTTCGGGTTGTTGGCGCCAGCGGGGAGCCGCAGGCGGCGTGGGCGGGACGCGAGGTGGCTTCGGCGCTGACGATGGCGTCGATGATGACGTGGCGGGACGGGGCGGCGCTGCCGCGGGTGGGGAGCGGGGCGAGCTTGCTGACGATCGAGGGGAGCGGGGCGCGGGTGGTGATGTCGCGGGCGCGGGGGCGGTGGTTCGTGCGCGAGCCCGTCGAGGTGCGCGGGAATGAGGGTGTGATCGGGCAGACGCTCGCGCAGCTGGAGACGCTTGAGGGGGGGGACGGCGGCGGGTTGTGGGTCGGGAGCGAGGATGATCGGGTGACGGGGCTGGACACGCCGGTGGCGGTGATCGAGATCGAGTCGGTACGGCGGATCCCGGAGGGGGACGCGTTCGTGCGCGAGGTGACGCGGCAGCGTCTGGAGGTTGGGGGCGCGGCGCAGGCGTCGGGCGAGACGCGGTTCGTGCGGGCGCGGAGCGATGTGATCCGCGAGGGCGAGGCGCTGGCGGAGCGCTCCCTGGGGCCGGTGGTGCTGGTGGTGGATGTCTCGGTGCTCTCGCGGTTGACGTCCAGGGTGGACGCGTACGTCTCCCGCGTGCCGGCTTCTGCGACGGCGGCGGATGTGGGCGTGGTTCGGCTGCTGGACGACGAGGGTGCAGCGCTGGGCGTGTACCGTCGGGATCGTCGCGGGTGGGTGAAGGAGGGCTCGGAGCAGAGCGTGAGCGGAGCGACGGAGCGGGGGATCGAGGGGTTGCTCTCGATCGCGTGCGAGCGTGAGACGGACCGGATCGAGGTGCTCGGGGCGGAGAGCGCGATTGAGGGGCGGTTGTGCGAGGTTCGGCTTGAGTCGCTCGGGGGGACCGTTCTGGGCGTGTTCGAGCTGGGAGCGGGCGACGACGGGGCGTCGCTGGCGCTGCGCGATGGGGCGGTGTTCTGGATCAGTCGTGACCCGAGCGCCGCCGGCGTGCTTGCGTGGCTGGGCGGCATCGTCGCGGAGCGCGACGGGGACTAGCGGGGAGCGCGGGCGGGGGCCTGTTCGGCGGCGGCGATGTCAGTGCGCATGGTCTTCCCGGGGAAGTCGATCTTGGCGCACGCGGCGTATGCCCGGTCGCGCGCCTCGGCCATCGTCGGGGCCCGCGCGGTGATGCTGAGCACGCGTCCGCCAGACGTGACGAGGCGTCCGGCGTCGAGCTTGGCGCCGGCGTAGAAGATCGAGACGCCGGGCATGGCGGCGGCGTCGGGCACGCCGGAGATCTCGTCACCGAGGCGGGGCTTCTCGGGGTAGCCCTTGGCGGCGAGCACGACGCAGACGGACGCCTCGGGTGACCAGGAGACATCGACGGAATCGAGCGTGCCGGCCGCGGGGGCGGTGAGCAGATCGATGGCGTCGGACTCGAGGCGGGTCATGATGGTCTGGCACTCGGGGTCGCCGAAGCGGCAGTTGAACTCGATGACCTTGGGCCCTGCGGGGGTGAGCATGAGCCCGACGTAGAGGACGCCGACGTAGGGGATGTCGTCGCGGCGGAGGGTGTCGAGGGTGGGGATGAGGATGTCGGATTCGATGCGCTCAAGGGTGGCGTCGTCGAGGGTGTCTGCGGGGCAGAAGGCGCCCATGCCGCCGGTGTTGGGGCCGGCGTCGTTGTCGCGGAGGCGTTTGTGGTCCTGGCATGAGGGGAGCATGAGGAGGGTGGCGCCATCGGTGATGGCGAAGACGGAGACCTCACGGCCTTGCAGGCGTTCCTCGATGACGATGGAGTCTCCGGCGCTGCCGAAGGCGCGCTGGCGCATGATCTGATCGACGGCGGCGAGGCTCTCTTCGAGCGACTCGGGGACGAAGACACCCTTGCCGGCGGCGAGGCCCGCGGCCTTGATGACGTGGAGTTCCTCGCGGGTGTTGAGGAACTCGTCGGCGGCGTCGGGGTCGGTGAAGATGCGGGCGTCGGCGGTCGGGATGGAGGCGGCGCGCATGAGTTTCTTGGCCCAGCCCTTGTCGGCCTCGAGCTGGGCGGCCTGGGCGGAGGGGCCGAAGACGAGTCGGCGGCGGGAGCCGTCGGCGCCCAGGGCGAGCTTGTCGGCCCAGCCGTCGGCGAGGGGCTGCTCGGGGCCGATGACGACGAGGTCGATTTTCTTGGCGTCGCAGAACTGCTGGAGGCGGTAGAGCTGTTTGGTCTCGGCGGGGACATCGACGGGCTGGGCGAGGGCGGCGATGCCCGGGTTGGACGTGGCGGTGGCGTAAAGAACACCCAGCTTGGGGGAGCGGGCGATGGCGGTGGCGAGTGCGTGCTCGCGGGCGCCGGAGCCGATGAGGAGGATGTTGAGGGGGGCGGTCGGGGTGGGCATGGGCGATGATAGAGCGGCGGGGAGGGCGTATCCGTGGGTAGAACGCGGGGATCGTTGACGGGTTCTTGACGAGCGCCTATTGTCGTGACCGATTGCGGGGTAGAGCAGTCTGGTAGCTCGTCGGGCTCATAACCCGGAGGTCGCAGGTTCGAATCCTGTCCCCGCTATTGAACGCAACATGAGTACGCTCAGTCCTTTGGGGCTGGGCGTTGTTGTTTTTGGGGGAGGGTCGGATTGGGCGCGGGGCGTGTCTGGGCTTGTTGGGG
>JAJDDI010000082.1 GCA_029260375.1 Phycisphaerales bacterium | reverse complement strand
TGTAGGTCAGCCCGCCGTAGCGGGCCGAGAGTCGCTTCGTGCCCCTGGGCTTGACATCCACCCGCACGAACCACAGCTCGGGGTCGAACGTGAAGATCCGCTGAAGCTGACGCCGGTCGGGGTCTTCGACGCCCGCGTCCTGGAGCATGTCCGAGACCTCGGACCAGGTGAGATGCTCGCTCTCGCGGCGCGTGAGGACCTGGGTCGTGACGCTCTCGCTGATGCCCGTGTCATCAACGACCGAATCGATGATCGCCCGGAGCACCTCCGCCGGGGCCGTGCGGGGGCTGATCTGCCAAGGCCCGACGCGGCGCGTGATCTCGCGATACCGCTCGGTCGAGGTCAGCTCCAGCAACCGCTCGAGCGCGAGCGCGTTGGCCTGGAGCGAGTCCTCGCCCAGCCCGCCCAGGGCCGAGAGCATCGTCCCCTGGGCCTCCTCGAAGTAGACCATCGCGACGTCCCCGCCCTGGAGCTCAAGGTCCATCGCGTGCCCGTTCTCGCCCGTCGAATCATCGATCTCGCGGGCGTCGATCCGCTGCACGAACGCGCCGATGGCCTCCTGAAGCCCTTGGGCGGCGTGGTGCTCCTGGTACCCGCGGACCTGGCGGGCAACCGTGCGTGACTGCACGACCTGACGCGACACCGCCACCCCCACGCCCAGCCCGACGACGATCGACAGCAGGATCACCATCGGCATCGCGAACCCGCGCCCCTGGCGCCGCCCCGGCTGTGTGGCGGCGCCGTTCATCCGCCGCCTCCGTCCCGATTCCCGCCCCCGGCCTCCCAGTGGATGTAGCGACCGCCCGAGGATTCGCGGTCGGGTGTGCGTGGCGGCGCCGGCTCGTTCGTCCGCCCGCCCCGGCGAGTTCCGCCGGGGTTCGTCCGCCCGCGCCCGCCGGTCAGCGACTCGCGCTGTCCCGCCGCGCCGCCGGCCCCACCGTCACCGGCCTCGTCGTTCGCGTCGCCCTCGGCGCCGCTGGCGTCCTCCTCTTCCTCGGCGCTGGGGTCAGCGCCCACCGTCCAGCCCATCTCCAGCATCCAGTTCGCGTACAAACCCGACTTGGTCCGGACCTCGAGCTCGACATACGCGGGCAGGTCGTTCATCTCCAGGCCCTGGTACGCCTCGAGCTTGGTGCGATCATCAAAGAACAGCCAGCGGCACTCGGTCAGCCCGCGCAGCAGGGGCGCCGCCGCGGCCAGTCGCATCTGCCCCGCGTCGGTCTGCACCTCGTCGCTCAGCCACGCCCCGCCCGCCTCCAGGTGGTCGATCTCCTCGATGGTCATCGGGCGCCACCAGAGGGTCCAGCCCGTGACCTCGTCGTTCTTGCCCGGGATGGGCCAGTTCGGGCGGTCCAGGCCGACGGAGCGCATGAGGCGCTCGCGTTGCCCGTCGGGGCGCAGCTCGAAGACGCCGCGCACGCCCCCGGTGTTCTCGCCCTCCAGGTCCGCCAGCGAGAAGTCGAGCGCGTCGAGCGAGCCCGGGCTCGCCCAGCCCGCCGCCGGCCCGAGCAGCGCGTTGGGCAGCGGGGGTGTGCTCAGCACGAGTTCCAGCCGCTGCACGCTCGCGGCGCCCTGCGGGCGGGCGCGCCCGCCCTCGATGTACCCAGCCGCGACGTCGTCTGGCCCGAGCCAGATGCGCGGGCGATCGACGGGCGCCGTCTCCTCAGCCGCGGCGGCGTTCTGGACGCCCGTCGCGTTCTCTTTCATCACCAGCGTCTGCATGGCGCGTCGGAGCGTGACCTGCAACCTCGCCATGTCCGACGCGTGGTCGAACCGCCTCGCGAACGACCGCTCCGAGCTCGCCGCGAACATGAAAATGCCCACGGTCACGAGCAGCACCATCGAGCCCAGCGTCGCCGCCAGGATCGTCTCGATCAGCGTGAACCCGCGCCGGGATGGAGTTCGCTTCATTTTTCTCATCAGGGCGCCCCCCCGCTGGTCCCGCCCTGGAGTTCGATGATCTCGTTCATGATCTCGCGCAGCCCCTCGTCCGTGCTCAGCTGGTTCGCGTTCGTGTCCGGGCTGTGATACTCGAACCCGAGCGGGTCGTACATCCGCGTGAGCACGACGGAGGGGACCTGCTCGTTGAACAGCGCGGCGCCGCCCGATTCCTCGCCCAGCCACACCCGCACCACCACAAGGCGCACCCGCTCGGGGCCGATGCCGGTGGCGCGGTCCTCGTCCTGCTCGGCCGCGGGATCGAACACGACCGTCACGCGCCGCTCGTCCATCTTCCAGCGGTACCGCCAGCGCGAGTACTCGATCGGCAACGCGTCGCTGGGCAGCGCGTTCTTGTCGTCGATGTACTGGAGCATCAGCCGGTTGGCCAGCTCCGCGGCGCCCAGGCGCTGCGCCTCACGACCTTGCGACTTGAGGATGTACGAGTTGGACGAGACGAGCGTCGCCGTGGTCATCATCAGCAGGACGACGGCGAACACGACCTCGAGGAGGGTGATCCCGCGCTCGGTTCTGATCGGTGGTCTGGCTGGTGATCCGGCGCGCCGCATCGGTCGTGCCCCTTGCCCGCGAGGACGCCGAGGGCGCTACTCCTCGAGATCCATCGTCCACACGTCGATATCGTCTTCGGTGCCGATCTCTTTGTCGGCGCCCTTGCTGATCAGCTCGTACGCCCGCTCGGCGCTGGAGCTGGTCGGGCTGTAATAGAAGTCCTGCTTCCAGGCGTCCTTGAGCTTGTTCGCCTGTAGGTACGCCGGCGCCAGCGACTGCAGCGTGGGCGGGGGCGACCCGTCCTTCTCGGCCATAAAGGTCTCGATCGAGCTCTGGATCACCGTCATGCTGGCCCGGGTCGTGCGCTCACGCGCGGCGCCGGCCCGCCCGACGAGGTTCACCGCCGCCACGGCCATGAGCATGCCCATGATCACCAGCACGAGCGTCAGCTCGAGCAGCGAGAAGCCGGGGCGCGCCGTGCGCATCCTCGACCCGCTCACCACTCGCCCATTATCGCCTGCCTTGACCATCACGCTGCGCTCCTTAACTTCGACTGCCCGGACGTCCGATCACGCCCGAAACGGACGCACAGGCCGATTCTACGCGTGCAACGCCCCCCACGGTTCGCCGCCTCTCATACCTCTACCACCACACACGCCCAACGCCAGCAATCGCCCGGGATTGCACGCAATCCCCTAGAGTGCGTTGCCGCTGAGCGTCAGCATGGGGGTCATGATCGCCATGAGCAGCGACCCGACGATGAGGAACATGAAGACGATCAGCAGGGGCTCCAGGGCCGCCAGGGCCCGCTCGGTCTTGCGGTCGACATCGTCGGCCATGTCCCTCGCCAGCGAGTCGAACGCCGTCTCAAGGTCGCCCGCCTGGTCCGCGGCGATGAGCAGCTTCCGCGTCGCCAGGGGCAGGGCCTCGACCCTCTCGACGAGGGTGCGGAACACCCCGCCCTCGATCAGGTTCTGGCGGAGCTTCTCCAGGTCCTTTCGCAGGACCGGGTGCCCGATAGCGCTGCTCGAGGTGCCCAGGGCGTCGGCCAGCGGGATCGCGGCGCGGGACATGGCCGCCATCACGCTGAAGAACCGCGCCTGCTCCTGCGCCATCACCAGGTTCTTGAACAAGGGCGCCCGGCGCAGCACCCGGGTCAGCCACTGACGGATCGCCCCGCGCCCCAGGATCGCCGCGACGACCAGCGTCGCCAGCACCGCCAGCGAGATCAACGCGTTGGCCCGGAGGAAATCGCCCGTGCCGACCACGACCCGGGTGTACAGGGGCATCTCCAGCTGCGCCTCACGCAGCGCCGCGCCGATCATGGGGACCACGATCGTCAGCAGCGCTCCGGCCGCCAGCAGCGTGATCACCAGCACGATGACCGGGTAGATCATCAGGCTCTTGGCCTTCTCGCCCAGGCGGACACGCCGGCGGGCGTCGTGCGCCAGCTGCTCGGCGGCGCCCGCCAGATCCCCCGTCCGCTCCGACGCCTTGTAGACCGCGATCGTCACGCCGTCGAACGAGCCGACCTGACGGCACGCCTCGGCGAAGCTCGAGCCCGAGGAGACCAGATCCTGCATCCGCTCCACCCGGGGCTTGTTCGCGCTGGAGACGACCGAGGCCGTCACCTCCAGGGCCTCGACCAGCGGAACACCGCGCGAGAGCAACTGGGCGAGCTGCTCGTTCATCTCCGCGTGGTCCTTGAGCGTCATCCCCTTGGTCGAGGTCGCCCACGCGGGCAGCTTCCAGGTCCGCAGCAGGACCATCCGGTCCCGGCGCAGCGTCTCGGCCAACGCCCGCTCCGATCGCGCCTGGGCCATGCCCAGCTTGCGCCCGCCGCCGGGTTTGGCGGCGACGAACAGGAACGAACTTGGTCCTAACACGGCTCTCGACATCGCTCAGAGCTTACCCATCGTCTCACGCCCGGTTCCCGGGGCCAAAGAAACCGGTTTGATCGGACGCCGGCGAGCCCTCAACAATACAGGCACAGCCCACACCCCACCCCTGGGAGCCCGCATGGACTCGATCCCCACCCCGACGCAGACCTCCCGCCAAGGCCCGATCCAGGTCCCTGCGTCCATGACCGACCAACGCACAAGTCCCGCGGGCAATGCCTCCCCCGAGACGATGCGCGCCCTGATCAAGCACCACGCCGGTGAGGGCCTCGCCCTCGACGAGCGCCGCCCCGTCCCCGAGGTCGGGCCCTTGGACGTGCTCATCCGCGTGAAGAAGGCCGGCATCTGCGGCACGGACCGGCACATCTGGCAGTGGGACGACTGGGCCGCCTCGCGGATCCCCGTGGGCATCGTCACCGGGCACGAGTTTGTGGGCGTCATAGAGCACACGGGCTCGGCCGTCACGCAGTTCACCAAGGGCCAACGCGTCAGCGCCGAGGGGCACATCACCGCCGGGATCGATTACAACTCGCGCACGGGCAACGCGCACATCGCCCGCGACACCAAGATCCTGGGCGTGGACCGCGACGGCATCTTCGCAGACTTCGTCAGCGTGCCCGAGTCCAACGTCTGGCCCGTACACGACGACATCCCGGACCGGGTCGCCGCGACGTTCGACCCGCTGGGCAACGCGGTGCACACGGTGATGGCCGCGGGCGTGAGCGCCAAGTCGGTGCTGGTCTCGGGCGTGGGGATCATCGGGCTCATGGGCGTGACGGTGGCCCGGGCCGCGGGCGCCAGCCGGATCTTCTGCACCGACATCAACCCGCCCAGGCTCGCGCTGGCCCGGAAGCTCGGCGCCGTGGAGGCCTACGACTCAAGCCAGGGCGACCACTGGATCAAGGACATCCGCAGCGCCACCCGGGGCGAGGGCGTGGACGTGCTGCTCGAGATGTCCGGCGCCCCCACCGCCATCGACGAGGGCTTCCGCGCCCTGCGCAACGGCGGTCGCGCCGCCCTCCTGGGCCTGCCCGCCAAGCCCGTCACCTTCGACTTCAACGCCAACATCATCTTCAAGGGCTGCGAGGTCTTGGGCATCAACGGCAGGCGCATGTGGGAGACCTGGTACCAGATGGAAGAGCTCCTCCTGGGCAAACGCATCCAGCTCGACGACATCATCACCCACGAGTTTCCGATCGAGCAGTACGAGAAGGCCTTCGACACCATGATCTCGGGTGAGGGCATCAAGGTGCTCATGAGCCTGTAGCGGGATTGATTACGCGCCCGTGATCATCGAGACCGCGATGATCACCGTGATCACCAGCCCGAGCAGCGCGACCAGCCCGCCCGAGAGGATCCCGACCCAGGCGTGGATCGAGCCCTTGACCTCCGGCTCACGCGCCCGCAGGCGCAGGCCCTTGATGCCGAGCACGACGGCGACGACGCCCACGATCACACCCAGCGGCGGGACCAGCAGCCCGATCCAGGCGCAGATCCCGACGTAGTAGGCCGTGAGCGCGGGCGGGTTCTTGTAGGGGATCAGCCCGCCCGTCGCGTCGCCCCTGGGCGCCTCGGGCACGCTGCCCCGCACCGTCGGCGGGGCGCTGAGGATCGACGCGATCGCGGGGTGCGCGCCGGCGGGCTCGCCCTCGCCCCCGCCCTCGGGCACGATCATCGCGCTGGTGGCGATCCGACCCTGGATCGCCCACTGACGCAGCGCGTCCAGCTCGACCGGTCCGTACTCCGATCCGTCGGCGTTTCGCACGCGGTACGTCGATTCCATCGGCGCACGCTACCGCGCCGCGACCCCAGACGCGAGTCTGGCGCCGCTCACCTGTTCCGGTACACCCCGTGGCACGCCTTGCACGTCGCGCCCAGGTCCGTGAACGCCGAGTCCACCCGGTCCCCGGGCGCCCCTGCGACGATCAGCCGCTCCAGCTCGCTCGCGTTGGTCTGCGCCTCTCGCATCCACGCGATGAAGCCGTCGGGCCTGGCCCGGACCTCGTCGGTCTCGCCGAGGCGGCGGAGCGTGTCGGCCACCATCCCCGCCTCCGCCGCGGGCACGAGGTCCGGGTGATCGCTCGGCATCGCCCACCCGGCGTCCTTGCAGAGCCGCAGGTGGTCCCACGCGCGGTCGATCGTCGCCATCCCGGCGACGTATCCGCCCACCGGCGCGACAGACGGCGCCTCTGGCGCGCGCCCGATCACGCCCGGGTCGAGCGCCGCGCACCGGCGCACAGAGTCCCAGAGTCCGGGGTACGACGGGCTCGTGCCCGAGGCCTCGAGCAACGCCACGCCCTGCGCGGTCTCGATGCGTCCGAGGGCGATCATGCCCACCGCCGCGGCGGCGGGGCCCCGGTGCTTGCCGTGGTGGCAGTGAACGTACACCGGCCCGTCGAGGTCGCGAATCGCCCGGGCGATCCGCGCGGTCTCGTCATCACCCACGCCGTCGTAGCCGATGGGCACGTGAGCGTAACGGAGGCCGCAGGCCTCGGCGAGCTCGACGTCCGGGCGGGCGCCGTCCACCGAGAGCACGCTCCGCACGCCCATCGCCCGCAGCGCCTCGAACGCGGGGGCGCCCTCGGGGGCCGAGCCGGAGTACACCCCGGGCGCCACCTCTTGGACATTGTGCAGTTCGGTGGACACGGTCGCCGTCGAAGACTTGGACCCGGGACTGGGCGCTGACCGGCAGGAGAGGACGGACGCCAGCACGAGCATCGAGACAGCGCACGCGAGTAGCTTCATGCGCGAATCGTACCGGCGAGGCCCCGCCGCGCCTACTCGTCATCGACGGAACTCACCTCACGCCAGCGGATCACGCGGGCCCGTGTCTGGTCCGCCTGCGTGACGCTGAGCATCTGGGCGATAGTCGTCGAGCCGATGGTGGTCGAGACGCTGCCCGGCACAACCTGCTGGCTGACCTCGTCGCCCCCGGGCCAGACGATTCGGACGGTATAAGTCTGCGCGGGATCAACGCCGCCGAAGTGGGCCCACATGGGCTCGATGCCGCCGAACCCGCGTGCGACACCGATCTCACGCCGGGCCAAGATCGACGAGGCGTCGCTGTTCCAGAGCTCTACGCGGGCGCCGACCACGTCCACGAGCGCGTTGTTCTCACCCTCGCGGACCATGCGGACCTTGAGGTAGCTCGAGTCGTCGGTCTGGTTCTCGAGCAGCACGTTGGTGTCGCCCGAGCGGGTGACGGCGATGTCCAGGTCGCCGTCGTTGTCGTAGTCCACGAAGACCGCGTCGTGCAGGTCCCCCGAGATCGCGGCGCCCTTGTCCACGAGCAGGAACGTCTCGTCGCCCTGATTCTCGTACAGCAGCAGCGGGTCGCTCGCGTCGGTCGTGATGAGCAGGTCCAGATCGCCGTCGTTGTCGAAGTCGCCCCAGGCCGCGCCACGCTGCTGGGCGGTGCTGTCGATCCCGGCGCTGCTGGCGGAGTTGATAAACAGCGCCAGCGGGATGTCCTCTCCCGAGACCCCGTCGTACACCTCGCTCACCCCCAGGTTCTGGTGCAGGAACCCGGCCTCCCCGCCCAGGAAACTCGGGCTGAACACGTCCATGTCGCCGTCGTTGTCGTAGTCACCCCAGGCCGACCCCGACTTGAGGCTCCCGCCCGTGCGGATGGCTATCCCCCGCGGCTCGGAGAGGTAGGTCCCGTCGCCCCTGGACTGGAAGAGCTGGCCCGTGCCGTAGTGGTAGAGGAAGTCGGGGTACCCGTCGTCATTCACGTCGGCGCCCGAGGCGAACTCGCCGTTGCCGCTGAGCCCGAACCCGGTGATGCCGTCGTCGCTGTCAACCGTCGCGTCGAAGGTCACGGGGCTCTCGCCCGTGTTGATGCCGATCCAGTTGCCGTTCTCGCTGAACATGACCAGGTCGGTCCAGCCATCGGCGTTGATGTCGCCGGCGGCCACGCCCTCGTTGTTGCTCGGCCCGGAGAACCCGGCGCTGCCGACATCGCTCATGATGCCGCCGGACATCGCGAAGAGGCGTTCATCGTTGTAGCTCGAGACGTTGACCGCCCAGAAGTCCAGGTCGCCGTCGCGGTCCGCGTCGAGCATCGCCCCCTGGCGGCGCACGTTGCCGCCGGAACCCAGGGTCTGGGGCGTGTAGGCGCCCGTCGAGAGTTCGAACAGGAGCAGCCGCGCGTCGAGCCCGGTGACCACGGCATCCAGATCACCGTCGCGATCGATATCGCCCCAGAGCAGGCCCGAGCCCGTGTCCGTGCCCGAGTCGTTCTCGACATCGAAACCGGTGGCCATGGAAACATCGATGAAGACCGGCAGGTAGGGCTGGGCGTCCTCCTCGCTCAGAACCATGACGTTGTCGAGCCCGAACGACTCTGAGCTCAGCGAGCCCGTCATGTCTACGTCAAAGGCGATGATCGACCTATCACCGTCCGGCACAAACGTGATAAAGACGCGCCGGTAGATCGAGTCCACGCTCGACGAGTAGCCGAGGTTTGACCCACTCTCGCTCGGTGAGCCGGGATAGAGCTGGCTCCCCGTCACGTTGTTGTCGAACGATGTTGCGAGCGCGGTCGAGCCGTCGATCGTGATTGTGAAGTCGTCCTGGTAAGACCCCGATCCCTCGACATTGTCGATGACGAACACGTCGAGGAACAAGTAGTACGTCTCGCCCCCGGTCATGCCATCGACGTACAGACCGGTGCTGTCCTGATTCCCATACCGCCCGAGGAACTGCGTAAAGTCCGAGTCGGTGCTGGTGGTCCGTTCGGACCACTCGGCGCCGGCGCCGCTCTCGAAGTCTGTGATATATGGCACGCTCGCGTACACCGCAGGGTTCGAGTACTCGTACGCCCCGAGGTCCCACGCCGCACCGGTCGGACGCCCGACACCGAGCCGGTCGACTGTGGTGATGTCGGCGTGGTCCTGTCCTTGATCGATTGCCTGGGAGGTCGATTGGAGGCTGTAGTCGCGGATCGATGCGTTGACGTACTGGGGGTCAAATGAGAGCTCGTAGGAGTTGAAGTTCTCCGAGCGGGAGCCGCCGTAGTCCCAGACGAGGTTGTGCGAGGCGTTGAACGTCCCGCCGTCGCGGTCCATCCCGTCGTCACCGATGGCGGTGAAGACGTTGTTGTACGCGTTCATGGTCGCCTTGGACCGGATGCCGTCCTTGTTGATCTCGTCGAACGTGCTGTTGTACACGTGCGCGACGGCGCTCTTGTCGATCTTCACGCCCGTGTCAGAGAGATCGTAGAAGACGCAGTTGACCACGGTCAGCACGCCCTTCTTCGCGTCGATCCCGTCCTTGGAGTCGAAGATCGTGCAGCGCCGGATCTCGACGACATTGTTGTCGCCGTCAATCTTGATCGCGTCATCCTTGATGCCGCTGAGCGTGCTAGACGACATCACGAGTGTGCTCTCGTCAACCTTGATGCCGCGTTTGTCTGAGCCGGTGAGTTCACACTCGGTGATCGTCAGCTCGCCCTGGTCCTTGAGCTCGACCAGATCGTCTTCGCCGTCGCGGACAATGCACTGCTCCAGGCGTCCGCCGACTCCCCGCTCCCACTTGATCGTGTGCTTGCCGCCCTCGACCGTGAATCCCCGGAATGTGATGTAGTCCTCGTCTTTGACCTTGATCGCTTCACCGCCACCCACCCGGATGATCACCACGCCCGCGTCACCGGTCTGCGCCCCGGTCGTGTCGGCAACAAATACGATGCGCTCAGCACTTGTACCGCTGTTGTCGGGCTCGACCTTGTCGCCGTATGTCCCCGCCCCGACATACACCGTGTCACCCGCCTCGGCGACCTCGGCGGCCTTCTTGATGGTGCGGAACGCCAGAGCCGGATTCAGCCCCAGGTTTGCGTCGCTGCCCGTGACGCGAACGAAGTAGTCCGTCGCCATCGCGTCCGTGCCCGAGAGCCCGATCGCCGCGCCGCCAATCAGGATGAGGAGTCGAGTGTTCATCCCGCGTTGATCGGGCCAACCCGCGAGAGCGTGCACGCGGGACGACACAATACCCGCACGGGTCCCCCACCCGACCGATCCGAACCGCCCAGGCGTCGTGCGCCCATGCCCTGGGCGTCCGAGAATCGCTGTCGCCCACGCACGCCGATCGGCGCGGATGCGGTTCGAAAGGCGTCTAGCCTTCCGCATCTCCGCGCAGCGACTCGCTGATCGAGATTTCTTGCAGTCGCACGCTCGCCCGATCGAGCGTCTCTTTGGCCGCGTGCAGCGCGTTGGGCTCGACCGACCGCCAGTCCGCCCGGGCCCGATCGATCATCCCGCGCAGCGACGCGATCTGCGCCACCAGGTCTTCGCGGGCGCCCGCGTCGAGCCTGTCGCCGAACCGCTCCAGACGCTCGCCGATCCACTTCAGATCCAGCGACGAGTTCGTGATCAGGTCCGCGATGCGGTGCCTGGTCATGTCCTCGCGCGCGTGCGTGAAGCTCTCGCGCTCGATCCGCTCGACCTCGTCGCGCGTGAGCCCGTGGTTGGGCACGACCTGCAGGCCCGCCCGCTTGCCCGAACGCCGCTCGTGCGCACTGACCAGCAGGACACCGTTGGCGTCCACGAGGAACTCGACCTCGAGCTGCGGGATGCCCGCGGGCATCGGCGGGATGCCCGAGAGCTCGAACACGCCCAGGCTCCGGCAGTCCTCGACCATCTCCCGCTCGCCCTGGAGCACGTTGATCTTGATCGATGTCTGCCCGTCCACGCCGGTCGAGAACATCTCCGTTGCCCGCGCCGGGGCCGTGCTGTTGCGCACGATCAGCTTCGCGACCGCCCCGCCCGCCGTCTCCACCCCCAGGCTCAGCGGGATCACATCCAGCAGCAGGCTGCCCGTGGCCTCGCCCGAGAGAATCCCGCCCTGCACCGCCGCGCCCAGCGCCACCACCCGGTCCGGGTCCAGCGCCGTGTAGGGCTCGACCCCGAAGAACTCGCCCACACGCCTCCGCACGAGCGGCACGCGCGTCGAACCCCCCACGAGGATCACCGCGTCCACGCCGCCCGAGCCCAGGTGCTCCCGCGCGTCGCGCACCGCACGCCCGCACGCGCCCAGAGTCCGCTCGACCCACGGCGTGATCATCGTCTCCAGCTCGTCGCGCGTGACGACACGCTCGTACACCATCCCCTCGTTGATCTCGATGCGGACCGACGCGGCGTCGTCCTCGCTCAGCCGGCACTTGACCGACTCCCCGAACACCTTGAGCGCCCGACGCGTCGAGGGCGGGAACGCCGAGAGGTCGTTCCCTCTCTCCTTGGTGGCGCCGGCAACTTGCAGGCGCGGCTCCTCACCATCCATCAGCGCCCGGATCTCGCGCGCAAACATGGACACCAGCAGGTGATCCACATCGTCCCCGCCCAGCCTCGTGTCGCCGGCAGTCGAGAGCACCTGGAAAAACGACGTCCCGCCCTCGCCCCCGCTGGGCGTCAGACGGAGCACCGAAACGTCAAACGTCCCCCCGCCAAGGTCGTAGACCGCGACCGTCTCGCCCGACGTGGCGTCCGCGCGCGTGCCGATGCCGTACGCCAGCGCCGCGGCCGTCGGCTCGTTGACGATCCGCACCACGTCCAGCCCCGCCAGCCTGCCCGCGTCGCGCGTCGCCTGACGCTGCGCGTCGTCGAAGTACGCCGGCACCGTCACCACCGCCCGCCCCACCTGGCGCCCCAGCGCCGACTCGGCCAGGCCCCGCAGCTCGCGCAGGATCGTCGCCGACACCTCCTGCGGCGTCACCTCCCGCGACGACCCGTCCTCAAACACCACCCTCGCCCGCGCCTGCCCGTGCTCGCCCTCAACGACCTCGTACCCCAGGTAGGGCAGATCCGCGCGCGCATCGTTGAGCGACCGGCCCATCAGACGCTTGGCGCTGGAGATCGTCCGCCCCGGGAACTCGACCGCCCGGGCTTTCGCATCATCGCCCACGATCGTGCGCACGCCGCCGGGCGCCGCCGGATCCTGCTCGTAGCGGACCACGCTGGGAACGATCGAGGCGCCGCCCGTCTCCAGCACGCGCGGCGCCCCGCCCTCGAAGACCGCGACCAGCGAGTTGGTCGTGCCCAGATCGATCCCGACGATCGGTCCCTTGTCCTCAGGCGCGTTCATGCGGCACGATAGGCCCGGGCTACTCCCGCTCCGGGATCCACGCCAGCCCCGCCAGCTCGTCCAGCAACGCCTCGACCCGGGGCGCCCCCAGCCCGGACGACGCCCCAAGCGGCACGCCGCTGTGCACACGCCGACCACCCCGGGTGACCGAGATCACCGCCGTCGGTTCGCCCCGCGGGCCCTCCCAGGTCCGCCCCCAGTCGATCGCGTACGCCGAGTCCGGGTCCGTGAGCCCGGCGCCGGTCACCAGCAACCAGATCCGGTCCAGCTGCGCCGGGTCGAGCGTGCGGGTCCGCCTTGGGATGGTCTCCTCGCTCACGCCGGCGCCCACGGCCACCCGCAGCTCCCCGTCCGCGTCCACGTCGTAACGCGCCGGGCGTCTGAACCGGGGGAGCGAGACGTCCGTCGCGTGCGGGTTGGTCACCAGGGCGTCGAGCGTGAAGTCCGACGGGCGGGCGTCTGGGACCCGCGCCGCCCCGGCGCAGCCCGCCAGCGACAGGCAGATTCCCGCGAGAACGAGCGTGATCGTGCGTGCAAGCATGCGGCGCGGAGGATACCCCCCGGGGTCTATCCTTGCCGCACATGGATATTTCCCTGCACTGGCTCAACAAGTACCTGGCCCCCGCGGGGCTGACCGCCGACGAGGCCGAAGACCTGCTCACGCGGGCCGGGTTCCCTATCGAGGCGCGGACCGACCTGCCCGGGGGCGATTGCCGCCTGGACGTCGAGGTCACCTCGAACCGGGGCGACTGCCTGAGCCACCTGGGCTGCGCCCGGGAGATCGCCGCGTCGCGGACGTCCTCCACGCCCCGCGAGCTCATGCCCCCCACCATCAACGACCCCGAGACCGAGGGAAGCGCGGGAGACCACCTCTCGCTCACCAACCACGAGCCGGCGGGCTGCACGCTGTTCACCGCCCGCGTCATCCGCGGCGTCAAGGTCAGCCCGAGCCCGGACTGGCTCGTCAAGGCCCTCGAATCCGTCGGGCAGCGCTCGATCAACAACGTGGTGGACATCACCAACTTCATCACGCTCGAGCTGGGCAACCCGTGCCACGTCTTCGACCTGAGCAAGCTGGCGGGCGCACAGCTCAGCATCCGTTACGCGCGCCAGGGCGAGAGCCTGACCACCCTCGACGCCAAGGCCCACAAGCTCGTGCCGACCGACCTGGTCGTCGCCGACGCGGACCGCCCGCAATCGCTCGCAGGCGTCATGGGCGGGAAGGACTCGGAGGTGACCGAGTCCACCCTCGATGTCGTGTTCGAGATGGCGACGTGGGACCCGGTCACGATCCGCACCGCCGCCAGGCGCCTGGCGATCCGCACCGACGCGGGCTACCGCTTCGAGCGGGGCGTGGACCCACGAACGATCAATGACGCGGCCCGGCGCGCCGTCGCGTTGATCTGCGAGCTCTCGGGCGGCGTCCTGTGCGACGGCGTGCTCAGCGAAGGCGCCCCCATGCCCGAGCCGACCGTCATCACCCTCCGCCCGAGCCGGTGCGACCGCCTCCTGGGCATCCGCGTGCCCGCGGGCGACATCATCGAGTCGCTCCGAGCCCTGGAGATCGGGGTCGAGCAGGAGGACGGCGATGATCTTCGCTGCACCATCCCCCCCCACCGCCTGGACCTGACCCGCGAGATCGATCTGGTCGAGGAGGTCGCCCGCACCGCCAGCCTCGACGCGATCCCGATCCGCGAGCGCCTGGAGATCACTGTCCGCCCGCCACAGGAGAGCGAGCGCGCCGTGCGCGAGCTGGGCGCCCTGCTCACCGGGCTGGGCTTCTACGAGACGGTGACGTTTAGCTTCACCTCGCCCGAGAGGGCGGCCATGTTCTGCCCGCCCGAGCTGTCGCTGCTTTGCGTGGACGACGACCGACGCAAGGCGGAGCCGACGCTGCGCCCCAGCGTGCTGACGGGTCTGCTCGAGTGCCGGCGGGCCAACCAGGACGCGGGCGTCGAGCCCGAGGGCGGCGTGCGCCTCTACGAGGTCGCGTCGGTCTTCGCCGAAGCCGGCGGCAAATCGGTCGAGCACCGCAACGTCGCGCTGCTGTGCGATGTCACGAGCGAAGGACGCAAACCCAAGAGCGACGACATCCAGCGCTCCGTCCGCGTCCTGCGCGGCGCGATCGACGCGCTCGTGCGCGCACTCGCAGGCCCGGGCGCAGTCGTCCGCCCCGAGCAGACCAAGCCACACGCCTCGGCGTTCGACCCCGGCGCGTTCGCCCGCCTCTCGCTTGAGTGCGGGGGCAGCGCCACCCCGCTCGGGTACATGAGCCTCGTCGGGCGTCCAGCGCTCGACGCGTTCGGCCTCGACCGCCCCTGCCTCGTCGCCGAGCTGGGTGTCAGCGCCCTGCTCGCCCACCACCCCCCGGCCGCCAGCGCCAAGCCCCTGCCCGAGTTCCCCGCGATCGAGCGCGACCTCTCCCTGATCCTGGACGAGTCGGTCGCCTGGTCGCAGGTCCAGGCCCTGGTGGAGGGCGCCTCGCCCGATCGCCTCGAGGCCTGCTCGTTCGTCGGCGCCTACCGGGGCAAGCAGGTCGGGGCGGGCAAGAAGTCGCTCACCCTCCGCCTGACCTTCCGCGACCCCGCCCGGACGCTCCGCCACGAGGAAGTTGATCCACAGGTCGCGAGCGTGGTCGAGGGCGTCAAGCGTGAGCTCGGCGCCGAGATCCGGGCCTGAGCGGCGGGCTCGCGTGAACACCCGACCCCCGCAAACGTACCCCAGGGCACGGAGAGCACATCACTCGCCTTGATGTTCGGTGTATTTTAATACTTTGATCGTTGTCAGTTTGCGGTTTCCTGAACCGATGGATCGCACACTGGTAGAATGGATCACGCCGACCACGGTCGTGGGGCGGCCCGGAGAGCATGAATGAGTCAGACCCTTCCGAGGACGGAGCCCGTGCCCAGCCCCCACCCGGCGAGTGATCCCACCCTGGATCGCCCGCTCATCTGGGTCAACGGGAAAATGGTCCCCAAGAGCCAGGCGATGGTCTCCGTCTACGACCACGGCCTGCTCTACGGCGACGGTGTCTTCGAGGGCATCCGCGTCTACAACGGCAAGATCTTCAAGTGCGAACAGCACATGGACCGCCTCTACCACTGCGCCGAGGAGATCTTCCTGGACATCGGCATCAGCCGCGAGGAGATGGTCCGCATCCAGCGCGAGTGCATCGAGGCCAACGCCATCACCGACGGGTATATCCGGCTGGTCGTCACCCGCGGCGAGGGCACCCTGGGCCTGAACCCCTACCTCTGCCCCGAGGCGGGGATCATCTGCATCGCCGACACCATCCAGCTCTTCAAGCCCGAGATGTACGAGAAGGGCATGCGCGTCGTGGTCGCCAACCGACCCAAGACGCCCATCGCCTGCCTCGACCCGCGCGTCAAG
>JAJDDI010000081.1 GCA_029260375.1 Phycisphaerales bacterium | reverse complement strand
GGGCGTCATCAGACGCCCAAGGTTAGCCGCGACTCACTCGCGGTGTTCCGCTTGTCGGCTCGCGCCGCCCCAGCGGTTGAGCGGGACCGGGTCATACCCGCCCCGATTCAGCGGATGGCAGCGCAGCAGCCGCGTGACCATCAGCCGCGTCCCCCGCGCCAGCCCGTGCACGCGGTACGACTCCAGGGCGTACCGCGAGCACGTGGGCTCGAACCGGCACTGCCCGCCCACGATCGGGCTCAGCGTGAAGCGGTACACCCAGATCAGCCCCACGATCGGTGCGCACAAGCATCGGGAGATCACCCCAGGCGGGCGGTGCGAGAGCTCCCGGGGGACGTCGGCTGGCTTACGCATCGTCGCCCGCGCGCTCCGCGGCCCTCCGATCGCGCCGGGTCTGCTCCGTGTGGGCCTCGTCGATCAGCTCGCGAAGAAGCTGGGTGTAGCGCGCCAGCGACGCCTCCGATCGTCCGCGGGGGGAGACGACGATGTCGTACGAGCGGAAGGCGGCATCCTCGGGTTTGGGCAGGTCCTGGCGGATCGTGCGGAACGCCTCGCGGATGAGGCGTTTGAGGCGCCCGCGGGCGAACGCGGGCCCGACGCGTCGCCCGACGCTCAGCCCGAGGCGGTGCTCGGGCTCGGTGGTGGGCAAGACGTGGACGCTCAGCGGGCCGCGGGACTTGCGCAGTTTGTGCGCGTAGATCCGCGAGTACTCGATGTTGTGCCCGAGTCGGTGGCGCCGGCGGAAGACGAGGGTTCGGGGCTCGCCCGGGCGGCGACGCAGATCGCTGGGTGTGGGCGGGTTCACGTCGAGAGACGATAGGGGCGGGCGCCGGCGCGCCTCGGGGTTTCGGGCAGGAGCCCGACGAGCGTGAGCAGGGCGCCCACGGCGATGAGCCAGAGGCGCGACGTGGGCCCCAGGGCGATCCGAGAGAGCATCGAGTCCAGCTCGGCCTTCTTGGGTAGCACGGGCGGGGCGGGCTCGAGGGCCCGGAAGATGTCCGCGTCGGCCTGGGCGGGGTTGATCAGGTCCAGCGCGGCGCGGTCCTCGGGCACGAGGTTGAGCTGGCTGGTGGCCAGCGAGCGGGCCAGGGCGGGGTTGTCGCCCTCGAGGGCGTCCAGGTACGCCCGGTGGCGGTCGAGGCGCTCCAGGTGGGCCCGCTCCAGGGCGATCGTGCGGTCACGCTGCCAGCGGGCGCCGCCCAGCTCGTCGGCGGCGGGGATCAGCAAGGCCGCGGCGAGCAGGGTCACCCCGGAGAGCAGCAGGAGCCACCCGGCGTCGATCCGGGGCGTGAAGCGTCTGGGGGTGGGTTCGGGGCGGTCGCTCACGCGGGGCCTATCGGGCGAGCGGGCGCCCGGGCCTGAAACACGGGGCCGGCGCCGGGGGGCGGGGGCGCGCCCGTAGACTTGTCGCTCATGCGTCAACGCGTCGGCATCACGGGAATCGGGGCGGTCAGCGGGCTGGGCATTGGCGGCGATGCGCTGTGGGACGGGCTGTGCGCGCCCAGGTCGGCGATCGGGCCGATCACGGGCTTCGACGCCTCGGGGCTGCGCAGCCGGCTGGGCAGCGAGGTCCCCGGGCTGAGCGTGCGCGAGAGCGTGCCCAAGAGCTACCGCAAGGCGACGAAGGTGATGTGCCGGGACACGGAGCTGGCGGTGGTCGCCGCGAGGCTCGCGGCCCTGGACGCCGGGTTGCGGACGCGCGGGAGCCAGGACGGGGATGAGGGGTTTGAGATCGCGGGCGAGCGCCTGGGGTGCCACATCGGCGCGGGGCTGATCGCCGCGGAGACGGGGGAGCTGGGTCGGGCGCAGGCGACGGCGGTGGATGAGCAGGGCGCGTTCTCGATCCGGGCCTGGGGCTCGATGGGCGACGAGGCGAGGGGGGGGATGGAGAACCTGACGCCCCTGTGGATGCTCAAGTACCTGCCCAACATGCCCGCGTGCCACGTGACGATCGTGCACGGGTGCGAGGGGCCCAGCAACACGATCACCTGCTTCGAGGCGAGCTCGCTGCTGTGCCTGGGCGAGTCGGCGCGTGTGATCGAGCGCGGCGGCGCGGACGTGTGCTTCTCGGGCGGGACCGAGAGCAAGCTCAACCCGGTCGGGATGCTGCGTCTCGAGTACGCGGGGCGCCTGGCGGAGGTCGGGGAAGACGCCGAGGGGGCGGGCGTGGTCCGCCCGTACGACCCAGGGAGCGCGGGCGGCGTCGCGGGCGAGGGCGCGGGGATTCTCGCCCTTGAGAGCATCGACCACGCCAGGGCGCGCGGGGCGCGGGTATACGCGCAGGTCGCGGGGTTTGGCGCGGCGCAGTCGCCCGGCGCCGTGGACGCGATCTACGGGCGCGGCTCGGGCCTGGACGAGGGTCTGAGCGACGCGATTGTGAGCGCGCTGCGGGACGCGGGGATCGGTGCGGAGCAGATCGACGCGATCGTGCCCGGGGCGCAGGGGGCGGCGGCGCTGGACCGCGCCGAGGGCGACGCGCTGGCCCGCGTGTTCGGGGATCGTCTGCGGGAGATTCCGCTGGTGACGATCAGCCCGAACATCGGCTCGTGCGTCGCGGGGCACGGGGCCCTGCAGGCGAGCGTGGGCGCGATGTGCCTGCAGCGCCAGATGCTGCCCGGGCGGATCCACGCGGGCACGCCCGCGGATGGGCTGCAGGCGGGCGCGTGCGACCCGCGCGACGCCAAGCTCACGCACGTGCTGGTGTGCGCCAGCGCGTTGGGCGGGCAGAACGCGGCGATCGTCCTGCGCAAGAGCGACTGATTCAGGTTGGAGATCGGATTCCCTTTCACGACTTCAGGCACCGGAGACTCAACATGTCGGACTACGGACGAAACGATCGAGGCGCCAACAGGCGGGGCGGCACGCCCCTCTCCGAGCTGGACCCCGCGCTGACGGAGATCTCCCGGCGCGTCATCGGCTGCGCCATCGAGGTGCACAAGGAGCTCGGCCCGGGCTACCCGCGTGATATCTATGTCTCGGCGCTGTCCAAGGCCCTGACCAGGGACGGCGTGAACTTCACGGGCGACGCCCCGCTGGACGTGAGCTGCGCCGGCGAGGTCGTGGGGACCGTCACGGCGGACATGTACATCAATGACCGGTTCCTCGTGGCGCTGCTGGCCGAGCACATGGAGATCGGCTCACAGGAGCGGTCCGAGCTGCGGGCGCGCCTGCGGGCGGCGGACCAGGAGCTGGGGCTGATCATCAACTTCGGCGAGCGGCGTCTCAAGGACGGGCTCGTCCGGGTGCTCAACCCGGACAAGCTCAACAGGCTGCGCGACGAGGAGGAGTACGAGGACGACGACGAGGGCGAGTACGAGGATGACGATTGAGGCCAGGCGCATGAGTGAGCGACGCGTCGTGCTGACGGGCATGGGCCTGGTGACCCCGCTGGGCGAGGACGTCGAGGGGGTGTGGTCCAGGCTCATCGCGGGGACCAGCGCCATCGGTCCCGTCACGCGGTACGACGCGAGCACGTTCGCGACCAACTTCGCGGCCGAGGTGCGGGGGTTTGATCTTGAGCGCGCCATCGGCGAGGAGGCAGGGCGCCACCAGGGCGCGGGCCAGAGCACACACTTCGCGCTGGCCGCCGCGGCGCGGGCGTGGGCGCAGGCGGGGCTGGGTCCGGGGGCGGGCGCCGGGCCCGAGGGCGTCGATCCGCGGCGGATTGGGATCTATTTGGGCGCGGGCGAGGGGCCGCCGGACTTTGAGAACTTCTCCGCGGCCAACATCGCGGGGTGGGACGCCGAGCGGCGCGAGGTCGATGGGCACGCGTGGGCGCGGGTCGCCTACGAGCGGCTGAGCAAGGTCCGCGAGCTGGAGCAGGAGCCCAACATGACGGTCGGGCGCCTGGCCAAGGCGTTCGGGTGCCGCGGGCCGGCGTTCAACTGCATGACCGCGTGCGCCGCGAGCACGCAGGCGGTGGGTGAGGCGAGCGAGCAGATCCGGCGCGGCGACGCGGACGTCATGCTCGCCGGCGGGGCGCACTCGATGATCCACCCGCTGGGCATGACCGGGTTCATCCGCCTCACCGCGATGTCCACGCGCCGCGACGACCCGGCGACGGCCTCGCGTCCGTTCGACGCGACGCGCGACGGATTTGTCATGGGCGAGGGAGCGGGGATAGTCGTGATCGAGGAGCTCGGGCACGCGCTGGCGCGCGGCGCCACGCCCCTGGCGGAGATCGCCGGCTACGGCGCCTCGGCCGACGCGTTCCGGATCACCGACATCCAGCCCGAGGGCAGGGGCGCGGCCAGCGCCATGCGTCAGGCGTGCGCACAGGCGGGCATCGACCCGACCCGGCCCGACAGCGCCGGGCGGGCGCCGGTGCAGTACGTCAACGCGCATGGCACGGGGACGCAGGAGAACGACAAGATCGAGACCGCGGCGGTGCGGGCGGCGTTCGGGGAGATGGCCGACAAGCTGCTGTTCGGCTCGGTCAAGAGCATGCTGGGGCACCTGATCCAGGCGGCGGGGGCGGTGGAGCTGATCACGTGCGTCAAGGCGATCCAGACCGGGATCGTGCCGCCGACGCTCAACCTCAAGAACCCCGATCCGCGGTGCGACCTGGACCACGTCGCGGGCGTGGCGCGGGACCTGAACGCGAGCGGGGGCGTGGATGTGTGCCTGTCGAACTCGTTCGGGTTCGGGGGGCAGAACAACACGGTGTGTGTGAGGCGGTATGAGGGGTAATGCCTGGGCGCCACGGCTGACCGCGCAGCGGCAGCCGTGTTGTCTTGGTGATCGCTGCACGGCTGCCCTTCGGGTCAGCCGTGGCACCGGGCAGCCGTGAAGCTCGCGGCGCCAGAGCACGGCTGCCCTTCGGGTCAGCCGAAGCACCGACTCTCCGCGTACGCCTTTCATTGAGCCGGGCGGCGTTCTCGCCCGATGATTGCCCCGGAGGCTCCCCATGAAGACCCTGGCCCTGTCCAAGATTGTGTCCGCGTCGGCGGTGCTCGTCGCCTCTGGCGTGGCCATGCTCTTCGGCTACCAGCTCATCCGGGGTGACATCGTCGAGGACGTGTACCGGGACCGCCTGCGGGAGGTCTCGGGCGAGTTCCGGGCGTTGCGGGCGCAGTACAACGAGGCCGTGAAGCGGACGGCGATCACCGAGCTGGTCGTCGAGGGGGGCAGGCTCTCGGTGCGGGTGCGGTCGGCGGCGGGGGTCGAGCGGGTGATCGACACCCCCTACGACCCCAGGGGCGAGATCTATGTGGACTATGTCGTACTCGACGGGCGCGTCTGGATGCGGCGCGTGTTCGACGCCAAGACAGCGCCCAACCAGGGGACGCTCATCGACCCGGCGCTGAGCGAGATCGACTGGGACCGCGATGGGGCGAAGTTCGGCAAGACCGTCTATCGCTCGCTCGGTGAGGGGCGCTGGGTGATCAGCGTCTCGGGCGACGGGTCGCTGGGCATCGGGCCGGGCGGCGAGGCGCCCGTCGAGCTGGGCTCGGCGCCGGAGATCGGCGAGTTCGAGGAGATGGAGCGGGACCTGGAGGACGAGGTCTCGGGCGTGGGACTGGGTGAGGTCTTTCGCCGACTCGTCGGCGGGTGAGTGGCGAGGTGGCGAGTGGCGAATGGGGTCTGCGACCCCACGATTGCTGGCTCGCGCAACGCCCCACTCGCCATTTTCGCCACTCGCCACCCACCCCTATCATCGCCCCCTCCCGCACGCCTCCGGGGGGAAGGAGCGATCGATGTCCGAATCAGCGACGACCAAATCCATGGACGACATCATGGCGCTGTGCAAGCGCCGCGGGTTCGTCTACCAGGCCTCCGAGATCTACGGCGGTGTGAACGGCTTCTGGGACTATGGGCCGCTCGGCGCCCAGCTCAAGAAGAACCTTCGCGACGCGTGGTGGCAGGACGTCGTCATGCTCGGGTGCAACGGGCAGAACGGGCCCGACGGCAAGCCCGTGAGCATCGTCCCCGTGGACACGTGCATCATTCAGAACCCGAAGGTGTGGGAGGCGTCCGGGCACGTCGGCGGGTTCAATGACCCGATGGTGGATGACAAAGAGACCAAGCAGCGGTTTCGGGCGGATCATCTTTTTGGCACATCCGTTGTCCCAGAATCAGTTGCCGAATCGCTGGAGCTTTGGGCTATGCAGCAGCGAGGAGAGCTGACAACCGAGGTTCACCCGATATCGACGTTTGTGGCAAGCACTGTGGGTGAAGCTGAAGCCCTAGTTTCGGATGACAAAGCTCTGAATAAAGAGTACGAGTTTGAGCCTTTTCAAAATGGACCATCTAGTGATCCCGACGCAAGATTCTGCATTGCAACACGCAAGAGAGATGGTTTGCGAGTAGTTGCTCGGCTTGGTCAGGTGACTCAAAAAGAGTTAAAGAACTATCACGAGAAGATAGTCTCGCCATTTACCCGCAAGGCGGGCTCGCTTACCGAGCCCCGTGCGTTCAACCTCATGTTCAAGACCTACCTCGGCGCCACGGCAACCGAGGACGACATCGCCTACCTCCGACCCGAGACAGCCCAGGGCATCTTCATCAACTTCAAGAACGTCGTTGACACCACGCGCGTCAGCGTGCCCTTCGGCATTGCGCAGACGGGCAAGGCGTTTCGGAATGAGGTCACGCCGCGGAACTTCACGTTCCGCAGCCGTGAGTTCGAGCAGATGGAGATCGAGTTCTTCTGCCACCCGGACGAATCGAAGGCGTGGTACGAGTTCTGGCGCGACTGGCGGTACCAGTGGTGGCAGGACCTGGGCCTGTCGGGCGAGAACCTGATCCTGCGCGAGCACGACAGCGACGAGCTTGCTCACTACGCCAAGGAGGGCGCGGGCACGAGCGACATCGAGTACCGCTTCCCGTTCACCGCGCCGGGCTACGGCGAGCTCGTGGGCATCGCCGACCGGACGAACTTTGACCTCAAGCAGCACCAGGACCACTCCAAGAAGAAGATGGAGTACCACGACACGACTCGGGGCGAGCCGCTGCCAAACGGGCAGCCCAAGGGCGAGTGGTACCTGCCGCACGTGATCGAGCCGAGCGCCGGTTTGGACCGCGGCGTGCTGGCGATCCTGTGCGAGGCGTACACGCCCGACCCGGAGCGGGCGAGCAAGGTGTACATGAAGTTCCACCCGCGGATCGCGCCGATCAAGGCGGCGGTCTTCCCGCTGGTCAAGAAGGACGGCATG
>JAJDDI010000080.1 GCA_029260375.1 Phycisphaerales bacterium | reverse complement strand
CTCGAAGATCTCCTTGAGCATGTAGTGCTCGTACGCGCCCAGCTCGGCCTGCTCCAGGTCCATCTCGAGCTGCATCATCTTGGGCGTGACGGGCTTGTTGTTGATCGTCGAGGTGCGGAAGCCCTCGCGGGTGATGCGGGCGACGTTGTAGTCTTCGAGCGCGAACGCCTGGCTGGTGTGCGCGACGATCGCGGACGGGTCCGACGCGACGATGCACTCGCCCGAGCCCACGCCCACCATCAGCGGCGAGCCCTTGCGGGCGCACACGAGCACGTCGGGCTCCTGCTCGCAGATGACCGCGATCGCGTACGCGCCGGTGACCTCGCGAAGCGCCGCCTGCACCGCGGCCTCCAGGTCGCCCTCGTACAGCTCGCCGATGAGGATCGCGAGCACCTCGGTGTCGGTGTCGGAGTGGAAGGTGTGCCCGCGCTCGGTCAGGAGCTTCTTGAGCGAGACGTAGTTCTCGATGATGCCGTTGTGGACGACGGCGATGCCGGCCTTGTCGTCGCGGTGCGGGTGGGCGTTGAGTTCCGTGACGCCGCCGTGGGTCGCCCAGCGGGTGTGGGCCAGACCGATGGTGCCCCTGAGTTCGGGCAGGTCCTTGAGCTTGTTCTCCAGGTTGACCACCCGCCCGACGGCCCGGACGACGTTGAGCGACCCGTTGAGCACGGCCAGCCCGGCCGAGTCGTACCCTCGGTACTCAAGGCGCTTGAGCCCTTCGAGCAGGAGGGGCTGGGCGGGCTTGGAGCCGATGTACGCGACAATACCACACATATGATCGGCCCCTGTTCAGTCGCCCGTGGATGCCCGGACGGGGCGGAAAGGATCGAGGCTGAGAACAACGCTACGTCGGCGGTCTTCGGGGCGTCGCTGAAATCCGAGCGGGGCGACGCCGTTGAACTCATGGAAGGATGTACGCGCCACCGGCTGGGAGCGTTCGCCCCGGTCCGAATCGAATCCGGAGACCCCGCATGACCCGCACACGCATCCCAGGCCTCGCGATCCTCCTGACCGGCGCCCTGTGCTCGGGCGCCGCGGCCCAGAACCAGCCCCTGCCCGACCCGCTGGCCGGCCCCAAGGTCAGCGATCAGGCCCAGGCGCCCACCCTGGTTCGGCGCGGGTACGACGGGGCCCTCAAGCCCCTGGAGGCCCCGCCGGAGATCGCGGCCCTGGACCTTCTGGCGCTGAGCGAGGAGGACTGGTCCACGATCGAGCCGGTGCTCAGCGAGCGAGCCGGGCGGATCGATCGCGTGGTCATCGAGCACATCCTGACGCTCGCCGAACTGACCTCCGCGACCGCGGCCGGTGACAAAGAGAGCGAGCGGCGGCTCTTTGGCATCATCGTGAACGATCTGCGAGAGGTCGATCGGGGCGTGCGTCTCGTCGATGTGATCGCCCCGTACGTGCCCCAGGCCCAGAGGAGCGAGTATCGGAGACTCGTGCGCGAGCGCCACCTGGCCCGGTTCGAGGAACTTAAGCGAGAGGTCGTCCTCGAGCGGAAGCCGAACCCC
Source organism: Phycisphaerales bacterium (assembly GCA_029260375.1). Classification (GTDB taxonomy): domain Bacteria; phylum Planctomycetota; class Phycisphaerae; order Phycisphaerales; family UBA1924; genus JAJRXR01. Next base: position 1,086 of record JAJDDI010000080.1, on the reverse strand, counting down.
GACGCCGAGGCGTTTGAGCGCCTGATCGTCGAGGCGATCGGTCTGGAGATCGAGCGGTCGTACGACCGGATCGTCACGTCGAAGGTCGTGGAGTTCGAACGCTTCCTGTCGGATCTGGCCCTCGACCCCGAGACCGAAGGGCGGGTCCGCCGACTCGGCGAGGCGTTCGCCCAGCGGACCGCGCTCAACCCGACACCCGAGCAGACCCGCGTGCTGCTCGCGGAGATCTACGACCTGCTCCCGACCGACGCGAAGGGACGATTGCTCAAGGTGTTGCGAGGGGACGGCGAGGGCTGAATCACTGCCGCCGCTGGCTCGGCGGCGACGGGCGGGCTATTCTGTCCGAGTTTGCACCGGTCCCGTGCAAGCGGTCGGAGACCGCCCATGCCCCGCCGCGACGACATCCACACGATCCTGATCATCGGCTCTGGCCCCATTGTCATCGGGCAGGGGTGCGAGTTTGACTACGCCGGCGCGCAGGCCTGCAAGGCGCTGCGCACCGAGGGGTACCGGGTCGTCCTGATCAACTCCAACCCCGCGACGATCATGACCGACCCGTCGTTCGCCGACCGGACCTACATCGAGCCCATCACGCCCGAGACCGTCCGCAAGATTCTCCAGAAGGAGAAGGACAACGGCACGCCCGTGGACGCGGTGCTCCCCACGCTGGGCGGGCAGACCGGGCTCAACTGCGCCTGCGAGATGTACGACCGGGGCATGTTTGAAGAGTTCGGGATTGAGATGATCGGCGCCGACCGCCAGGTCATCCACCGGGCCGAGGACCGCCAGGCGTTCGCCGATGTCTGCGAGCGCGTCGGGCTCAAGACCTGTGAAGCCGCGGTCGTGACCACGCTCGAGGATGCCGAGGCGTTCGTCGAGAAGGTGGGCCTTCCCGCGATCATCCGCCCCGCGTTCACCCTCGGCGGCTGGGGCGGGGGCATCGCGTACAACACCGAAGAACTCGAGGAGCTCGTCACCCGCGGCATCCGCGCCAGCATGATCAACCAGGTCCAGGTGGACCGCTCCCTGCTGGGCTGGAAGGAGTACGAGCTCGAGGTCGTCCGCGACAAGAACGACAACTGCGTG
>JAJDDI010000079.1 GCA_029260375.1 Phycisphaerales bacterium | reverse complement strand
GCTGTTCGCGTTCCTGCACTCGTACGGCCCGCTCATGGTCTCGCCGCTGATCGCCCTCGGGTTCATGTTCAGCTTCATGCGCGAGTGGCGCGGCTCGATCATCGCGTGCATGACCGCCCACTTCATCCACAACTTCTCGGTGTTCTGCATCGCCGGGACGGTGATCTGGCTGCTGGCGTAGGCGGACCCGGGCGGGCAGGCGTGCGTATCGAAGCCCATGAACGCCTGGGGTCAGACGCCGGGGTGGTTGAGGTGGACGCAGCACGAAGTCACGCTGTTGGTGCTGTTTTTTCTGCTGGTAGGCGAGCTAATCTTTGTTGGGGGGCCACTCCTGCTGGGTGCGACACGGTGTCGTTGCCGACACGGGCACCAGGCATACGTGTACCAAACTCCGCACGGACTAGAGATACACGACGAGATGTCGTGCGACGACTGCCTAGGCCTTCGTCATCCGTTTGGTGATCCGGTCGCCATCATCTACGGGTTCTCTATCGATCAAACTTCCGGCCTTGGATTCGACACAATCCGAACGCGGGGATTGAGGTTTGACACGATCTCCTGGGGCGCGAACCCAATCCCCGAGAGCATGACGCTCGATGCTCACCTCGCCGCAACGAACGATCCCGAACTCTACTGGCTTGAGACATTTCAACCGGGTGGTTCGCTCCGTCGCACGGTTCATTGGTCTGGTGTTCTCTGGAACCTCACCACGCTGCTCGTGATGATTTGCTTTGCGTACGGCTTCATCACCCGCAGACAACGCGCCATCCGCCTCGAACGCCTCAGGCGCGGGCGCTGCCCCGTCTGCAAGTACAGCATTGCCGGCCTGCCCACGAACCGTTGCCCAGAGTGCGGCTCGCTCCTCCGGGCGCCCGGGCGCGCGTCGCTGGAATAGCCCGGGGTCTCAGCGCTGTTCACCGGGAGACCGATGACAGATCACCCCAAACCCACCCGACGCAGATCATGGCTCGCGACGCCGCTGGCAAGCCTGGTGCTCGCGGGGCTGCTGATGGCTGATGTGCTCACGTTGCCGTCCGAGTCCTCGGTCGGCGCGCTCGTCGCCGAAAGGCTGCGCCCGGAACTCCATTGCGACGCGATCCGCCCGCCGATGGCGTATCTCGTCAGCGAGGGCGGCGTCCTCCGCCTCGTGCCCTTTGAGGACCCCCTCGCCCACGCGTTCCGCTCGGGCGATGACGACCCCGAGGTCCACCGCGCAATCCTCACCTGTGAGCCGGAGGTGGCGCAGACGGGCGCCTGGGCGATCACCCGTGCCTCGTTCGACCACTCGATCCAGGTCCGTCGCCGTCAGGACGAGCCCCTGCCCGAGATCGAGATGCGTGAGGCCCGCGCGATGTTTGTGCCGTTCGCCATGGAGCGCGGGATCACGCCCGAGATGGGCAGGCACATGGCCAAGGGCGACGGGCAGGCGAGCCTCATCCGCTGGGATGGCTACCTGCGCAACGCCGGGAGCCTGATCGTGGGGCTCGGGCTGCTGGTGTCGCTCCGCTGGGTCATCGACTGAGGCGCTCTCCGCCGCCCCGATCTTGGCGATCACCCGGCTCGCTGATCTTCGCCAGCGCCCTGTTGGCCACCTGCGCCACGATCAGCGCCACCACGATCATGCTCGCGATCCCCGCGGGCAGGTACCACCAGGGCTTGTCGAACTCGTCCCAGCTCACCATCCCCGCGCCCATGAACGCGTACACCAGCGTCCGCGGCGCCATCCCCACCACCGTCCCCACCATGTACGCGCTCAGCGGCGTCTCTGCGGCGCACAGCGTCAGGTTCATCAGGCTAAACGGCGAGTTGAACGGCGCCCGCACCAGCGCCACGATCCCCGTCGTCCGCAGCCACCCCGCCCCCACCAGCGCGTCACGCACCGCCTTGGCCTTCGCGTGCGACTCGATCTCACGCTCCACCCGCCGCCCCGCGACGAGCCTGGTCACGACAAACCCGATGAGCGCGGCGCCCGTGAACCCCGCCCACGCGGCGCCGAACCCCGCCCACAGCCCGAAGGCGTAGCCCCCGATGACCGCCTGGACCCAGGTGGGCAGCAGGCCCAGGCCCGCGGCGAGCATGAACGCGCCGATGTAGATCACCGAGCCCTCGGCGACGCCCTGGGCCTGGAGCCAGTCTGAAACCTCCTGGCGGTAGACGACGAACAGGGTAACACCAAGCACGCCGGGCAGGACGGCCCAGAGCACGCCGAGCACGGCGGCGGGGCCGAGGCGGCGGATCACCGCGCCCCTGCGCATGTCCGCGTTGGCGTTGTTGTCGGCTTTGGCGTTGGTCTCAGATGTCGCCGGGGTCGAATCGTCGCTCATGGCGCCAGCGTAGCCGCCAGCAACCGCGACGGCCGGGCCTACGATCCGCGTGTCCGGGCGCGTCGCCCGGGCGTTGGTTCCCGCCCGCGCGACAGCGCGGGTCGAAGGAGATTCCCGCGATGATCCCCAAACCACCCCCGCGCGAGGGCACGCTCGGCTTCCTGCTGCTGCCCCCCTACCGCGTCCAGGGCTTCTCGATCGCCGGCGAGGCGACCTCGATCCACATCCCCGAGCTGGACATCGTCTTCGACATGGGCCTGTGCCCCCGTCCGGCGCTGGCCGCCAAGTACTGCGCCGTCACCCACGGGCACATGGACCATATCGGCGCCCTGGCCTACTGGTGCTCGCAGCGCAACTTCCAGGGCATGGGCCCGGGCGTGATCGTCTGCGACGCTCGCATCGAGAACGACATCCACAACATGATGAAGGGCTTTGTCGATCTCGAGCGTCAGAAGACGCCCTACGAGCTGCTCACGATCGAGCCCGACCAAGAGATCGAGATCAAGAACAACACCGTGCTCCGCGCCTACCACACGGAGCACACCTGCCCGTCGGTCGGGTACAGCATCGTCGAGAAGCGGACGAAGCTGCGCGAGGAGTACAGCGGGTTCCCGCAGGAAAAACTCCGCGAGCTCAAGGACCGGGGCGAGGAGATCACCCGGGCGTTTGAGGTCCCGCTCATCGCCAACACGGGCGACACGCTCCCGGGAGCGCACCTGCTGCGCGACGACGTGCGCACCGCCAAGATCATCATCGGTGAGTGCACGTTCTTCGAGCCCGACCACCGCTCTCGCGCGAAAATCGGCAAGCACCTGCACATCGACGATGTCGCGGAGTGGCTGCGCGTGGTCGAGTGCGAGCACATGGTGCTGGTGCACGTCTCGCGGCGGACGCATGTCGGGTTTGCGCACAAGCAGCTCGCGGAGCTGGTGGGAGACGATCTCGCGTCCAAGGTGCACCTGCTGATGGACCACCGCTCAAACCGGGCGCGCTACGAACGCCAGGCCGAGGAGGCGGAACGGCGCGAACGCGAACTGGCGCAGCGCGGCTGAGTCTTGAACTGACAAGCAGTTGCGTGGGGTCATCTCGCCAATTGATCCTCGGCGGTTGACACCGAGCGCCCTGACGATTACGTTTGCCCGGTTGTCGTCCGACTTTCGTGAACGCCATGGGAGGTGGTCGCGGGGCGAGGGCGTCATTTGGATTGGGTTGTGTGAACCGGCAGGGGCGATCCGCACGCGGCTTGCTCCATCAGACAAAGAGGCTGTGTTGCCATGAGCGACCCCGATCGCAGGATCTGGGATGACGTTCTTGCGTACCTGCGGTCGAGCCACCCCGTGGTGTGCCGTCAGTGGTTCCGCGAGCTTGAGCCCCTGGGCATTGCGTCCGGGGCGTTTGGCGTCCGCGCCCACTCTTCGCTGCACCAGAACTACTTGCGCCGCGAGTGTTTGGCCGCGTTCAACGACGCTGTCCGCTCCGCGACGGGCCAGCTCATCGGTGTCCGCTTCCTGGGCCCCGAGGACGACGCCTCCGCCTTCGAGCGCAGCAAGGCCAAGCCCTCCAGGTCTCGCGCCAAGACACCGCCGGCGGCCACGCCGCCCCCGCCCCCCGTTCGTGGGGAGCCAGAGACGTCGGTCTTCAGCGAGTCCATCCCGCCCGACTACCCCGACGCGCTGCCCATCAACCCGGACTTCGGGTTTGAGACGTTCGTCATCGGTCCCAACAACGAGTTCGCCCACGCCGCGGCGATGGCCGTCAGCGCCAGCCCCGGACGCGCGTACAACCCCCTGTTCGTCCACGGCGACGTGGGCATGGGCAAGACCCACCTGCTCCAGGCGGTCTGCCTGCGGGTCAAGCAGGTCCGTCCGGACGCCACGGTGGTCTACATCTCGTGCGACGGGTTCATGAGCCAGTTCCTGGGCGCCGTGCAGGATGGGACGATGAGCGACTTCCGCCACCGGTTCCGCAACGTGGACCTGCTGGTGATCGACGACATCCAGTTCCTGGCCAAGCGTGACCGGACGCAGGAAGAGTTCTTCCACACGTTCAACAGCCTGTACCAGAACAACCGCCAG
>JAJDDI010000078.1 GCA_029260375.1 Phycisphaerales bacterium | reverse complement strand
GGTCAAAATGGCTTGCCTCGATTAGATTTCAATAAGGCTGAAAGTGATGTTATGCAAAAAGATACCTTAGTTGGCAGTCCCTTTTCCCAGCCATTCACAATCTGTATCGCTTTAAAAAATACCGAGGCACCCCCAACAGCGACAGGAGTATCTGCTGGGTCAGCCAGTCCCGTCCCGGAATTATGGGGATTACGCAACGAGAAGAATCCAAATAATAAAGAAATGGCCCTTGCTAGTGGAGTTGTGGTTGTTCGTGGATCTACAGCTGGGTCAACAAATAATAAAATAATGGTAGTAGTTTTTAACGGGATATCAACTAATGGACTGTTAAACGGCGTAGCTGAAATAACAAGCCCAACAACCGATATTGGGGCAGATACGTTTACAGACCTTAGGTTAGGAACGAACCGGGTTGCCGGGGAACCTTGGAGTGGATCTTTGTACGAAGTTATTACTTATAGTAAAGCATTAAATGCAACTGAACAAACTGATATAACCGATTACTTAAATGACAAATGGGCACTATACTAATGAATACTTTTAATGCTGCTAAAAAACAAGAAATACTAGATCGAATAAATGATCCAGTCCGTAGAAAGTCATCAGTTCAAAAGGGAGGAGATCATGAGCTTATCGCAAATTATGATCTAAAAAAATACGAGACTGAATTAGGAATTCCCGTATGGGTAGGGCGATTGTATGAAAAGCTAGCAGCTGGTTTAAGCCCAATAAAAAAGTCAACGTGGTCAGCTGATTTTATTGGCTCTATAAATCCAGAGGTAGATTTATCTCCGATAAAAGACAGCTTTAGATTGAAAATACTACAAAGAAACAAAGGAATATTAGATAATGTTAGTTTAATAGGCGCTTCCAAATCAACACTAAACCAAGAACTGTTAGATGCAAAAGCAGATACAGATAATTGGATAACTAATTTCAATGATACCCCTGGAGCGGATGCCAGAAAAGCTGCGACACTTGCCTTGATGAGGCAAGTGTTTAACAGAATAATACTGATTAAAGATGCAGTAATTAAAAAAGAAGCGAGACTCATAACAAACGTTTTGTACTCCAATCAACAAGTATTGGGTGATCATGAGTCAGCGCAACGAAATGGTATATGGATTAATGAAGATTCAAATGCCCACAATGACAAAACAGCGAATGATTTAATAACCTTATTGAGTGGAGTGATTTAATGATCGTATGAATAATGCAAGATTGTGGTTAGAAAAAAATTATGCACAACTACTATTTAGCATCACACTTATTACGGCTTCAGTTACGGCTTACGCATTTACACAGTTTGCGACTAAAAATGAATTTGTAAATCTTAAGTCTGATTTGAAATATGACATCAAAGAAAACAAAATGGATTCTCTTAAGGAGATGGACGAAATAAAAGATTTGATCCGAGAAAATAATCGTTTGATTATCGGGTTGATGACTGAACTTAGAACAAACAAATAAAGGAGATGAATATGAATGCTTATGACCCAAAAATGTTAGTAGAAAAAATGAAAAATGAAGGTTTGGATATTGCTGAAGATGCCGCAGGTAAAGTATTTATGAGTGTGATGTCTTGGATGAAAGAATCCGCTGTTGCATCTGAAAATAAGATTGACGATATGATTGTTGGGTTAATGCCTCCAGTTGAAGCATATGTAATGGAGCAGATCGATAAGATCGACGGAGAGGTAGGTTAATTTGACTGCTATAGTCGCATTTGTAACAAGTATTTTATCTGCTATCCCAGGAATTGAACGACTACTAGATCGTTTCTTCCCAAAAAAAACAGAAGCAGAAAAAGAACGGGCGCGTTTGGCTGATGTCATTCGCGCTCGCCGTAAAACCATAAAGGAATTAAATGAAGCAATTGGCAAAGCCCGTGATGGTGATACTTCTGGTCTTAACGACATCCTTGATCGCGATTAGTTGTGCAACTGGCGATACAATTTGGGCACACAAAGAAGACGGTCTACATTTAAATGACGATGAGGATTTCCAGTCCCACAAAGCAGCGGCTGGGAAATATGCATGCTTAACTTGGGATGACCTTAGATCTTTAATTGCAGATGCAAACGCATGCGAAAGTGAATTAGAAGATTGAACCGACCACACGACATCGATCCCTATCTAGTAAAGATGATTAAAGATCACGAGGGACTTCGTCTCAAGCCTTATAAAGATACCGTTGGGAAGCTCACTATTGGGTATGGCAGAAATCTAGAGGACAACGGCATCACTAAAGACGAAGCCCTTCATATGCTTTTTGCAGACATCAGGAGAGTTAAATGCGAGGCAAGCGCACGACTTAGATGGTTCAACGAATTGGACTCCGTGAGAAGAGATGTTGTCATTGATATGGTTTTTAACCTAGGAATAGGAAAGTTCTTGAAGTTTAAAAAAATGATTAAAGCCATGAGCTACGGAGATTTTACTACAGCCTCTAAAGAAATGCTTGATTCCGATTGGGCGGGACAAGTTGGAACACGAGCTAAAACTCTATCTAAAATGATGGAATTCGGGACTTATTAATTATGAAAATATTAGAAGCTATTTTGAATTGGGTTATGCCAGAAATAAAGAAATTATTCCCAAACGACGGTGACTTCAATGGTTTGATGCTTTTATGGCCTCCCCCTATGGGTTAAGATACTTAAGTTAAAATTTAAGAAGGGGAAGAAATGAATGCTAGTAATAAAGTTTAAAGGTTAGGACAAGAGTTGAGTTACCCCGGATCAAGCTATCAACCAACTTATTAAGTAGCGAGTTTATGCAGTCTATCTTCTGCTAATAAAAGTTCATTCATTATCTGTATTGCCCTTTTAGTTTTTCTGCTTGATAACATCAAGTTACTACAGTTATTAGCAGCTATTTTTGCCATATTCCATGTGTTAATTGCGGATAAAAGTTCTTTATTTCTTTTTTTCAAACATTTGACCTGCCATCTAGCACAGTCTTTTTGCCTTCTCAATCTGGTTGGTTTATCAGTATTATTCATATCATTCTTCATGAACTAAATAGAGATTCATTTCTTTATCTCTAAACCAAAGTTGTTTCATAAATTGGCTCTCTTGCAGGTCTGAGTCGGTTGGTTCTAGCCACATGAAAACCCCGAATTTACCGTGTAAATCCTTCCAGTCAAACTTTGTTATTTCCTTAAACGGTGATTCAATCATGTTATTGTATCCTAATTCAATCTCTCTTAAGTCTTATCTGCGTGACTTTGTAGCAAAACTCGTTATCAAATCTCGGGCACAGTATTTTATCTTTGTTTCCCCTAAGTATTTCTAATTCGGTTGGAGTCGATATTTGAATAATCATAATACCTAAAATAAAACCGAGTAAAAGTGATATTGTAATTGTAAACGTATCAAATAGATGGGTCATGCAAGCACCTTTGTTCTTTCTGAAATTATAGATTTGTGATTTAAAATCTCTTCTATTGCAATTAATATTTTTGGCTCGCCATAACTCTTTTTCCCCATTAAAATAACTACTTGACTGTCATCTCTCCAAAAGATCCCATTAAACGCATCCTTCACCGCTTTAATATAGTTGTCTAGGTCTGGGCGAGTAATTGGATGAATTTTATGCCTTGGCTTAATAGGCCTTTTAACCACAAATTCCATACTAAGGGCGACCGGTCCTTCAATCAGGTATATTGGCGCATATTTTCTTGAAAGTCCCCGTATAGTGTTTTCAAATTCTACGGTTTCTTTTGGCGTATACGACCTTCCTGTTTTTAATATTCTCGCTCTCTGCTTTGCTTTAGGTGTAATTGGCAGAGTAAATTCATACTTAAGCATAACGTGCCTCGGATCTTCTTAATTCATTATGATGTTTTGAGTGACATTTTGGAAATTTTTTCTCTGGACCCGGATCAATTGCTAGAATCATAAATCACCTCTTAAAAAATGGGCGACGTTATGCCTTGCCGCCCATCCTATTTATTTCTTTGCTGTCGCTTTTTTGCGAGTAGCTTTTTTCTTAGCAGACTTTTTAGTCTTTT